>NZ_JAMYRH010000001.1:0-185000 GCF_040321305.1 Mesorhizobium sp. M0478
TGATGCCAGTCTCTCGCCAAACCATCGCCGGTCCTCCGGCGGACAAGAAAACTGTCACCCATGCTATCGGTCCATTCTGTTACCTATCTATCCGGTTCGGACAGTCGAGCCACCTCTCCCCCCTCCGGAGGGAGAGGAAAGGCGCCAGCTGGAATCGCTTCGCGCCATTCCTCTCCCCCGACGATCGGGGGTGAGGTGTCGAGCGAAGCTCGACGGAGTGGGGGTCGAACCTTACCCCGAATTACTCACCGCCCCAAACACCGGCGTCGCAATCCCTTCCATCCGCGCCTTGATCTGCAGCGCCACATATTTCGAGTAAAACCGCGACAGCGCCAGATTGCCGCCGTGGAACCACAGGGCGTCCTGCGCCGTCGGCTTCCACATGTTGCGCAATTCGCCTTGCCAAGGACCGGGATCGCCCTTGACGCCGGAGCCGAGGCCCCAGCATGGCCCGACCTTGTCGGCGACCTCGCGCGAGACGATGGCCGCCACGGTCTCGTTCATCGACTGGTAGCCGGTGCAGGCGACGATCGCATCGACGGCCAGCTCGCTGCGGTCGTCGAACAGGATGCCGGTCGGCGTCAATGAACTGATGCCGACGCCGCTCTTCACTTTGATCTCGCCATTGATGATCAGTTCGCAGGCGCCGACATCGATGTAGTAGCCGGAGCCGGTGCGGTAGGCCTTCATCAACAGCCCGGTCTCGTCCTCGCCGAAATCGATGGCGAAGCCGGCGGCGCGTAGCTGGTCGTAGAAGTCTGCGTCGCGTGCCTTGATTACCTCGTAAAGATCCCGCTGGCCCTTGGGTACAAGCGCGAACGGCGTGGACGCGACGATCAGGTCGGCCTTGTCGGTGCTGATGCCGCGCGCCAAAGCCTTTTCCGAGAAGATCTCGAAGCCGACTTCCATCAGAGTGTCGGATTTCACCACTGTCGTCGGCGACCGCTGGATCATGGTGACGTCTGCGCCGCTCTCCCAGAGGTCGACGCTGACATCGTGCCCCGAGCTTGCCGCGCCGATGACAGCGACACGTCTGCCGCGGAATTTCTCGCCGCTTGCATACTGGCTGGAATGCAGGAGTTCGCCCTTGAAGGTCTCGGCGCCGGGCAGCGCGATCTGGCGTGGCGGGCCATAGGCGCCGGTGGCAAAGACAATGTGCTTCGGCTTCAGCGTGATCTGCCGGCCGACGCGGTCGACCACCACAGTCCACACCTTCTCGGCCTCGTCATAGCTGGCGCTGAGGCATTTGGTGGCGACCCAGTAGTTGAGCTCCATCACCCTGACATACATCTCCAGCCAGTCGCCCATCTTGTCCTTGGGCGTGAACACCGGCCAGTTCTCCGGGAACGGAATGTAGGGCAGATGGTCGTACCAGACCGGATCGTGGAGCACGAGCGAGCGATAACGGTTGCGCCAGGAATCGCCGGGGCGCGCATTTTTCTCGATGATGATGGTGGGCACACCGAGCTGCCTCAGCCGCGCGCCGAGCATGATGCCGCCCTGCCCGCCGCCGATCACCAGGCAATAGGGCTGCTCGGTGGCGCCGAGGTCGCGCGTCTCGCGCGCCCGCGCCTCCGCCCAGGTTTCGCGCTTCGGATCGGCCTTGTGACGGATACCAAGCGGCCGCGCCGGTCCCTTTTGTTCCTCGAACCCCTTGAGCTCACGCACCGCCGTGAACAAGGTCCGGCAGCGGCCGTCCGTAAGGCGCACAATCCCTTCGCCCCGCGCGACCGCCGTTTCGAACGTGAACCAGGCCTCGACGGTGCCCTCATCCGAGGTCGCCTCGCCGGACAGCGTCCAGTGTGAGGGCTTCGCTTCCGCCAGCGTCGCTTGCAGCATGTCGCGGATCTCATCGCGGCCTTCCATCGTGGTGATGTTCCAGGTGAAAGCCAGCAGATCGCGCCAGTAGCAATCCTCGACGAACAGGTTGGCGGCCGCCTCGGCGTCATCAGCTTCCAGCGCCCGTGCAAGCGCGCAAAGCCATGTCGCCGCCTGTTTCGATGGTGCCATGTCGAGCATCTGTTTTTCCCTCACTTTGCGTTCCCATTGTTTCGAAAGACGGAGCCGCCGCAAGAGGGGTCGCGATATCATGGCGTCGGTTTCTAGCGGCCCGGAACGGAGCCATCTCCCGGAAATCTTTATAGGAATTTTATATCTTTCCTCCCGGCCCCGTCTCGAACCTTTATGGCGATCGGGTCCATATTCCATCTCGAGCAAAACGCTGCGGACGCCGTGACCCCAGAGTTACGGCGGGCCGTTCTCATGGAATTTCTGGCTCGCCGGTCGCTGGCGCCAAATACAAGCAGAAGCAAGGACCAACACAAATGGACATCGTCGTCATCGGGATCGAGGTTTTGTTCTTCGGTCTTTCCCTCGCCTACATCAAAGCTTGCGACGCTCTTTAAGCGGAAGGATCGCACCATGCTTGTCGATTACATCCTCGGTGGCAGCGTGACCTTGTTCCTGCTCGTCTACCTGACATACGCCCTCGTTCGCCCAGAACGCTTCTGAAGCAAGGCACGGAAACCCATGACACTCAACGGATGGATACAGATCCTGGTTTATTGCGGGATGGTCGTTTTGCTGGTGAAGCCGCTCGGCGGCTACATGTACCGCGTCTTCAATGGCGATCGCACCTTTCTCTCGGCCATACTCGGGCCCGTTGAGCGCGGCCTCTACCGCATTTCGGGAACCAGCGAGCGCGAGGAGCAGCACTGGACGACCTACGCGGCAGGAATCATCTTCTTCAGCCTTGCCAGCTTCCTGGTGCTGTACTTTCTGCAACGCCTGCAGGGCGTCCTGCCTTACAATCCGGCCGGGATGGCATCGGTCGAACCCAATCTCGCCTTCAACACTGCCGTCAGCTTCGTCACCAACACCAACTGGCAGAATTACGGCGGCGAAAGCACGTTGTCCTACCTCGTGCAGATGGCCGGCCTGACTGTTCAGAACTTCATGTCCGCCGCCGTCGGCATTTCCATTGCGGTGGCGCTGATCCGCGGCTTCGCCCGCGCCTCGGCCAAATCGATCGGCAATTTCTGGGTGGATATGACCCGCTGCACGCTCTACTTCCTGCTGCCGCTCAGCATCGTGCTCACCCTTGTCTATGTCTGGCTCGGCATGCCGCAGACGCTCGGGCCTTATGTCGACGCCACCACGCTGGAGGGCGCCAAGCAGACGCTCGCCCTTGGGCCGGTCGCCTCGCAGGTCGCCATCAAGATGCTCGGCACCAATGGCGGCGGCTTCTTCAACGCCAATGCCGCGCATCCTTTCGAAAACCCCGACGCCATCTCCAACATGATCCAGATGGTGACGATCTTCGCGCTGGGTGCTGCACTCACCAACGTCTTCGGCCGCATGGTCGGCAACCAGCGCCAGGGCTGGGCGATCCTGGCCACGATGGGTGTGCTGTTCATCGCTGGCGTCGTTATCTGCTACTGGGCGGAAGCCGCGGGCAATCCGCTGGTCCATGCGTTGGGCGTCGACGGCGCCAACATGGAAGGCAAGGAGAGCCGCTTCGGCATTGCCGCTTCGGCACTATTCGCCGTCATCACCACGGCTGCGAGCTGCGGTGCGGTGAACGCCATGCATGACTCGTTCACAGCACTTGGCGGCCTGATCCCGATGCTCAACATGCAGCTCGGCGAAGTCATCGTCGGCGGCGTCGGCGCCGGCTTCTACGGCATCGTCATGTTCATCGTCATCACCGTGTTCGTCGCCGGCCTGATGGTTGGCCGCACGCCCGAATATCTCGGCAAGAAGATCGAGGCCAAGGAGGTCAAGATGGCAATGCTCGCCATCCTCGCTCTGCCGTTGGTCATGCTGGTCTTCACGGCAATAGCGGTCGTGCTGCCAAGCGCCGTCGCCTCGATGGCCAATGGCGGTCCGCATGGCTTCTCCGAGGTTCTTTATGCCTACACTTCGGCGGCGGCCAACAACGGCTCGGCCTTTGGCGGCCTTTCCGGCAACACGCCCTGGTACAACATCACGCTCGGCATCTCCATGTGGGTGGGTCGCTTCTTCGTCATCATTCCAGCGCTTGCCATTGCCGGCTCGCTAGCGACGAAGAAGACGGTTCCGGCTTCCGCCGGCACCTTCCCGACCGACGGCCCGCTGTTCGTCGGCCTGCTCGTCGGCGTCATCCTGATCGTCGTCGGCCTGACCTTCTTCCCGGCACTGGCGATCGGACCGATCGTCGAGCACCTGGCTGCCATCAACGGCCAGACATTCTGAGGCTTGTCATGTCCTGGTTCTACCCAAAACGCATGAAGGCCCGGCCGCGAGCCGGCCCACGAGCCGGCAATGAGGGGGAGGAAACGCCCCCTCCCTTCCCCAGCGTATCTACCTTCCTCGGCCTCGCGGCAGTCATGATCGTGATCTGGCTGCTGGCCTATGGTCCGCCGCCCCTCTTTTCGGCATCCGATCGGTCGGTGCCGGCCAACAGTTCAGATACTGGAGCCACCAAATGAGCCAGTCCAAATCCGCGAGCATCATGGATGCCCGCATCCTGTGGCCGGCCATCGGCGGCGCCTTCAGTAAACTCGACCCCCGCACGCTGGTCAGGAACCCGGTGATGTTCGTCGTCGCCATCGTCTCGCTTCTTACCACGGTCCTGTTCGTCAAGGATCTCGCCACCGGCGGCGGCGATTTCGGCTTTACGCTGCAGATCATCATCTGGCTGTGGTTCACCGTGCTGTTCGCCAACTTCGCCGAGGCCGTCGCCGAAGGCCGCGGCAAGGCGCAGGCCGATTCGCTGCGCAAGGCGCGCACCGAAACCCAGGCCAAGCTGCTTGCCGGCGAAGACCGCTCCAGGTTCAAGCTGGTGCCCGGCACCAGCCTGAAGGTTGGCGACATCGTGCTGGTCGAAGCCGGCGACATCATCCCGTCCGACGGTGAAGTGATCGAAGGCGTGGCCTCGGTCAACGAGGCGGCAATCACCGGCGAGTCCGCACCCGTCATTCGCGAATCCGGCGGCGACCGTTCGGCGGTCACCGGCGGCACGCAGGTTCTGTCCGACTGGATTCGCGTGCGCATATCAGCCGCCTCCGGCCACACCTTCCTCGACCGCATGATCTCGCTGGTCGAGGGTGCCTCGCGCCAGAAGACGCCCAACGAGATCGCGCTCAACATCCTGCTCCTCGGCATGACGCTGATCTTCGTGCTGGCCACCGCCACGATCCCGAGCTTTGCCTCCTATTCCGGCGGCTATATCCCGGTGACGGTGCTGGTCGCGCTGTTCGTCACCTTGATCCCGACCACCATCGGCGCCCTGCTGTCGGCCATCGGCATTGCCGGCATGGACCGCCTGGTGCGCTTCAACGTGCTGGCCATGTCCGGCCGTGCCGTCGAAGCGGCGGGCGACGTCGATACGCTTTTGCTCGATAAGACCGGCACCATCACGCTCGGCAACCGCCAGGCCGCCGAATTCCGCCCGGTCAAGGGCGTCACCGAACAGGAACTGGCCGATGCCGCGCAGCTCGCCTCGCTCGCCGACGAGACGCCTGAGGGACGCTCGATCGTCGTGCTGGCCAAGGAGAAATACGCCATCCGCGCCCGTGACATGGCAACCTTGCATGCCAGCTTCGTGCCCTTCACCGCGCAGACCCGGATGAGCGGCGTCGACATCGATGGCTCGTCGGTGCGCAAGGGCGCCGTCGATTCGGTTCTCGCCTATGTCAGCCAGTCGTCATCGGCCACTCACGGCACGCGCCCCGGCAGCGACACCGTCAAGGATCTCCAGGCGATCGCCGACGAGATCGCCAAGTCGGGCGGCACGCCGCTGGCCGTCGAGCGTGACGGCCGCCTGCTCGGCGTCGTCCACCTCAAGGACATCGTCAAGGGTGGTATCCGCGAGCGCTTTGCCGAACTGCGCAAAATGGGCATCCGCACCGTGATGATCACCGGCGACAATCCGATGACTGCGGCGGCGATCGCAGCCGAAGCCGGCGTCGACGATTTCCTCGCCCAGGCCACGCCCGAGGACAAGCTGAAGCTGATCCGCGACGAACAGGCCAAGGGCAAGCTGGTCGCCATGTGCGGTGACGGCACCAACGACGCGCCGGCCTTGGCGCAGGCCGATGTCGGCGTCGCCATGAACACCGGCACGGTTGCCGCCCGCGAGGCCGGCAACATGATCGACCTCGATAGTGACCCGACCAAGCTGATCGAGATCGTCGAGATCGGCAAGGCGCTGCTGATGACGCGCGGCTCGCTGACGACCTTCTCGATCGCCAACGACGTCGCCAAATACTTCGCCATCATCCCGGCCATGTTTGCCGTCTTCTACGTTGCGCCGGGACATACAATCGGCCCCCTGCAAGCGCTCAACATCATGCATCTGGCGACGCCGCAGAGCGCCATCCTGTCGGCCATCATCTTCAACGCGCTGATCATCATCGCTCTGATCCCGCTGTCGCTTAAAGGCGTCAAATACCGCGCCATCGGCGCCGGCGCGCTGCTCAGCCGCAACCTGCTGGTCTACGGCCTCGGCGGCATCATCGTTCCCTTCGTCGGCATCAAGGCGATCGACATGATCGTCACCGGCCTCGGCCTCGCTTAAGGAAATACGTCCATGCTCACTCAGATAAGACCCGCTGTTATCATGATCGTCTTTTTCACCGTTTTGACCGGCCTGATCTATCCCCTGGGCATGACCGGCATCGCCCAGGCGCTGTTTCCGCACCAGGCCAATGGCAGCTTGATCGAGAAAAACGGCACGGTCATCGGCTCCGAACTGATCGGCCAGGGCTTTGCCGACGACAAGTATTTCCATGGCCGCCCCTCGGCTGCCGGCGACGGATACAACGCCGCAGCGTCCAGCGGCTCCAATCTCGGTCCAACCAACCCCAAGCTGATCGACCGCATCAAGGGCGATGTTGCAAAGCTGAAGGCGGAGAACCCGAACCAGCCGGTGCCGATGGATCTGGTGACGACGTCCGGCAGCGGCCTCGACCCCGCTATCAGCCCGGACGCCGCCTATTTCCAGGTCGCTCGGGTGGCCAAGGCCAGGGGCTTCGACGAAGCCAAGGTCAAGGCGCTTGTCGACAGCCATGTCGAAGGCCGCGAACTCGGCTTCCTCGGCGAGCCGGTCGTCAATGTGCTGGCGCTCAACCTGGCACTGGACGATACCAAGCAGTGAGAGACAATCTCTGAAGCCAGGGGCCGGGGATCGACACGATCCTCGGCGCCGTTCATGATCGAGCCTGATGCCGGACGCCAGAAGCAACGATACCAGACCCTCTCCGGACGCGCTGCTCGAGCATGCGGAACGGGAAGAGCGCGGCCGTCTGCGGATATTTCTCGGCGCGGCCCCCGGCGTCGGCAAGACCTATGAAATGCTGATGGCCGGCCGCGCCAGGTTGGCCGACGGCGTCGACGTAGTGATCGGCGTCGTCGAGACCCACGGCCGCAAGGAAACACTGGCGCTGGTCGACGGCTACGAGGTCATCCCGCGCCAGAAGGTCGACTACAAGGACCGCGTGCTGAATGAGATGGACATCGACGCCATCCTCGCCCGCCGGCCGGCGCTGGTGCTCGTCGACGAACTCGCCCACACCAACGCACCCGGCAGCCGCCACCCCAAGCGCTATCTCGACGTCCAGGAAATCCTTGCGCGCGGCATCGACGTCTACACCACGCTCAATATCCAGCATGTCGAGAGCCTGAATGACGTCGTGGCACAGATCACCCGCGTCAGGGTGCGCGAAACGGTCCCGGACTCCATCATCGACCAGGCCGACGACATCGAGATCATCGACCTCACGCCCGACGACCTGATCAAGCGGCTGAAGGAGGGCAAGGTCTATTTCCCCAACACTGCCCAGCGCGCAGTCGAAAACTATTTCTCGCCGGGCAATCTGATCGCGCTTCGGGAATTGGCGCTGCGCCGCACCGCCCAGCGCGTCGACGAGCAGTTGCTCAACCACATGCAGTCGCACGCCATTCCCGGCCCCTGGGCGGCGGGCGAAAGGGTGCTCGTCTGCGTCGATGCGCGTCCGGGCGGAGCGTCTCGTGTCCGCTATGCGCGCCGGCTGGCCGACCGGCTGCGCGCACCGTGGACGGCGCTGCATGTCGACACGCCGCGTTCGGCCGGCATGTCGGAGGAAGACAAGGACCAGCTGGCCACGCTCTTGCGCCTGGCCGAGCAGCTCGGCGCCGAGGTGACGACCATTCCGGGCCAGAACGTCGCCCAGGACATCGTCCGCCACGCCACAGTGAACAATTTCACCCATATCGTCGTCGGCAGGCCGACCCGCTCGCGCTGGCGCGAACTGATCGAGGGCTCGCTCACCTACGATCTGATCCGCAATGCCGGCGATATCAGCGTCCATGTCATTTCAGGAACGGAGCGCGACAACGAGGCCACGTCGAGGGTCAAGGCGGCGGCCGAGCAGACGCCATTTCAAATCTGGCCTTATCTTTTCTCGACCGTCTATGTCGCCGGCGCGCTTGCCGTCAGTGCCGTCCTCGATCAGTTCCTCGACGTTCGCAACCTTGCCAGCGTGCTTCTGCTGGCGGTGCTGACATCGGCAGTGACCTTTGGCCTGTGGCCGGCGCTGTACGCCTGTTTCCTCAGCGCTATTGCCTTCAACTTCTTCTTTCTCGAGCCGCGCTACACGATGACGATCCGCGATCCGGAGAGCATCGTTGCCTTCGCCGTCTTCCTCGTCGTTGCCGTCATCGCCAGCAATCTGACGGCGCGTGTGCAGCGTCAGGCAGCCGCCGCCCGTTCACGCGCCCGGGCCACCGAGGACATCTACCTCTTTTCAAAGAAACTCGCCGGCGCCGGCACGCTCGACGACGTTTTGTGGGCCACCGCGTTCCAGATCGCCTCGATGCTGAAGCTGCGCGTAGTGCTGCTGTTGCCGGAAGAAGGCACGATCACCGTCAAGGCCGGTTATCCCCCCGACGACACGCTGGCCGAGGCCGACATCGCGGCTGCACGCTGGGCCTGGGAACACAACCGGGCTGCCGGCCGTGGCGCCGATACCCTGCCCGGGGCAAAACGGCTCTACCTGCCCTTGCGGACCGGCCGTACCGCCATCGGCGTCGTTGGCCTCGACAATGACAAGCAGGGGCCGCTCTTGACGCCCGAGCAACAGCGCCTGCTCGACGCGCTGGCCGATCAGGCGGCGGTTGCCATCGAGCGCATCCAGCTGGTCGCCGATGTCGATCGCGCCAGGCTGGCGGCCGAGGCCGACCGCTTGCGCTCGGCACTGCTGACGTCGATCTCGCATGATCTGAAGACGCCGCTGGCGGCCATCATGGGCGCGGCCGGCACGCTCAGGGAATTTGCGCCGGCACTGCCCGAGAACGATCGGGCCGAGCTGCTGACCACCGTGCTCGACGAGTCCGAACGGCTGAACCGCTTCATCGCCAATCTGCTCGACATGACCAAGATTGAATCCGGTGCCATGGAGCCGAATTTTGCTCTCCACTATGTCGGCGATGTCGTCGGCTCGGCCTTGCAACGGGCGCGCAAGATCACTGCCGGGCACAAGACCGAGGTTGATGTTCCGGCCGACCTGCCGATGCTGAAGCTTGATCCCGTGCTGTTCGAACAGATGCTGTTCAATCTGCTCGACAATGCCGCGAAATACGCGCCACAGGGATCGACAATCCGGCTGCAGGGCTGGGCCGACAATGGCTCCGTCGCGCTGCAGATCATGGATGAGGGACCGGGCATTCCGCCCGCCGACCTGGAGCGCGTCTTCGACAGCTTCTACCGGGTGCGCAAGCGCGATCAGGTCCAGGCCGGCACCGGGCTCGGCCTGTCGATCTGCCGGGGCTTCATCGAGGCGATGGGCGGCACGATCATGGCGGCGAACCGCAGCGATCGCCCGGGCGCAGTCTTCACAATCCGCATGCCGAGGTTGGTACAATCGTCCGATACGGACGTATCAGGTGTGGACGAGCAAGCATCTGGTGATCCGGCATGACAAATTCCAACGTCAGCATACTGGTCGTCGATGACGAGCCGCCGATCCGCAAACTGCTGCGCGTCGGCCTCGGCAGCCAGGGTTATGCGGTCAGCGAAGCGCCCAACGCCAACGCTGCGATCGAACTCGTCGACGCGCAAAAGCCGGATCTGATCCTGCTCGATCTCGGCCTGCCCGGCATGGGCGGCCTCGACCTCCTGCGCAAATGGCGCGGCGACGGCCTCGACGTGCCCGTGGTCATCCTGTCCAGCCGCACCGACGAAGCCGGCATCGTCGCGGCGCTCGAACTCGGCGCTGACGACTACATCACCAAGCCGTTCGGCATGAACGAGCTGGTCGCCCGCATCCGCGTCGCGCTGCGCCACAAATTCCAGCAGCAGGGCGAAAAGCCGGTGTTCCACACCGGCGATCTCAGCGTCGACCTGGTCAAGCGCATCGTCAAGGTCGAAGGCAAGGAGATAAAGCTCTCCCCCAAGGAGTACGACATATTGCGCATTATGGTGCAGCATGCCGGCAAGGTGCTGACCCACCATTTCATTCTGAAGCAGGTGTGGGGCGATTCGACCGACGTGCAGTATCTGAGGGTCTATGTCCGCCAGCTCCGGCAGAAGATCGAAAAGTCGCCCGACCAGCCGCGCTACATCACCACCGAAACCGGGGTGGGGTACCGGCTGCGCGAGGTTGAGTGACCGGACGTTTTCCGCTCAGTCCGCCGAGAGTTCCGCGGTCCGTGCCAGTGCGCCGCCGAAGCCGTTGAGCGGGATAGTGAAACTCACCGCTTGACCGGTGTCGGCCGCGAAGGCGTCGATCTTCAGCGTGGTGGCTGCCTTGAGCAGCGGCGTGACGCTGGCATCGAACGCCACCGGCACCAGGCAGCCGACGGCCTGGCAGGTGTTGAACGGCAGGCTGCCTTCCAGCTTCTGGTCGTCGATGGTCAGGCTGACTCCTTTGGCGAGCGCCAGGCCGAACGGCAGCGCCAGCGTTCCGGCGGCATCCTCGCCGCTCTTGCTCGACAGCTCGATCGCCAGCAGGCGCTGGTTGGACTGCTTGTTGAACTGCTGATGCGACAGGCTGCAAACCTTGGCCGTGCCGGTTACCTGGCAATTGACCGTCCAGTCGCCATGTGTCTCGGACAGCGCCGAGGCGCCGCCAGGCAATGTCGGGCCGGCAGCAGGGGCGGGCGCTGCGGCGGCAGGCGCCGCCTTGTCGGTCTTGGTTTGCGCCGCGACTGCCACCGGGCCAAGAATACAGATGCTGCCCAGTAGCGCCGCGAAATATACTTGCCTGCTTTTCATCAATATGCTCCCGATTGTGCCTCGAGTCAGCAGCGATTGAGCCCGAGATCCGCGCCCGATAGAGCGGTCAATCGATCTTTTCTGTCAAGTGCGGCCAGGCCGCTTCCTCAGGGATTTCGCCAACCCGTGGCAGATCGGCCCATGGCAGACCCGCCCATGGCAGATCGAGACGAACGCCCTATATAGAGAGGAGGTTATATCTGTACGGGAACGAACTGATGTCGACGCTTCGCCTATCGACAGTTCTGATGTCGGCAATGCTGGCGGTGGCAACGCTCGCCGGAATCATGCAATCTGCTGCGGCTCAGTCCGTCAATCCCAGCGCCAACCGGCTGATCCAGCAGAACCAACTGCAGCAATTGCGCAACAGCCTGCAGCGGCAGCAGTTCCAGCAACAGCAGCAGCAATATCGCGAGCAGGACCGTCGGATCGTGCCGCAGCCGCGCCCCGAAGTGCCCGTCGTCCGGCAAGCTTGTCCGATTCAGATCGTCAACAACCAGATTGTGCGTGTTTGCCGTTGATATCGGTCGCTTGCGATTTACTTAGTCGACTTATTTACTAAAAATGCCTCATCGCCTCGCGGGCATATCAGGGGTTTGCAGGCGGCGTGCGGCGGTGCGCCCGCCGACCGGATTTTCAGCACATGGCGACGACCAAGAAAAAGGCGGTACGCAAGGCAAGGCGAGGCGAACGCATTCGCCAGGTCGCCGCCATTCCCTTTCGCCTGGACGTTTCAGGCAATTTCGAAGTGATGCTGGTGACGTCGCGAGCGACGAAGCGGTTCATCGTGCCCAAGGGCTGGCCCATGAAAGGCAAGAGCGGGCGCAAGGCCGCCACCATCGAGGCGCGCGAAGAAGCCGGCGTGCTCGGCAAGACCCGCAAGGCGCCGGCCGGCAGCTATTCCTATTGGAAACGGCTGGAGCACAATTTCGTGCGCGTCGACGTCGTCGTCTATCTGTTGGAGGTGTCCGAGGAACTGGCCAACTGGCAGGAGGCCAAGAGCCGCCAGCGGGCATGGCTCAAGCCGCAGGACGCGGCGTTGCTCATCGATGAGCCGGATCTCTCGACGCTGATGGCCAACCTGGCGCCGCCTCAGCCGGCAGTGCCGGACCCAGCCTGAACCAACCTCACTTGCCCTCGTCCCCTTTAGTGGGACCCTCATCCCCCTCAGCGGGAAATGGCCGCAGCGGCGTGCCCGTATAGGCCCACAACCATTCGCGCGGCAGCGGACCCTTGTTGCGGTCGCTTTGCTGCGACTGCTCCCATGCATGCGCCAGGATGCCGACCGAGCGCGAGAGCACGAACAGGCCGCGCGTCAACGGCGGCGGAAAGCCGAGCTCGCCATAGATGACGGCGGTGGCGCCGTCGATGTTGAGCGGTATTTTCTTCCCCTTGCGCCGTGCCACCTCTGATTCGACGGCCTCGGCGATGTCGGCAAAGCGTCCGCTGACGACGCCGCGCGCGGCAAACTCGCGCGTCACTGCGATCAGGCGCGGCGCGCGCGGATCGACCGGGTGGAAGCGATGGCCGAAGCCCGGCACATAGCCTTTCTCCTCGGCGAAGAAACGGTCGAGCCGTGCGGCTACGGCTTGGTCCAGCGCAACACCCTGGTCAAGTGCCACGGCAATGTCGCCATAGAAGGACAGCGCCTGTTCGCCGGCGCCGCCATGCACGTCACCCAGCACGTTGACGGCGGACGCCATGGCGCTGTTGATGCCGACGCCGCAGGTGATGGCCATGCGGGCAATGGCGATCGACGGCGCCTGCGGCCCGTGGTCGACGGCCGCCCCCAGCGCAATGCCGAGCAGCGCCGCCTGCTCCTCGCTCGGCAATTCGCCGCGCAGCATCAGCCAGATCGTGGCCGGAAAGCTGACGCGGCCGATCAGCTCCTGGATTTCATAGCCGCGCAGCCGGATAATGCCGGGGCTCATCTCGATGATGCCGGTCTGCCACCATTCCTCGCCGCGTTCGCGGCCGGTTTTTCTCTCGCTCACGCGCTTCTCCTGGCGCGCGGCGGCAGGGTGGAAAAAACCTCGTCCATATGCTCGCCCAGCACAGGCGGCGGCAGGACCGGCAAGGGTGCCGCGCCATCGACCATGAAGCCGCCGCGCACCACGGTCAGCGGCTGCGCCATGCCGGGCAGACCCTGGAAACGCGTGGTCATGTCGCGCTCGACCACCTGGCGCTCGCCAAGCACTTGGGGGATCGTCAGCACCCGGCCCGCCGGCACGCCGGCGCGGTTGAATTTTTCCTCCCAGGCTGCGGCCGAGGCGCTCGCCAAGGCCGTCTCGATCAGCACCTTCAGCACAGCGCGGTTCTGCTTGCGCGTCTCGCGCTCGGCAAAGCGCGGATCGTCGGCCAGTTCCGGCTGGCCGATCAGCCGGCAAAGCGTGACGAACTGCTCCTGCTTGTTGGCGGCGATGTTGAGCAGGCCGTCGCCGGTGCGAAACGCGCCGGAGGGCGCAGCCGTCATGTTCTCATTGCCCATCGGCTGCGGCTCGACGCCGGCGGTCAGATAGTTGGACACCGGCCAGCCCAGCGCCGACAGCGTGCATTCGAGCATCGAGACATCGAGAAACGCGCCCTCGCCCGAGGTCTTCTGCTTGACCAGCGCCGCGGCGATGGCGAAGGCCCCGACCAGCCCGCCCAGCGTGTCGGCGACGGGATAGCCGACCCGCAAGGGTGCGGTCTCCGGCGTGCCGGTGATGCTCATGATGCCGGACAGCCCCTGGATGATCTGGTCGTAGGCCGGATTGTCGCGCATCGGCCCGGTCTGGCCGAACCCCGATATGGCGCAATAGACGAGACCCGGACGAACCGCTTTCAGCGCCTCATAGCCAAGCCCCAGCCGCCCCATCACGCCCGGTCGAAAGTTCTCGACCAGCGCATCGGCGGAGGCGACGAGATCGAGGAAGCGTTCGCGGTCGGCTTCGCTTTTGAGATCCAGCACCACCGATCGCTTGCCGGCATTCTGCGCCAGGAACGACGCGCCCATCCCCGCCTCGTTGAGCGCCGGCGAGGCGCCGAGCTGGCGCGCCAGATCGCCGCCTTGCGGCGTCTCGACCTTGATGACATCGGCGCCGAGCAGCGCCAGCTGGTAGGCACAATAAGGGCCCGCCAGCACATTGGTCAGGTCGAGAATGCGGATGCCGGCAAGCAGATCGGTCATGATGCTCCAGGTCGCTCAGGCATCGCCCGGCACATGCTCGGGTCCGCGCCGGCGCCGATGCTCGATGAAGGCCCAGATATGCGGACCGGCGAGCCCGATGAAGGCAAGGATCAGCAGCACCAGCGACAGCTTGTGGGTGTAGAACACCGACCAGTCGCCGTTCGAGATCGTCATCGCCCGGCGGAACTGCGTTTCGGCAAGCGGCCCCAGGATCATGCCGATGATGACCGGCGCGGTCGGGAAATCGAAGCGCCGCATCAGGAAGCCGGCGGCCCCCAGGAGATAGAGGATGACGAGGTCGATCGGCGATTGCGAGATGCCGTAGGTGCCGACGGTGGCGAACACCAGGATGCCGGCATAGAGCTGCGGCGCCGGGATTTTCAACAGCCGTACCCACAGCCCGATCAGCGGCAGGTTGAGGACGACCAGGATGACGTTGGCGATGAACAGGCTGGCGATCAGGCCCCAGACCAGATCGGCCTGCGTCGTCAACAGCAGCGGTCCCGGATTGATGCCGTAGCTCTGGAAGGCCGACAGCATGATTGCGGCGGTCGCCGAGGTCGGCAGGCCAAGGGTGAGCATCGGCACCAGCACGCCGGCGGCAGACGCATTGTTGGCGGCTTCCGGTCCGGCAACGCCCTCGATGGCGCCGACCGTGCCGAACTCCTCCTTGTGCTTCGACAGCTTCTTTTCGATGGCGTAGGACAGGAAGGTCGGGATCTCGGCGCCGCCGGCAGGCATGGCGCCGATCGGGAAGCCGATGAAAGCGCCGCGCAGCCATGGCTTCCACGAGCGCCCCCATTCGGCCGCGGTCATGTAGAGCGAGCCCTTGAGCGGCACGATCTCGTCCTTGCCGGCATAGCGGCGCGAGGCCATGTAGAGCGTCTCGCCGACGGCAAACAGGCCGACCGCGGCAATGATGACATCGACGCCATCGAGCAGTTCGTTCATGCCGAAGGTGAAGCGCGGCTGTCCCGTCTGCAGGTCGACGCCAATCATGCCGATGACGAAGCCGATGAACAGGCTGGTGAGGCCGCGCACGGAGGACGAGCCGAGCACCGCCGACACCGTGATGAAGGCAAGCACCATCAGCGAGAAATATTCGGCCGGCCCGAAGGCGAGCGCGAACTTCACCACCACCGGGGCCAGGAAGGCGACGCCCATCGTGCCGATGGTGCCGGCGACGAAGGAGCCGATCGCCGAGGTCGCCAGTGCCGCGCCGCCGCGACCCGAGCGGGCCATCCTGTTGCCTTCCAGCGCGGTGACGATGGTGGCGCTTTCGCCCGGCGTGTTGAGCAGGATCGAGGTCGTCGAGCCGCCATACATGGCGCCGTAATAGACGCCGGCAAACAGGATGAAGGACGCCTCCGGCGCCACCTGGTAGGTGATCGGCAGCAGCAGCGCGATGGTCAGCGCCGGCCCGAGGCCGGGCAGCACGCCGATGGCCGTGCCGAGCGTGGTGCCGACCAGGCACCACAGCAGGTTCATCGGCGAGAAAGCGACGGAAAATCCGTGGGCGAGATGGCCGAGCGTCTCCATGGCGTCAGCCCCTCGCAGTGGCGATGATCGCGTCGATCACCGTGTTCAGCTGGTTTTCGATGAAGCCGGCGCCAATGTTGACGCCGAGCGCCCTGGCAAAGCCGAAATAGGCGGCAAGCGCCAGGATCAGGCCGGTCAGCGCATCGCGCAGCGTGTGCTTGCTGCCGAAGCCATAACAGACGAGCACGAACATGATGACCGAGGCGGCGGTGAAGCCGAGCGGCTGGATCAGCACCAGATTGGCGACCAGGCCGGCAACGACGATGCCCATGGCCTTCCAGTCGGTCGGCGTTTCCTTTTCCTCCTGCGGCTGCCAGCCGCCGCGCAGCGCGGCGACGATGAGCAGCAGCGAAAGCACGATCATGCCTGTCATGGTGATGTAGGGGAAGATGGTCGGCCCGACCTTGGAATAGAGCGGCGAAACCGGGATCGCCAGGGTCTGCCACGCCACGGCCGCGGCACAGGCGAGAAGCCCGATGCCGATCAACAATTCGGGCATGGCAAGGCGCGGGGGCGCCGGCTGCTGGTCGCTGGTGCTCATCGATGTCCTCCCGAGATGGCCGGCATCCTCCCGCCGGCCGCATCCGCAGTTTCACTCCCAGCGCATGATATGTCCATGCCGCAGGCTAATGTCGGAAGGGGCGGCCGTGGCCGCCCCTGAAGACATCAGGCGAGGCCGAGATCCTTGAGGATCGCGGTGATGCGGGCGGTGTCGTCGACGAGGAATTTCGCATAATCGTCGCCGGTCAGAAGGATGGGGGTCCAGTTGCGGTTCTTGCATTCGGCTGCCCAGGCATCGCTCTTGGCCATGGTCTCGATCATCGTGACCATCGCCGCCTTGTCGGCGTCGGAGACGCCTGGCGGTGCGAATACGCCGCGCCAGTTGAACAGTTCGACGTCGATGCCGGCTTCCTTCATCGTCGGTGCGTCGATGCCGTCCTGGCGCTTGTCGGCGGAGATCGCCAACAGCCGAAGCGCGCCCGCCTTGACCTGCTCGGAGAACTCGCCGAAGCCGGAAATGCCGGCCGCCACCTGGTTGCCGAGCAGCGCCGACAGCGCCTCGCCGCCGCCGGCGAAAGGCACATAGGAGAGGTTGGTTGCCGGAACGCCGACCGTCTTGGCGATCAGCCCGAACAGGATGTGGTCGGAGCCACCGGCCGAGCCGCCGGCCACCGGAACCTTGGTCGGATCCGCTTTGAGCGCGGCGACGAAATCGCCGGCCGTCTTGAACGGCGAATCCGCCGGCACCACCAGCGCCTCGAACTCGCCGGTGAGGCGAGCGATGGGCGTCACTTCGGAGAGGTTGTTGGCCGATTTGTTGGCGATGATGGCGCCGACCATGACCATGCCGGCCACCATCAGCGAATTGCCCTTGCCCTTCCACTGGCTGATGAACTGCGGCAGGCCGACAGTACCGCCGGCGCCGCCGACATTGGTGATCTGCGAGCCGGAGATCAGTTTTTCACTGCGCAGCACCTGGTCGATGGTGCGCCCCGTCTGGTCCCAGCCGCCGCCGGGCGCGGCCGGCACGAAGATCTGGATCTGCGGTGCATCCTGACCGAGGGCGGGCGTCAAATGCGTTGCAACGAATCCGGCAGCGCCTGCGGCCGCGGTGCTCATCAAAAATCTGCGTCTGTTCAGCATGGGATTCCTCCAAATCACGACACCTCCTCCGGTGCCTGCCAGAAACGTAGCCTGAAAACAGACCCGCTCGGCAAAAATTCATGCCGATTTCGGTACGTTCTGTCAACAGGAACGCTGTTCTACTAGACAGAACCATGGATGTGCGGCACAATCGCTTCGGCCGGCCTTTGTCCGAGCAGGTAAACTGGAATGAAACTGTTCGTGAGATGACCGAAGCGCGATCCCAGCCGTTGCCGGCCGATGGTGTTGCCGCGCTCGACCGCGCGATCGCCATTCTCGACGCGTTCGCGACCGCCGACCGCTCGCTCAGCCTGGCCGAGATCGCGGCGCGCACCGGGCTCTACAAAAGCACCATTTTGAGGCTGGCGAACTCATTGCTGCGCGGGCAGTTGCTGGAGCGGCTCGACGATGGCCGCTACCGCATCGGACCCGCCACCTTTCGGCTTGGCGCGCTTTACCAGCGCTCGGTCGTGGCGGTCGACATCCTGCTGCCGATCATGCGTGATCTTGCCGAACGCAGTTGGGAAAGCGTGGCGTTCTATGTCCGCTCGGGCGACGCCCGCACCTGTCTCTACCGCGTCGAATCCAAGCATCCTATCCGCTACACGATCCGGGAAGGCGACCTGCTGCCGTTGCTCACCGGCTCGGGCGGCCGCGTGCTGGCAGCGTTTTCAGGCCAGCCGGGCGAACCATACGAGACCATCCGCAACGCCTGCCACTATCTGTCGATCGGCGACCGCGACCCTGAGACGGCGGGCGTCTCGGTGCCGGTGTTCGGACCGGGCCGCGTTCTGCTCGGCGCCTTGACGCTCGCCGGCCCGTCGACACGCGTCGATACGGCGTTCCTGCGCCGCATGACACCGGACCTGCTGGAGGCCGCCGCTCGCGCCACCCGCGCCTTCGGCGAGGATGCCTCGATGCTGGAGCAGGCAGCGCGCCTAGCCGGCGCTGAAACCGTGATCGGCCTCAGTTCGCCTTGACCAGCACCACACGGCGGTTCTTGGCGCGGCCGGTTTCGCCGTCATTGCTGGCGACGGGCGCCATCATGCCGGCGCCGGCGGCGGTCAGCCGGCCGCCATCGATGCCGTATTTCGAGACCAGCGCCGCCTTCACCGACTGCGCCCGCCGCGACGACAGATCGATATTGTAGTCGAAGGCGCCCTGGTTGTCGGTATGACCGACGACGATCACCGCCATACCGGGCTCGTTGGTCAGAAGCGTCGAGATCTCCTTCAGCGTCGGTTCCGATTCCGGCTTGATGTCGGCCTTGTCGGTGTCGAAGAAGATGCCGTAGAGCGAGATGGAGCCGGTGGCCGACAGCGAATCCGCCATCTTGGCCGCTTCGACCACCACCATCTTCTTGTCGCGCGCCTTGGGCTCCAGCACCTGAACGACGGCGATGGTGCGGCCGTTGAGTTCCTTGCAGTAGAGGTCGTCGATCAGCGAATAGGCCTGAACAGTGACATAGGCGTCGCCGCCATCCTGCGGCACCTTGGCAGCGAAGAAGCGCTGGTCGTTGATACCGGTGGTTACCGCACAGGCGCCATTGGAAAAGGCCGCGTCCTTGACGTCGCTTTCATGGAAGAAATACATCATCAGGCTCATGTCGCCGCCGCCACCGCTCGACGACCGGTCGGCGGCGCCGCCGCACTCTTCCTTCTTGCATTCGAACAGGACTTCGCCGCCGGCGGCCGCGATCACATCCTGGTAGTTGCGCAGCACTTCGAGCGGGGAGCGCTCGGCCGGCAGCACATAGGCGATGCGGGTCAGCGCGCCTTCGACCTCGGCCTTCATGTCCGGCGCGAACACACGGTTGTTCATCGTGTCACGGGCATCCGGATCGGCGCTCGGCTTCAGCGGCGACAGCGGCACTGTAAAATCGGTATAGGCGAATTTTTCGTAGGAGACGATGAACGACCCCTCATAGCGCTTGGCCAGATGATTGTCGGCACCGCCCTCGATGTCGGCGGTAGGCACCGTCGCATCGGCGCCCGCCAGTTGCACGGCCGCCAGGAGCAGCAGCCCCGCCCAGAAAAGCTTCAGAAATATCGCATTGATCGCACGCATGGTCGGCTCCCCCAAAGAGCAATTCCAGGAAAAGTGTGAGCGGTTTTCCCACAGGAATTGCGTAGCTAGATTAGAATAGCCAACCCTAGCAGAACGTGGAAATTGCGTCGATGAAGCGCTTCACACCCGCCGTTCGAGCAGGATCGTCGGCCCATCGTGATAAGTGGTTTCCAGGACCTTGGTGTAGCCGCACTTTGCCGCGACGTTCAACGAGCCGGTGTTTTCCGGATCGATGATGCAGACGGTTCTCGCGCCGGCAAAGGTTTCGTCGCCCCAGGCCAGGGCCCTTCTGACGACTTCGCTGGCAAGACCCTTGCCATGCGCTTGCGGCGCCAGCGCCCAGCCGGCTTCCGGAATGCCCTCGAGCGACGGCTCGATGTCGCGCTTCAGATCGTGGAATCCGGCCTCGCCGATGAAGCGACCGCTGGCCTTGTCCTCGACCGCCCAGAAGCCGTAGCCAAGCAGCGACCACAGGCCGGCATGCCGCAGGAACCGCATCCAGCTTTCCTCCCGCGTCCGCGGCTTGCCGCCGATGAAACGGGTGGTGACGGGGTCGGCCCACATGACAGCATAGTTGTCGAAGTCTTCGATCCGGTGCGCCCGCATGATGGTCCGTTCCGTTTCGAGAACCGGGACGCCGGCTGTTTTTGGACTGCCCATGAAACTCTGCCTCCGTTGACGGTCAGCGCTTAGCAAACCAGCGCGCCCGGACAAGGGCCAAGCCGGATCATCATTCAGCCAGGGAAGCTTCCGAACGGCCTGGCGCGACCAGGCGGTCGAAGCGAACAGCGTCGGCTTACTTTCAGCCGTGCCAGACCATCTTCATGTAGAGCCCACCGCGCCGCAATTCGTCCAGCATCTGGTCGAGCCGCTTCTGCCTGGTGTCGCTGCGTTTGGCGCGGGCGACCCAGCCGAGATAATCGTTCTTCTGGTAGTCCGGCCGCGCCTCGTAGGCCGCTGTCAGTCCTTTTTCGGTCAGGGCGATGCGGATGTCGTCCGGCATCGGGTACAGGGCGCGCTTCAGTCCGGTCATTTCAGAAAACCCCAGCTGTCAGGATGGCGACGCCGATGGTCCAACCCAGATCCGCCTCTGGGAATTCTGCCGAACGATGCTACCTTTCGCAACCGGTCCGGCAAGGGCCGGTCTCGATACCGCCAATGGGAGGAGAACGCCATGGACACCACCGATCTCGTGCTTGCCATTTTCCATCATCTGCTGGTGTTCTCGCTGGCCGGCATCATTGGCGCCGAATTTGTCCTGATCCGCGGCGACCTCTCCGCCGCCACGCTGAAGCGGCTTGCCGGCATCGACCGCCACTACGGCATCCTCGCGATGTCGATCATCATCGTCGGCATCGGCCGCGTCGTCTACGGCCTGAAGGGCTGGGAGTTCTATGTCTACAACTGGGTGTTTTGGACCAAGATGGCGGCATTCGGCATCGTTGGCCTGCTGTCGATCATCCCGACCATCCGCTTCATCTCCTGGAACCGGCAAGCCAGTGCAAATCCCGGCTTTCAGGTGCCGGTTGCGGAACTCGCCTCGGTGAAGACCTATGTGCGCGCCGAAGCCTTCATCTTCCTGCTGATCCCGATCTTCGCGGCGGCGATGGCGCGCGGCTACGATTATTGAAGCAACGCCAACACCAAACCCATCTCCTCCGGGCATACTCCCCACTGATCGCCATGGTTGCGCACGACTGTATTTTGCAGTTTGCGTCAGGCGACAATCTGTTAGCTTGCCTTTGTTGCACCCTCGCTGCCTGACCTGCACAGCGATCGGAGATTGATATCCTGGGAGGAGAATTACGATGAGGAAAATTGTAGCCGCCCTGGCCGCCGCCGCGGCCGTCACGCTTTATTCGTTCACCGCCAGCGCACAGACCTATCCCGAGCGCACCATCACCGTCGTCGTGCCGTTTGCGGCCGGCGGTCCGACCGACACGGTTACGCGGCTCGTCGCCGAAGCCATGTCGAAGGATCTCGGCCAGCAGATCATCGTCGAAAATGTCGGCGGCGCCGGCGGCACGCTGGGCGCCGGCCGCGTCGCCAACGCCGACCCGGATGGCTACACGCTGCTCCTCCATCACATCGGCATGGCGACCAGCGCGACCCTCTACAGAAAACTCGCCTACGACACGCTGAACGCCTTCGAGTATGTCGGCCTCGTCACCGAGGTGCCGATGGCCATCGTCGCCCGCAAGGACCTGGAGCCGGCCGACCTGAAAGGGCTGGTCGAATACGCCAAGACCAACAAGGACACCATCACCGTCGCCAATGCCGGCATCGGCGCTGCCTCGCATCTGTGCGGCATGCTGTTCATGAGCGCCATCGGCACGCCGCTGGTCACCGTGCCCTACAAGGGCACCGGTCCGGCCATGACCGACCTTCTCGGCGGCCAGGTCGACATTATGTGCGACCAGACCACCAACACCACCAAGCAGATCCAGGGCGGCACGATCAAGGCCTATGCCGTCACCACGCCGGAGCGCCTCGACGTGCTGAAGGACGTGCCGACGACCATCGAAGCCGGCCTGCCCGCGGTGCAGGTCGGCATCTGGCACGGCCTCTATGCGCCGAAGGGCACGCCGGCCGAGATCACCGGCCGACTGTCGAAATCGCTCCAGGTCGCGCTGAAGGACCCCAACGTCATCGCCCGCTTCGCCGAACTCGGCACCAAGCCGTCGTCCGAGGCCGACGCGACGCCGGCAGCGCTGAAGGCCAAGCTGGAAGGCGAGATCATGCGCTGGAAGCCGATCATCGAAGCCGCCGGCCAATACGCCGACTGAGGCTTGAACGGGGCGCTGCCGGCGCCCCGTTTTCGCTTCGACGTCCGTTTTCACATTTGCAACGGCAAGCCCGTTGCAAGGGTCAGGGGAGGACCGCCATGAAACCTTTCGCCATCGACAGGGCAAACGGCCTGTGCGCCGCGCTGTTCATCTTTTTCGGCGCCTTTTTCGCGATACAATCGCTCGGCCTCGAAATCGGCACCGCCTTCCGCATGGGACCGGGCTATTTCCCGCTGGTGCTGGCGATCGTGCTGATCGTGCTCGGCGCCATCATCCTCGTCCAGGCGGTGCGCGTCGAGGGCGAGCCGATCGGCCCCATTGCGTGGCGCGGCATGCTGTTTATCCTGCCGGCGCCGATCTTTTTCGGCATGACCGTGCGCGGCCTCGGCTTCGTCCCGTCGATCTTCCTGACGGCGTTGATCGCCTCTTTTGCCAGCGCCCGCATGAAGCCGCTGACGGCACTTCTGCTGTCGGCCGGCCTGACGCTGTTTTCGGTGCTGGTCTTCAGCTACGCGCTCGGGCTGCCATTCCAGCGCTTCGGCCCCTGGTTGCCCCAATGGCTGGCATTGTGAGGCGCTGAGATGGACCTCCTCAGGAACCTCGAACTCGGCTTTTCGACGGCCACCACGCCGGCCAATCTGGGTTTTTGCCTCATCGGCGTTCTGCTCGGCACGCTGATCGGCGTCCTGCCCGGCATCGGCGCCACCGCAACCATCGCCATGCTGCTGCCGATCACCTTCCAGATCGGCGACCCGGTCTCGTCCCTCATCATGCTGGCCGGCATCTACTACGGCGCCCAGTATGGCGGTTCGACCACCGCCATTCTCATCAACATGCCCGGCGAATCCTCCTCGGCCGTGACCGCCATCGACGGCTACCAGATGGCCAGGAACGGTCGCGCCGGGGCGGCTCTGGCGATCGCCGCGATCGGCTCGTTCTTCGCCGGCACGGTGTCGACCTTTCTCGTCGCCGTCTTTGCCCCGCCGCTGACGGCAATAGCCCTGCAATTCGGCGCGGCCGAATATTTTTCGCTGATGATCGTCGGCCTCGTCTCGTCCATCGCGCTCGCCCACGGCTCGATCGTCAAGGCGCTGGCGATGGTCGTGCTCGGCCTGCTGCTCGGCATTGTCGGCACCGACATCTACACCGGCACGCCGCGCTTCACGCTCGGCATCCGCGAATATGCCGACGGGCTGAACTTCGTCGCGGTGGCGGTCGGCGTCTTCGGCGTTGCCGAGATCCTGCGCAATCTCGAAAACGAGCACGAGCGCTCGGTGATGATCAAAAAGGTCTCCGGCCTGATGCCGACCCGCGACGACTTCAAGGCGATGGCCGCGCCCATCGTGCGCGGCACGATCATCGGTTCGGCGCTCGGCATCCTGCCCGGCGGCGGCGCGGTGCTTGCGGCCTTTGCCTCCTACACGGTCGAAAAGCGCGTGTCGAAACACCCGGAGGAGTTCGGCAAGGGCGCCATCGCCGGCGTCGCCGGACCGGAATCGGCCAACAATGCCGGCGCCCAGACCTCCTTCATTCCGATGCTGACGCTGGGCATTCCGGCCAATCCGGTCATGGCGCTGATGATCGGCGCCATGATCATCCAGGGCATCGTGCCCGGCCCCAATGTCGCGATCGAGCAGCCGGCGCTGTTCTGGGGCATCATCGCCTCGATGTGGATCGGCAATCTGATGCTGATCGTGCTGAACCTGCCGCTGATCGGGCTGTGGGTGAAGCTGCTGACGATCCCCTATTATGTGCTCTTCCCGATCATCATGGCGTTCTGCTCGATCGGCGTTTACAGCGTCAACACCAACGCCTTCGATCTCTACGCAGTCGCCTTCTTCGGCCTGCTCGGCTACATCCTGACCAAGCTGCGCTGCGAACCCGCACCCCTGCTGCTCGGCTTCGTGCTCGGCCCGCTGCTCGAGGAAAACCTGCGCCGCGCCATGATCCTGTCGCGCGGCGACCCCTCGACCTTCGTGACGCGGCCGATCAGCGCCGGCCTGCTGCTCGTCGCACTGGCCGTGCTCGTCGTCGTCTTCCTGCCGTCGGTCAAGAAGAAGCGCGAAGAGGTGTTCGTGGAGGAAAGCTAGTTGTCGGGACGCCGGGCGCCGCGATTTCCACGAGCGGCGCCGGCACGTCTGTCGTCTTCACCTCGGCCTTGCAGAGATCGGCGATGACGCAGGCCGGGCAATCGGGCTTGCGCGCCTTGCAGACATAGCGGCCATGCAGGATCAGCCAGTGATGCGCATGGCGCATATACTCGTCCGGGATGATCCGCAGCAGCCCTTGCTCGACCTGTTCGGGCGTCTTGCCTGGCGCCAGGCCGAGGCGGTTGCCGATGCGGAAAATATGGGTGTCGACCGCCATCGTGTGCTGGCCGAACGCCATGTTGAGCACGACATTGGCGGTCTTGCGCCCGACCCCCGGCAGCTTGACCAACTCATCGCGCTCGCTGGGCACCTCGCCGCCGTAATCGCGTATCAGCGCCTCCGAGAGCGCCACGACATTCTTGGCCTTGTTGCGCCAGAGTCCGATGGTGCGGATGTACTCGCCGACCCTGGCTCCGCCCAGCGCCAGCATCTTTTCAGGTGTGTCGGCGACCTTGAACAACGCCCGCGTCGCCTTGTTGACGCCGGCATCGGTCGCCTGCGCCGACAGCACCACGGCCACCAGCAGCGTGAAGGCGTTGACGTGCTCGAGCTCGCCCTTCGGCTCGGGCCGCTGCACCGAAAACCGCCGGAAGATCTCATGCACCTCGGCGGCGCTGTAGAGCGAACGGAGCCGCACCGGCCGCGGTCGCGGCTTGGCATTCGAGCCGTCGCACCGCCCGGGCGGCAGTTCACTTTTGGATAGGGAAAGATTTTTGGACTTGGGGCTGGCCATTCCCTTCCTATAATATCCTGGGATGAGCGACACAAACGCCTCGTTTCAGGCCGACGAGCCATTCTTCCAGGCGCTGCTGACACCGCACCGCTCGCTGG
Source organism: Mesorhizobium sp. M0478 (assembly GCF_040321305.1). NCBI lineage: Bacteria > Pseudomonadati > Pseudomonadota > Alphaproteobacteria > Hyphomicrobiales > Phyllobacteriaceae > Mesorhizobium > Mesorhizobium sp. M0478. Next base: position 25,420 of record NZ_JAMYRH010000001.1, read on the forward strand.
GCCGCACCGGCTTTGCCGTGCTGATGGGCGCGCTGCTGTTCGGCTGGGTGGTGACCGGGGCGTTTTTCCTGTCGCGCGGCGCCTGGCCGGTGTTCGGCTTCTTCGGCCTCGACGTCATCGCCGTCTACGTCGCCTTCCGCGCCAACTATCGCGCCGCCCGTGCCCGCGAGGAAGTGTCGGTGTCGCGCACCAGCCTCGACATCCGCAAGACGGCGCCCTCGGGAAAGTCGGAAGCGCATCGCTTCAACCCGTTCTGGGCGCGCTTTTCCGTCGCTCGCCATGCCGAGATCGGCATCACCAGGATGACGGTGGAAGCACAAGGACAGAATGTGCCGATCGGATCATTCCTGGACCCAGACTCCCGCGAGAGTTTTGCTGTGGCCTTTTCGCGGGCACTGACAAAAGCCAGGACGCGCTAGAGCCGCCGCATTAGAACCGGTAGCGTAAAATCCTGCCGACCTTGCGCAATGCGGGAATGTGTCTCCACAGTCCGATGAACAGTTTCGCGGACCAGCCCATGTGCGCGGTGCGTTCGGCGCTGTAGGCCGAGATGTCATCGACAAAGCGCAGCTTCGGAACGGCACGCTCCAGTACCTGCGGGTCGTCGATCGCCCAGTGAACCTCGGCGCCCGTCGCCCTGATGGTCGGATTGAGGCGCAGCATCTTCAGGCCGAAGTGGCTGTAGGCGTCGAACATCAGCTCGCCGCCGGCAAGATGCGCGACAAGGCGGGACAGCAGCCGTGGCCCCTCCTCTACCGGGAGATAAGGCGTCAACCCCTCCATCACCACGACGGCCGGACGATTGCGCGGCACTTCTGCCAGCCAGTCTGGGTCGGTTACCGAAGAGCCGACGAGGTGGTAGTGGTCCCGGGACGGGTAAAGCTTGCGCCGGAGCGCGATGACATCCGGAAAATCGACATCGAACCACTCCACGCCTTCGGGTGGATCGACACGGAAAATGCGCGTATCGAGCCCGCAGCCGAGATGCAGCACGATGGCGCCGGGATTTCTGGCGATGAAGTCCTGAACGCGGACATCATACGTCTTGGCCCGGATCGCCAGGCCGATGCCGAGATTGGTGTCGACCTTGAGGCGCGAGAAATCATAGTCGATCTTGCGCACGGCCTCGTCGGCGAAGCGATCCCCGAGCAGCGAATGCGGCAGCCGGCTTTCCAGTGCCTTGCCATAAAGCGTCATCAGCAAGGTTTCCCTTGCTCCGCTCAGATTCACCCTTTCGCCGGCCATTGGCATCTCCCGGGGCGCAATCCAGTATTTATCTGGTAACAGGCGGCAACAAGGCAAGTTTCGGGTGGTTGCAAGGGGCGGAAAGACCGATATTCGCGGTCAAGGAGATATTGCCATGAACGCCCAGATGACCATGAATACGCAGATGAAACCGACAGCGATCCTGCAGCACGACATCACCCCCGAGGGCAGCGACTACGAGGTCGTGCGCCGCGCCATCGAGAAGATCAGCCTCGACTATCGCGACCAGCCCTCGCTGGAAGCCCTGGCAGCCGATGTCGGCGAGACACCCACGGGCCTGCAAAAGCTGTTCACCCGCTGGGCCGGCCTGTCGCCAAAAGCCTTCCTGCAGGCGGTCACCCTCGACCATGCCCGCAAACTGCTCGATTCCGGCATGCCGCTCCTCGAAACATCGTTCGAACTCGGCATGTCCGGCCCCGGCCGGCTGCACGATTTGTTCGTCACCCACGAGGCGATGTCGCCGGGCGACTACAAGACGCGCGGCGCTGGCCTGACCATCCGCTACGGCTACCACATCTCGCCCTTCGGCATCGCCCTGATCATGGTCACCGACCGTGGCCTTGCGGGGCTCGCCTTCAACGATCCGGGCGGCGAGCGGGCGGCGTTCGCCGACATGTCGGGCCGCTGGCCGAACGCCACCTATGTCGAGGACATGAGCGCCACCCAGCCCTATGCGGCGCGCATCTTCGATCCGACATTGTGGCGCGCCGACCAGCCGCTGCGCGTGGTGATGATCGGCTCCGACTTCCAGCTGCGCGTCTGGGACGCGCTGCTCAGGATCCCGATGGGCAAGGCCTGCACTTATTCCTCGATCGCCTCCAGGATCGGCGCGCCAAACGCCAGCCGGGCGGTGGGGGCGGCGGTCGGCGCCAACCCATTGTCATTCGTCGTCCCTTGCCATCGGGCGCTGGGCAAGTCCGGCGCACTCACCGGCTACCACTGGGGCCTGACCCGCAAACGCGCCATCCTCGGTTGGGAAGCGGGCCAGACCGCGTCCTGAAGCTGCCCGCATCAAACAACACCGGCGAAATCCCTTCGCCGGTGTTGTTCTTTTTGCGAGCTCCCGGCGCAAAACATCCGCACGCTCTGGCAAGCCGCCGGCTTACAGGTTAGCTTCCCGCGCATTCCGCAGGAGGCTTTCTTGATCATCGTTGTCGGCTCGATCAACCTCGACCTTATCGCCAATGTCGACCGCCTGCCTTCGCCGGGCGAGACGGTCCGCGGCTCCGGCTTCGCCACCGCGCCCGGCGGCAAGGGCGCCAACCAGGCGCTGGCTGCGGCGCGCGCCGGCGCCAAGGTGCGCATGGTCGGCGCCGTCGGCAAGGACAATTTCGCAACCGAAGCCCTGGCTTTGCTCGTGGCCGGCAAGGTCGATCTATCCGGCGTCGGCCAGAGCTTCGCCTCCACCGGCACGGCGCTGATCCTCGTCGGCGCCGATGGCGAGAATGTCATTGCCGTGGTGCCGGGCGCCAATGATTCGGTGCTGCCCGGCGATCTCGCCAAGGCTTTCCTTGCGAAGGGCGACGTCGTCCTGCTGCAGCACGAGATCCCGTTGCAGACTGTCGATGCAGCGCTCGACGCCGCACGCGCCGCCGCCGCGGTCACCGTGCTCAACACCGCGCCGTTCCGTAGCGAGGCGGCAGCGTTGCTCGGCAAGGCCGACTACGCCGTCGCCAACGAAACCGAATTCGACCTTTACGGCGAGGCGCTGTCGCTGAAAGGCCGCGACCGCCCGGCGCGCATGCGCGACTTCGCCCGCAAGACCGGCCGCACCATCGTCGTCACGCTCGGCGGCGACGGCGTGCTGGCGGCGACCCCGGAGGATTTCCTGACCGTGCCGGCGCTGAAGATCACGCCGGTCGACACCGTCGGGGCCGGCGATACTTTTTGCGGTTATCTCGCCGCCGGGCTGGCGTCCAACCTGCCGCTGGAGCAGGCTCTCACCCGCGCCGCAGCCGCCGGCTCGCTCGCCTGCCTGAAGCCCGGCGCCCAGCCGGCCATCCCGCTGGCCGCGGATGTGGACACCGCCCTGCGCAACAACGCCGGATGACAGCCCTGCGCCCCGCAACGAAGCACGCCGTGCCCCCCGCCGGCGACATCTGCCGGATGTCCGCTGTCGACCTGGCCGAGGCGATCCGGCTGCGCCGCCTGTCCGTGCGCGAGTTGGTCGCCGCATTCCTTGACCGCATCGACGCGGTAAACCCGCTGGTCAATGCCATCGTCTCGTTGCGCGAGCGCTCCGACATCCTGCGCGAGGCCGACGCGGCGGACGCGCATCTAGCGCAAGGCGGGCCGGCCGGCTCGCTGTTTGGCCTGCCGATGGCGATAAAAGACCTCGCCATGACGCGCGGCTTGAGGACCAGTTTCGGCTCGCCGATCTTCGCCGATTTCGTGCCGCAGGAGGATGATTTCTTCGTCGAGCGCATCCGCAAGGCCGGCGGCATCATCATCGGCAAGACCAACGTTCCCGAATTCGGGCTGGGATCCAACACCTACAACAACGTGTTCGGCCCGACGCTGAACGCCTTCGATCCGGCGCTCACCGCAGGCGGGTCGAGCGGCGGCGCTGCGGTCGCCCTTGCGCTCGACATGGTTCCGGTCGCCGACGGCAGCGATTTCGGCGGCTCGCTGCGCAATCCGGCGGCGTGGAACAATGTCTATGGCTTCCGCCCGTCGCAGGGCCTTGTCCCCGGAGGGCCGGACCTGGAAGTCTTTCATGCTCAGATGGGCATAGACGGGCCGATGGGCCGCAGCATCAGCGACATGGCGCTGCTGCTCGACGTGCAGGCGGGCTACCATCCGCATGCGCCCTTGTCCTGGGAAAAGCCTGGTTCATTCCTCGAAGGGCTGGCAACGCCGGCAAGCGGCGGCCGCGTCGGCTGGCTCGGTGATCTCGGCGGTCACCTGCCGGTAGAGCCTGGCATCCTCGATCTGTGCGAGGCCGCACTCGGCCGCTTCGCGGAGGCATCCTTCCTGACCGAGCCCTTGCTGCCGGATTTCGATTTCGAGGCACTGTGGCAAGCCTTCGTGACGCTGCGGCAGGCGAGCAGCGGCTCGGCGCTGAAAGTCCATTATGACGACCCGCACAAGCGCGCCCTGCTGAAGCCGGAAGCCGTCTGGGAGGTGGAGAACGCCATGCGGCTGACGGCGCCGCAGATCCGCGCGGCCTCGGTCATCCGCACCTCCTGGCACCGGACGCTGCTGTCGCTGTTCGAGCACTTCGATCTCATCGCGCTGCCGACGGCGCAGGTCTTTCCTTTCGAAGTCGGCACGCATTGGCCAAGTGAGGTCGCCGGACGGACGATGGACAGCTACCATCGCTGGATGCAGGTTTCGGCCTTCGCCACGCTCGGCGGCTGTCCGGCGCTCAACGTGCCCGTCGGCTTCGACGACAAAGGCCGCCCCTTGGGCATGCAGCTGATCGGCCGGCCGCGCGGCGACCTCGCCGTGCTCAGGGCCGGAGCGGCCTATGAGGCGACCCTGCCTTGGCAGGTGGGGGCGTCCTGACGCGAGGGGCGGCACGGTCTGCGACCGGCTTGCACCAGCCCCGCCGCCATGCATTGATTGCAGCCAGCCGCCTAAGCGCATCCTCGAGGAAGTCCCCATGTCGCTGGAACTCTACGCCGCCTATGTCCTTGCCTGCATCGTCATCATCCTGGTGCCCGGTCCGACTGTCACGCTGATCATCGCCAACAGCATCCGCCATGGCTACCGCGCCGGCCTTGCCAATGTCGCCGGCACGCAGGCTGGGCTCGCCGTGATGATCGCCATTGTCGGCATCGGCCTCAACACGCTGATATCGGGCATGGGCCACTGGTTCGAATGGGTACGCCTGATCGGCGCCGCCTATCTGATCTGGATGGGGGTGCAGATGTTCCGTTCCAAGGGCGCGCTGAATGCCGACGGCACCGCGAGAAAGCCGCGCGGCGGCTTCTTCCTGCAGGGCCTGCTCGTGGCGCTGAGCAACCCCAAGACCCTGGTGTTCTTCGGCGCCTTCTTCCCGCAATTCATCGCCCCGCAGGGCAATTACACCCTGCAGATCGTCGTCATGGGCCTTACCGCCATGATCTTTGCCGCCGTCTCGGACTCGACCTACGCGCTCGCCGCCAGCCGCGCCGGCCGCCTGCTCTCGGCCAGCCGCATCAAGCTGATGTCCAGGATCAGCGGCAGCTTTCTGGTCGGCGGCGGCCTGTGGCTGGCGTTTTCCAAGGCGAAGTGACGACCGCCAACGGTCGTTCCCAACGGAGCCGGTACGTGAAGGCTGATTGAAAGTCAGTCTTCACGCCACCACATGAATCGGCGTGGGGGGATTCACGTCGATGTCATGGACTTACGCTGGCATAAAAAGGGACACGCCCGGCGTGATCCTGATCGTCGTCCTGTTTGCGGTGATGGTTCCTTCGGCTCTCTACAAATGGACGAATGATGCGAGCCCCATCCGGTCGGTCGAGCCAATCGACGCAACGGTCAAAAGTACCCATTCAGACAACGGCCGCACGCTTTATCTGGTTGCACTCGAAACCGGTTCGTCCATTCTTGTCGAAGACGACCTCCCGCATCTGATCGGCGCGCCGGCAAGATTGGAGCGCGTCACGCGCGAGAATGGATCGACCTTCTACAGGTTCGCAAATTGAACTACCGCCGGTCACGATACCAATGAAACGCAGCGTCCTTGCTGTCAGGTGATACGCATTGGCCAAGGCTCGGCATTCCCTTGCCTGGATGACCCTGCAGGAGAACCTCAGGGGCATCCTCATCACCATCCTCGTCGTGGGCGTTTGCGCCCTTGCAATTGGCATCCCGATTGCGAGGCAAAGCAGCCCCATCGTCAATGTCGAACGCCTGACCGGTACAGTGGTCAACGTTCTCAACGCTCCTGCAAGTCCCGAGGTCGCGATCGGCAGCGGGTTCCGTTACTTGTATGGAATTCGCCTCGATGAAAATGACGGCCTGGTGTTTGCATATGACAACACGACAGTGCCGAGAGCCATTGGCTCCAAGGTTTCGATCGAGCGGCAGCGTCGCCGCAACGATACCGAAACATACCGCCTGCTTCGCGAATAAGTGCACAGGTATCGCCCAGAAGCGCTAAGCCCCTGGGCGAACGATCTGTATCAAGGCAGGCTTAAAGCCGAGCCAACCGCTCCACCAGCAGCGCAAAGAACGCGTCATGGTCGATGTCGCGCATCACCATGGCGTTCTTCGGCCGCTTGGTCACGCCCCACCAGTCGATCACGGTCATGCCCATGGTGAGTTCGGAGGCGGTTTCGACGGTGACGTTGCAGTTGCGGCCCTTGAACAGCTCCGGCTTCAACAGATAGGCGATGACGCAGGGGTCGTGCAGCGGGCCGCCATCGGTGCCGTATTTCTCCTCGTCGAAGCGCTCGAAGAACTCCAGCATCTCGGCCGTCGCGGTGCCGACCCGGGTGCCGAGCTGGCGGATGGCCTGCGTGCGCTTGGCCGTGGTCAGCGCCTTGTGGGTAACGTCGAGCGGCATCATGACGATCGGAATGCCGGATTTGAACACCAGGTCGGCGGCTTGCGGATCGACATAGATGTTGAATTCTGCGGTCGGCGTGACATTGCCGCCTTCGAAGAAACCGCCGCCCATCAGTACGATTTCCTTGATGCGCGGCGCGATCTTCGGCTCACGGATCAGCGCCAGCGCGACATTGGTGAGCGGGCCGAGCGCGCACAGCGTGATCGTGCCGGCCTCTTCCTTCATCAGCGTCTCGACGATGAAGTCGACCGCATACTGGCCCTGCAGCTTCATCTTCGGATCGGGCAGTTGCGGGCCGTTGAGGCCGGTCTTGCCATGCACTTCCTCGGCGGTGACCAGCTCGCGCGCCAACGGGCGGATGGCGCCTGCATAGACCTTGATGTCGGGCCGGCCGGCCAGTTCGCAGATTTTCCTGGCGTTCTTTTCGGTCAATTTCAGCGGCACGTTGCCGGCAACAGCAGAGATGCCGACGATCTCCAGCTCGGCGCTGCCGAGCGCCAGCAATATGGCGACGGCATCGTCCTGGCCGGGATCCGTGTCGATGATGATCTTGCGGGTCTGGGGCATTTCATTTCCTTATGCGGGGGAGTCTTTTTGGCGGGGGTGTTCGGCGGCTTGAACTTGGCCGCGGCGCGGACCATATCAAGACCATCGGGAAAAATGCCATCCGGGTTTTTCCAGTTTATGTCGCTCCAAAGAGGACAGTGTAACATGAGCCGAATGACGCCCTTCTCCAGCCCGCTTCTCCTTGGTTTCGATGCCATGGAAAAGACCCTGGAACGACTGGCGAAATCCGGTGACAGTTATCCTCCCTACAACATCGAGCGCCTCAGCGGTGCTGACGGCAAGGCCGAAAGGCTGCGCATTACGCTGGCTGTCGCGGGTTTCGCCGAAAGCGATCTCGATGTCACCACGGAGGAAAACCAGTTGGTCGTGCGCGGCCGTCAAACCGACGACACCGAGCGCGAATTCCTCCACCGCGGCATCGCCGCGCGCCAGTTCCAGCGCTGTTTCGTGCTGGCCGACGGCATGCGGGTGATCGCAGCGGAACTGAAGAACGGCCTTTTGTCGATCGATCTCGATCGGCCGGATACCGAACGGCTGGTACGGAAAATAAATATATCGGTGAAAGACTGATCTTTACCGATGGCTCTCATGCGGGATGGCCTTGAGCGGCGTCCTCGCGCCAAGGAGGCTTGAAATGACCAGAACTGACGAAACCATCATCATGACCAGCGGCGAATTCGCCCATCTCGGCGAAGGCTCGGTCGCTTATCTGCGCAAGGTCTCGAGCGACGAATTGCTCGGCCGCTTCCCCAATCTCGGCGAAATAGCGCCTGGTATGGTCCTGTGGGCCCTGTTTGCCGCCAACGGCCAGCCGATCCTGCTTTCGGATGCGAAAGACCGGGCTTTGGCCGGCGCCATGGAAAACGACCTGACCACTGTCGCCATTCACTAAGGCGACTGCTGGCGGTTGAAATGGAGAGGGCCGCCTTCGGCGGCCCCTGGAAGACTTAAATCCGAAGAACTTCAGGCGGCGTGCGAGGCCTGCGTGTCCGAAAGCAGTGCGTGGATGGCGACCGCGTCGCGCGTGCCTCTGATCTTGGCCACCGTGTCGGCGTCGCGCAAAACCCTGGCGATGCGCGACAGTGCCTTGAGGTGATCGGCGCCGGCGCCTTCCGGGGCCAGCAGCAAGAACACCAGATCGACCGGCTGGTCATCCAAGGCCTCGAAATCGACCGGCGTCTCCAGCCGGGCAAAGACGCCGGCGATGCGCTTCACCCCGGCGAGCTTGCCGTGCGGAATGGCGATGCCGTTGCCGACGCCGGTGGAGCCCAGCCGTTCGCGCTGCAGGATAGTGTCGAACACTTCGCGCTCCGGAATGCCGGAAATCGCCGCCGCTCTCTCGGACAGCAACTGCAGAAGCTGCTTTTTGGAGTTCGCCTTCAACGCCGGCAAGATCGCCGGAACGTTGAGAAGATCGCTCAGATCCATATTTGAAATCCCTTATTCGCCTGCCGTCACCAGTCCTCGCCCCTCGCGCGGCTGGCTATCATCTCTGTGCGACCATTGTCGTCACCTGTGCGACCATTGTCGTTGTCGTCACGCCTGTGCGACTTTGGTCGTCGACGGGTCGATCCAGCCGATATTTCCGTCCGGCCGCCGATAGACGATGTTGAGGTGGTCGTTTCCGGCGTTGCGGAAGACGAAAACCGGGCTGTCCTTGGTGTCGAGTTCGATGACCGCCGACGCGACCGACATGGTCTGCAGCGTCATGGTTGATTCGGCGACGATGGCCGGGGCGTAGTCCTCCGGAATGTCCTCATCGTCATCAGTCAGCGGCGCCATCACCGTATAGGCGATGTCGGTGATTTCGCCATTTCCATTGCCTGAATTGTGCGATTTCAGACGGCGTTTGTAGCGCCGCAGCCTGGTTTCGAGGCGGTCCGCGGCCGCCTCGAAGGCAAGTGTCGGATCCTGGGAATCGCCGGTTGCCTGCAGCGAAGCGCCGGAATCCAGCCTGATCATGCAATCGGCCGAGTAACGCGACCCCGATTTGATGACCGTGACGTGCCCTGAAAAACCGCGATCGAAATATTTTCCAATCGCCTCGCCGACACGATCGGTAATGCGCGTACGCAACGCATCGCCGATATCCATGTGTTTACCCGATATGCGCAATTTCATCTGAAAACTGACCTTCCTTGCTCAGGCTTCAAACTGGCCAGAGTTTATACTCGTGATCCGTGCGCACAAGCTTTGCGGCGTCAACTCGCGCCGATTTTAGATCCGAACTTTCCGGTTGATCACAATCCGCCTTCTTGGCCGTCCCGTGGCCTTCATCGTGACGGACCATCCGCATGCGGGCCGCGAGCCCGTCTCATGCGGGCGGGCTTCTAGACACTTCATTGCAGCTTGTCAATTAATGCATGTCGCCCAGAAGTGCGCTGCGGTTCTGGGACAACGACATGCATCAAAACAAAGACTTAAAGCGCGTCGTATGAATCCGTTTCAGCGCGATGCGCTTTAAGGTCGGAAAGTTGTGGAATCCAGCCATAGCAAAAGCCTTGCCGGGCAAGCAGACCTAGCGCCCCGCGCTCGCCAGAGCGCGCTTTTCACGCCGCCGCTGCACCGACGAGGGAATATTCATACCCTCCCGGTACTTGGCCACCGTGCGCCGGGCAATATCGACGCCGCTTTCCTTCAACATATCGACGATTGCGTCATCGGACAGCACATCGGCGGGCTTTTCCTCGTCGATCAGCTGCTTGATGCGGTCGCGCACCGCTTCCGAGGAATGCGCATCACCGCCGCCCGACGCCGCGATCGAAGCCGTGAAGAAATAACGCAGCTCGAACACGCCACGCGGCGTCAGCATGTATTTGTTGGCCGTCACCCGGCTGACGGTCGATTCATGCATGCCGATGGCATCGGCCACCGTGCGCAGGTTGAGCGGCCTGAGCTGACGCACGCCATGGACGAGAAAAGCGTCCTGCTGGCGCACGATTTCCGACGCCACTTTCAGGATCGTCTTTGCCCGCTGGTCGAGACTGCGCGTCAGCCAGTTGGCATTCTGCAGGCACTCGGCCAGGAAATCCTTCTCCGCCTGATTCTTCGCATGCGGCGAGACCTGGGCGAAATAGATGTGATCGACAAGCACGCGCGGCAGCGTCTCGGCATTGAGCTCGACCGTCCAGCTGCCGTCATTGGCGGCGCGGACTTCGACATCGGCGACGATGGCGTCGCTGGCGCCGCCCGAAAACGCCATGCCCGGGCGCGGGTCGAGCGCGCGGATTTCGGCCAGCATGTCGAGGAGATCCTCCTCGTCGACCCCGCAAAGCCGCTTCAGCGTCTGGAAATCGCGCCGCGCCAACAGTTCTAGGTTGCCGATCAGCGTCTTCATCGCCGGATCGAGACGTTCGCGCATGGCAAGCTGCAGCGACAGGCATTCGGCAAGGTCGCGCGCAAACAGGCCGACCGGCTCGAATGTGTGGCAGGCTGCCAGCACATTGGCCACCATCGCCTGATCGGCGCCGAGCCGTTTGGCGATCTCGGCGGGATCGGCGCGCAGGTAGCCGGCCTCGTCCAGGCCGTCGGCCAGTTCGGCTGCGATCAGCCTTGCGGCCGGATCGGCAAAGGCAAGCGCGATCTGCTCGCCAACATGCTGGCGCAGCGTGATCGCCGCGGCTGCCATGTCGCCGACGTCGAAGCCTTCGGAAGAACCGGACGAACTATTGCCGGTGGCCGACTTCCACTGCGCCGTCAGGTCCGGGCCGAGCCGCTCGCTGGTGCCGGGATCGTCGGGGAACAGATTTTCCAGCGAGCTGTCGAGCTTGTCGGAGATCGCTTCGGCGCTCCACGCCGTCTCGTTTTCGAACCAGTCGCCATCGGCGGCAGGCTCAGGAGCGGCATCGCCCTTCTGCACCTGGTCGCTTGCGGCGTCATCCTGGGGCTCGGCGCGCTCCAGCAGCGGATTGCGCTCGATCTCGTCGTCGATGAAGTGGTCGAGCTCGACATGGGTGAGCTGCAACAGCCTGATCGACTGCATCAGCTGCGGCGTCATCACCAGCGACTGGGATTGTCGTAGCTGTAGTTTCGCCGCCAACGCCATGGTTCGGTTTCAAACGCCCTTCTGCACCCGGAAGCCTACACATCAGAAGCTGCCGGAAAATGAATTTTTCCGACCTTCCATAGAAACTGGCCCGGCTTTTGCTTGTCAAGGCGAACGATGGCAAAAGGCCCCTACCGAAGCATTATCTCACGCAAAATCGGAGAAAAAAGCCCGGCGGGGCGGCAAAAATCACGTCAGGAAACTAATTTCACGCTCAGAGCGTGAAACCTTCGCCGAGGTAGAGCCGGCGCACATCGGGGTTCGCCACCACCTCGTCGGCACGGCCATGAGTCAGCACCTGGCCGGCATGGATGATGTAGGCGCGGTCGATGAGGCCGAGCGTTTCGCGCACATTGTGGTCGGTAATCAGCACGCCGATGCCGCGCGCCGTTAGATGACGAACCAGCTGCTGGATGTCGGCGACGGCAATCGGGTCGATGCCGGCGAACGGCTCGTCGAGCAGCATGTAGGCCGGGCGCGTCGCCAAAGCTCGGGCGATCTCAAGACGCCGCCGCTCGCCACCCGACAGCGACATGGACGGCGACTTCCGCAGATGGCTGATGTGAAATTCCTCGAGCAGTTCGTCGAGATTGCGCTCGCGCACCTTGCGGTCCTTCTCAACCACTTCGAGCACGGCGCGGATGTTCTGCTCGACATTCAGGCCGCGGAAGATCGAGGCTTCCTGCGGCAAATAGCCGATGCCGAGGCGGGCGCGGCGGTACATCGGCATCGAGGTGACGTCGAAACCGTCGATCTCGATCGTGCCCTCATCGACCGGCACCAAGCCGGTGACCATGTAGAAACAGGTGGTCTTGCCGGCGCCGTTTGGCCCGAGCAGCCCGACAGCCTCGCCGGCGCGCACGCCGATGGTGACACCGCTGACCACCTTGCGGCCCTTGTAGCTCTTGGTCAGACCCTTGGCGATCAGGGTGCCCTTGAACTTCGAGGAATCAACGGTGACTGTGGCCGGTGCTGCAAGTTTACTGGCCGCCCGTCCCGGAAGGCGGGTCAGCAGCGAAGACACGCCAGTCATTCGGGCTTCGGGGCCTCGGATTTCGGTGGCGGCGTCATCGACATGATGACGCGCCCGCCGCAGCCATCGACCTGAGCAAGGCCGCTTTTCATCTGCACGGTGAGCTTGCAGCCCTTGAGGACGTTGGGTCCTTGGGACAAGACGACCTCCTTGCCCGACAGAACTAGCACCTGCGTCTTCATGTCGAACGTGGCGTTGTCGCCGGTGGCGATCTGGTCATTCGACTTGATGTAGACTTTGTTCTTGACCACCAGATGGTCGATATTGGCCGAACCGGTCATCGCCGAAGCGCCGGCGGCAGCACCTTTGGCGGCGTTGGGGTCCTTGACGTAGTAGACCTCCATGCTGCCGGCCTTGAGCAGCGTTGGCCCTTGCGTGACGGTGACGTTGCCGCTGAACAGCGCCATGCTGTCGGCCTGGCGGACCTCAAGTTTGTCGCTCTCGATCTGGATCGGCTGGTCGCCCGACAGTTTGAGCCCGGACTGGCTGCTGGCGCTGGACTGAGCCCAGGACGGCGCCATACCCAGCAACAGCAAGGCCGAAGCTGCGGCGACAAGCCGTGCCGAATTACTGGGACGCATTCGTTTCTCCGCTCTTTGCCTCTGCCGCCTTCATAGTGGCCGGATCGATGTGAACGCTTACCTTGTTCTCGAAAACGATGACCTTGCCATTGTCTTCGACCGACATTGAACCCGCGGTGATCCGTGAGCCGTTACGGCTGACATCGACCGCATCACCTGTCTTCATAGAGCCTTTGCCCATATCGAGGAAGACCGATTTGAAGATGGCAGCGACGCCGTCGGTGGTGGTGACGGTAACGTCGCTGGTCATGTCCATCGTGTTGGCGTTTCTGTTGTAGATCCCGCGCTTGGCGTCGACGGTCGCCACATTGTCGGCCGTCAGCGGCAATTTGGCATGGATGCCTTCGAGTTCGATGATGTCCTGCTTGCCGACATCCTGGATGGCGCGCAAGGCCGTCAGCGAATAGGGCAGCTTGTCCTTGGTGAAGCCGTTGAGCTTCGGATTGGCCATCACCAGCTTGCCATCCGCGAAAGCGGTGCCGTCTGCCTGTATCGAAATGTTGATCGGCGCCGCCAGATAGGAATAGACCGGAAACGCAACCGCGATCCCGGCGGCAAGCACCGGCACGGCAAACTTAAGCACGCGCACGCGGCGCGAGTGGCGCTGGGCGCGGTCGAAGGCGTCGCCGCGCGTGCCCGCTGGCGCCGTGGGCGCCAAGGCCGCATCGGCATTGGTCGGTTCGTTCGATCGCGCAAGCATGACTGACTTCTAATAAACCCTTGTCCGCCAAAACACCTGCTATAGGTGGGTTGCCGGCCCCCGCAAGCAAGCACAAGCGGAGGAAAACCGCAAAAATGTGACGGCCGCTGTTTTACAGACGGAACTCAGGCGACACAATTTCGTCACTTCATAGCAGAAACGAACGCGCCGCGTCATTTTTTCCTGAAATGCCTCCGTCGTGAAGGTCGCTTCGTCGCAGGCTCTTGACGAAGAGGTAGCCGGGCGCGGACGCTTGCTTTAAAAGCATCGCTTCCCACCGACTGTGAGGCAGACCATGGCACTGAGAGCCGACGACCTGATCGACCGCCGCCGCTTGCGGCGCAAGCTGACCTTCTGGCGCGGCGCCGCCATTGCCATCGTGGCCCTTGGGGTGATTGCGCTTGCAAGCTGGTTCTATGGGGGCGACCTCGGCGGTTCTTCCGTCGACCACATCGCCAAGGTCAGGATCGAAGGCACCATCACCGAGGACGAGGAACTGATCAAGCGGCTGGAAACCATCCGCACATCCCCGCAGGTCAAGGGCGTCATCCTGGCGATCGATTCGCCCGGAGGCACCACGGTCGGCGGCGAATCGATCTACGAGGAGGTGCGCAAGCTTGCCGCCGACAAGCCGGTGGTGGCCGAGGTCGGCACGCTGGCCGCATCGGCCGGCTACATGATCGCCAGTGCCAGCGACCATATCGTTGCCCGCAAGACGTCGATCGTCGGCTCGATCGGTGTGCTCATCCAGTATCCCGATGTCAGCGGTCTGATGGACAAGGTCGGCATCAAGCTCGAGGAAGTGAAATCCTCGCCGCTGAAGGCATCGCCCTCGCCCTTCAAGCCGACCAATGAAGACGAGCGAGCCATGGTCCGCAAGCTCATCCTCGACAGCTATGACTGGTTCGTCGGCATCGTCGCCGAGCGCCGCAAAATGACCCGCGATCAGGCACTGGCCCTTGCCGACGGCTCGATCTTCACCGGCCGCCAGGGCCTTGCCAACGGTCTGATCGACGCTGTCGGCGGCGAGAGCGTGGCGATCGACTGGCTGGCGACCAAGGGTGTCGACGCCAAGCTCAAGGTGGTGGAATGGAAGGACACCGAGCGGCGTGGCGGCTTCCTGTTCTCGAAAGCAATAGCGCGCAGCGTCGGCAGCGCGCTCGGCCTGTCGGAGGCCGGCAGCGACGTGCTTCACGAAATTGGCGCGGATCGCTTGTTTCTTGACGGTCTCGTTTCCGTCTGGCACCCTTGATCTGCCGGTTGGGGCGAGTAAAAAAGCAAATAAAATCATCCTGATAATTTGACCGCAGCGCTTTCACGGGGACCTTTCTGATGATCAAATCCGAGCTTGTGCAGATCATTGCCACGCGCAACCCGCATCTTTTCCTGCGCGACGTCGAAAACATCGTGGGAGCGATCTTCGACGAGATCACCGATGCCCTGGCGGAAGGCAATCGGGTCGAGTTGCGTGGCTTCGGCGCTTTTTCGGTGAAGAATCGCCCTGCCCGCACCGGCCGCAACCCGCGCACCGGCGAATCCGTCGAGGTCGAGGAGAAGTGGGTGCCGTTCTTCAAGACCGGCAAGGAATTGCGTGAAAGGCTGAATGGCGGCAAGTAGGCGCGGACCAACGCGCCGGCGTTATCAAGGCCTGCCTTCTCCAGGGAATTTCTATGTTGAACCGCTTCATACTTATCGTGGTCTTCGTGCCGCTCGCCGTCATCCTGATCGCGCTGGCCGTCGCCAACCGCGAGCTGGTCGCCTTCACGCTCGACCCGTTCAACCCCGGCAATCCGAAACTGACGCTGACCTTGCCGCTGTTCATCTTCCTGTTCGTGGCGCTCGCCATCGGCATGGTCGTCGGCAGCCTGGCGACCTGGGTCAAGCAGGGCCGCTACCGCAAGCTGGCGCGCCAGCGCGGGGTCGAGGCCGAGAATTTGCGCCAGGCGGTCAGCCGTATACCCGCCGTGCAGCAGGGCGCGGCCGCCGGGCCGGCGCTGCCGAAGCCAACGGCCTGAAGCCGGCGCTTTTATCTTCGCGGAGTTTCCATGCTGACCATTTCGGCCGACGCTGTCGACCAGGCGCTGACCTTTCCCGGGCTGGTCGAGACATTGCGCGCGGCCTTCCGCGAGGGTGCTGTGCAACCCGTCCGCCATCATCACGGGGTCGAGCGGCCCGACGGTGCCACATCCACGCTGCTTTTGATGCCGGCGTGGACCGACTTCCATGCGGCCGGCACGTCGGTCGGGGGTCATATCGGCGTCAAGATCGTCACCGTATCGCCCGACAACAACGCCATCGGCAAACCGGCGGTGATGGGGCTCTACCTCCTGCTCAACGGCGCCACCGGCGAGCCCGAAGCGCTGATCGACGGCCAACGGCTGACACAGTGGCGCACCGCTTGCGCCTCGGCGGTGGCGGCCTCCTATCTCGCCCGCGAGGACGCATCGCGGCTTCTGGTGGTCGGCGCCGGCGCGCTGTCGCCGTTCCTCGCCAAGGCGCACTCCGCGGTGCGGCCGATCAAGACCATCCGCATCTGGAACCGCACGCCCGCCAATGCCGAAAAGGTCGCGGCTGATTTGCGCGCGGACGGTTTCAACGCCGAGGCCGCAAGCGATCTCGACGCCGAACTCGCCGAGGCCGACATCGTCTCATCGGCGACGATCACGACGACGCCGCTGGTCAAGGGTGCGCTGCTCAAGCCGGGCGCGCATGTCGATCTGGTCGGCGGCTTCACGCCGACCATGCGCGAGAGCGACGACGACGCGATCGCGCGCGCCCGCGTCTATGTCGACACCCGCGCCGGCGCCACCAAGGAAGCCGGCGACATCGTCCAGCCGCTCGCCTCCGGCGTGCTGAAGCCGGAAGCCATCGTCGCCGATCTGCATGAGCTGGCGCGCGGGGAAAAACAGGGCCGGCAGAGCCCCACTGAGGTCACGCTGTTCAAGTCGGTCGGCGCCGCCCTCGAAGACCTTGCCACCGGCATTGCCGTCTACAACGCGCTCAAGCAGTAGCGTCTGCCTGCACCGGCGCCGGCGCCGTTCCTGAGACCAAACTTCCTGACCGCCTCCGCGCTGCCCGCGCCTTGGTCCCATCCAAACATTAGGCGTAGAAGACCAAGCGACTGAGAAGCGTGGGGAAGCGGAACGGCGGCTTTCGGGCCAAATCGCCGCTTCGCGTACGTCAGTGGTGACCGACAAATCTACGGGCGTTTGAAAGAAACTAGAATTGTGAAAGCGAGGAGACCCAAGCCAACGCTTATTGGTACGGCTCTTGGCGAAATCCAGTCCATGAGTGACCCGGTTCCAGTCGATCCCATAACGCTGCCTATGGAGTAGGCCAAAGAAAAGCTGGCAGTTCCGGCTACTAACATCCCGCCCTCGAAGCGCTCGCCCAAGATTGTGAGGGCACAAGTGCTCAAGGCGAATGTTGCAACGCCGATTATAGCGAACACCACCAGGATAGCGGCCTCGGATTGCAAAAACGGGATTGCCAGGAACGCGACCGCTCCTAAAAGGCCGCAGCAGATCGTCACACCGGCACGCGATGTCTTGTCCAGCAACCATCCGACCAGAGGCTGGGCAAACGCGGTGGGAAGTGACAGCACGGTAATGGCGTATGCTGCGAAAGCTTCGGAGTGGCCGACGCGAACGAAGTAGACCGCCATGCCTGAAATCGCAGCAATATCGGCAAAGCCGAAGGCCAATTCGATCAGAACCAGAATGGGTGCGGCGCTGATAAATCGGAGCAGCGCGCCTGCCGGAGCGCGTTCAGGCAACGTCGGCTAAAGTTCCCGGCGATCCGCCGCTTTGGGGCAACGGCAGAGCATCTCGAATGTCTCGGAAGCTGCCGCTACCATGGTAGGAATGGCCGGTCAGTCGGCCTTCATGGCAGCGCCCATCGCCTCGGCGATCAGCGCGAAATCATGCGCCGTAATTTCGAACAGCCCAAAGCGCAGTTGATAACCCCAGTTCGATTTGCCCGCGGTGAAGTCGAGCTGCTCGAGCAGCGGCTTGATCGGCGCCTCCTCGGCCTTGGCCCATTCGACATCCCTGCGGAACGGCGTGAAGCCACCGCCCATGTCGCCCTGGTAAGGCTCGCCTTCGCGCACGGTGCCGATTGCCGTGAAGGCCTGCAGGCCGTCCTTCTCGCGCAGAATTGTGGTCGGCGAGTAGTAGATGATGCCGTCGCCGGGCTTGATGCGGCGCAAAGGTGCCGCCTTGCCGTGGTTGACCTGCATGAAGCCGGCCTCGCGGCCGCGCCGGACATGTTCGGCGGAAGCGACCGCGATCCAGTGCGCACTCATTTCTGTTCTCCATTGGCCTGTTCCCCATTGGCCTGTTCTCCGTCGTTCAGCCAGTAGACGCGCAGCCGGTGCTTGTCGGGATCGAGCGCAACGAAGGTGCGGCGAAGTCCATGTCGGTCGGCGTCTGCAGAACGGTCAAGCCGCGTCCTGCCCAGTCCGTGTAGGCGGCGTCCACCGCATCAGGCCGGTCCAACGCGAAGACGAGCTCCGCACCGCCGCCCGCGGCCGCGGCCGACGGCTCCACCGTGTGGCGCGACCACAGGCCGAGCTTGAAGCCATTGTCGAGCACGAACAGCACGAAGGTCGGCGACGTCTCCACCGGCTGGCGTCCCAGCAGCGCACCGTAGAAGGCGCCGCTCCGCTCCGGGCTGTCGACATAAAGGATGACGAAATTGGGGGTGTTCATGTCTGCTCTCCAGGTTTCGATTGGAGGAGCATAGGTGACCCCACTGTCAGATTCTGGCAGCAGCGTCTTGTGGGCGCGTGGAAAGGAGCATTAAGCGCCAGGCTGGCGCTCCGGTGCGTCCAGCGTCGCGCGCCATTCCTTCAGCAGCGCCTGCCGACGACGCGGATAGCGGATATCCGTGGTGTTGAGCCCCGACATCCGGTCGGCGCGAAAATGTCTGAAATCCTGCCGCGTCTCGCACCAGGCCACCACCACCCGCACCTTGTCGAAAAAGCCGAGCGCGAATGGCCAGATCAAGCGCTCGGAGGCGGCGCCGCCGGCATCGCGGTAAAGAAAGCCGAGTTTTCTCTCGTTGCGGATCGCCTGGCGCACCAGGCCAAGGTCGATGCTTTCGACAGCATCGCCGTGCGGCCCGACCAAAAGCGCGGTCGCATCGAGGTCCTCGCGCAGATCATCCGGCAGCACAGCGGCGATCTTGGCCAGCGCGTCGGTGGCGGCGGCCGACAGCCGCTTGTCCGGTTGTCTGGCAACCCAACGCGATCCCAGAACGATGGCCTCGATCTCCTCGTCGGTGAACATCAGTGGCGGCAGCATGAAGCCGGGTTTCAGCACATAGCCCAGCCCAGCCTCGCCCTCGATCGGCGCGCCTTGCCCCTGCAGCGTGGCAATGTCGCGGTAGAGCGTTCGGATCGAAACGTCCATCTCGCCGGCAAGCGTGCGACCGCTCACCGGCCGGCGATGCCGGCGCAGGATCTGGATCAGGTCGAGCAGGCGTTCGGAACGGGACATGATTCGAGATTTGCCTGTTTCCTCAGCGAGGTCCACCACCTCAGACATTCGCACGCTCGACCATTTTGTTTGCGCAGCCGGTGACCCTATGCCAAAAGCGGCCTGCCGCCTCCGGAGACGCTCCTGCTTGAAGTCTTTTCGCGACAAACGCCGCGACAACCGTCCGCCCGCAAAAGGCAGGACCGAACATGCGCGGCCACAGCCGGAGACCGTACCAATCCGACCCGAAGCCAGACAGCAACGCCACGAAACAAAACCGGACGACCGGTCTGATCCGAAGCCCGCCCCCCGTATCCTGGCGCGTCGCGAAGGCATCCTGCCCACTGAGCGCCTGCCGGTGATCCTCGAAGTGGCGCCCAATCAGGATTATGCACTGCTCGACAGCGGTGCCGGCGAGAAGCTCGAACAATACGGCCCCTACCGCATCGTGCGGCCCGAGGGACAGGCGATCTGGCAAAAGGCCTTACCGGCCAGGGACTGGGACCGCGCCGACGCCATCTTCACCGGCGACACCGACGAGGAAGGCATCGGCCGCTGGCGGTTCCCGAAGGTACCGCTGGGCGAGACCTGGCCGATGAAGCATGACGGCATCGACTATCTCGGCCGCTTCACCTCGTTTCGCCATGTCGGCGTCTTCCCCGAGCAGGCTTCGCACTGGGACCATATGGCCAGCCTGATCGCGGCGGCCAAGCGCCCGATCAAGGTGCTGAACCTGTTCGGCTATACCGGGCTCGCGTCTCTGGTGGCCGCCCGCGCCGGCGCCGAGGTCACCCATGTCGATGCCTCCAAGAAGGCGGTCGGCTGGGCGCGCGAAAACCAGGAAATGGCCGGTCTCGGCAGCAAGCCGATCCGCTGGATCGTCGACGATGCAGTGAAATTCGCCGAGCGCGAAGAGCGCCGCGGCAGCCGCTACGACATCATCCTGTTCGACCCGCCTGCCTATGGCCGCGGACCCAAGGGCGAGGTCTGGCAGTTGTTCGAGGACCTGCCCGGCCTGACCGACCTTTGCCGCGCGATCCTGACGCCGAAACCGGTCGCCATAGTGCTGACCGCCTATTCCATCCGCGCCTCCTTCTTCGCCATCCATGCCTTGATGCGCGACACCTTTGCCGGCATGGGCGGCACCGTTGAATCAGGCGAACTGATCATCCGCGAGCAATCTGCCGGCCGGGCGCTGTCGACATCGCTGTTTTCGCGCTGGGTGGCCTGAATGCCCGGGAGTCCCGAATGAATGAGCGGCACGCAGGTGCGCCCGGGCAGGTCAAGGAAGTCACCAGCCTTGCCAATCCGCTGATCAAGGACATCAAGGCGCTCGCCCAGAAGAAATTCCGCGACCAGCACAACGCCTTCATGGCCGAAGGGCTGAAGCTGGTCATCGACGCCCTCGACCTCGGCTGGTCGATCAGGACGCTGGTTTTCGCCAAGGCCGGACGCGGCAATGCGGCGGTCGAAAAGGTGGCGGCGCGCACGGTTGCCGCCGGCGGCACCGTGCTCGAAGTGTCCGAAAAAGTGCTGGTCGCCATCACCCGCCGTGACAATCCGCAAATGGTGGTCGGCGTCTTCCGGCAAAAACTGCTGCCGCTAAGAGACATCCGCGCTCACGACGGCGACGTCTGGGTGGCGCTCGACCGGGTGCGCGATCCCGGCAATCTCGGCACCGTCATCCGCACCGTCGATGCCGTCGGCGCCAAGGGCGTCATCCTGGTCGGCGAGACTACCGATCCTTTTTCTGTCGAGACCGTGCGCGCCACCATGGGCTCGATCTTCGCCGTGCCGGTGACCAAGGCGACGCCGGAAGCATTTCTGGCTTGGCGAAACAGCTTCTCGGGCCTGGTGGTCGGCACCCATCTGAAGGGTGCGGTCGACTACCGCTCGGTCGATTTCTCCCGAGGACCGGTGCTCTTGATGATGGGCAATGAGCAGCAGGGCCTGCCCGACAATCTGGCGGAAAGCTGCGACCGGCTGCTGCGGATTCCGCAGGCCGGCCGCGCCGATTCACTCAATTTGGCGGTCGCCACCGGAATCATGCTGTTCGAGATCCGGCGCGGCGCGCTGAAACTTGCCCCCGAGGACGCCACATCGTGAAATCATGGTCTCCCTATGCGCTGCTGGTGGTGGTGGCAATCGCGCTAGACCAGTGGATAAAGCATCTGATCGAGACCGGCCTCGTCTTCCAGGAAAAGCTCGACCTGGTACCATTCCTGGCGCTGTTTCGCACCTACAATACCGGCATCGCCTTCTCGATGTTCTCGTCCTTCGGCGACACCGGCCTGGTCGTCATCGCGGTCGTGGTCGTTGCCTTCGTGCTTTATCTGGCGACGCGCACGCCCTCCGGCCATGTGCTGGCCCGCATCGGCTTTGCCCTGATCATCGGCGGCGCGATCGGCAATCTGATCGACCGCGCCGTCTACGGCCACGTCATCGACTATATATTGTTCCACACGCCGGTATGGTCCTTCGCCGTCTTCAACCTTGCCGATGCCTTCATTTCGGTCGGCGCGGCGCTGGTCGTCTTCGACGAGTTCATCGGCTGGCGGCGCGAGGCCAAGCCGCAAGGCCCAGAAGCCTGACGGCCCGACTCTTTTGACCAATTGACCTCGCCGGACGGTCGCCGCACAGTTCGGCCAGAGCCAGCCAATGCCGACCGCCAGCCTTTGCGAAGCCGAGGAGAAGAGATGCCTGAAACCTTCAAAGCCATCCTCGTTTCGCGCGACGCCGAAAAGAAGCAATCGGTCGAGATCGTCGATTTCGGCGAAGCCGATCTGATGGAAGGCGACGTAACTGTCGCGGTCGAGGCGACGACGGTCAACTACAAGGACGGGCTGGCCATCACTGGGAAAGCGCCAGTGATCCGCCGCTGGCCGCTGGTGCCGGGCATTGATTTCGCCGGAACCGTCCTCTCCTCATCGCATGCCGACTGGCGCAAGGCTGACAAGGTCATCCTCAATGGCTGGGGCGTCGGCGAGACGCATTTCGGCGCCTATGCCGGGCGCGCGCGCGTCAACGGCGACTGGCTGGTGCCGTTGCCCGACGGCATCAGCGCCCACGATGCGATGGCGGTCGGCACCGCCGGCTATACGGCCATGCTCAGCGTCATGGCGCTGGAGCGGCACGGCATCCTGCCGGATCGCGGCCCGGTGGTAGTGACGGGTGCGGCCGGCGGCGTTGGGTCGGTCGCGGTCTCGATCCTGTCCAGCCTTGGCTATCACGTCATCGCCTCGACCGGCCGCAACGCCGAAAGCCCCTATCTGATCGGCCTCGGCGCCGCCGAAGTGATTTCGCGCGAGGAACTCTCCCAGCCGGCCAAGCCGCTGGCCAAGGAGCGCTGGGCCGGCGGCATCGATGCCGTCGGCAGCCACACGCTGGCCAATGTGCTGTCGATGACCGCCTATGGCGGCGCGGTCGCCGCCTGCGGCCTGGCCGGTGGCATGGATCTGCCGTCGAGCGTCGCCCCGTTCATCCTGCGCGGCGTCTCGCTGCTCGGCATCGATTCAGTGATGGCGCCAAAGGCTGTGCGGCTGGAAGCCTGGCGCCGCATCGGCAGCGATCTTGATCTCAAGAAGCTCGCCGGCCTGTCGACGACGATCGGCTTCGACGGCATCATCACCGCCGCCCATGACATCGTCGAGGGCAAGATCAGGGGCCGCGTGGTTGTCGATATGTGAGGCTCCCGAAGCATGATCCCGAAAGGGAATCAGGTTTCGGAAAAGATCAGGCGATGCGGAAAACCGCCAAAAATGCATGACCGCTAAAATTCGAACGATCCGCCGCGCTTTTCCATAATCTCTATCTGGCAAGGAGTTCCGCATGATCGCGGAGTCCGCCAGGAAAGAGAAGAGCCGCGCCGAAAGCATCGACGGGCCGAACCCGGCGACGCCCAAGCGGCAGCATGTTGCCGCGCCGCCGCTGGCGCCGGATTTGCCGCGCCCCACGTCCGAGGGCCTGCCGTTCCTGACGGTGGTCGCCAGTGTCGTGCTGGCGGGCCTCTCCCACCTCACCGGTGCGCCGATCTTCATCACGTTCGGTCTGCTGGCGACAGGCGTTGCCGGCGTCGCCATGCACCTGCGCAACCGCCGCACCGTCCACCGCGCGACGGCCTTGCTCGACGAAACCGCCGCGCGCAGCCGCGCCGAGATCGAGACGCTGGCCGACCGCATGTGGGAGATGCAGGAGAGCGAGGAGCGTTTTCGCGGGCTGATCGATGCGCTCGGCGATCTCGTCGTCCACCGCGACCGCGACGGCCACATCGTCTATGCCAACATGGTTTTCGCCGGCCTCGTCGGAACCGATCAGCGCGACCTTGCCGGCAGGACTCTGGCCGACCTCGGCATCGATGTCGGTATCGTTCCCGACGCCGCCTTTTCGGATCACGAATGCCTGAGTTCCACCGACGTCTCCATCCGCACGCCGAACGGTCCGCGCTGGTTCTCGTGGATCGAACTGTCGGTGCGCGACAAGGATAGCGGCGCCGTCTCGCACCGGGCGATTGCCCGTGACATCACCGCCCGCAAGCGCGCCGAATCCTCGTTGATCACCGCGCGCGAGCGCGCCGAATATGCCAGCCAGGCCAAGTCGCGCTTCCTCGCCACCGTCAGCCATGAGATCCGCACGCCGATGAACGGCATCATGGGCATGGCCAAGCTACTGGCCGACACCAATCTGTCGCCCGAGCAGCGCACCTATGTCGGCGCCGTCTCGACCTCGGCCAGCGCGCTTTTGGCGCTCATCGAAGACCTGCTCGACTATTCCAAGATCGAGGCCGGCCGCTTCGACCCGGAACCGCAGCCGACATCGTTGCGTGAAATTGCCGACAACATCATCGAACTGATGGCGGCGAAAGCGTTCGCCAAGAACATCGGCCTCGGCTGTCATGTCGAGCCCGACGTGCCACAGATGATCATGGCCGATCCGGGAAGAGTCAGGCAGGTGCTGCTCAACCTGATCGGCAATGCGATCAAGTTCACCGACACCGGCGGCGTGCTGGTTTCGGTTGCACGGGCCCGCACCGAGACCAGCGACCGCATCTGCTTCACCGTCGCCGACACCGGCCCTGGCCTGCGCGAAGAGGATATGGAGCGCATCTTCGAGGAGTTCGAACAGTCCGACGGCACCTCGACCCGCACCCATGGCGGCGCCGGCCTCGGTCTGGCCATATCGAGGCGCCTGGTCGCCGCCATGGGCGGTGCCATTTCGGTGTCGAGCCGGCTTGGCGAGGGATCGGAATTCGTCTTCGAGATCCCGGCCGCAGGAGCAACCGAAGCACCGCAGAACCGGCAGAACATCCTCGCCGGCCGGCGCGCCGTGATCGTGTCGAAGAACGCCGTCGAGGCGGACGCCATCGCCCGCACCATCCGCGCCCATGGCGGCGCCGTCGACGTCGCCGCAACTGCTTCCCAGGCGACGCCCTTCGCCGAACATTGCGATGTGCTGTTGATCGACGCGGCCCTGGAGGACGGCGACGGCAGACTGCTCAAGCGCCTGCGCCAGAGTGGCTTTGCCGATTGCGAGGCGATCACGCTGATCGCGCCGACCGACCGCGGCATGCTTGGCGAATTCCGCACCAGCGGCTACGCCACCTTCTTGGCGAGGCCGGTGCGCGGCGAAACCCTGCTGCGCGTGCTGCTGGCCAGTCATGCCCCTGCCTTGCCGCCGCCCAAGCCGGAAAAGACCGGCGCGTCCTCGCTTCGTGCCCATGGCGGGCGCCAGCAAGGTTTGTCGGTGCTGATCGCCGAAGACAACGACATCAACGCCATGCTTGCCCGCGCCACGCTTTTGAAGGCGGGACATCGCGTGAAAGTGGTCGGCAATGGCAAGGCCGCGGTCGAGGCGGTGACCGAAGCCGGGCTGAAAAATCGCTTCGATGTGGTGCTGATGGATTTGCACATGCCGGTCATGGACGGGCTGGACGCGATCGCCGCCATCCGCCGCCACGAGGAGGAAATGGCTGTGCCGCCGGTTCCGATCATGGTGCTTTCGGCCGACAGCCAGGAAAAGACCCGTCACACCGTGCTCGCCCATGGCGCCAGCGGCTTTGTCACCAAGCCGCTCGATCCCGACGCGCTGGTCCATGCCGTCGAGGGCCAGGTGGCCGCCTGAATTCATGTCGCTCAAAAGTGGCCCCGGTTTTGAGAAGACGACATGCACAAAACAAAGACTTGAAGCGCGTCGCGTGAATCGTCCCAGCGCGACGCGCTTCAAGGCGACGCTGGCGCAATCCTCGCGTCACGTAGGTAGCCGAATGAGGGTTTTCGCCAGCCGACGAAGTATTGCCCGTCGCGCCGTATCACGGTACTGTCACAATCCTGTTGCACCTACACCGTATCCCCGTGCCAAGAGGGATGGCTCGAAGGAGAATCACTCGTGCATACAGTTATGCCGGAATGTGACACTCGGCCCAGCGCAGGCGGCGCTTTGCTCGCCGCGCGGAACGCCGATGCCGTCGCAACAGGCGCACCGCTGGGCCGTATCGGCAATCTCGAAGTGCGGCTTGCCCGCAATGAGGCCGAAATCGCCGCCGCCCAGGAAGTGCGCTACCGGGTGTTTTATGACGAGCTTGGCGCCAGGAAGGACCTGTTCCAGGCGCAGGACCGGCGCGACGCCGACCGCTTCGACCCGCTGTGCGACCATCTCCTCGTGCTGGACACTTCGATCTCCGGCCCCGAGCATCGCCGCATCGTCGGCACTTACCGCCTGCTGCGGCAAGAGATTGCCGCGACCGCCGGCGGCTTCTATTCCGAAGGCGAGTTCGAACTGACCAAGCTGATCGCCCGCCATCCTGGCCAGCGCTTCCTTGAGCTCGGCCGCTCCTGCGTGCTGCCGGAATACCGCTCGAAGCGCACCATCGAGGCGCTGTGGCAAGGCATCTGGGCCTACATCAACCACTATGAGATCGGCGTGATGACCGGTTGTGCCTCGTTCCCTGGCACGGTGCCGGCTGCGCATGCCGAGGCGCTCACCTACCTTGCCCATCACTGCCGGACCAACTCCGCCTGGGATGTGCGGGCGGTCTCCGGGCGCTATTGCTCGATGGACCTGATGCCGATCGAGGCGGTCAACGCCAAGGCGGCGATTGCGGCCATGCCGCCGTTGGTCAAGGGCTATCTGCGCGTCGGCGCCCGGATCGGCGACGGCTGCGTCATGGACCGTGAGTTCTCCACCGTCGATGTGTTCGTGGTGATGCCGGTCAAGGAAATCGGCGCCCGCTACGTCAACTATTATGGCGGGGAAGCGCAGCGCTTTGCGGCGTGAGGCAGTAGGCAGTAGGCAGTAGGCAGTAGGCAGTAGTGAAGGCTGCCGCGAATTGCTGACTACCGACTATTCCCTATTCCCTATTCCCTATTCC
The DNA here is from genome assembly GCF_040321305.1 of Mesorhizobium sp. M0478. Classification (NCBI taxonomy): domain Bacteria; kingdom Pseudomonadati; phylum Pseudomonadota; class Alphaproteobacteria; order Hyphomicrobiales; family Phyllobacteriaceae; genus Mesorhizobium; species Mesorhizobium sp. M0478. The sequence goes on from NZ_JAMYRH010000001.1 coordinate 51,952, forward strand.
CTATTCCCTATTCCCTATTCCCTATTCCTACGGAATATCCTCCGGTCGCCGTCCCGGGCGGCTCTTGTAGGATGGAAACGTCCAACCGAATTTCAGCGCGCCGCCGCGCACCAGGAAAGCCGCGGCGAAGCCGGCGACATCCGAGGCGAGCGGCGGCAGGCCGGCGAGATCGCCAAGTGTGTAGAGGCCGGCGCCCGCGAGTGCGGCGGTGACGTAGATTTCGGGCCTGAGCAGCACCGATGGCTCGCCGGCCAGCAGATCGCGCAGGATGCCGCCGAACGTAGCGGTCAGCACGCCCATAACAACGGAGACGACCGGCGAGCCGGTGATGGCCAGCCCCTTGGCCGCGCCCATTACGGAAAAGGCCGCCAATCCGATGGCGTCGAGCCAGAGCAGCCATTTCCAGCGGGATTCGACGCGGTGGGCGATGAAGAAGACCAGCACCGCAACCGCCGCGCAAACCAAGACATAGCCGGAGTTGGCGACCCAAAAGACGGGCAGGTTGAGGATGACGTCGCGCAGTGTCCCGCCGCCAATGCCGGTGACGCTGGCCAGAAACAGGAAGCCGATAATGTCGAGCTGCTTGCGCGAAGCCGCCAACGCCCCGGTCGCGGCAAAGACGGCGACGCCGGCATAGTCGAGGAGGTCGATGGGTGTCAGGGACATGAGGTAGTAGGGATTGGGATTAGGGAAAGTATGAATAACACGAAGCCGCGCGATTGATACGCCTGCCTATTCCCTATTCCCTATTCCCTATTCCCTATTCCCTATTCCCTATTCCCTACTGCCTATTCCCTACTCACGCATCCTTCTCGGCCTGCTCGTTCACCGGCCCCGGCTCGACCGGCGCTTCGGTGGCCGCGATCTTGGGGCCGCCCTTGGCGACCCCGACCATGGCCGGCCGCAGCACGCGCTCGCCGATCGAATAGCCCGGCTGCACGACCTGGACGACGGTGTTGGCCGGCACATCGGGATTGGGCACTTCGAACATCGCCTGGTGGAAATTCGGGTCGAACTTCTCACCTTCCGGTTCGAGCTTCTTCACCCCATGCCGTTCCAGCGTCGACAGCATGGCGCGCTCGGTGATCTCGACGCCGTCGATCAGCGCCTTGAAGCCGGCATCTCCGGCCGCTTTCGCCTCGGCGGGGATAGCATCGAGTGCGCGGCGCAGATTGTCCGACACCGACAGCATGTCGCGGGCGAAATTGGCCACCGCATAGGCGCGCGCATCATGCACGTCGCGGGCGGTGCGGCGGCGCAGATTCTCCATCTCGGCCGCGACGCGCAGCGCGCGGTCCTTCAGCTCCTCGTTTTCCTTCAGCAGCCGCACCAGCGCTTCATAGTCGCCGTCAATGCCGCCTTGCGTGCGCTCGGCCTCGGCCGTTTCGATATCCTCGGGCGCGCGTTCGTCTTTTGTCTGGTCGCTCATCGCCATTTCCCGTCATTCGAATGGTTTGGATTTGCGCCCGATATCGAGGTTTGGCGGCCAAAAATCAAGGGGCAAGCCCAGGAGGACGCCCAACAGCAGGCAATGTTGCGGGCTGCCCGTCGGACTTGGTGCGGGACGCAAAGACGTTCAAAATTAATTCAAACTTTACCGTAACGGCAGCCTTTGCTTGCCAATACCCCGCTATGGGGAACCATTCAAAGCTTGGAGGAGTTTTGAAACCGACACAGGATTTGAGACAATGGACCGCAATACTGGCAACAGAAGCGAAGAGCTCGCCGCCGACATCAGGCGCCAGTTCGGCACCGAGGCGACGACGCGCTTCTTGCGCACCTTGCCGGCCTTCCGCACCGAGGCCGACATTCCCGCCCGTTTCCGGGACCTGCTCGATCGGCTGGACGGCATAGAAGCCAGCATGGCCGGCCGCCAACGCCGTCAATAGCGATGCAATCGCGCGACAATTACGCGCAGTAATTTTGCGTGAGCTTTTCCTTGCGGCAGCGGGACGCCCCGCCTATGCTTCCTGATGAACATGATTTCCCCCGAGACGGCCGCCAACAGCAAGCGCGCCTGGTTGAAGATCCTGGCGCGCTACAAGAAGCCCGACCGGCGACGCAGCACTCTTGAACTCGCCATCACCCTTATTCCTTTCGTTACGCTGTGGGCGCTGTCTTCGGCAGCCTATTCCTATGGCCACTGGTGGGGCTTGATCCTGATCCTTCCCGCCGCCGGTTTTCTGGTGCGGATCTTCATGATCCAGCACGATTGCGGCCACGGCTCCTTCTTCGCCAACCGCACTGCCGACGACTGGATCGGCCGCGCGCTCGGCGTGCTGACGCTGACCCCTTACGATTGCTGGCGGCGCGCGCACGCCACCCATCACGCCAGCGCCGGCAATCTTGACGAGCGCGGCATGGGCGATATCAGGACGTTGACGGTTGCTGAATACCGGCAGCTGTCTTGGCGGGGACGCCTTGCCTATCGTCTCTACCGCCATCCCCTGGTGATGTTCGGCCTTGGCCCGATCTGGCTGTTCATCTTCGAGCAGAGGCTGCCGGTCGGCATGATGCGCGGCGGCCTGACGCCCTGGGTGTCGTCGATGACCACCAATCTCGGCATCGCGGTCGCGGCAGCGCTGCTTATCTGGCTGGTCGGCCCCGGCGCTTTCCTGATCGTCCATTTGCCGATCGTGATCCTGGCCGGATCGGCCGGAATCTGGCTGTTCTACGTCCAGCACCAGTTCGAGGAGACGGAATGGGCGAAGGACGAAGAGTGGGAATTCCAGCGTGCCGCCCTGCACGGCTCGTCCTATTATGATTTGCCGCCGGTGCTGAACTGGTTCACCGGCAATATCGGCGTCCATCACGTGCACCATCTCTCGGCCAAGGTGCCGGGCTACCGGCTGCAGGAAGTGCTGCGCGACTATCCCGAACTGCGCGGCATCGGCCGCGTCACGCTCCTCGACAGCCTGCGCTGCGTCAAGCTTGCGTTGTGGGACGAGAACCGCCGCAAGCTGGTCTCGTTTCGCGAAGCGCGGGCCTTGGCCTAAAAGCAATTCCAGCAAAGTGTGAGGCGGTTTTCCGGGCTTTCGCTTGGGAATTCCGTAAGACAAAGAAAAAAACCGCCGCACCGAAGGCGCGGCGGCATCTCCCAAAAACCGGCTCAGGCAGCCTTGCGCTCCTCGCGCATCCAGACCTTGCAGCCCTGATCATGTCAGGCGCCTTTTCGGCGATCATGATGGACGGTGCATTGGTGTTGCCGCCGATGAGCGCCGATTCCTCCCTCGCGCCCGGCGGATATTTCCGTCCGGACAGCCAGGAGAAGGCCCGATCACAGTCTGTAAAGACAGGCGGAATTACCGTCGCGTCAGCTGTTGCGAACGCGCCGCCAGGAGTATTTCGGCCCCTTCGGCTCCGACGCTTCGGTCGGCTGATAGTAAAGGCCCAGCCCGCCTGTGCGGCCTTCTTCGAGGCGCTTCAGCAGAACCGGGTTGGAGATCTCGAACTCGTCGAAGCCGAGGCGCAGCATATGCGGCAGCTGGTCGACGAGCACCTGGCCCGTGGCGCGGACCGCGCCCTCGAAATCGTAGCGGCTGCGCAGCAATTCGCCCTTGGAAAACGAGCGGCCGTCGCTGAAGGCCGGAAAGGCCAGCGCCACCAGCGACAGCTGGTCGAGCAGATCCACGATCTTTTCCAGCTGGTCGCCCGGCAGCAATGCGACGCCCAGCCGCTCCTTGGCCGAGCGCCGCACCTCGGCATCGAGGCCGAGAAATGCCTGCAACGGCAGGATGAAGCGGCCATTGCCCGCCAGTGCATCCGCACTTTCGGCATGTGTCCACTCGTCTTCGCGAAAACCCGTCCGGGTCCAGAGGCGGGTCTCCGCTGTGGTCTGTTCAGTCATAGAAAATTCCTAAAGCCCTAAAAATCGAAAGTCCGCGAAAGCCGGTCCACACGAAACCGGCGGCCTCCGAGCGGAAGCCGCCGTTGCAGGCCAGCCTCACCTGAATATCACCATAGCTTAAAGGGATGCGTCGGTCAGCGACACTTCCAGTCCCGACAGATGGATGCCGCACTCGGTTTTGGCATGACCGGCCCAGCGGCCGCTGCGCGCATCCTCTCCCGGCTGCACCGGCTGCGTGCACGGGAAGCAGCCGATCGACAGATAGCCGTACGCAACCAGCGGATTTTCGCGCAGCGCATGCGCGCGCATGTAGTCGGCCTGGTCGGATGTCGTCCAGTGCGCCAGCGGATTGACGCGTACGCGCGGGCCGACCGCCTCGAACACCGGCAGCGCGGCTCGCGTCGCCGCCTGGAAGCGCTTCCGGCCGGTCAGCCAGGCGCGGAAGGGGGCGACGCCGCGCGCCAGCGGCTCGACCTTGCGCACGTCGCAGCAGGCATCGGTATTGCTCTGGTGCAGATTGCCGGTCGGATCGACCCGCTCGAGCGCCGCGTCTTCGGGCTTGATCACCCTGATGTTGGTCAGCCCGAAATCGGCGACCAGCGCATCGCGATAGCCCAGCGTCTCTTCGAAATGCTTGCCGGTGTCCAGGAAGATGACCGGCAGCGTGCGGTCGACCTTGGCGATCATATGCAGCAGGACGGCGGAATCCGCGCCGAAGGACGACACGGCGGCGATCTCGTCATGAAACAATTCGCTCGCCGCGCGTTCGATGATGTCGAGCGGGCTCAGATGTCCATACAGCGCGTCGAAGCCCGCCGCTTTGGCGGCGATGCTGTCGTCGACGTCGACGATGCGGTCAAGCGGCCTTGGTTTCGCCAGCATAGAGCGCCTCCTTGAACGGCGCGGGACCGACACGGCGGTAGGCGTCGATAAAACGTTCACTGGGACCGAGCCGAAGGCCGAGATAGGTGTCGACGATCTGCTCGATGGCGTCGGTGATCTCTTCCGAAGAGAAGCCGCGGCCGATGATTTCGCCAACCGAGGTGTTCTCGTCGGCCGATCCGCCAAGCGTCACCTGGTAGAGCTCGGAGCCCTTCTTCTCGACGCCGAGGATACCGATATGGCCGACATGGTGGTGGCCGCAGGCATTGATGCAGCCGGAAATCTTGAGCTTCAATTCGCCGATCTCACGCTGCCGCTCGAGCGAGGCGAAGCGAAGCGAAATCTCCTGCGCGATCGGGATCGAGCGCGCCGTCGCCAGCGCGCAATAGTCGAGGCCAGGGCACGCGATAATATCGCTGATCAGGTTGGAATTGGCCGTCGCCAGACCAATATCGACCAGCGCATCATAGACAGCCTTGAGATCGGCGCGCGCCAAATGCGGCAGGATCAGGTTCTGCTCATGGCTGACGCGCAGTTCGTCGAACGCGTATTTCTCGGCGATGTCGGCGACCGCTTCCATCTGGCTGTCGGTGGCATCGCCCGGCACCTCGCCGATGCCTTTCAGCGAGATCGTCACCGCGGCATAGTCGGGATGGCGATGCGTCACGACATTCTGGTCGAGCCAATCCGAGAAGCTTTTGGAATCGAGCCGCGCCAGCTTGATCGCCGCGTCGCCTTCCGGCCGGGCGGTCAGTGCCGGCGGCGCGAAATAGGCGTCGATGGCACGGATGTCGGCTTCCGGCAGCTTCAGCTCGGCGTCCTTCAGCTCCTGCCATTCGGCCTCGACCTGGCGGGTGATTTCCTCGACGCCGGTCTCGTGGACGAGGATCTTGATGCGCGCCTTGTACTTGTTGTCGCGGCGGCCATAGAGGTTGTACACGCGCAGGATCGCCGTGCAGTAGGACAGCAGGTCGGCTTCCGGCAGGAAGTCGCGGATCTTGCGCGCCACCATCGGCGTGCGGCCCTGGCCGCCACCGACATAGACGGCAAAGCCGAGCTCGCCGGTGGCGTCCTTCTTCAGATGCAGACCGATATCATGCGTCTGGATGGCGGCGCGGTCGCGCTCGGCCCCGGTCACCGCGATCTTGAACTTGCGCGGCAGGAACGAGAATTCCGGATGCACAGACGACCATTGCCGCAGGATCTCGGCATAGGGGCGCGGATCAGCGACCTCGTCGGCGGCGGCGCCGGCAAAATGATCGGCGGTGACGTTGCGGATGCAATTGCCGCTGGTCTGGATGGCATGCATCTCGACGCTGGCGAGATCGGCCAGGATCGCCGGAATGTCGGACAGCGCCGGCCAGTTGAACTGGATGTTCTGGCGCGTGGTGAAATGGCCGTAGCCCTTGTCGTATTTGCGCGCGATGTGGCCGAGCATGCGCAACTGGGCGCTGTTCAGCGTGCCATAGGGCACCGCGATGCGCAGCATGTAGGCGTGCAGCTGCAGGTAGACGCCGTTCATCAGCCGCAGCGGCCGGAACTGATCCTCGGTGATCTCGCCGGACAGCCGGCGTTCGACCTGGTCGCTGAACTCGGCGACGCGGGCCTGGACAAAATCGTGGTCGAACTCATCGTAGCGGTACATGTTTCGTCTTTCAGGGCGCGTCCGCCCGTATTTTGTTAAGCTGCCCGCGCAGCCTGCTTGCCCAGATCTTCCCGGATGGTCGGGCCGGCGGCGCGGATCTTTTCGCGCAAGCGTACCGGCACGACGATGCCATTGACGACTTCAGCGTCGATCAGATTGACGTCGACAACCTGATTGTTGGCGTTGGCCTTGGCGCCGATTGCTTCCAGCCTGTCCTCTGCCGCTTGGTCATGGGCAAGGTCGGCATGGTCGACCGTCTCGGCCCAACCGCCATCGGCGTACCAGACGGCGATGCCGTCGGAGAGGCGGTTTGCGGTCAGTATCTTCATGGCTCGACCTCTGCGTCGGCCGCGTTGGCGGCGCCCTCATAGTTATGTGCCGCAAGCGGCTCGGAACGTTCAAAGTTGGCGCCGGCAACCGCGTCGCCGATGATGGTCATCACAGGACCGGCCAGGTCGGCGCGCTCTTCCAGCGACGGCAAATCGGCCAGCGTGCCGTGGAAACGGCGGCGGTTCTGCAAGCTGGCATTCTCGACCACGGCAACCGCCGTGTCCGGCGACAGGCCGGCCTCGATCAGCCGTCCGGCGACTTCGGCGGCGACCGAGCGGCCCATATAGACGGCGACGGTGGCGCCGGAAATGGCGAGCTTGGCCCAATCCGGCAGCGAATTGCCCTTCAGATCATGGCCGGTGGTGAACACCATCGACGAGGAGACGCCGCGCAGCGTCAGCGGCAGCTCGAAATCGGCGGCGGCGGCAAAGGCGGCGGTGACCCCGGGAACTACATCATAGGCGATGCCGGCATCGCGCAGTGCGGCCATCTCCTCGCCGGCGCGGCCGAACACCAGCGGGTCGCCCGACTTCAGCCGCACGACGCGCTTGCCCTGCCTGCCGAGATCGACCAGCAGCGCATTGATCTCGGCCTGGCTCTTGGTGTGGCATCCCTTGCGTTTTCCGACCGGCAGCCGCTCGGCGTCGCGGCGGCCCATGGCGACGATCGCCTCCGGCACCAGCGCGTCATAGACGATGACGTCGGCTTCCATCAAAAGCCGATGCGCGCGCAGCGTCAGAAGATCCTCAGCACCTGGCCCGGCGCCAACCAACGCGATATGGCCCGAAGCCGGAGCCTTCGACAGCAACAGATCGGCGGCGGCGTCATGCGCCTGCGAAAGCTCGCCGGCTTCGACGGCGCGCGCCGGTGCACCCTGGAAAAAACTGCTCCAGAACTGGCGGCGGGCGTTGCCTTTCGGCAGCAGCTTTTCGGCGGCACCCCGGAACGAGGCGGCAAGCGCTGCCAGCGGCCCGAGCGACGGCGACAGCATGCGGTCGATGCGGCTGCGCAGCATCTGCGCCAGCACCGGACCCGCGCCTTCCGTGCCGATGGCGATGGCGACCGGGGCGCGGTTGACCAGCGCCGGGGTGAAGAAATCGCATAGCTCCGGCCGGTCGACGGCATTGACCGGAATGCCAAGGCGGCGCGCATCGTGGGCGACGCGGCGGTCGAGCGTCTCGTCGCCGCTGGCGGCAAACACCAGGACCGCGCCTTCGAGATGCGCGGCGTCGTAGGGGGCGTCGATACGGATGGCGCCGGTCGTGGCGATGAAGCTCAGCAATTCGGCGTCGGCAACATCGGCAATGATGCGAAGCACAGCGCTTGACTGATCAAGCAGCCGCGCCTTGGCCAACGCTTCGCCTCCGCCGCCGACGATGGCCACGGCTTCGCCTTCGACCCGCATGAAGACCGGGAACGCGGTGAGCTTGGGATTGGCGTGCGGCATGACGAACAGATTCCGGAACAATTCGGCAGTTTTAGGCGCGGACGCGAAAAAGCTGAAGGAACCCACTCGCGCATCCCCTGACGGGAGGCAATCGGTTTTCCGCAAGCCAAACGGCCAAGAGAAAAATATTCCACATCCGCATATCAGGCGGATTCAAGCTGCTGCCGCAGGCTTTGTTCTGCGGCTCTTTTATCCGGCAGCCGGCCAAGCTGCAAAATTATTTTTTCTAAATTCTACCAATCTAGTAGATTAAAGCCGTCACCTCGGACATTGCTCCGATAGACGATAGATCGGGCTCGATATGGCTGCGTGCGATCTCGGCGAACGAAGTGGAACGTTCCCGCTTCGCCACGCGTTCTGCCCCTGCCGTAACAGACAATCGTCGGCTGGATTTGAACCTTCAAACAGGAGCCCGCAAATGAGCAAGATCAACCTGAAACATGGCCTTCTGGTCATGGTGGCCGATGGCGAGAAAGCGCTGTTCCTGAAGAACGAGGGCGACAATCTCTATCCGAACCTGCAGCTCTTCCAGGAGATGAAACAGGACAATCCGGCAACGCGCGAACAAGGCAGCGACAGTCCCGGCCGCTACAATGACGGCCCCTCCGTGCATCGCAGCGCGGTTGAGGAAACCGACTGGCACCGGCAGGGCAAGGAACGCTTTGCCGAAGAGATCGCGGACCGGCTCTACAAGCTCGCCCATCACGGCATCTTCGACGACATCGTGCTGGTCGCGCCGCCGCTGGTGCTCGGCACCATGCGCAAGAAATTGCACAAGGAAGTCACCGACAAGGTGCAGGCGGAGATCCCAAAGACACTGACCAACCGCCCGCTGATCGACATCGAGGCCATGCTGCAGCAGGCAGCCTGACGCTATCTCATAGATCATTCGCGCGCGCAGCGTTTTCGCTGCGCGCGCCTTTCGTTTTTCGGCGCCTCTGGCCACCAATTTACGTCTCGCGGGTTGCGTCGCCCGCACCCCCTCCACCATATTGCAAAGGCGGCGGCTGCGGGCGGCGCACACCCGACATTTCCCGAAAGGCGCTCCATAGACAATGCCGCATGACACGCCCCTTATCGCCACCATCGTCGCCGGTCTGGGGCTGGCATTCATCTTCGGGGCGCTCGCCAACCGTTTTCGCATCCCGCCGCTGGTCGGCTATCTCGTCGCCGGCGTGCTGGTTGGACCGAACACGCCGGGTTTCGTCGCCGATGCCGGTCTTGCCAATGAGCTGGCCGAAATCGGCGTCATCCTGCTTATGTTCGGCGTCGGCCTGCATTTCTCGCTGAAGGATCTTCTCTCCGTCCGCGCCATCGCCGTACCCGGCGCCATCGTCCAGATCGGCTTTGCCACCGCGCTGGGCGCCGGCCTTGCCTGGATGCTCGGCTGGTCGATGGGCGCAGGCCTCGTCTTCGGCCTGGCGCTTTCCGTCGCGTCCACAGTGGTGCTGTTGCGCGCGTTGCAGGAGCGACGGCTGATCGAGACCGAGCGCGGCCGCATCGCCGTCGGCTGGCTGATCGTCGAGGACCTCGCCATGGTGCTGGCGCTGGTGCTTTTGCCGGCGTTGGCCGGCGTGCTCGGCGGCCAGCCGCAGGTCGATGACCATGCGAGCCTTTTGTCGCTGCCGGCCAGCTTCGGCATCTGGGGCGTCGTCGGCCTCACGCTGGCCAAGGTCGTCGCCTTCGTCATCGTCATGCTGGTGGTTGGCCGCCGCGTCATTCCGTGGATCCTGCATTACGTCGCCCATACCGGCTCGCGCGAACTGTTCCGGCTGGCGGTGCTGGCGATCGCGCTCGGCGTCGCCTTCGGCGCCGCCAAACTGTTCGGCGTCTCGCTGGCGCTCGGTGCCTTCTTCGCCGGCATGATCATGAGCGAATCCGAGCTCAGCCACCGCGCGGCGGAGGAATCACTGCCGCTGCGCGACGCCTTCTCGGTGCTGTTCTTCGTCTCGGTCGGCATGCTGTTCGATCCGTTCAGCCTGATGAGCAATGGCTGGCCGATCCTGGCGACGCTGGCCATCATCGTCATCGGCAAGTCGCTGGCCGCCTTCGTCATCGTCATCGCCTTCCGCTATCCGCTGGGAACCGCCTTGATGATCTCGGCCAGCCTCGCGCAGATCGGCGAATTCTCCTTCATCCTGGCCGAGCTCGGCGTCGGGCTGAAACTGTTGCCCGAACAGGGACGCGACCTGATCCTGGCAGGCGCCATCCTGTCGATCCTGGTCAATCCGCTGATGTTCCTTGCCCTCGACTGGATGAAGCCGTGGCTGGACGCGCGCGCCGCCAAGGCAGCACCACCGGAAGAGGCCAAGCCGGTCGGCCCGGCGACGCAGCCCGGACAAGTGGCCTCGGTGGCCGCCGCGGCAAAAGAGAATGGCCCACCGCCACGCACAACGCTTTCGGGCCACACCATCCTGATCGGCTACGGCCGCGTCGGCAGCCTGGTCGGTGCGGCGCTGAAACAGGCATCGCTGCCCTTCCTGGTCATCGAGGACGCCGACAAGACGCTGGCGAGGCTCAGAGACGACGGCGCCGAAATCGTCTCCGGCAACGCGGCCAATGCAGGTGTATTCGCCGCCGCGAATCCGCAGGGCGCCAGGCGATTGATCCTTGCCATACCCAACGCCTTCGAGGCCGGGCAGATCGTACTCAGGGCACGCGCCGCCAACCCCGGCATCAACGTCATCGCGCGAGCCCATTCCGATGCCGAGGTCGAGCACCTGAAGGGGCTCGGCGCCGACACCGTCATCATGGGTGAACGCGAAATCGCCCGCGGCATTGTCGAAGAAGTGCTGGGGCCAAAGCCAATGCCGCGCCCCGAAGCCATTGAACCCTCTCCGGCCTGAGGCTTGCCACAGGCGCATCGATCATCCAACGAAGGCGGAGCCGCCATTGTGCGCGACGCTGGCGAGATACTTTGCCGGCGGCTTGCCAAGCGCCTTCTTGAACATGGTGATGAAGGCGGTGACGGAGCCGTAACCGAGATCGCCCGAAACCTGCTGGACACTCGCACCCGAGGCCAGCTCCCTTATGGCGACGATCAGATGCAATTGCTGGCGCCAGCGGCCGAAGCTCAGGCCGGTCTGCTTCACCACAAGACGGGCGAGACTGCTTTCTGAGAGCGCGACGCGACTGGCCCACTCTGCAAGCGTGCTGCGGTCGGCAGGGTCTTGCGCCAACGCATCGGCGATCCGCCGCAAGCGCGGCTCGGCGGAGATCGGCAGATGCAGCTGCTGGACCGGCATGCGCGGCAGTTCCGAAAGCAGGATCGTGGTCAAGAGCCCGTCCCTCGCCTCATCCTCCTCCACGCGATCGGCCAGCTCGATGATCAGTTCGCGCAACAATGGCGAGATCGACAGCGTGCAGCACCGGTCCGGCAGATCGGCGGCTCCCGGCTCGATATAGACGAAGAAGATCCGCGCATTGGCCGTCGCGATGTTGCTGTGTTCCATACTGCCGGGAATCCACACACCGCAATGCGGCGGCACCATCCACAGACCGCTGGGCACGCGGCAGGTGACGCCACCGCCGAGCGCGAAGACGAGCTGGCCCTTCCGATGCCAATGGGCAGCCACTTCCGCTTTGGTTTCGGTAACGTCGACGCGCACGGCAATCGCAGGTGCCTGCACATCATCGACATCGAAATTGACCCAGGGGTAGCGGAGCGGCTGTCTCATGATTGATGGCTTTTAGCAACTATTCGCCGTGATAGCTAAATTCTTTGATGCGGGGAGTCGATAGACTCTGGTTCGTGGCTGGCATGTCACAAACCGGCAGGAAGGCTTCCCATGCGCGCGCTTGTCATCTCTCCCGAGAGCATCACCCGGATCAGTCTCGCCGAGGTCGAGGACCCTCGGCCCCTCCCCAACGAAGCGCTTGTCTGCGTCCACGCAACCTCGTTGAACCGCGGTGAATTGCGCCTGCTCACCATACGCCCGGAAGGCTGGATACCTGGCCAGGACGTGGTTGGAGTGATCAAGCGGGCGGCAGCCGATGGCTCCGGGCCTGCCGTCGGCGCCCGGGTTGTGGCTTTGGTCGACGAGGCCGGCTGGGCCGAACAGGTCGCCGTTCCGACCGACCGCCTCGCCGTCATCCCGGACGAGGTCAGCTTCGTTTCCGCCGCCACGCTTCCCGTGGCGGGCACGACGGCCCTAAGGGTCTTGCGCCATGGCGGCGACCTCGCGGGACAGCAGGTCCTGATCACCGGCGCGAGCGGTGCGGTCGGCCGTTTCCAGATCCAGCTCGCCCGCGAGCAAGGCGCCGCGGTGACTGCAATCGCCGCCGCCCGGCACGCCGAGGATCTCCGCGGTCTTGGTGCTCACGAGGTCGTCGAGTCGATCGAACTGGCCGAAGGGCCATTCTCTCTGATCACCGAGTCGGTCGGCGGCCAAAGCCTCGCCCATGCCATCGAACGCGTCGCCCCCCGCGGCACCATCGTCATGTTCGGTTCGAGCAGCGGCGAACTCACGCCGGTTGGCTTCAGACAATTCGTTCCGGGCCATGAGGGAGCGGGGCTTCAGACTTTCGCCTACTACACATCCGGTCCAGCCATTGGCGCGGACATCGCCTCGCTGCTCGCTCTGGTCGCGGCCGGCCAGCTGGAAACCCGCGTGTCCATGACCGTGCCGTGGACAGACATCGCCCAGGCCCTGGACGCCTTGCGGCAGCGCAGCTTCAGCGGCAAGGCTGTTCTCACCATCGCCGAATGAGCAGTCTGTCAGCGCTCAGACGTGCTGGCCGCCATTGATGTGGATTTCCGAGCCCGTCACATAGGACGCCTGCTGCGAGCACAGGAAGAAGATGATGTCGGCGACTTCCGAGGTGGCGCCAAGGCGCCTGAGTGGGATCGTCTCCACGATCTTGTCGGTGCCCGGCGACAGGATCGCGGTGTCGATCTCGCCCGGCGCAATCGCATTGACGCGGATGCCGTGCGGGCCGAAATCATGCGCCATCTCGCGCGTCAGCGAGCCGAGCGCCGCCTTCGAGGTCGCATAGGCGGTGCCGGCGAAAGGATGCACGCGCGTGCCGGCGATCGAGGTGACGTTGACGATCGAGCCTTTCGCTGCAGCAAGCTCCTTGAAGAGGCCACGCGCCAGCATGATCGGCGCGAAGAAATTCACCTGGAACACATCGCGCCAGACATGCATCGGCGTGTCGATCGAATCCATCCGGCTGTTGCCGTCCTTGAGCTTTGGCGAGATGCCGGCATTGTTGACCAGAGCGTGCAACTGGCCGCCATGCGCCTCGAGCCGGTGACGGATCTCCGAGACGGCGATGCCGACATCTTCCTGGTCGGCGAGATCGACCTTGATGTGATCTTCCGGACCGGCCGGCCACGGACAATCCTCGGCAAAGGCCTGGCGCGAACAGGTGATGACGCGCCAACCCTCACGCGAAAAGCGCTTGACCGTAGCATGTCCGATGCCGCGGCTGGCTCCGGTCAGCACGATGGTTTTTCTGGTGTCGGTCTCAGCCATGTCTGTCACTCCGGCCGGAGATGTAGCCGAATGCCGCGGAGGTGGCGAGAGGCCGAATTGTCACCGCAGCTCTCATATGAGGAACGGATTGCCAGCTCGCCATTGGTTTGAAGCCAGAATGACGAGCCGCTCAGCCGCCGCCGAGAATATCCAGGATTGAGGTTTTCCGCTTCTTGGCCGGGCCGCCGACGCTGCCCGGCGGTACCGGGTGCTTGATCGAGGCCGTGGTGCCGCCGTCGCCCGGCATGTTGAAACCGTCGGCATCGACCGTTTCGGCCGGACGGCGGACCGGTGCTTGTGCCGGTGCAGCAGCAGGTGCCGGCGCGGCAGCAGGCTCCGAACGGCTGACGGCCACGGCAGGCAACGGCGCCGCCTGATTGTTATCGACTGACGGAATATCGTCGGGCACGATGGTATCTGGAGGCGTCGATTTCCAGGTCCCGGGCAGCGGCCTGACCGGCACGCCTTCATGCGCCGCCACCATGAATTCGTGCCAGGCCTGTGCCGGCAACGCGCCACCGGTGACCTTCTTCATCGGCGTGCCGTCATCATTGCCGAACCATACGCCGGTGGTGAGGTTTGCGGTGTAACCGACGAACCAGGCGTCGCGCGAATTCTGGCTGGTTCCGGTCTTGCCGGCAGACGGCCAGGCGAAGGCCGCCTTCTTCGCCGTGCCGATCTCGACCGTGCCAGTCATCATCGAGTTCATCATGCCGACAATGTTCTGCTTGACGACGCGCGGCGCGCTGCCGCCATTGTCGTCATAGAGCACCTTGCCTTCGGTCGTGGTGATGCGGCGGATGAAATGGATGTCAGGCTTGTAGCCGCCATTGGCGAACGGCACATAGGCCGATGTCAGCTCCAGCGGCGTCACTTCCGAAGTGCCGAGCGCGATCGAGGTGTTGGCGATCAGATCGGACTGGATGCCCATGCGGTGCGCCGCCTCGACCACCGCGTCGGGGCCGACCTCCATGGTCAGCTGTGCCGCGACAGAATTCAGCGATTTCGCCAGCGCGGTCGCCAGCGTCACCTTGCCGAAATACTTGCCGCCGTAATTGTCCGGTGTCCACTTGCCGATCTTGATCGGTGCGTCGTTGCGCACGCTGTCGGGCGTGCGACCAGCTTCCAGCGCGGCCATATAGACGAACGGCTTGAACGCCGAGCCCGGTTGACGGCGTGCTTCGGAGGCGCGGTCGAACTGGCTCGTCGAATAGTCGTAGCCGCCGACCATGGCGCGCACGGCGCCGGAATTGTCGATCGAGACCAGCGCGCCTTGGCTGACATTGAGCTTCTTGCCGCTCTCGTCGATCAGCCGGCGGATCGACTCTTCGGCGAGCTTCTGCAGGTTGAGGTCGACGGTGGTGTCGACGACGATGTCGCTGCGCACGTCGCCGATCAAATCGGGCAGCTCTTCCATGATGGTGTCGGCGACGTAGTTTTCCGAACCGGTCCAGTAGGATGGCGCGCG
This sequence comes from Mesorhizobium sp. M0478, assembly GCF_040321305.1. Lineage (NCBI taxonomy): Bacteria > Pseudomonadati > Pseudomonadota > Alphaproteobacteria > Hyphomicrobiales > Phyllobacteriaceae > Mesorhizobium > Mesorhizobium sp. M0478. The sequence goes on from NZ_JAMYRH010000001.1 coordinate 67,048, forward strand.
CGTTGCCGGCGCGCTCATCGCCGAGGCCAGTTCCTTAGCGCTGATCTTGCCTTCGTCGCGCATGGCGGCGAGCACCAGCTGCGAACGCTCCTCCGCCGCCTTCGGATCCCGCGCCGGCGACAGTCGCGACGGCGCCTTCAAGAGGCCGGCGAGAAGGGCCGCCTCCGACAGAGTGACATCGCGCGCGCTCTTGCCGAAATAGCGGCGCGAGGCCGCCTCGACGCCATAGGCGCCGGAGCCGAAATAGACCCGGTTGAGGTACATTTCGAGGATCTGGTCCTTGGTATGCTTGTGCTCCAGCCACAGCGCCAGCAGCACTTCCTGCACCTTGCGCTCCAGCGTGCGGTCGGGCTTCAGGAACAGGTTCTTGGCCAGTTGCTGGGTCAGCGTCGAGCCGCCCTGCGAGAAACGCCGGCCCAGAACATTGGTCACCATGGCGCGTGACAGGCCGATCGGGTCGATGCCGAAATGCGAATAGAAGCGGCGGTCCTCGATGGCGATGACGGCTTCCGGAATGTAGGGCGACATTTCGTGCAGGCCGACCGCCTCGCCGCCGCTCATGCCGCGGTTGGCAAGCAGTTGCCCGTCGACCGAGACGATCTTGATGTTGGGCGCACGGTCGGGGATCGACCAGGTGGTCGCCGCCGGCATCTTGGCGCCGTAATAGACGACGATGCCGGCCACGGCGATGCCGCCCCAGATGCAGAGCACGAAGCACCAGTAGAACATCCGGGCCATCACGCCGAAAAGGCCGCGCCGGGCTTTGCCTCGCTTGCCGCGTGACGATGATTTTGCCTTGGAGGTTTTGCGCGCCGAAGATGATTTGCGATTGGCCGGCACGACCCGATCCTCCTCGTTCACCGAAAAACCGGCCGCGGATTTCGCCTTTGGCGATCCCTCGAAGCTGGGTTCGATGCGACTGTCTCTGCGGTTCGCCATGCGTTGCGCTGTCTTCCCGGTATCAATGGCGCTCGGGTTGGAGGGTAGATGCGGCGGTTTAAGGGCGCGTTAAAGCAGGGTTTATGCACCCTTCTGAAATTCCTTAAGAATTTCTAAAATCCGCTGCCGCCAACTGGGTCCGAAAGGCGCATCCTCGCGGCCTGTCTGCCGCAAAAGGCAGAGGCCCTGGCTACCCCGAATATTTCAATTCTGCTGGATCGAAATGCCCTTGTCGTCGATCTTCAGTTCGACGCCCTTGGGCTTGGTCTGTTCGTGATAGACATATGCACCGAGCGCGATGACCACGACAACGAGCGCGCCGACAAGGAGATAGAGAGTGTTCTGTTTCACGGCGCGCTCCTTTGGCAGCAATTCCAGGAAAGCACAGGCTTTCTCCTGAGGAATTGCGTTGAATGAAACTTAGAGCGTCAAGCTCGCTTCAGAACCTTGACCAGCACCAGCAGGATGACGGCGCCGATCGTGGCGTTGATGATGGCAGCCAGAATGCCGCCGCCGATAGCGAAGCCGAGCCTTGGAAATAGCCAGCCGGCGATCAGGGCGCCGATAATGCCGACGATGATGTTGCCGATGAGGCCGAAGCCGAAGCCCGAGACGATGAGGCCGGCGAGCCAGCCGGCAATGGCGCCGATTATGATGAAGATGAGAAGGCTTTCGATGCCCATGACGCGTTCCTCCAGGAAGAGAGGCTACGGAGCGGAAGGCCCCGAATCGGCCTCGATATCAACCACTTCAGGCTATGCGAAAGCAGTTGCACCCGCCAGCGGCGCTCATTGATCGTCGTCATCGTCGCTGGAGACTGGCCGCCAGCTGGTCGGGTCGACCTTTTTCTGGGTATCGCTGTCGGTGTAGACCCACCAGGCGCCGTCGCGATATTGCCCGACGGATTCGCTGACGACGCCGGCGCCGTCCTTCCACAGAACAGTGACCTTGGACCCATCCGTCGGGGCGGACGCTATCGGTTTGCGGTCTGCCACGTCATCCCCCTCATTGAGTCGACAGAAACGCCACGACGCGCGTCTGGTTCCAAGGCTGCCGGAAGCGTTATCCGAAGGCCATCAGCTGTGGGCAAAAATATCCTCTTCGTCCCAACCCATCAAATCGAGCTTGGCACGCGTCGGCAGGAAGCGGAAGCAGGCGTCGGCTTCCTTGGTGCGCCCGTCCCGCGCCAGGCGTCCAGCCAGCACCTCGCGCAGACGGTGCAGATAGAGAACGTCGGAAGCGGCATATTCGAGCTGTTCGGGCGACAGGGTCTCGGCCGCCCAGTCCGACGATTGCTGCGCCTTCGACAGGCCGACGCCAAGCAGTTCGAAGCAGATGTCCTTCAGCCCGTGCCGGTCGGTATAGGTGCGGGTCAGCCGCGAGGCGATCTTGGTGCAGAACACCGGCTCCGGCATGACGCCGAAGGCGTTGTAGAGCACGGCGAGGTCGAAACGGCCGTAGTGGAACAGTTTCGATATGCCGCGGTTGCGGAGCAGGCTGACGAGGTTCGGCGCTTTCTTCTGGCCGGGCGCGATCTGGATCACGTCGGCCGAGCCATCGCCGGGCGAGATCTGCACCACGCACAGCCGGTCGCGGTGCGGGTTCAACCCCAGCGTCTCGGTATCGATGGCCACCGCGTCGACATTGTAGTGGGCGAGGTCGGGCAGATCGTTCTTGTGGAAGCGGATGTCGGGCATGGTTTTCTCCGGATCGCGGCGTAACTCGTCCTCGCCGCGATCCGCTGAAAAATCAACAAGAAAACTTCCCAGCCTCCTCAGCGCGTCAGCGCATCGAGAATGCGCGCCCAGGAGCGCTGGCCCTTGTGGAAGGAGGTCAGCTCGTATTTCTCGTTGGGCGAGTGGATGCGGTCGTCGTCGAGGCCGAACCCGACCAGCAGCGATTCCATGCCGAGATAGGTCTGGAAGTCGCCGACCACCGGTATCGAGCCGCCGCTGCCCGTCGTCACCGCTGGCTTCGGCCATTCATCCGACAGCGCAGTCTTGGCCTTGGCCAGGAATGGCGAGTCGTAGGAAAGCTGAATTGCCGGCCCGCCGCCATGCGGGTGGAATTCGACCGAACAGTCCCCGGGAATGCGCGCCTTGACGAATTTCCGGAAAGCGGCGCGGATCTTCTCGGGGTCCTGCTTGTGGACGAGGCGGAAGGAGATTTTGGACGACGCTTCCGCCGCGATCACCGTCTTGAACCCCTTGCCGGTATAGCCGCCGATGATGCCGTTGAACTCGGCCGTCGGCCGCGCCCAGGTCAGTTCCATCACCGAGCGGCCTTTTTCGCCCGACGGGATCGAGAGGCCGATCGGTCCGAGGAAGGTTTCGGCGGTCTCGCCCAGAGTTTCCCATGATTTCAGGATCTGCGACGGCGTTTCCTCGACCCCGTCATAGAAGCCGGGAATGGTGATGTGGCCGTTCTCGTCATGGATGTCGGCGAGGATTTTCGCCAGGATGCGGATCGGGTTGGCGGCGGCGCCGCCATAGAGGCCCGAATGCAGGTCGCGATCGGCAGCCTTGACCGTGACCTCCTCGCCGACCATTCCGCGCAGCGAAACGCAGATCGACGGCGTTTCGCGGTCCCACATGCCGGTGTCGCAGACCAGAGCGAAATCGGCCTTGAGCTCATCGGCATTGGCCTCGAGGAACGGCTTGAGCGACGGCGAACCGGACTCCTCCTCGCCCTCGAACAGGATGGTGATGCGGCAGGGCAGATTGCCATGCACCTGCTTCCAGGCGCGGCAGGCCTCGACGAAGGTCATCAGCTGCCCCTTGTCGTCGGCCGAGCCACGGCCGGTGATTACCTTGTGACCGGGCTCGATCTCCTTGACCGCCGGCGCAAACGGGTCGTTCTCCCAAAGCTCGATCGGATCGACCGGCTGCACGTCGTAATGGCCGTAAAACAGCACATGCGGCGAACCGGCGGGGCCTTCATGCTGCGCAACCACCATCGGGTGTCCCGGCGTGTCGCGCATCGAAGCGTCGAAGCCGATCAGCTTGAGGTCCGCCACCAGCCATTCGGCGGCCTTGCGGCAGTCGGCAGCATAGTCGGAATCGGTCGAGATCGACTTGATGCGGAGCAGGCCGAACAGGCGCTCCAGGCTCTGGTCGAGATTTTTGTCGAGACGGTCGAGGACGGGGGTGATTGTGGACATGTCTTGCGGGCCTTTCTTTTCGGTGGCCGAACCGTAAAGGCAGCGCATCAAAACGAAAAGCCCGCGATCGTTGGACCACGGACCGTAAACACTTGTCAGAAGGCAAAAAAGAACCGCCGTGGTGGAGGGGAACCACGGCGGTCTTTTACTCGAAACGATGCGGCAGCCCGGAGAGGGGGGATAGGCTGCCGCAATTGTCCGGGATAGGCGGGGGACGGGCCTTGCTCCGGACTCGGCGAAAACTGCCGATGACCTTTATTTGTGTCTCGGATCGTGGCGTTTCAAGGGCACAAAAATTACACTTTTGTAACATAGCCGTGAGCGCCGAGGCAAACAGCAGCAGGACCTATCGGCAGGCAGGCTCTGTCAGCATGTCGCCGCAACACCTGTTGGAAGCCCGCCTTTGCCATGGACCGCGCCGTCCTGCCGCGCTATCCCTGCCGGCATGAAAAAAGGCGACCATCTCTTCCTTATCGACGGCTCCGGCTACATCTTTCGCGCCTATCATGCGCTGCCGCCGCTGACCCGCAAATCCGATGGGCTGCCGGTCGGCGCGGTCTCCGGCTTCTGCAACATGTTGTGGAAGCTGATGCAGGACGCCCGCAACACCGATGTAGGCATCGTGCCGACGCATTTAGCGGTCATTTTCGATTATTCGTCGAAAACCTTCCGCAATGATCTTTACCCGGAATACAAGGCCAACCGCAACGCACCGCCCGAAGACCTGATCCCGCAATTCGGTCTGATCCGCCAGGCAACCGTGGCCTTCAACCTGCCTTGCATCGAGATCGAAGGCTACGAGGCCGACGACCTCATCGCCACTTATGCCAGGCTGGCGTGCGAGGCCGGCGGCGACACCACTATCATCTCCTCTGACAAGGATCTGATGCAGCTGGTCGGACCCACGGTCGGCATGTACGACCCGATGAAGGACCGCCAGATCGGCATCCCCGAAGTCATCGAGAAATGGGGCGTGCCGCCGGAAAAGATGATAGACCTGCAGGCGCTGACCGGCGACTCCGTCGACAATGTGCCGGGCGTACCCGGCATCGGGCCGAAAACGGCGGCGCAGCTTCTGGAACAGTTCGGCGACCTTGACGGGCTGCTCGCCCGGGCCAGCGAGATCAAGCAGGACAAGAGGCGCGAATCCATCATCGCCAATGCCGACAAGGCGCGCATATCGCGCCAGCTGGTGACGCTGAAGAACGACGTGCCGGTGACCGACGGGCTCGACGATTTCGTGCTGCATGCGCCGGATGGGCCGAAGCTGATCGGCTTTCTCAAAACCATGGAATTCACCTCGCTGACCCGCCGTGTGGCCGAGGCGACCAGCACCGAAGCCGGCGATGTGCAGGCTGTCGCCGTCACCGTCGAGCGCGCCGACACCGCGCACGGCCCCGATGTCGGCTCCGGCACACCGGTGCCTGCGGCAACACAGGATGAAGCCAAATCCGAAACCGCAAGGGCCGGGGACGCGCCTTCGCTGCTTGCCGCACTTCGCCTGGAAACGGCCGCCGCGGCCAAAATCGATCCTGCCGCCTATGTCGCCATCCGCGACACGGCAACGCTCAAGACCTGGCTGGCCCAAGCCAAGGAGACCGGAACCGTCGCCTTCGACACCGAAACCACGTCTTCCGATCCGATGCTGGCCGACCTCATCGGTTTCTCCCTGGCGATCGGCCCCGGCCGCGCCGCCTATGTGCCGCTCGCCCACAAGAGCGGCGCTGGCGACCTGCTCGGCGGCGGCACGCTGGAGAACCAGATTCCGGTCCGCGAGGCGCTGGCGCTGCTGAAGCCGTTGCTGGAAGACAAATCGGTGCTCAAGATCGCCCAGGACGCCAAATACGACATCGTCGTCATGAGCCGCCACGGCATCGATATCGCACCCTTCGACGACACGATGTTGATTTCCTATGTGCTCGACGCCGGCACCGGCCACCACACTTTGTCCTCGCTTGCCGACAAATGGCTCGGCCATGCCACGACGCCGCTCAAGGATCTCGCCGGTTCCGGCAGAAGCTCGGTCGGGTTCGAGCAGGTCGACATCGACCGGGCGACCGCCTACGCCGCCGGCCATGCCGACGTAGCGCTGCGGCTATGGCAGGTGCTGAAGCCGCGGCTTGCCGCCAAGGGCCTGGTTTCGGTCTATGAGCGGCTGGAACGGCCGCTGGTGCCGGTGCTGGCGCGGATGGAACAGCGCGGCATCTCGGTCGACCGCCAGATCCTGTCGCGGCTCTCCGGCGAGCTGGCGCAAGGCGCTGCACGGCTGGAGGAGGAGATCTACGGCCTTGTCGGCGAGCGCATCAACATCGGGTCGCCAAAGCAACTCGGCGACATCCTGTTCGGCCGCATGGGCCTGCCCGGCGGCTCCAAGACCAAGACCGGGCAATGGTCGACCTCCGCGCAGCTTCTGGAAGACCTCGCCGCCGAAGGCCACGAACTGCCGCGCAAGATCGTCGACTGGCGCCAGCTGACCAAGCTGAAATCGACCTACACCGACGCGCTGCCCGGCTTCATCCATCCCGACACCAGGCGCGTGCACACATCGTATGCGCTGGCCGCAACGACGACGGGCCGGCTGTCCTCCTCCGATCCCAATCTGCAGAACATCCCGGTGCGCACCGCGGAGGGACGCAAGATCAGGACGGCCTTCATCGCCGACAAGGGCCAGAAACTGGTCTCGGCCGACTACAGCCAGATCGAACTGCGCGTGCTTGCCCACGTCGCCGAGATCCCGCAGTTGAAGCAGGCCTTCGCCAATGGCGCCGACATCCACGCCATCACCGCCTCGGAAATGTTCAACGTGCCGGTCGAAGGCATGCCGTCCGAAGTGCGCCGCCGCGCCAAGGCGATCAATTTCGGCATCATCTACGGCATCTCGGCCTTTGGGCTCGCCAACCAGCTGTCGATCCCGCGCGAGGAGGCCGGCGCCTACATCAAGAAGTACTTCGAGCGTTTCCCCGGCATCCGCGACTATATCGAGGCAACAAAGGCCTATGCGCGCGAACATGGCTTCGTCGAAACCATCTTCGGCCGCCGCATCCACTATCCTGAGATCCGGTCGTCAAACCCGTCGATCCGCGCCTTCAACGAGCGCGCCTCGATCAACGCCAGGCTGCAAGGCACCGCCGCCGACATTATCCGTCGCGCCATGGTGCATATGGACGAGGCGCTGGAGAAGGCCGGCCTGTCCGCCCGCATGCTCTTACAGGTGCATGACGAATTGATCTTCGAGACGGTTGAAGCGGAAGTCGAGGCGACGATCCCCGTGGTGCGCAGGGTGATGGAGAACGCGCCGATGCCGGCCATCTCGATGTCGGTGCCGCTGCATGTCGATGCCCGCGCAGCGAACAACTGGGACGAGGCGCATTAGCGCCGGATACGCCGCGATCCTTCACACCCCCCTCTGCCCTGCCGGGCATCTCCCCCGCAAGGGGGGAGATCAGCCGCCACTTCCGGTTTCGCCAATCTCCGACGTTGCTGCAATGGGCGCAGCGCTTGAACTGCCAATCTCCCCCCTTGCGGGGGAGATGTCCGGCAGGACAGAGGGGGGTGCTGTCCCGCCAGCGTCGAAAAGCTAAGCCGCCTCAGCCAGGCACTTGGCACACGTCCCTCGAAACTCGATCACCGCCTTCTTGGCGGCAAACCCGGTCGAGCGCACCCATTCGTCCAGCCGATGGTCGACGTCATGGTCGGACATCTCCATCACCTGCCCGCATGTGTCGCAGATAGCGAAGGCTGTCATCGAATGCGTATGGTCGTGCGGTTCGGCGCAGGCGACGAAGGAGTTGAGGCTTTCCAACCGGTGCACGAAGCCTGACTTCACCAGGCTGTCGAGCGCCCTATAGACCTGTAGCGGCGCGCGGAAACCGCGCTCGCGCAGCTGGTCGAGAAGCGTATAGGCGCTGAGCGGTCCGCTGGCGGCCTCGAGCTTTTCGAGCACGCTCAGCTGATTCTTCGTCAGCACATCCCTTGCCGCCATGATCCCGTTTTCCGATCGTTTAGTGCATGATGCCGAAAAGTGTGAAGCGGTTCTCGGACGACATCATGTTCTATCCTGTTTGATCCAGCGCCGCTCGCAATCAATGCGGCGGTCTCAATTCCCTTGAGATAGCGATGAAGCGGGCTTTTTGCCACTGTTTCCGTTATCGCCATCGACACCATGACCACCACCGCCGATTGACGGCACCGACCACATTCAAAATACTGACAAAATTCGCGACGAAAGGTGCCGCACTTGCAAATTCGGTCGGGCTTGGGGAAGCAATTATGATCAAACTGACACGACGGACGCTGCTCGTCGGCACGTCGGCGCTTGTGGCTGCCGGTACGGTCTCGTTCCGCGCCCTCGCCGCCTCGCGCACCTATCACGCGCTGCTGGTTGCCTGCACCGACTATCCGAACCTGCCGCAGAAGAACTGGCTGATCGGGCCGAAGAACGATGCCGGCCTGGTGCGCGACTATCTCCTGAAGAACACGCCCGATCCGGTGAAGTTCTCGGCCGAGAACGTGATCCTGCTCGCCAAGGACGTCGAAGGCGCCAACGGCCCGCCGACGCATGCGGCGATCAAGGCCGCCCTTGCCGACCTCGCCGGCAAGGTGCAACGCGACGATTTCGTCTATCTGCATCTGTCGGGCCACGGCGCCCAGCAGCCGCAGGCCAAGGCCGGCGACGAGACCGACGGCCTCGACGAGATTTTCCTGCCGTCCGATATCGACAAATGGATCAACCGCGAAGAGGGCGTGCCGAACGCGCTGGTCGACAACGAGGTCGGCGCCGCACTCGACGCCATCCGCGACAAGGGCGCCTTTGTCTGGGTGGTGTTCGACTGCTGCCATTCGGGCACCGCGACGCGCGCCGCGGAAGTCGATGACGAACTGGAGCGCAAGGTCGAGTTCGCCGACCTCGTCGGCGGCGACAACGCGGCGAGAGCAGCGGCGGTGAAGGCCTATGACGACATCTCGGCAAGCGCATCGCGCGGTTTCGACGAGAATGGCGGCCGCAAGCCGGCCTTCAACCTGACGCCGACCGGCGCAGAGCCGATCGCCAGGGGCAAGCTGGTCGCCTTCTATGCCGCGCAGACGGTCGAGACGACGCCGGAAATGCCGCTGCCCAAGGGCACGCCCGACGCGCCGCGCTTCGGCCTGTTCACCTTCACCATCCTGTCGAAATTGGCCGAGAACCCCAACGTCACCTATCGCCAGCTCGGCCAGGCCGTGCTGCAGCAATATTCGGCCGACGGCCGCACAAGGCCGACGCCCCTGTTCGAGGGCGAACTGGACGCCCGCGTGTTCGGCACCGACAAGACCGACGCCGTCATGCAATGGCCGATTGCCGTCAAGGACGGCGATGTCGCGATCGGCGCCGGGCTGCTGCAGGGTCTGACCCCCGGCAGCAAGCTCGCCATTTTGCCTTCGGCGCTGTCGAAGCTCTCCGACGCCGTCGGCTATCTCGAAGTGAAATTGGCAAAAAACCTCGAAAGCCAGCTCGCACCGGTCGAATTCGACGGCAAGCCGGCGCTTGCGCCGACGGCGGTGCCCGCCGGCGCCTATGCGCGCGTTGCCGAACTCGCAGTCGACTACAAGCTGCTGGTGGCAAAGCCGGCGCCGACCGCAGGGCTCGATAAAGAAACCGAGCTGGTCAATTCGGTTCTGGACGAATTGGTGGCGAAGCCGAAGTCCGGCTTCCACATCGCGCTGGTCGAGCCCGGCAAGAGCGCCGATCTGCGGCTTGCGGTGCTGCGCGAAAAATCCATGGACGGCGCTGCCGCCAACGCCAGCGACGAACCGGCGCTGTGGTTCCTGCCGGCGTCCGGCGACATCAGCTTGAAGGACGGCAGCAAGCCGCCGCGCATCGTCATCCATCAGGATGGCCGCGACAAGCTTGCGGAAAACACAGCCAAGAACCTGACCACGATCTTCCGCGCCACCGGCCTGTCGCGGCTCGCCGCGGCGTCCGACTACCGGCCGGACGAGGTCAGCGTCCAGTTCCTGATCAAGCGCCAGGACAGCGATGTGCTGGAGCCGATCGAATCCTCGACGGTGCCGCGCGTTTCGCCGGGCGATCAGGTACACATTGCGGCCAAGAACGGGTCCGACGAGTTCGTCGACATCAACGTGCTCTACATCGGCAGCGACTATTCGATCACCCATATCGTCGCCGAGCGGCTGGCGCCGATCAACCAGCAGGCCGATCAGGGCCTGAAGGAAGGGCTGCTCGCCTTCACCGACACCAGCTTCGGCATGGAGCGCATGATTGCCGTGCTGACCGAGGCGCCGCCGCAGAGCGAGAAAGAGGATCTGAGCTTTCTTGCCCAGGAAGGCGTGCGCGCCGTGACGCGTGCCGCATCGGGAACGCCTGGTTTTTCCGACATGCTGGCCGACATCGGCATGGCGCCGGCGACGCGCTCGGTGATGCGGCTTGCCGACAAGAGCGGTCCCAAAGGCGCGGTGATGATCTTCCCGATGGAGACGGTGCCCCGCGCCTGACCTGACATCGCTTCGCCGGCTCTTGCCGGCGTGATATATGAACATTCCCGGCTCGCGACACTTCTATGCGCCGCGGCTGAATGCAACAGATGAGGACATCAGTGACTATCCCCGTGCTCTCCTGGCGTGCAGCGACGGCCGGCCTTGCCGGAAGCCTGTTGCTGGTTGCCAGCGCCTCGGCGGACGAGAATTGCGGCCTGTGCGCCAAGCAGATCGTCACCAACTCCGAGCTCGCCACCTGCTTTCTCGACCAGTACGACCAGATCGCCAAGACCGGCAACACGGCCGTTGTCGTCGATCTCTCCAGCTGCGCCTCGCGCGGCGTGGTCGAGCCCTTGCCGTCACCCAGCAAGGCGGCTGCCGAACCGGACGTGCAGTTCATGATTTCGCGCACGCAGCTCGATTGCCTGAAAAAGAAGCTGGAGACACCCGGCATCGTGCTCGATCCCACCGCCATTATCCGACTGGACAGCTGCGGATGAAAAAGCCGGGGGGCACTGCAACGCAAAAATCGCCAGCCACATCGGCGCCGGCACCGGCCAAGAAGCCGGCGACCTTGCCCGAAACCACCGAAGGCTTTCCGTGGCCGAGCAGTCACGAGATCAAGAAGGAAGCCAACCCGTTCACCGACCGCGACTGGCGCATGCTGATCTATGCCTGGTCGGGTCTCGCCGTGCGCCTGGCGATCGTCTTCACCTTGGGCTTCTCGGTCTTCCAGTTTCTGGCAAACCAGGAACAGAAGCGCGTCGAGCAGACGATGTCGCTGGTCGAGCTTTGGGAAAGCAAGGATTTTCAGCAGGCGCAGCGCGCGCTCAAGGAGCGCCTCTCGTCGCTCAACGCCAAATACGACAATCTGCTCAGCGCCACGCCGTCGCCGACCGAGGAACGGGTCTTCCGGCAACGCATTGGCATTGAGGCGATGACTGCCGGCGGCGGCACCATGCCGATCGCCGATTTCAACGACAATTTTGATCGCATCGTCTATTTCCTCAATCGTCTCTCCATCTGCGTTGAGGGCAAGCTCTGTTCGCGCGATGTCGCCGATGCCTATTTCCGCGACTATGCGGTGTCGTTCTGGAGCTATTTTGCCGGCTACATCGAAAAAGAGCGCAAGGCCGGTTCCGCCAGTTATGCCCAGGCGATCGAGAATTATGTGCGTCACGGGTCGGCGCCGCCCGCCGACTCCAAATAGCGGCGCAACAAGGTGCCGGGCAGCTCCCATCCCTTGCGTGCTATCCGGTGGCTAATCCTGGTCGGTCTTCTGGCGTTAACGTCAACCGCCGGTGCCGAGGACCTCGATTTCCACCTCGATCTCAACACCGGCGGCCACAGCGCCAGGGTCACCGACCTTGCCTTCACGCCGGACGGCGAGGAACTGGTCTCCGCATCTGACGACAAGACCATCCGCATCTGGGACTGGCAGAGCGGGGTGACGCTGCGCACCATTCGCGGCTATCTTGGCAATGGCAATGACGGCAAGGTCTTTGCGATTGCCGTGTCGCCGGATGGCAAGACGATCGCCGCCGGCGGTTATTTCGGCGCCGGCATCGGCGACAAGCCCCCTTATGGCGATATCAGGCTGTTCGATTTCGCCACCGGCAGGATCAAAACCGTGCTCAAGGCCGCCGACTATGCCATCTATGATGTCGCCTTTTCACCCGACGGAAACACGCTCGCCGCCGGCGGTGGCGATGGTTTCGTCTACCTCTGGCGGGCGGACGACAAATCCGCGTCGGGCTGGACGCTGGCGGAAAAATCCGATGCCGATTCCTGGCGTGTGGAAAAGCTCGCCTTCGCCGCTGCGGGAACCCGGCTGGCAGCGACGACCACCGACAATGGCATCCGGCTCTGGGACGTCGCCAAGTCAGAGGAAATCGCTTTGCCCGCCGAGGCCGAACCGCTGCGCGATGTCGGCGTCGCCGCACTCGCCGTGTCATTGGATGGCAGGCTGTTCGCCACCGGCAGCAAGGACGGCGACGTCCAGCTCTGGCAGGCCAGCACGGGCAAATTCGTCCGCGCCATGCCGAAGCAGGATTTCCAGATCGGCGCTCTGAGCTTCGCGACGGGTTCGCGGCTTGTGGCGTCATGCAGCTATCGCTGCGCCGACAAGCATCGCTCGGTGGTCTGGAATACCGACAGCGGCGAGCAACTGCTCGACTATAACGGCCATGACGGCACGGTCTTTGCTGGCGCCGGCAATGCCGACGGCTCGCTGGTGGCGACAGCCGGCGGCACCCGCAACGCCATCCAGGTCTGGAACCCCATGACCGGCGAGCGCAAGGCGCTGCTGCAAGGGGTCGGCGAACCGGTGACGGCGATCGGGATCGATGCGGCGAGCAGCTCCATCGCTTGGGGCAACACCAACCCCTGCCCTGAACGCGTGTCCTGTCCCGAGCTGCAGGGCACGCTGGACAAGGTGCTGGCGCTACCGACGGCCGAGCGGTTCTTCGAGGACCCGGTGGCGTTTGCGGAACAGGGCGCCTATGCCCGCGCGGCACTCGCAGAGGGTGAGTGGTCGCTCCGTGCTGCCCCCGGCGGCAAGGACGGCCTGGAGAATGCCGTGCTCGAAATCGCGAGCGGCGGAAAGGTGATGCACAGCATCGAGAATGCCGCCACCAATGGCTTCGTCCATTCGGCTTACACGCTGATCGGCAATGGGCTTGGCCTGATCACCGGCGGCAGCGACGGCACGCTGTTGGAATACAAAACCGCGACCGCCGAGCTATCGGGTGAATTCACCGGCCACACCGGCGAGATCAACGCCATGGTTGCCGCCGAGAAGGAAGGGCTGTTGGTCACCGGCAGCGCCGACCAGACCGTGCGGCTGTGGAATTTGAAGACACACAAACTGATAGTGTCGATGTTCTTCGCCGGCTCCGAATGGATCGCCTGGATGCCGCAGGGCTACTATTATTCCTCCGCCGACGGCGACAAGTTGATAGGCTGGCACGTCAATCAGGGTCGCGACCACGAAGGGCGTTTCATCAGCGCCGGCCAGCTGAAAAAATATCTCTGGAGCCCGGAAATGGTGCGCCGGGCCATCATCCTGCGCAGCGCCGAACAGGCGGTTCAGGAAATGCGCCCCGGCGTCGACCGCCAGCTGGAAAAGCTGCTCGAGCGCAAACCGCCGGAATTCGGCATCAAGCTTGCCGCCGACCAGAGCAACGTCCGCGAGGGCTATGTCGCCGTCGAGATTTCGGGCGCGCAGGAAGCCGGCGCCGATGTCGCCGGATTTTCGATCCTGTCGAACAGCCGCAATGTCGGCAATGTCACGGCGCGCTCGGCCGATGGCGGCAAGAGCACCATCGTCGAAGTGCCGGTCGAGAATGGCGAAAATACCATTCGCATCACCGGCACCAACGAGTTCGGCTATCTGACCGAGCGCAGTGTCACAGCACTTGGCAGGAAAACCGAAAAGCCCGCCAACAAGGGCAAGCTCTACGTCGCCGTGATCGGCGTCGACAAATATCCTTTCCTCACCGATGCATGCGCCGGCCACGCCTGCGATCTGCGCTATCCCGTCGATGACGCCACCGAATTCCTCAAGGTGATCTCGCAGAAATCCGCGCCCTTGTTTTCGGCGATGGAGACGCTGGTTCTGGTCAACCGCGAAGCGCTGGATGAGGCGCCCGATTCCGGCAAGGACGTGTTCAAGGTCGCCAGCGCCGACACCATCCTGGAACCGGATTCCGACACGATCAACGACCAGCTCGCCGACTTTCTCGACAGACCCGGCGAGAACGACACCACCATCATTTTCGTCGCCGGTCACGGCATCAACATCGACGAAGATTATTATTTCATCCCCACGGACGGCCGCAAACAGGATGCCGACCGCTGGAAGCGCTCCTCGCTGGTCGACTGGGGCGACATCCAGAAATCGGTTGAGCGGGCCAAGGGCATGCGCTTCATGCTGCTCGACACCTGCCACGCCGCCAACGCCTTCAACCCGCGCCTGGAAAAAGACGCGCAGGACGCACGCATCGTCGTCTTCTCGGCCACCGCTGCCAACAACACCGCCGCCGAACTGCCCGAGCTCGGCCATGGCGTCTTCACCTATTCGATCCTCGAAGGCCTGCGCGGCCGGGCCAAGACCTCCGACGGCGGCGTGACGCTGTTCGGCCTCGCCGACTACATCTCGCGCGAAGTGCTGCGGCTGACCGCGTCCAAGCAGAAGCCGTTCTACTATGTCGGCGGCGTGGAGAACATTGTGCTGGCTGAGCCGTGAGAGGTCGGCACCCAGGCACCCGCCTCTGGCCTGCCGGCCATCTCCCCCGCAAGGGGGGAGATCAGTCTCTTCATTGCTGGAGATCTATTTTCAAGGTTGGTGATTGGCGAAAGTCGAGGCGACATCCAATCTCCCCCCTTGCGGGGGAGATGTCCGGCAGGACAGCGGGGGGTGCCTGGGCACGGACCAGCATTCTGATCTTTGCCACCGCCTTGCTTATCCTCTCAGTGCTTCAAGCGTCTGCCGCCCCCATCACCTGCCCGCCCGGCGACACAAACTTCCCGTCCTTCTACTCCGACCCCACACTCTTCACCGACGCCATCGCCGCCGTCGCCAGAATCGAGCCGTCCAACCAACGCCTCACCGGCATCACAGTCCCCCACCACCTGCTCGTCGCAGATCTCGTCGCACTCGGTTTCCACGCCGCGTCCGGCTTCCGCTACAAGCGCATCGTCATCCTGTCGCCGGACCATTTCCATAAGACGCAGAAACTCTTCGCCACCACGACGCGCGGCTTCGACACTGTGCTTGGCCCGGTCCTGGCCGACACGGCAGCCCTGCGCCTTATCCAGGCGAACAGCGAGATGGTCGAGGACTCCTGCCTCTTCGCCAAGGAGCACGGCGTTCAAGCCATGCTGCCCTTCCTGCACCATTATTTTCCCGAGGCAACCATCGTGCCGGTGGCGATGTCGGTCAAGGCGAAGCGCGGCGACTGGGACCGGCTGGCGCAGGCGCTGAAAGCGATCGTCGACAAGGACACGCTGATCGTCGAATCCACCGATTTCTCACATTATCTGCCGCAGCACGAAGCCAGGCGTTTCGACCAGCAGACGCTGAACATGCTCGCCGCCGGTTCGCTCGACGGCATCACGGCGCTGCGCCAGCCGGATCACGCCGATTCGGTCGGTGCGCTCTATATCCAGACCAGGCTGCAGCGCGAACTGTTCGGTGCTGCGCCGCTGGTCGTCGCCAACGAGAACTCGCAGGCGCATTCAAGCGACTATGTCGAGCGCACCACCAGCTATGTCGTGGCGCTGTTCGGCGCCTTCGGCCCCGGCATCAACAATCCTGCCCGTCCCGACGACAAGCTCTACTATTTCGCGGGCGACGTGAATTTCGGCCGCGCCATGAAGAAGATCCTGGTCCGCGACGGTGTTGCCGAGAAGATCGTCGAAAGCGTGCTGGCCCTGACCCGCTCGCGGCCGCTGATCGTCAATCTCGAAGGCGTGATCCTGCCCAACGTCCCTGAGGCGATCGACGACATGACGCTGGCCATGCCCGCAGACCTCGCCATCGACATGCTCAAGAAATTGCATGTCGCCGCTGTCAGCCTCGCCAACAATCACGCCTACGACCTCGGCCCGTCAGGCTATGCCGAGACGCTGGCCGCACTCGATGCGGCCGGCATCGCCCATTTCGGCCAGGGCGAGACGCTGGCGCTTGCCGATCTCGACTTGGTCGGGCTGACCGACATCGATACCAACGGCTCCAGGAACACCGACCTTCTGACGCCTGCTTTGCTCGACCGGCTGCTGCACGACAATGCCGAGCGGCCGGTGATTGCCTTCGTCCATTGGGGCCGCGAGTACAAGACGGAGCCGTCGCCGCACGAGGAGATGCTTGCCGACCAGATGCGGCTGCGCGGTGTCACGGCAATCGTCGGCGGTCATCCACATGTATCGAGCGAGGCGATCCTGCCGCTCGGCGGTGGCGATGTTGCGGAGATCTATTCGCTCGGCAATTTCCTGTTCGACCAGAAAGCCGAACGATCGTCCGGGTCGATGCTGGAACTCAGGGTGTTCAGCCAGGGCACGATCTTTGCCCGGCTGATCCCGCTGCCCAATTTTTTCGAGATGGGCTCGAAATGACGCGATTCCCGAAAGGACGTGACAGGACCTCAACAGCCTTGCAGATCTTCCGGCAGATAGCAGACCGCCGGCTTGGTGCTGGTTTCGAACAGCGACTGCTTCGGCCTGAAATAGAAGAACGTGGCCGGCTTGCTCTCGCGTGTGCTGCCATCGGCGAAATGGGCGGCGATGCTGAAGCGATGGATCGACGACATTGACGACCACATTTTCAGCCGTGCCGTGTAGGCGCTGAGATTCTTGTTGCCGCGCACCGGCATGGGGATGCTGTAATCGGTCTTGCCGATCGGAAATTCGATGTTCTGGTAGCGCAGCGCTTCGGGCGACGCGCCGCCGCCATCGCCGCATTCGGCGAGCGATTCTGGGACCTCGATGCTGACCAGCGAGACGATGACGCGAAACGGCTCGCTCTGCTGGTAGACAGCGCCCTGATCGTCCGCCCAGGAATAATCGAGCTTGCCAATCCCGGTCACGCTCATTTTCTCGACGCTGCCGCTGATGTAATCGGCAACGTCGCCGAATTTGACCTTGTTGGCCACCTGGGCGCGGCAGACATCCAGGCTGTCCCTTGACGGGCAAGTGAAGCGCTCGGTCTCGAGCGTGGTTGTGTCGACGCCGGCTTCAATCAGCACGTTCTTGATCGAGACGTCGACGCCGTCGCCGAAAGTGCCGATGTCCTTCGTGAACGTGCGGCTCGGCTCGCCGGTCGCGTTGTCCTCCTCGTCGGTCCTGGTGAACTGGATCGACATCTTCATGTCTTTCACTTCGCCCCAGCCATTGTTGACGATCGAGAAGTCGGGGCGGAAGCCGACGCAGCCATAATGCTCGCTGATCGACAGCATCGGCTTGCGGTAGGCCTCGCTCGCGGCCACCTTCATTTCCAGGCTGTCGATCTTGACCCTCGACTGGTCGGTGGTCTTGAGGTCGACTTCGGCGAAGGCCGGCGCCGTCTCCCAGTCCATGCCTTCATAGACATTGCCGGTACGAATCTCTGCGGTGCCGTTCCAGGCATCATTGTACTGGTCCGACACCGGATAGATCGCGATGTCTTCGTCGCGCACGAGATGCTGGTACTGCATGTCGGCCTGCTGCGTCATGCGCTGGTCGACGGCAATGCCGATCTCGACCTTGTCGGCGGAACCGCCGCCGGTCTGCGCCTTGAGCAACCCGCCCACTCTGGCATCGGCCAGCACATCGGGGCGCGCACCGCCGATCTCCTTGCCCATCGCCCATTGCGACCAGTAGACGGTGCCGCCGGGCAACCGGGTGCGGCCCTTGCCGTCCTTCAGCCCATCGGCAAAAGAGCCGACGAATATCTTGCCTGTCTTCGTCTCCAGCCTGCCCTCGCCATTCGGCACACCGGCCCTGAATTGCCCTTCATAGCGATTGCCGTCGGCATCGACATGGATCGCATGGCCGTCGAGCTGGCCGGCGACCCAACGGCCGTCGAGAATCTCGCCTGAACGCAGCTCCAGCCGGCCTTGTCCTTCGGGGCGGCCATTCCTGATCTCGCCGAAATAGCTGGAATAGATCGTCTTGGGGTCGTAGCTCGCCGAGCCGCGTACGCGCCAGACCAGCCTGCCCTTGCCGTTGACGGTGCCGTCGGCTGCGACGGTGCGGTCCGGCGACACGCCGGCTGCCGGCTCCCAGGTGAAATCAAGACCCAATTCCGGGTGGGAATCCCAGACCCGTACATTCTTGCGCAGCACCGAACGTGTTTCGCTTTGATAGAGGATTTGCACCCGCTCGGCCCAGGTGCCATCGGGTGCGGCACCGCCTTGATCGGCCATAGCGGAAAAGCATGTCAGTGCGGCCAGCGTGGATGCAGCCGCGATCGCTTTGACCCCGAAGATCATTCTTGCCCGCGCCATCTTATTACCCAACCCCTTGGATCGCCTAGCGTAAGCACCGCTGTAACACAGTGCAAGAGAGGTGTTTCGATACAAAAAACCGGCGGCGGGAACGTCCCGCCGCCGGTTTGGTATTGCTGGTTTTCGCCGCTGTTTGCCGGCGAAAGATCGGGCCTTATTTGTACAGGCTGTTGATCCACGCCACGTTGGCAGCGTTCAGGCGCACCGCAGTGTTGGCGTTGGGGCTTTCGGCCACGTTCACGCCGGTGACGACGCGCTGCTTGGCGCCATTGTCATAGGCGTAGACCGAGCTGCCGCTCGACCCCGGATAGGTGTCGCAGTCGTACTGGAAATACTCCGCGCCGACGTTTTCGGCTTTCACTTCGCAGGTCGCCTTCCACATCGTTCCCATCGGCTTGTCGCCGGGGTAGCCAACGATGTTTGCGGTGAAATCGCCGAGGTTCTCATAGTTGGCATAACCCAGCCAGCCGAGATTGGTGCCGACATCCTGCTTCAGCGTGATGATGCCGAGGTCCCACGGAATGACCGAGCCGTAGTAACCCTGATAATTGTCGATGAAGCCCTGCAGGATATAGACGCTCTCGTAGCTGAAAGCGCCAAACGGTGCATCGTCGGCGGTGTTGCCGTTGAGCGACGGCACGAAGATGACGTCGTCGAGCCAAGCCTTGTCTTCATTGCTGTAGAGGCAATGCGCGGCGGTGAGCACCGTGCGCGGACCGATCAGGGTTCCCGAGCAGCTGCCATAACCGCTCTTGGCTTTGCCTTCGATATACCCGATCGCGGTGAACGGGTACGTCTTGGTGTTCTTGATCTGCTCGCGGTCGTCGGCCCCGAACACCTGGCGGCCGGCTTCGTCGCCGCCCGTCAGCCCGGTCTTGTTGGCCGCTGGTGCGTTAGCGGGCGCATTCAGTTCCTTGATGACAAGGTCCTTCAGCGTCTCGCCGGCATCGATCTTGATGTCCTTGCCATCGGCGGAACGTCCGACGATGCCATAGGATTTGACCGCCGTGCCCTCGTCGGTCAGCGGCGCTGCCCGGCTGGCTTCATCTTCGGTCAGTTTCGGCGGCGCGATCGGCTTTGCACGGCCGGGCTGGTAGTCGCCCGTTCCGAGATCGCGCATGCTTTCGCCATTGCCGGCATTCGCTGAGCCGGGATCGGCGGCGAAGGCAGGCATCGCCCACAGTGCGGTGGATAGCAGTGCGGACGCAATGATAGTGCTTGTCAGTTTCGTCATGGTGAGACTCTCCCAAAAGTCAGCAAGGAGTGGAGCAAAATACAGAAATATTGTCGAGATCGTGGTGGAGTTAAAAAATTAGTTTGGTTACCCGCCCGTATCGGATCATCGGTCCGGGCGGCCTCGTTAAAGCCCTCCGCCAAACGCACCCGCGTCGATATACTGCCTAAAATAATCCAACATTGGCAATGACAAATCGCTTCCACGTAGCCCGTGGGGGGCTATAGGGTTTGGGTGGGCTCTGCCCGATGGGGCACGATTAGCAAAAGTCGGATTTCGGTTTTATGACCGCGCGGATGTCGTTCGTTCTGGCAGAAGGCGATCGAGGTACCGGTATCGCTTCTGTTGGTTATGCGTCATGGCGGCATGGCTCGGCATTTTTCATCTCAGGAGGGTTTCAAGGTGAACATTATCCATCGGTTCAGGCCGCTTGCCGCTGCATCGCTGCTGGGCATCGCGGCCGCTTTCCCCGCTGTCGACGCGCTCTATGCAGCCGACGACGCCGCCAGGCCGGAAGCGGCGGTCTCGCCGATGCAGCGCGTCGCCGAATCCCGGGACAAGGCCAAGGCCGAGAATCCCGACGGGGCCGACCGCGTCTATGGCGGCAAGGAAGCCGACAAAGGGGCCTATCCGTTCCAGGTGGCGCTGCTGACCAGCGCCCGGCTGGACCCCAGCCCGGCCTCGCAGCCGAACGCGCAATTCTGCGGCGGCAGCCTGATTGCTCCGCAATGGGTGCTGACGGCGGCGCACTGCCTCAACGACAAGGGCCGGCCGATTTCGCCCGACACGGTGACCGTGCTGACCGGCGCCACCGATCTTACCGAAGGCAAGCGCTACAAGGTGGTCGAGGTCATCGTCAACGAGGGCTACAGCGAACAGACGCTGGACAATGATCTCGGCCTGCTCCGGCTGGCGGAGCCCGCCGATGCGCCGGTCATCAAGATCACCAATGAGCCGACGCCAGACAGCGGCAAGACCACGGTCATCGGCTGGGGCAAGATGCAGGACGGCACCTTCCCGACCGCGCTGATGGTGGCCGATCTCGATCTCGAGCCGAGCGCTGCCTGCAACAGCGGCATCAAGTCGATCTATGCGCATGACCTGAAGGCGGCACTTGGCGATCTCTCGCATCGGATGCGTTATTCGGAAAAGGGCATCGATGCCGCCGCCAATGCGATCGCCGCCGATATGTCGGATCCGCTGACCAAGAACATGATCTGCGCCGGCACCGACAGCGGCGAACGCGACGCCTGCAACGGCGACAGCGGCGGTCCGCTGTTCATGACCGGCGCCAACGGTCCGGTCCAGGTCGGCGTCGTCTCCTGGGGCGAAGGTCCGTCCGACGGCACCGCCGCTTGCGGCCACAAGAATGCCTATGGCATCTACACGCGATTGGCCAACTATACGGGTTGGATCGAAGCCAAGATGAAGACCCCGGCTCCGGCAGCCGCGGCGGCGCCCAAGGCCGGTCTCGGCACGGCCAAGAAGCCCTGAACGGGCCCGAAGCTTGATAAACGCAAAACGGCGGGATCTTTCCCGCCGTTTTGATTCATGTCCGGTGCCGGCTGTTCCGCTTACTTCCGCGGCGGGCCTTTGCGCTCGGCCGACGCCGCCCACAGATTGATGTCGGACTCGCGTGCGTAAGTGTCGATTTCGGCGAGCTCGGCATCGCTGAACTCGAGCACCTTGAGCGCGCCGACGCAGTCCTCGACCTGTTCGGGCCGGCTGGCGCCGATCAGCGCCGAGGTGACCCGGCCCTTGCGCAGCACCCAGGCCAGCGCCATCTGCGCCAGCGTCTGGCCACGCTTGCCGGCGATCGCGTTCAGCGCCTGGATGTTAGCGATGGTCTTTTCGTTGATGAAGGCGGGCCGCAGCGACTTGCCTTGGCTGGCGCGGCTACCCTCGGGAATGCCGCCGAGATATTTGTCGGTCAGCATGCCTTGCGCCAGCGGCGAGAACACGATCGATCCGACACCGAGCCCTTCCAGCGTATCGAGCAGTCCGTCCTCTTCGACCCAGCGGTTGAGCATCGAATAGCTCGGCTGATGGATGATGCAGGGCGTACCGAGCTGCTTCAATATGTCGGCCGCCTCGCGCGTGCGCTGCGAATTGTAGGACGAGATGCCGGCATAGAGCGCCTTGCCGGAACGCACCGCATGGTCGAGCGCGCCCATCGTTTCCTCAAGCGGCGTATCCGGATCGAAGCGGTGCGAATATAAGATGTCGACATAGTCGAGCCCCATCCGCTTCAGGCTCTGGTCGAGGCTCGCCAGCACATATTTGCGGCTGCCCCATTCGCCGTAAGGCCCTGCCCACATCTCATAGCCGGCCTTGGTCGAGATGATCAGCTCATCGCGATAGCTGGCGAAGTCGGTGCGCAATATCTCGCCGAAGGCGATCTCGGCCGAGCCCGGCGGCGGACCGTAATTGTTGGCGAGATCGAAATGGGTGATGCCGAGATCGAAGGCCTTGCGCGCGATCGCCTGCTTGGTCTTGTGCGGCGTGTCGTTGCCGAAATTGTGCCACAGGCCGAGCGAGATCGCCGGCAGTTTCAGGCCGGATCGCCCACATCTGTTGTAAAGCATTTTCTCATAGCGGTGTTCAGCCGGCTGCCAGCGCATGGGTACAGATCCTGGATTGTATGGGTGTCGGCGCGAGCGCGCCGACACCCTTCTACCTCATTTCTGCTTCGCCAACAGTCCTTTTGCGTCCTTGACGCCGAGTGCAGCTGGCCGCTCGCAGCTGGTCTGCATGGCGACGAACTTGCCGGTCTCGCCCGACCGCAACAGGCCGGTCATGACATCGACGGCATGCAGCGCGAGCTCCATCGAGCAACGATGCGGCCGGCCCTCGGCGATCGCCAGCGCCATGTCGGCAAGGCCTGCTGTGCGGTAGTTGGCCATCATGCCCTGGCCGTGCATTTCGTTGGGCACGCCGAACGGATGCTGCCATTTCGGCAGTTTCTTCACCGGTTTTGCCGCCTCGGTTATGCGCACGTCGCCACCGAAGAAATTCGGATCCGGCACAAACACCGTGCCCGTTTCGCCATAGAGTTCCATCGGCGCATGACCATGCGCCCAGACGTCCCAGCTGGTGTTGAGCGTGACCACGGCGCCGTTCTCGAACTCCAGCAGGCCGTGGATCGTCGTCGGCGTGTTGACCGGGATTTTTTCGCCCGCGCGCGGTTTCGACGAGATCGTGCGTTCCTTGGCAGGCGTCGTCGCGAAGGCCGCCACCTGCTTCACCGGCCCGATCAGCTGGATCAGGTTGGTGATATAGTAAGGCCCGATGTCGAGCACCGGCCCGGCGCCCGGCTGGAAGAAGAAATCGGGATTGGGGTGCCAGTGCTCCATGCCGTGGCCCATCACATGACAGGTGCCGCTGGTGATCTTGCCGAGCGCGCCGGTGTCGATGAGGTTGCGCACCAGCTGGTGCGCGCCGCCGAGGAAAGTGTCCGGAGCCGAACCGATGCGCAGCCCTTTCTTCTCGGCCCGGCTCTTGAGGTCGAGGCCTTCCTTGACCGACAGCACGAACGGCTTTTCCGAATAGA
Source organism: Mesorhizobium sp. M0478 (assembly GCF_040321305.1). Lineage (NCBI taxonomy): Bacteria > Pseudomonadati > Pseudomonadota > Alphaproteobacteria > Hyphomicrobiales > Phyllobacteriaceae > Mesorhizobium > Mesorhizobium sp. M0478. Next base: position 90,384 of record NZ_JAMYRH010000001.1, read on the forward strand.
CGTGCTTGCCGGCATCGAGGATCTGCTTCGACACCCCGTAGTGCACCGCCGGGATGGTGAGGTTGACGACGATGTCGATCTCGTCATCCTTGAGCAGTTCTTCGACGGTCTCGGCGCGCAGCTTGAACTCCTTCGCCCGTGCCTTGGCCGCGTCCATGTTGATGTCGGCACAGGCGCGCATCTCGATGCCGCGAAACAGAGGCGCCAGCGAGAAATACGCTTTCGAGATGTTGCCGCAGCCGATGACGCCGATACCCAGTTTCTTTGCCATGATGATTGTTCCTAGTAAGCCTTGACGGATGCGAGCGAGCGGCTGGCGAAGCGCTCGATGTCGTTGGGGTTGTCCTGTTCCATGACGTAATATTTGGCCGCGCTCTTCGCCCGAAGTGTCTTGATCAGGCCGGCCCAGTCGATGGTGCCGTGGCCGACATCCGCCCAGCCGTCCTCGTCAAGGCCTTCGCCTGACTTGGCCATGTCCTTGATATGGACGGCGCTGATGCGCTTGCCGTGCTTTTCGATCCACGGCAGCGGATCAACGCCGCCGCGGATTACCCAGGCGACGTCCATCTCCCAGCCGATGTCGGGCGCAGCCGACAGGATGTGATCCTGCGGCACCGAGCCGTCGGCGAGTGTCTTGAACTCGAAATCATGGTTGTGCCAGGCAAAGCCGTAGCCGGCTTTTTTTGCGGTCTCGCCGACCTTGGCCAGACGCTCGCCAAAGCCGCGCCAGCCGGCAGCGTCGGCCGGCCGCTGCTCGGCCAGCAGATAGGGACAGATGACGAGCGTGATGCCGAGTGCGTCGGCTGTTTTGCGTACGCCGTCGAAATCATTCTCCAGCGCATCGATCGAGAAATGTCCGGTCGGCATCGAAAGCCCGTTCTTGTCGAGTTCGGCGCGGAACGCCTTGGGGTCGTCATAGACGCCGCCGAAACCTTCGACTTCCTTGTAGCCGAGCTTACCAAGCATTTTCAGGATGCCGTCCCACGGCTGGAAATTGCGGGCGCTGTAGAGTTGGAATGACCAGTTCATCGTCTCTGTCCGTTTCTTGGGTGGTTAAGGCTTGGGGATGTTTTCGGGGGATCGTTTTCGCGAGATCGTTTTAGGGGGATCGTTCTTGGGAGGATGGTTTGCGGATGATTCTAGAGGGTCACAGGCGATTGCCGGTCGCAGCGTCGAACAGCGAGGCGCGCGCCGGATCGAAACCGAACTGGATCGGATCGCCGCTGCGCAGCGTCCGTTCCGCCTCGACGCGGAAGGAGAGGTTGCGGCCGGCAAGCTTCGTCCACACCAGCGTGTCGGAACCCATCGGCTCCACGATCTCGACCGAACCGCCGGCGGAAAACGGCATCGACTTCGCCGCGTCACCGAAAGCGATATGTTCAGGCCGGATGCCCAGCACGCAAGCGCCGGCCGGGCGCTCCGTGCCGTCAAAGGTATAGCGATCGAGCGGCACCGAAACACCGTCGGTCCTGAACACTGGAGCAGCATTGGCCTCCAGCTCCCCTTCGAGGAAATTCATCGCCGGCGAGCCGAGGAAGCCGGCGACAAACCGGTTGACCGGCCGGTTATAGATCGTCTGCGGCGCGTCAAGCTGCTGGATGACGCCGCCGCGCATGACCGCGATACGGTCGGCCAGCGTCATCGCCTCGATCTGGTCGTGGGTGACGTAGATCATGGTGTTCTGCAGCTTGCGATGCAGAAGCTTGATTTCGACGCGCAGTTCCGAGCGCAGCTTGGCGTCGAGATTGGATAGTGGCTCGTCGAACAGGAAGACGTCGACGTCGCGCACCAGCGCCCGCCCGATCGCCACGCGCTGGCGTTGGCCGCCGGACAAGGCCGCGGGCTTGCGCTGCAAAAGCGGCTCGACCTGCAGGATCTCGGCGGCGCGGGCGATGCGCTTGGCGATCTCGTCCCTGGGCACGCCGGCAACGCGCAGGCCGAACGACAGGTTCTTCTCCACCGTCATTTGCGGATAAAGCGCATAGGACTGGAACACCATGCCGATGCCGCGATCCTTGGGCTCTTCCCAGGTGACGTTCTTGCCCTTGATGAAGATGCGGCCTTCGGAAATATCGAGCAGCCCGGCGATGCAGTTGAGCAAGGTCGACTTGCCGCAGCCCGAGGGACCGAGCAGCACGATGAACTCGCCCTCTGCGACCTCGAGATTGAGGGTCTGCAGCACCGATACAGAGCCGAAGTTCAGGGACAGGTCCTGGATCGAAACGCTGGTGCCGTTGGCTGCCGTCATCGCCATCACCCTTTCACCGCACCGGCGGCGATGCCGCGCACGAAAAGCTTGCCGGAAATGAAGTAGACGATGAGTGGCACAAGGCCGGTCAGGATGGTGGCGGCCATGTTGACGTTGTACTCCTTCACGCCTTGCACCGAATTGACGATGTTGTTGAGCTGCACCGTCATCGGATAGGTGTCGGGGCGGGTGTAGACGACGCCGAACAGGAAGTCGTTCCAGATGCCGGTCACCTGCAGGATGATGGCGACGACGAAGATCGGCAGCGACATCGGCGCCATGATCCGCAGGAAGATGCCCCAGAAGCCGGCGCCGTCGACCCGTGCCGCCCTGAACAGCTCTTCCGGCATCGAGGCAAAATAGTTGCGGAACAAAAGCGTGAGGATCGGCATGCCGAAGATGGAATGGACGATCACCAGGCCGCTGAGGCTGCCGTAGAGGCCGATCTCGCGCAGGATGATGACGATCGGATAGATCATCACCTGATAGGGGATGAAGGCGCCGACGATCAGGATGACGAAGAATGTGTCGGCGCCCTTGAAGCGCCAGTTGGCGAGCGCATAGCCGTTCACCGAGGCGATCGCGATCGACAGCAGCACCGACGGCACGGTGATGCGCACCGAATTCCAGAAGCCGCGCGAAAGCCCGTCGCAATTGAGGCCGGTGCAGGCGGTCGCCCACGCCTTCACCCACGGTTCGAACGTGATTTCGAGCGGCGGCGAGAAGATATTGCCCATCCGTATCTCGGGCATGCCCTTGAGCGAGGTTACGACCATCACGTAGAGCGGCAGCAGATAGTAGACCGCCACCACGATCAGCGTGCCATAGAGGAAGATATTGCGGCGCGAGAAGACATGCCGCGGCTTCGGCCCGCGCGGCCCGGAGGCTTCGCGCTCGGCGGCACCCGCGCTGGCGGGCAAAGGGACGGCCGGGTCAGCCACGCTTCCTGCCTCCAAATTCAAGGTAGGCCCACGGCACGACGACGATCACCACCGAGAGCAGCATCATGGTCGAGGCGGCAAAGCCCTGGCCAAGATTCTGTGCGAAGAACATGTAGTCATAGACATATTTGGCCGGCACTTCGGAGGCGATTCCGGGGCCGCCGCTGGTCTGGGCGACAACGAGGTCGTAGACCTTGACGATGCCCGACGCGATGATGACCAGCGTGGTGATGAAAACCGGCCGCATCATCGGGATGACGATGAACAGATAGGTCTTCCACATCGGGATCCCGTCTACCCGCGCCGCCTTCCAGATGTCCTCGTCGATGCCGCGCAGGCCGGCCAGCATCAAGCACATGATGAGCCCGGTGCCTTGCCACAGCGCCGCAATCGAAATGCCGTAGATGACGATGCTGGAATTGTATAGCGGGTCGAAGTTGAAGCTCGTCCAGCCGAGGTCCCGCACCACATGCTGGATGCCGAAATCCGGATTGAGCAGCCACTGCCAGACCAGGCCGGTGACGATGAAGGAAAGCGCGAACGGATAGAGGAAGATGGTGCGGAACGTGTCCTCGAAACGGATCTTCTGGTCGAGAAGCGCTGCAAGCAGGAAGCCGATGACCAGTGAGAACACCAGCGAGATCGCGCCGTAGATCAAAAGGTTCTCGATCGAGATCAGCCAGCGCGGCGTCGCCCACAGCCGGTAATACTGATCGAGCCCGGCGAAATTCAGCCGTGGCAGCAGCTTCGAATTGGTGAAGGAATAGAACACCGTCCAGACGGTGCCGCCGACGAAAACCACCGACGCGGTGAGGATCATCGGGATCGAGGCGACCTTCGCATTGAGGTTGCGGAACAGCGGGTTGGGGCGTTCGCTCTTGCTCATCTCGTCAGCCGGCTGGGTAAGGGCGGTGCTATCCCGGCCCTGCTTTCGCAAGACCGGGAGCGAGGTGTATTGCCTCCAACGTCAGTCTGCCGAAGCGATGAGGTCGGCGAAGCGTTTCTGCGCGTCTTCGATGGTCAGGTCCGGCTTGGCGAAGAATTCGGCGAAGAGATCTTCCTTCTGCTTCTGGGTGTCCTGCGAAAGCAGTTGGTCAGTCCACGGGATGACGGCGCCCTTGGCGAGGATCGCCAGACCCTTCTTCATGCAGTCGTTCGCCGCATTGAGATCGACGTCACCGCGCACCGGCAGCGAGCCCTTCTTGAGATTGAAGGCGACCTGAGTCTTAGGGTCGAGCAGCGTCTCTGCCAACACCTCCTGCGCCTTGGACTTGTCGGCATCCTTGAGCAGCGGGAAATAGAAGGCGTCGCCGCCGGTGGCGATCACTTCGTTCAGACCGAGGCCCGGCAGGCAGGCATAGTCCTTGCCGGCGACCTTGCCGGCAACCTGGAACTCGCCTTGCGCCCAGTCACCCATGATCTGGCCGCCGGCCTTGCCGGTGATGACGAGATTGGTTGCCTGGTTCCAGTCCTGCACATTGGTGTTCTTCGCCATCTTGCGGGCATCGTCGGCGGCCTTGAAGACCTTGGCGATCTCGGGCCCGGCGGCGAACTTGGCATCCTTGTCCTTGTAGACCTTAAGGAACGCGTCGGTGCCGCCGACCGCCGCCAGCAGCACGTCGAAGGCGCCGGAAGATTGCCAGGCCTGTCCGCCGACAGCGAGCGGGATGATGCCCGCCTTTTCCAGGGCGGGCGCTGCCGCCACGAATTCATTCCAGTCCTTCGGCAGCGGCACGCCGGCCTTCTCGAAGGCTTCGTTCGACAGCCACAACCACTGCCAGGAGTGGATATTGACCGGCACGCAGTAGATCTTGCCGTCTATGGTGCAACTGTCGAGCAGGCTCTTCGGCCGCACGATTTCCGTCCACTTGCCCTTGGTGGCGACATCGGTGAGGTCGCGCATCAGGCCGGCCTGCACCAGTTCTTCGGCCTGCCGGCCGTGATTGAACTGGGTGGCGCCCATCGGATCGCCGCCGGTGATGCGGCTGATCATGATCGGCCGTGCCGTGCCGCCGGATCCGGCAATGGCGCCGTCGACCCAGTGATTGCCGGTCGCGTCAAAAGCCTTCGCGAATTCCGCAACCGCCGCCGCCTCGCCGCCCGACGTCCACCAATGGGTCACTTCCAGGTCGGTGGCGGCCGCCGGGCCGGCAAGCTGAAGCGCGGCCGTCGCGGCAAGGGCAGCGGTCAAAAGTCTATAGCGCATTTCGGTTCCTCCCAGAATCTGAAACGTTACAGATTTTCGATACGGCAATTATGCGGAGCGTGCAACCCCTGAGATAAACGCGCTCGAATGTTTTTTCGAGGCGCGAACAAATTCGTTGCGTGCAAACCGGCAAACTCCGCGCAAAACCGGGTGCTGCGCTGCAAAATCATGCTGCAGCGCAAGAAAACCGTCTCGAACCTGATTCTCGCGCAACGTTTCTGGCCGCCAAAACCCTGCCAAAACCATGGCTTGAGAGACCCACGCGCTGCGATGTTGGAAATCTGCAACGTTTCAGTATATTGAGGCCTGACGGCGAAGAACCGTGCCACATCGTCATCGAAGCGATTGTCGGCTGGTCCGGCGGCTGCTATGCGCCTGACGGGGCGGGACGAATGGACAGGGACCAGACGGAGAAGGACGACGAGGCGTCGGCGCATGAGCGGCCGACGCTGAAAACGCTTGCCTTCATGACCGGGCTCGGCGTCACCACCGTCTCGCGCGCACTCAAGGATGCACCCGAGATCGGCGCCGAGACCAGGCGGCGGGTTCAACTCGTCGCCAGGCAGATCGGCTACCGGCCGAACCGCGCCGGCGTGCGCCTGCGGACTGGCAAGACCAATGTTATCAGCCTCGTGCTCAATACCGAGCGCGAGATCATGAGCTTTGTCTCGGACATCATCTACGGCGTCTCGGAGGTCATTGCCGACACGCCCTATCACCTGATCGTCACGCCCTACTCGCGCTCGCAGGATCCGCTGGACCCGGTAAAGTATCTGGTCGAGTCCGGCTCGGCCGATGGCGTCATCATCTCACGCACGCAGCCCAACGATCCGCGCGCCCGCTACATGCTGGAGCGTGGCATACCCTTTGCCACGCATGGCCGCACCGATATGGGGCTTGTCCACCCCTATCACGACTTCGACAATTACGCCTTCGCCGCCGAAGCGGTGCGCCATCTGGCCAGCGTCGGCCGGCGCCGGCTGGCGCTGGTAGCGCCGCCGGTCGGGCTCACCTATTACGACCACACGGTCAATGGCTTTGCCGACGCACTGAGCGAGGTCGACGCCAGCGAAGTGCCGTTCAACGCTGTTTCGATCGACCAGTCGATCGATCAGATCAGGACGCGGACCGCGCAGTTGATGCGCCGCGACGTCAGGCCGGACGGTTTCGTCAGCAGCGCCGCCGCAGCAACGCTGGCCATCGTCGCCGGCATCGAGGATGCCGGCCTGAAACTCGGCCGCGACGTCGATGTCGTGTCCAAGCAATCGTCGGAACTGCTGCATCTGTTCCGCCGGGAGTTGCTGATCGTCAACGAAGACTTCCGCCTCGCCGGCACCGAGCTTGCCCGCGCCGTGCTGGGCTGGATAGGCGGCGCGGCACCTGGCTCTTTGCAGACTGTGGTCAAGCCAGGCGACGTCGTCGCGTATCAGGGCTGACTGGCACGACCTGAGAGGCCGCCTCACCTGACCCTAGCCGGCAGCGCCGCTGCCCCATGGGCCATGGAAAGCCCCCTGCTCGCCGATGCGCTCGAAACCATGCGCGCCGAAGAAATCGCGCTGCGCCTGGATCAGGTTCGAGGTGCCGCGGCCCTGGCGGTAGCTGTCGAAATAGGCAAGCGCCGACGCCAGCGCCGGCACGGGCGAACCGGCCTCCGACGCTCTTGCGACGATGCGCCGGAGCGACGGATGCGCCTCCTGCATCATGGTGGTGAAAGCCGGCGCCATCAAAAGGTTGGTGGACGCGCCGCCCGAGCCGAAGGCTTCCGCCATGGTGTCGAGCATCTGCGAGCGGATGATACAGCCGGCACGCCAGATCTTGGCGATGGTCGGCATCGGCAAGTTCCAGTTGAACTCCTTCGAGGCGGCGCTCATCACCGCGAAACCTTGTGCATAGGCGGCGATCTTGCCGGCGAGCAGCGCCAGCTCCAGGTCTTTCAGAAGTGCCGCCTTGTCGCCGGAGATCTTGATGACGCCGATATTGCCATAGGCTTTTTCGGCCGCCTGCCGCTCATCCTTGATCGAGGACAGCACGCGGGCCGCCACCGCCGCCTCGATGGCCGTCGCCGGAATGCCGAGCTGCTGCGCCTCGATGACAGACCATTTGCCGGTGCCCTTCTGGCCGGCACGGTCGAGGATGATGTCGACCACCGGCTTGCCGGTCTTTGCATCGTCAGCGGCCAGCACCTTGGCGGTGATCTCGATCAGATACGAATCGAGCCGGCCCTTGTTCCAGCCCTCGAAGACCTTGCCGATCTCCTTCGGCCCCATGCCGAGACCGTCACGCAGGATACCGTAGATCTCGGCGATCATCTGCATGTCGGCATATTCGATGCCGTTGTGGATGGTTTTCACGAAATGCCCGGCGCCGTCTGTGCCGAGCCAGGCAGCACACGGTTCATCCTTGAACTTGGCCGAGATCGCGGTCAGCACGCGTTCGACGCGCTTCCAGGAGTCTTCGGTGCCGCCGACCATGATCGACGGTCCATGGCGCGCGCCTTCCTCGCCGCCGGATACGCCCATGCCGATGAAGGTGAGACCTGAGCCCGACAGTTCCGAAAAGCGCCGCATCGTATCGCGGAAATTGGCGTTGCCGGCATCGATGACGATATCGTTGTCAGACAACACGCCGCGCAGCGCTTCGATCTGTTCGTCGACCGGCTTGCCGGCCAGCACCATGATGATGACCGGGCGTGGCGGCTTGATCGCAGCTGCCAGTTCCTCCAGGCTGTAGCAGGGCACCACCATGTCCCTGAGCGAACCGGCGCCTTCGAGGAAGGCATCGGTGCGCGCCTTGGTGCGGTTGAAGACGGCGATGCGGTGCCCGTGCTCGGCAATGTTGAGCGCGAGGTTGGAGCCCATTGTGCCAAGGCCGATCAGGCCTATTTCGGCTTTTTCCATCGTTTCTTCCCTGCTTTCGGATTTTGTTGAGGCCGCGTTTTTCGGGATGCCCACTTTTCGGCGAGATGATTGACGGGCCTTTCGCGCCACGTCAACCGCCTCGCCGAATTGTGTTGCGTCTGCGTTGTGTCAGACCGAGTCAGGAAGGGTCAGTTGGTGACCAGGCGACGCCTTGCCGATCGAACATATGGCGATAGGTTGGACATATGGCAGTCAAACGGATGGACAATGTCGGAATCGTCGTCGAGGACCTCGACGAGACAGTTGCTTTCTTTCGCGAGCTCGGCCTCGAACTGGAAGGGCGGGCGACGATCGAAGGCGAGTGGGCCGGACGTGTCACCGGGCTCGGCGATCAGCACGTCGAGATTGCCATGATGCGCACACCGGACGGTCATAGCCGGCTCGAGCTCTCCCGCTTCCTCACGCCGCCTGTCGTTGCCGATCACCGCAACGCCCCGGTCAATGCCTTGGGCTACCTGCGCGTCATGTTTACCGTGGACGACATCGACGACACGCTTGAAAGGCTCCGCAAGCGTGGCGCGCAGCTGGTCGGTGAAGTCGTCCGTTACGAGGACGTGTATCGGCTCTGCTACATCCGCGGGCCGGAAGGGCATCTCATCGGGTTAGCCCAGGAACTCGGCTGAGCGTCCTTCGCGGGCGGGCTGAATATCACTCGGCGCGGATATCGATCGGCGCTTCGATCTTTATCACTTCGAAATCCGAAACCAGAATATCGAGCCGCGCCGTCCAGCGGCCTGGAATCGGAATGACGAGATTATCGACCCGCCAGGTGCCGTCGCCTGGCTTGGTCGCCGGACGCTTGATCGGCTCGATCCCCGAATCGGGCTTGGACAGCACCAGCGTCACTTCCTTGGCGTCGAGCGGGCCGAAATCGCCATCCATGATGACGATGGAGGCGGTGACCTCCCCGGTATGGCCGGGCGTGATGTCGATGTCGGCCATCGCCTTCATAGTGTGGATATGGGTCGACGTCGGTTGTGCCGCGGCGATTGCCAGGGCCCGTGGCGGCGGCGTGAAGCGCCAGCCGGCGGCAACGCCGAAGATCAGGAGCACGATCAGCATTTCGACTGAGATCGAGCGGCTAAGCCGTCGCCGCACTTCCGTCGCTCCGGCCTCGGCCAAGGCGGTGAGCCGCCATCGATTGACCGCCGCCAGCGTGAACAGAAACACCAGCAGCGCCAGCTTGATCAGCAGCAGCCGGCCATAGGCGGTGTTGACCAGTGCCGCCGGTGTCTGCACCTGGATGATGGCGAGCACCACACCGGCGGCGGCAAGCACTACCACCACGGGCATGATCGCGCGCGAAAACCGCCGCAGGAACGCCCCGGTTTCCACCGATTGGCTGCTCAACGCCAGGCCGAGCGGCAGCAATGCTCCAGCCCAGAAAGCGATGCCGGCGCCATGCAGGAACACCATAGGCCGCGTCAGCCATTGCGGTTCGGCTGCACTGGCATGGCCGCTGGCGGCAAGGGCTGCACCCACACCGGCCAGCCCGGCGAGCGCCAACGGCCTGGCGCCAGCACGCGATCCGACCAACGACAGCAGGCCAAGCCCGAGCGCCGCCAGCGAAATCAGCACCGTCCAGCCGAAGCTGGTGCCAAGCGCCGTCCGCCAGACCACCGGTTGCGCCAGCCGGGCGAGTGGCGCGCCCAGCGCGTCCAGCCCCTGGAACCCGAGCGACAGGGGTGCTGCGACCAGCCCGCACAGGATGGCGGCAATGACGAAGCGCTGGCCTGAGCGCTGGCCTTGCGCCAGCCATGTCAGCGCGAAGGCGCCGCCAATGCCGAGGAAAAGCCCGATGTAGAGAAGAACCTTGCCGGTCCAGATCGCTGACCGCAAATCTATATCGACAGCTTCCCCCACCGCCGGCGCCGCACTTGGCGCGCCAACGGAAAACAGCACCGAGCCGCCGACCGGATGGCCATCGGCGGAAATCACCCGCCAGCTCAAGACATGGGTGCCCGGCCCGAGCTTTTGTGGATTGTCGATCTCAACCGTTTGGTCGCTCAACCGAAACGAGGTCAAAGCGACAGGCGTACCGTCGGGCCGCACCAAGGTCAGCACCAGCGGCGACACAGGCTCGCTGAAGGTCAGCGAAAATTGCGTCGGCGCTCGCTCCAGAACCGCGCCGTCGGCAGGCTCGGCCTTGATCAGCGCCGCATGGGCAAAGGCCTGGTTTGGCGTGGCAAGGACGGCAAGCAGCAGGATCGCGGCCAGCAGGCCGAAGCACCTGCCGGCTGTCCGTTCTATCCGCTGAAAACAGGCCACGTTCATGCCATCCACCAAAACAGCGGCGCGCCGCTTCGAAGCAGCGCGCCGCCAATGCATCATTTCTTGGGCAGCAGGTTGAGGCCGGGCGCCGGATCTTCCAGCGCATCCTCATCCTGACCAGCCGCCGGAATCTCTATCCAACGCGTGGTGGCGCCATCGCATTCCTGCACCACCGGAAAATAGAGTTTTTGCCCGGCCGGCAGATCGGCGGCCAACGTGCCGCGGAAGACGAACTCGTCATAAAATTCATCCGGCAGGCTGCCGCCGCTCCAGTCGACTTCCTTGACGCCCGAGGTCACCGCCTCGCCATAGAGCTGGTAGGATTTCTCGTACTTGCCTTTCTTGACCTGCAGCGTCCAGCCCGGCTTCGGCATCGGCTTCACTCCGATCACCCCTTCCGGGATCTGCACGCGCACGGCAATCGTCGCCTTGCCGTCGCAGCCATGCGGCACCCGCAGCACGGCCTTGTAGGTCGAACCGACCGGCGCTTCCTGGGTTTCGAGCGTGATATGGCCGAAGGCAGCGCTTGTCCCCAGGACAAGGAATGCAGCGGCCGGCAAAAGATACTTGTTCATGATGGTCCCTCTCGAAAAATCGGTGGCAAATTGATTGGTCAGTCGTTGTCTTCGAGGGGTGGCGCGCTGCCTATGGCTTGCACGGCAAACTCGACGGTCACGGTTCCGGCCTTCTCGAAAGTCAGCGTGGCGGCAAACATCTGGCCTTCTTTAGGCGGCTGCTTCAAATCCATGAACATCACGTGGTAGGCGCCAGGACCCAGCGTGATCTTGCCGCCCGCCGGAATGTCCAGGGCGCCACTGACCGGGCGCATGGCCATGACGCCATCCTTCACCCCCATTTCATGCAGTTCGGCCTTGCCCGAAATGTCGGAGGAAATCGACAGCAGCCGGTCCGGCGCGCTGCCCTTGTTGACGATGGTGAAATAGCCGCCGGCAACCTTGGCGCCGGCCGGCGTGGCGCGCGACCAGGGATGCTCGATCTCGATGTCACCGGCCTTGAATTCATGCGCAAGGACGGAATGGGAGCCGACGAACAACAGTGCAAAGGCGAACAGGGCGCTGCCGAGACGCTGCTCGATAGTGCTGAATAAACGGGTGCTGCGGCGCAACGCGCCGGCATGACGAAAACGGGACATGGGTAGGCTCCATGAATATGAGGTCGCGCCGTTGTCGGGCTGCGAACGTGTTTGTCATTGGATGATTATCGCCTGCGCAGGTTACGCAAAGCGAGCGGCGGTTTTCAGCCCGCAAGCGGCGGCGCGCGCGGATTGGCCGGAGAGCGCTCGCGCGTGACGTCGGGATGCCTGACTGCCGGCGGGGCAAAAGCGACTGTTTCCAAGGACTGGCTGACCGGCGCCAGGCCGACGCCTGCCGGCGGCGCATAGGCGACGGAGGCCATGCTGCAGCCGAGCATGCAGCACGCCGGCATATGCTGCTGGTGCGGATCGCCGCCGGGAAGCTTGACCGCTCCCTCATGGCTGCAGATGACATTGCCGAAAGCGTCGAGTTGCGAGGCATCCGGCGCAATGCCGAAGGCAAACACGCCGATCGTCGACTGGAGCAGCAGCACACAGGCCGCGACAAAGGCGGCCGTCATGCTCCATCTCTTACGCCGGAAGTCCAAAGACCTGCCTCTTCACGCAGCAACGCGTGGATATCTAGCACGCGGCATGTCGGCGGAAAATCGCCAAATCATCGCTGCGGCAACGCGGCGCGTTCGATCCATGTCGCACAAAAGTGCGCAGCGGTTTGGGATAACGACATGCATAGGCAAAGATCTTGTGCGCATAACGTCCCTTCGGACGTCGCGCTCAGGAAGCCGGGCGGCCGCCGATTTCCGGAATCGACGTCAACAGCGTGTGGCGTGCGGACTTCAGATGCTTGCGGCAGGCGGCGTCGACCTTGCCGAGATCGCGCGATTTGAGCGCCGCGATGTAGGCGAGATGCTCGCTTACCGCGACTTCGTTGCGCTCGCGCTCCTGCGCCTTGTTCCACTGGTAGTGGTAGTGAAAGATCATGGCGATGACGTCGTAGAAATCGACGATGAAGCGGTTGTGCGACGCCCGGTGGATCAGCCGGTGGAAGCGCTCGTCGAGCTCCGAGAATTCGTTGAAGCGGATGGCGATTTCGCTGGCCAGAAGCCGGTGCTCGTCTTCCAGCCGGTCGAGATCCGCCCAGACCGGACTATCCCCAGGCAAGGCGGCAAAGGCCGCCGCCGAGCGTATCTCGAACATTTCGCGGATTTCAGTGAGTTCGAGCGCAAAGGCACGGGTAAATCCTTTCAGCACCCAGTGGCTGTTGCGCCGCTTCTCGATCAGGCCGAAGCGGGAGAAGCGGATCAGGAACTCGCGCACGCTGGTGGTGCCGACGCCGATCTCGCGCGCCAGTTCGAGCTCGTTGATCTGCATGCCGGCCTCTGCACCGCCGGCCAGCAACCTGCGCATAAACGACCGCTCGATGATCTGGGCCAGTGTGTCTGTCTCCTCCTCGGGGAAGAAATCATCCGGCTTCGGCGCCCTGAGCACTGTCTTGCTGCGTTTGTTCCACGCGATCAGCCCGGTCTCTTCCATGCGCGCCAGAATGGTGCGCACGGTGGTCCGGCTGACGCCGAGCAAAGTGCCCAGTTCCGGCTCCGACGGCAGGCTCAGCGTCTCATCGAGCAGCCGCAGACCCCTGTTGTAAGCGTCCTTGTAGACGTTGTTGCTCTTCGACATCCCTGCCCCGTTGCGCGCCGGCGCTTGCTGTGGCTGGCTTGAAGCGCGATATCACATATGTCCTGGCGCTGACCCGGCAAAGCAAAACGCTCTGCGTGTCAGACGCCGCTCCCCACAAGCCAAGCATCCGTCGGACGCATGGTCTCCTCCTGAAAAAACAATTGACGCACAAATGTTTTTTCACGATAAAAGACATTATATGTAAACAGACGCGTGTCAATCCGCGCATCCCCAGGAACAGACCCAGGAAACTGCCCGTGAACGCCTCGAACAGCATTCTTCTGTCCCCCGCCGACAATGTCGCGGTCGCCAATGGCCGCATCGAGATCGGCACCCCTCTGCCCGGCGGCGCCGTCGCCACGGCCTTGATCGAGCCCGGCCACAAGGTGGCGATCAAGCCTATCGCCGCCGGCGAGGCGGTGGTCAAGTATGCCCAGGCCATCGGCCGCGCCACCCAGGACATCGCGCCCGGCGACCACGTCCATTCGCACAATCTGGTTTTTGAATCCGGCCGCCTGCCGGTGGTGCCGCCGAGCGAGGCCGAGCACGCCACCGAAGCTGACCGCGCCCGGACATTCATGGGCTATCGTCGCGCCGATGGCCGTGCCGGCACGCGCAACTTCATCGGCATCATCGCCAGCGTCAATTGCTCGGCCACCGTCTGCCACGCCATTGCCGACGAGGCCAACCGCGTGCTGTTGCCGAAATATCCGGGGATCGACGGCTTCGTCCCGATCGTCCATGGCCAGGGCTGCGGCATGAGCGGCACCGGCGACGGCATGATGGTGCTGCACCGCACGCTCGCCGGCTACACCCGCCACCCGAATTTCGGTGGCGCGCTGATGGTCGGCCTCGGCTGCGAGGTCAACCAGCTCACCCTTTACGGCCAGAAGGGTGCGGCGGCGGGAAAACGCCATTTCAACATCCAGGACGCCGGCGGTTCGCGCAAATCGGTCGAAAAGGCGATGGGCGTGCTCGCCGAAATCGCCGAGGAAGTCGGCCAGTATCAGCGCGAGCCGATCCCCGTCTCGGAGATCGTCGTTGGCCTGCAATGCGGCGGTTCCGACGGCATGTCGGGCATCACCGCCAATCCCGCGCTGGGAGCAGCGGTCGACATCCTGGCCGGCGTCGGCGGCATCGGAATCCTGTCGGAGACGACGGAGATCTATGGCGCCGAACATCTGCTCGCCTATCGCGCGGCAACGCCGGAGATCGCCAAGAAACTCGACGGTTTCGTCAAATGGTGGGAAGACCACGTCGCCAAGCACGGCGCTTCGATCGACAACAACCCCTCGCCCGGCAACAAACGCGGCGGCCTGACCACCATTCTGGAAAAGTCGCTGGGCGCCGTCGCCAAGGGCGGCCAGACTCCGCTCAACGGCGTCTTCGGTTATGCCGAAAAGGTCACCGGCAGTGGCCTGGTGTTCATGGACACGCCCGGTTACGACCCGGTCTCGGCGACCGGTCAGGTGGCGGGCGGCGCCAACATCATCGTCTTCACCACCGGCCGCGGCTCCTGCTTCGGCTGCCGGCCGACGCCGTCGATCAAGGTCGCCACCAACTCGACCATGTACCACCAGATGGAAGAGGACATGGACGTCAATTGCGGTGTCATCGCTTCGGGTGAGAAGACCATCGCCGGCATGGGCCGGGAACTCTTCGAACTCATCGTCGAGACGGCATCGGGCCGCAAGACCAAGAGCGAGGCGTTCGGCTACGGCGACAACGAGTTCGTGCCGTGGCACCTCGGCGCGACGCTCTAACCACCGACGAAAAAAGCGGGCTGCAACGACTGCCCACAAGGGGAGGCTTTGGATGGACAAACGCCGCATCGGCACGACTCCGCTCGAGGTCACTGAGATAGGCTTCGGCGGAGCGGCGATCGGCGGGCTCTACCGGGCCTGTCCGCGCGAAGCGGCGATGGAGACGCTGCAGACAGCCTGGGATGCCGGCCTGCGCTATTTCGACACCGCGCCCTTCTATGGCTTCGGCCTGTCGGAGCGGCGGACCGGCGATTTCCTGCGCTACAAGCCGCGGGATTCCTATGTGCTGTCGACCAAGGTCGGACGGCTGTTCCGCCCGGTGCCGGAAGACCAGGTTCCCGATCATTCCTATGTCGACCCGCTGCCCTTCGCGCTCGACTACGACTACTCCTATGACGGCATCATGCGCTCGGTCGAGTTCTCCTATGCCCGGCTCGGGCTGAACCGGATAGACATCCTGTTTGTGCACGACATCGGCACCTACACACATGGCGTCGAGAAGACGAAGCTGCACTTTCGCCAGCTGATGGACGGCGGCTTGAAGGCGCTGGAAGAGCTTAAAACGTCCGGTGTGATTTCCGCCTATGGGCTCGGCGTCAACGAGGTGCAGATCTGCCTCGACGTATTGCGCGAAGCACCGCTCGACTGCATCCTGCTGGCCAGCCGCTATTCGCTGCTCGACCGCTCTGCTGAAGCCGAGTTGCTGCCCTTATGCCGTGAGCGACAGACTTCCCTGATCATCGGCGGCGTCTTCAACTCCGGCATCCTGGCGACCGGACCGGTGCACGGTGCGCATTTCGACTATCTGCCGGCGACGCAGGACATACTTGAGCGTGTCGGCGCGATGGAGAAAATCGCTGATGAGGGCGGATATCCGCTGGCGGCGGCTGCATTGCAGTTTCCGCTGCAGGAGCCTGTCGTGGCCAGCGTGCTGACCGGAACGGCCAAGCCTGCCAACCTGACGCGCAACCTCGACCTGTTCGACGTCCAGGTGCCGCAAGCGGAATTCGCCCGCTACACTCCCTACACCATCGTGCAGGAGCTCGGCTGACGAAACGCCACAATCACGGTTCTCAAGAAGGAATGAATATTCCATATTGACTCGACGGTGGAATTAATATTCCATGATGATCAAGGAGGATCGGGAGCGTCTGGACGTGGCACTGAGGATCGGCAGGGAGGCTTCTCAGCCAAGCCATGCGCAGGCCGATATGAAACACCGCTTGCGTCGGCCGGACCGATGCACTATCAAAAAGCGGCAACTGTTTTTTATTGATAAAGGTCTGTTTGGGCCGCGCCTATCCAAATGGAGCTTCCGCAACCTTCACCGGGCGATCTAGGGAGGATTCCTAATGAAATTCGTGACCAGCATTCTCAACCGCCGTTCACTGGTGGCACTTGCTGCCGCCTCGATGCTTGCAGGCACGCTGCACACGGCGCCCGCTTCGGCGGCGGACGTGACCATTCCGATCATCGTCAAGGACACCACATCCTTCTACTGGCAGATCGTCCTGGCCGGTGCCCGCAAGGCCGGCAAGGATCTCGGCGTCAACGTACCCGAACTCGGCGCCCAGGCTGAAACCGACGTCAACGGCCAGGTTTCGATCCTCGAGAATGCCGTCGCCGGCAACCCGGCCGCGATCGTCATCGCGCCGACCGAATTCAAGGCGCTCGGCAAGCCGATCGATGAAGCAGCCAGCAAGGTCAAGGTCATCGGCATCGACTCCGGCGCCGATTCCAAGGCCTTCACCTCGTTCCTGACCACCGACAATGTGCAGGGCGGACGCGTCGCCGCTGACGGTCTTGCAGCAGCCATCGGCGAAGCCAATGGCGGCAAGATCGAGGGCGACGTCGCCCTGATCACCAACGCGCCGGGCGCCGGTTCGCTGGAGCAGCGCAAGCAGGGCTTCACCGAGCAGCTGGCCGCGAAATATCCGGGGCTCAAGCTCGTCGCGGACAAATATGCCGACGGCCAGGCAACGACCGGTCTCAACATCGCCACCGACCTGATCACCGCCAACCCGAACCTCAAGGGCATCTTCGCGTCCAACCTGATCATGGCGCAGGGCGTCGGTCAGGCTGTCGCCGAGAACAACCTTGGCGGCAAGCTGGCGCTGGTCGGCTTCGACAGCGACGAGAAGCTGATCAAGTTCCTCAATGACGGCGTCATTTCCGCGCTCGTCGTCCAGGATCCGTACCGGATGGGCTATGACGGCATCAAGACCGCGCTCGCCGCCTCGAAGGGCGAGAAGGTCGAGGCCAATGTCGACACCGGCGCCAACCTGGTGACCAAGGCAAACATGAAAGACCCCAAGATCGACGCCCTGCTCAACCCGAAGCTCTGAGCCCGTCAGGCAAAAATCGTTTCCGGGGCCTCGCGCCTCGGAAACATTCGATACCGGCTTGAATATCCACCGGCTTGAATTACCTCGGCGATGTGGCTGACTGCATCGCGACGTGCCAACCGTAAGGCCAACCTGGGAGGATTGTCATGAAGCCCACGGCGCAGGAACTGCACCCGGCCCCAACGCTAGCGCCCGGCAGGACGATCCTCGAACTGCACGGACTGGAAAAGCGCTATCCCGGCACGCATGCGTTGAAGCCCGTTCACCTTGCCTTCAAGGCAGGTGAGATCCACGCCATCGTCGGCGAGAACGGCGCCGGCAAATCCACCTTGATCAAGCTTCTGACCGGCGTCATGCCGCGCACCTCCGGCGATGTCATCTGGGAGGGCAAGCCGGCAGCGCTGGCAACCCCGCACGAGGCGATGGCGCTGGGCATCAACGCCGTGCATCAGGAGGTCGTGCTCTGTCGCCATCTCACCGTCGCCGCCAACATGTTCCTCGGCGAGGAGAATTCGCGCTTCGGCATCCTGCAGCAGCGCGCCATGGTCAAGGAAGCGCAGAAGATCATCGACGGTCTCGGCTTCGACCTGCCGGCGCATGTCATGCTGGGTGACCTCACCATCGGCCAGCAGCAGCTGATCGCCGCCGCCCGCGCCACCGTGCGCGGCACCAAATTCCTCATCTTCGACGAGCCGACCGCCTATCTCACCCGCAAGGAAGCCGACCAGCTGTTCACGCTGATCCGCAGGCTCAAGGGCGAAGGCGTCACCATCATCTACATCAGCCATCGCATGGAAGAGGTGTTCGAGCTCGCCGATCGCGTCTCGGTGCTGCGCGACGGCACACTGGTCGGCACTCGTAACATTGCCGAGACCAATGACGCCGAGCTGGTCAAGATGATGATCAACCGCTCGATCGAGCAAGTCTACCACAAGGAGCATTTCACCCCCGGTGCCGTGATCGTTGAAGCGAAAAACCTGTCGGGCAAGGGTTTCGAAGACGTCTCGATGACGGTGCGCGCCGGCGAGATCGTCGGGCTCTATGGCCTGATCGGCGCCGGGCGGAGCGAGTTCGTCACCACGCTCTATGGCCGCCACAAGAAGTCGGCCGGACAGGTCCTTTGGCAAGGCAAGCCGGTCCACATCAATTCCGAGCACGACGCGATCAAGCTCGGCATGGCGCTGGCGCCAGAAAGCCGCCGCGACCAGGGCCTGTGCCTGAACCTGCCGGTCGGCCTCAACCTCAACCTGCCGATCTACAAGCGCATCTCCAACAACCTGCTGATTTCGAACACGAAGGAAAAGGCTGAAGCCGATCGCCAGATCGCCGGCCTCCGCATCAAAACGCCAACACGCGGCGCCCTGGCCTCCAGCCTGTCCGGCGGCAACCAGCAGAAGATCGTCATCGGCAAATGGCTGGCGCACGGCGCTAAGCTGTTCATCTTCGACGAGCCTACGGTCGGCGTCGATGTCGGCACCAAGGCCGAGATCTACCGCCTGTTCGGGGAACTGTTGTCCAAGGGCGCCGGCATCATCCTGATCTCGTCCTATCTGCCCGAGGTTTACGAGCTCGCCGATACGCTGCACGTGTTCCGGCGCGGCAAACTGGTCGCCAGCCATGGCTTTCGCGCCGCTAGCCACGAAGACGTGCTGACGCAGGCGATCGGCTGACAAAACAAGAAACGGGAGGAACCATGAGCATCGAAACCGTAGCGATCGAAAAACCGAAACGGAACTACAACGTCCTGTTCGGGCTGACGCTTCTGGCGTTGCTGGTTCTGCTCTGGATCGTGCTGTCGGTGGCGACGCCGAGCTTCGCCTCCTCCAACAACATCGCCAATCTTTTGCGGCAGGGCTCGATGATCGCCATCATGGCGGTCGGCCAGACCTTCGTCATCATCACCGGCGGCATCGACCTCTCGGTCGGCGCCGTGGTCGGCTTCGCCACCGTCATTGTCGCCATGATGATCAATGCCGGCTTCCCGATCTGGGTCGCCATTCTGGTGACGCTGCTGGTCGGCGTTGCCATCGGCCTGTTCCATGGCTTCGGCATCGTCAAGATGGGCCTGCCGCCCTTCATCATCACGCTGGCGACGCTGACCTCGTTGCGCGGCATCGGCCTGTTGATGACCAACGGCAACTCGATCAACATCAACAGCGACAGCTTCACCGCGTTCTCGCGCAGTTCCTTTGTCGGCATCCCCAATCTGTTCTGGATGGTGATCCTGGTCGGCATCCCGGCCTACATCTTCCTGCACCACAGCCGCTGGGGCCGCTATCTCTTCTCTGTGGGATCCAATGCCGAGGCCTCGCGCCTCTCGGGCGTCAATGTCCAGCGCACCATCTACATGGCCTATACGCTGTCGGGCCTGTGCGCGGCCTTCGTCGGCGTGCTGCTGGCGGCGCGCATCGGCATCGGCAACCCGACCCAGGCGGAAGGTTGGGAGTTGCAGGCGATCGCCTCATCGGTGATCGGCGGCACTTCGCTGTTCGGCGCCGTCGGCTCGGTGCATGGCCCGCTGCTCGGCGCCTTCATCCTGGCCACCATCAACAACGGCGCCAATCTGCTCAACGTCAACTCGTTCTGGCAGCGCATCATCACCGGCGCGTTGATCATCATCATCGTCTATTTCGACGGCCTGCGCCGTCGCGGCAAGTAATCCTCCCTGACCTTCTGCGCCGGCCTGCTTAACAACGGACCGGCGCCTTTTTGAACACTGGAATTGCCGAATGAAAGCTGTTGTCTGCCGCTCGCCCGGCGAGCTTGTCCTGGAAGACCGGCCGGCGCCAGGAGCGCCGCTTGCCGGCTGGGCGCTGGTCGCCGTCAGCCATGTCGGCATCTGCGGCACCGACTACCACATCTTCGAAGGCAAGCACCCGTTCCTCGCCTATCCCCGCATCATGGGCCACGAAGTGTCGGGCACCGTCGTCGAGACCGGCGAAGATGTCGACCTTGCCGTGGGCGAGCCCGTCATCATCAATCCCTATCTCGCTTGCGGAAAATGCATCGCCTGCCGGCACGGCAAGCCGAATTGCTGCGTCAGGATCGAAGTGCTTGGCGTGCATCGCGACGGCGCCATGGCCGAGCAGATCCTGGTGCCGGCGCAGAATCTTTATCCGTCAAACGGCCTATCTCTGGCCGACGCGGCGGCGGTGGAATTCCTCGCCATCGGCGCGCATGCCGTACGGCGTGCCCGCGCCGAACCAGGCGCCCGCACCCTGGTCATAGGTGCCGGGCCGATCGGCCTTGGCGCAGCGCTGTTTGCGCGCATCGCCGGGCTCGATGTCAGCCTGCTCGACATGAGCACGGAGCGGCTGGATTTTGCAAAAGGCGAACTCGGCTTCGCCACGCTCGACGGTTCACAAAAAGCGGCAGCCGAACTGGTGCGCGAGGCAACCGGCGGCGAAGGGTTCGACGTCGTCTTCGACGCCACCGGCAACACCGCCTCGGTGCAGTCGGCCTTCGCCCATGTCGCGCATGGTGGCACGCTCGTGCTGGTCAGCGTCGTCAAGGACGACATCGTCTTTTCCGATCCGGAATTCCACAAGCGCGAAATGACATTGATCGGCAGCCGCAACGCGCTGAGAGTCGATTTCGACCATGTCGCTGCCTCGATCCGCAACGGCGCCGTGCCTCTGGCAAAACTCGTCACCCACCGCACCACGCTGGCCGGCACGCCGGATGATCTCGCCCGCTGGGCGCATGAGAAATCGGGGTTGATCAAGGCTGTGATCGAGGTAGGGTAAGACATCCGAAAAATTTGGTGGAGCGATAAGTGCCGAGTTAAGGCAGATCGCATACCTCGGCGATTTGCGAAAAGGCCCGTCGCTTCCTCATCCACGGGCGGAGCAAGGAGCGAAGCGACGCGGCGCAGACCCGAGGTTTCATTCGGTGACGTCTGCGCTAGAATCCAGCGGTGCAAAAAGAGGCGTCCATTCGCATCTCCTACCTGCACCGCTGCGGCGCGCGACAGTCGCGGCATGGGTCCTCGGGTCTCCGCGTCCGCTGCGCTCCCGCTCCGCCCGTGGATGAGGAAGTGAGCGGCTAAGCCGCCCGCTTCCACCCATCCCTGATATGCCTGTATCCCTCGCGATAAACTGCCTCCGGCGTCTCGGAAAAATCCCGCCACACCTTGGTCGCCGCCGCCAGATCCTTCAGCGATCTGCCAAACGCCTCGATCGTCAGCCAGTCGTCATAGCCGCTCTTGCGGATGGCCGCGAAAGTCTCTTTCCACGGAATGTTCCCGCGCCCCGGCACGCCGCGATCGTTCTCCGAAATGTGGATGTGCACGACATTCCGCCGGTGCTTCATGTAGGCGCCGATCGGGTCGGCTTCCTCGATATTGGCGTGGAAGGTGTCGTACATCGCCTTGATGTGCGGCCGGTCGATGGCATCGACGTGCTCGGACAGATCGGCCATCGTGTTCAGCAGATAGCACTCGAAACGGTTGAGCGCCTCCAACCCGATGGTAACGTTCCGCTTGCCGGCATGATCGCCAATGGCGCGCTGCGAGGCGATCGAGCGCTTCTTCTCGGCAGCGGTCGGCCCGCTGCCGGAGAAGGCGCCGAGCGTCGAATGCAGCGGCCCGCTCAGCGTACTCGCGCCGAGCGCCTGGGCGCAATCGATCGCCCATTTCATGTAGCCGATGCCGGCCTTGCGGGTCGCGGCATCCGGCGAAATCAGATTCATCGCCGGGTCGCCCATCGCCGTAACAGCCGTGCGCTCCAACCCGATGCGGTCGAGCAGATCGCCAAGGTTCTTGTAGTCCTCTGGCGTGCCTGAGAAGATCGGTATCTCGACGCCGTCGAAGCCGGTCGCCTTGATGTCGCGCAGCAACGGCTCGTGTTTCTTAGACACGGAAGTCGTCCACAAAAACATGCACATGCCGATTTTCATCGACAGCCCCTCCCCGTTTGACGGCGCGCGCTGGTTTCTTTCGCATCTCGCACCATGCGCCCTCATTCGGCCGCTTCGCGGCCACCTTCTCCCCGAAGGGAGAAGAGACTTGGCGCCGGCGCTCCCTAAAGTTTCGTCCACGCCCCGTTCTTCTTCGATGACTTAACGCAGGCCTCGATGAACGCCATACCTTCGACGCCGTCCTGGATGGTCGGGAACACCACGTCCTTGCCCGGCTTGCCGCCCTTCTTGCGTGCCGCGCGGATCGCCCGCGCCGCCTCCTGGTAGATGTTGGCGAAGCCTTCGAGATAGCCTTCCGGATGGCCAGACGGAACGCGGCTGACGCGTCCCGCAACTGGCAGCGCGCCGGCGCCGTTGCGGGTGAGCAACTGCTTGGGCTGGCCGAACGGCGTGTACCAGAGATAGTTCGGATCGGCCTGCACCCATTCCAGCCCGCCTTTAGAGCCATAGATGCGCAGCTTCAGCCCGTTCTCGTGGCCCGGCGCCACCTGGCTCGCCCAGATCATGCCCTTGGCCGGATGCACCTTGCCGACCGGCTTGAAGCGCAGCATGACATTGACATTGTCGTCGAGCAGCCGCCCCGGCACGAAAGCGTCGAGATCGGCCGACAGGGAATCGAGCTCCAGACCCGAGACGAAGCGCGCCAGATTGTAGGCGTGCGTGCCGATGTCGCCGAGCGCGCCGCCCGCGCCCGCCTGCTTGGGGTCGGAGCGCCACGCCGCCTGCTTCTGGCCGGTGGCGGCAAGATCTTCGGTCAGCCAGTCCTGCGGGTACTCGGACTGCACGATGCGGATGTCGCCAAGCTGGCCCTTGGCCACCATCTCGCGCGCCTGCCGGATCATCGGATAGGCAGTGTAATTGTGCGTCAGCACGAACACCTTGCCGGTCTTTTCAACCACGGCCGCGAGCTTCTTGGCCTCGGCCAAAGTCGTCGCCAGCGGCTTGTCGCAGATGACGTGGATGCCCGCCTCGAGGAAGACCTTGGCCGCCGGCACGTGCACATTGTTGGGGGTGACGATCGCCACCGCCTCGATGCCGTCCGGGCGCTTGGCCTCGGCCTTGGCCATCTCGGCATAGGAGGCGTAGCTGCGCGCCGGGTCGAGACCGAGTTCGGCGGCGGAAGCCTTGGCGCGCTCGGGATTGGCCGACAGGGCGCCGGCCACCAGCACGAAGTCATTGTCCATGCGCGCCGCGATCCGGTGCACCGCGCCGATGAAGGCGCCTTGGCCGCCGCCGACCATACCATAGCGGATCGGGCCGCCCCCCGCTTCCGACTTCGATGCGCCGACCATGTCTTTCTCCTGCTTGTGTCAAATACCCATCATGGCGCGCAGCATCTTCTTGTCGGTGGTGCCGCCGGCGAAATCATCAAAGGCCTTTTCCGTCACCCGGATAATGTGGTGCTGGATGAAGGGCGCGCCTTCGGCCGCGCCGTCCTCCGGATGCTTGAGGCAACACTCCCACTCCAGCACCGCCCAGGAATCGTAGCCATACTGGGTAAGCTTGGAGAAGATGCCGCCGAAATCGACCTGCCCGTCGCCAAGCGAACGGAATCGCCCCGCGCGATTGGTCCAGCTCTGATAGCCGGAATAGACGCCTTGCCGCCCCGTCGGATTGAACTCGGCATCCTTGGCATGGAAGGCCTTTATCCGCTCGTGATAGATGTCGATGAATTCGAGATAGTCGAGCTGCTGCAAAAGGAAATGCGACGGGTCGTAGTTGATGTTGCAGCGCTTGTGACCGCCAACCGCATCTAGGAACATCTCGAAGGTTGCGCCGTCGAAGATGTCCTCGCCGGGATGGATCTCATAGCCGACGTCGACGCCGTTCTCGTCATAGACGTCCAGGATCGGCTTCCAGCGCTTGCCGAGTTCGGCAAAGGCCTCCTCGATCAGCCCGGCCGGCCGCTGTGGCCAGGGATAGAGATACGGGAAGGCCAGAGCGCCGGAAAACGTCACCGAGGTTTTCAGGCCAAGATTCTTCGAGGCCTTGGCGCCGAACTCCATCTGTTCGACCGCCCATTTCTGCCTGGCCTTGGGGTTGTTGTGCACCGCAGGCGGTGCAAAGCCGTCGAACTGGGCATCATAGGCCGGGTGCACCGCCACCAGCTGCCCTTGAAGATGCGTCGACAGTTCGGTGATCTCGACGCCGGCATCCGCGCAGATGCCTTTCACCTCGTCGCAATAGGTCTTGGAAGATGCCGCCTTCTTGAGATCGAACAGGCGTGCATCCCAGGTCGGGATCTGCACGCCCTTGTAACCGAGACCGGCCGCCCATTTGGTGATCGAGGCCAGCGAATTGAACGGCGCGGTATCCCCCGCGAACTGCGCCAGAAACAGCCCCGGACCCTTCATTGTCGACGGCATCGGCATCCTCCCAATTCATTTTTCCAAGGACCAAGCATAGCGCCTGATGAAAGCAGGGCCAGCCTCTTTGGTCTCTTGTGATGTGCATTCTCGTATCGACATTCTGGTATTACCAAATACCGGAAATGGGTCAAGCCATTTGACTCACGCGCAAAGCTGCCAGGGCATTCCATTTTTGGCGATATATACCAGCATAATCAATACAGTACACAGATGCCGATATCGCATGGCGGCGGTTCTTGCCGCGCGACAAAAATTGCTGTAGACCTCCATTAGGGCCCAATTGGTCGAACCAGTTGCGCAAAAACGCTGGAGCGCCTTGGGGAGGAAACACGCGACGCGCCTTGTGGGGCGCATCGCAGGCGAACTGGCACAGACGAATTCTGGGAAGGATAGACCATGCATCTTTCGACGCACAACTGGATGCGCGCGGAACCGTTGGAGGTGACGCTGAAGCGCATCAAGAAATTCGGCTACGAGTCGATCGAGATTTCCGGCGAGCCCGAGCAATACAAGACCAAGGAGACCCGCGCGCTGCTGAAAGAATACGGCATCCGCTGCTGGGGGTCGGTGACGCTGATGCTGGGCGAACGCAACCTTGCCGCCAGGGACCAGGGCCAGCGCGAACGCTCGGTGCAGTACGTCAAGGACGTGCTGACCATGGTCAGCGAACTTGATGGCGAGATCATAACGCTGGTGCCCGCGACCGTCGGCAAAGTGGTGCCGGACGGCACCGAGGAAGAGGAATGGAAGTGGGTGGTCGACGCCACCCGCGAATGCTTCACCCATGCCAAGAAGGTCGGCGTCAAGATCGCGGTCGAGCCGCTCAACCGCTTCGAGACCTATTTGTTCAACCGCGGCGCGCAGGCGTTGGCCCTGGCCGATGCGGTGAGCCCCGAATGCGGCGTCTGCCTCGACGCCTATCACATCCATATGGAAGAATTTAACGTCCATGACGCGATCCGTCAGGTCGGCAAACGGCTGTTCGACTTCCACGTCGCCGACAACAACCGCTTTGCCGCCGGCCTTGGCCAGATCGATTGGCCACGGATCGTGCAGACGCTGAAGGAAGTCGGCTATGACGGCGCGCTGACCAACGAATTCGTCGCGCCCGTCGACCGCACACCCGCCGCGCCCTATCCCGACATGGTCGACCGGAATCCGGTCGACATTTCTCCCGAACAGCTGAAGTTCATCCAGGATCACGGCTCCAGCGTGCTGACGGAGAAATTCTACACCGACCAGATGCGCATCACGGCCGAAACGCTGCTGCCGCTGATCAAGTAGCCGATCGGGATGCGCATCAAAACGGTCCAGGCGTGGTGGGTCCGCGTGCCGATTGAGGCCGCGAAGCAGCATCGCAGCGACTTTGGCCAGGTGACGACGTTCGACGCCGCCATCCTGCGCATTGAGACTGACGACGGGCTGATCGGCTGGGGCGAGGGCAAGAACGCCGCCGGCAGCGCCGGCAGCTATGGTGCGCTGGTCTACATGCTGAATCACGAGGTCGGGCCGCAGCTGATCGGCCGCGACCCCGCCGACATCGGCATGATCTGGGAGATGCTCTACAACGGCGTGCGCCATGACAGTGCCGCGCGCGCCGGCCATGCCATGCCGCAGCTGGCGCGGCGCGGCATGAGCATTGCGGCAATCAGCGCCGTCGATATCGCGCTCTGGGATATTCTGGGCAAGTCGTTGGGACAGCCGGTGTGGCGGCTCATCGGCGGCCGCAAGCTCGACCGCATGCCGGCCTACGCCTCCGGCGGCTGGGCTGCCGCCGAGGCTATCGGCGAGCAGCTCAAATCCTACATCGCCAAAGGCGGCTTCAGGGCGCTGAAGATGCGCGTCGGCGCCATGGACGGCGCCCCGCACATTTCCGCCGCCCGCGTCCGCGCCGCACGGCAGGCGCTCGGTCCTGACGTCGAGTTGATGGTCGACGCGCACGGCACCTATACGGTGGCCGAGGCCAAGCGCTTCATCAGCCTGGCCAGCGATCTCGACCTCGCCTGGTTCGAGGAGCCTGTTATCGCCGACGACAAGGCTGGTATGGCCGAGGTGCGCGCCTCGGGCTCGATCCCGATCGCCACCGGCGAAAGCGAAGCGACGCGCTACGCTTTCCGCGATCTCGCGGTGCTGAAATCCGCCGACATCTTCCAGCCGGATCCGGCCTTTTGCGGCGGTATCAGCGAGGCGATGAAGATCGGCACCATCGCCAGTGCCTTCAATCTGCGCTTTGCCCCGCATCTGTGGGCCGGCGCGCCATGCTTTTTCGCCGGCCTGCATGTTTGTGCGGCCTCGCCTGCCAGTTTTACCGTCGAATATTCGCTCGGCGCCAACCCCATGATCCACGATCTTATCGAAGAGACTGTCGAAGCAAGGGACGGTATGATAGCGATCCCTGAAAAGCCGGGTCTGGGATTCACCATTTCGGAGCGGTTCCTGGAGGCGCACGCGCAACGCGGTTGACGATGAAAGAAAAGAACCTTCTCGCCGAACTCGCCGCCTATCTCTTCGCCCATTCGGACAAGGAGAGCGGCCGCACGCCCTCGGAGCGCGAGCTGGCGGAGCATTTCGGTGTCAGCCGCGGCCAGATCCGCGAGGCGCTGGCCATTCTGGAGGCCATGCGCATCGTCGAGCGCCGCGCCAAATCCGGCATCTATGTCGACACCAGGCAGGCCAGTGTAGAAGCCTTGGCTCTTTTCGCCCGCGCGGGCCTGCCGCTCGATCCGGTGCAGATCTACGAGACCGTCGAACTGCGCAAGATCCACGAGATCAAGGCCGCCGAACTTGCCTGTTCGCGTGCCACCGAAGAGAATTTCGAACGCCTGCGGGAGATCCTGAAAGCCTCGGAGGAGTGCATCGCCGCCGGCGAAGGCCTCGCCAAGGAAGACCGCGAATTCCACCTCGAAATCGTGCGGGCGACCAAGAACGGCGTCTTCCACAATATCTGCAGCGTCTATTACCTGATGGGCGAGCAGCGGCTGCCGATCTACTTCAACGATCCCGAGCGCTCAGTGCGCTCGCATGCCGAGCATATCCAGATCTACGAGGCGCTGCTGCGTCGCGACGGCAATCTCGCCCAGGCGCTGATGAGCGCCCACCTGCAAGGCGCGGAAAGCTACTGGAAGGGGATCATCGAGGGCCGCGAGGCGCAAGCGCAAAGCCTGGCATTTGAGAAAGCCTAGAGCAATTCCAGGAAAAGTGTGAAACGGTTTTCCCGGGAAAGCGCGCAGCGCTTTCGCTTGCGACAAACACGAGAGCCCCCATGCCCAGAATCCTGTCGACGCACACGCTGCATCCGCGTGCCTCCGCAATGCTGGCGGGCGCCGGTGAACTCGTCGTCGCCTCAGCGCTCGATGCGGCAACGCTGACCGCCGAGGCGAAGCATGCCGACGTCATCATCGTTCGCGCACCGCTGCCGCCGTCGCTGTTCGAAAACGCCACGAAACTCAGAGCCGCGGTCCGCCACGGCGCCGGGCTCGACATGGTGCCGATGGAGGCCGCGGCCGCGGCCGGCGTGCTGGTCGCCAACGTGCCGGCGGTCAATGCGCGTTCGGTCGCTGAATATGTGATGTTCGCGGCCCTTGCCCTGCTTCGGCGCTTCCGTTCGGTCGACCGCGACTTGCGCGCCAAGGGCTGGAATGCCGGCCGCGACCACGCCAGCCATGCCAGCGAGCTTGCCGGCAAGACCATCGGCATCATCGGCTTCGGCGCCATCGGTCAGGCAGTCGCCCATATCGCCGCGCACGGCTTTGGCCTCGACGTCGTGGCGACGACCCGCAGCATGCAGCCGGCACCCGACAGGATCGGCTTCCTGTCGATCGATGCGCTGATCGAACAGAGCGACATCATCGTGCTCTGCTGCCCGCTGACGCCGGAAACGCGCGGCCTGATCAGCCGCGAACGCATCGCCCGCATGAAGCCGGACGCGCTTTTGATCAACATTTCGCGCGGGCCGGTGATCGATGACGAGGCGCTGATCGAGGCCTTGCGCCAAGACCGGATCGGCGGCGCCGCACTCGACGTCTTTGCCACGCAGCCGCTGCCGGCAAACCATCCCTATTTCGGTTTCGACAATGTTATCGTCACCCCGCATATGGCGGGGATTACCGAGCAATCGATGATGCGCATGGGCGTGGGCGCGGCCGGCGAGACCTTGCTGGTGCTGGCCAACCGGCTGCCTGTCAATCTGCGCAATCCCGACGTGGTCGAGCATTACCGCAGACGGTTCCCGGCGGACGCGTGAACCATGTCCGGTTTTCGCTTCGCATCTCTGGTTCTCGCAGTGTCGTCGATCGTGGCCTTACCTTCGCTCGCGGCGGCACAAAGCAGCGATTATGTCTATTGCAGCAATGGGATCGTCTGCATGATGGCGCCCTGCCCGTCAGGCAATGCGCTGGATCTGACCACCGGCAATGTCGTTAAAGGCGTGGAGCTCAACACTACGGAATTGCCGCCGCTGGACAGATCGGCACCTGACCTCTCCGACAAGCTTTATGCTGGAAAACTCGTCGTCCGAGGATCGATCCAGCATCGCGGCCAGCCGAACGATCCGCCGATGCTGGTCGTTACCAAAATCGAACGCTCCTCCAAGAAAAGCGAGCGCAAGCGCTGCGCGGCACGTTGACTGCCGACCTACGGCTCGCTGCCTATCGGAGCAGCCGCTCGACTTCAGCCGCGATGCGCAGCAGATGGTGGTCGTGGCCATTGCGCGCCACCAGCATCAGTCCGGCCGGCAGCGTCATGCCGGGCATCGGCAGCGAGATCGCGCAGAGGTCGAACTGGTTGGCGACCTGGGTATTGCGCAGCAGCAGACCTTCGGTGCGTTCACGCAGAGCCGTATCCTCGGCCATCGAAACGATAGTCGGCGCTGTCACCGGCGTGGTCGGCAGAGCTAGCACATCGACCGAACCCAACCGCTCGTCCATGGCTATGCACAGTGCCGCGCGACGACGCATTGCCCTGATATAAACCGGCGTCGGTATGGCCGCCGCCCGCGACAGCAGCCCGCTGACATGGGGATCGACCGGCACCGATGCGCCCGTCGCCAGCCAGTCGGCATGGATTTCAGAACCTTCCATGGCCGCGATCGAGCCGCGTTTGGTGGCCAGGCGCAGATCGGCAATGAGGTCGTCGATCGAAATGTCCGTGAGCCACGCGCCTGCCTGCTCGATCCCGGCAAGGCTGCGATCGAACGCGGCGGCAATCTCCGTTTCCGTGTCTTCGAAAAGCAGGCCGCGCGGAATGCCGACACGAAGCCCGGCAAGCGCTAACGGCAGGTGCAGTTGCGGCATCTGCTCGCCCGTCATCGCGGCGTCAGCCAGGGCACACGCAGCAACACTCAGCGCCAGCGGCCCGATCGAATCCAGCGTCGCGGAAAGGGGATAGGCACCAGTCAGCGGCACGCGCCGCGCCGTCGGCTTGAAACCGACGACGCCGTTCAGCGATGCCGGGATGCGCACCGAACCGCCGGTGTCGGAGCCGATGGAAATGTCGCTCGTCCCCTCGCCAACGGACACGGCGGCGCCCGACGACGAACCGCCTGGAATGCGGCTGGTGTCGGCGGCATTGCCCGGTGTGCCGTAGTGCATGTTGTCGCCGATAGCGGTGAAGGCGAATTCGGTCATGTTGGTCTTGCCGATGATGACGGCGCCGGCCTGGCGCAGACGGCTGACGACCGCAGCGTCGTGCCGACGGGGCGCGGTGTCCCTCAGCATCAGCGACCCGGCCGTGGTCGGCTCGCCGGCGACATCGAACAGATCCTTGATCGACACGATGGTGCCGTCAAGCGGCCCGAGCGATACGCCGGCCTTCTTGCGCGCATCGGTGGCCTCGGCCGCTGCGCGCGCCGCCTCGGCATAGAGTTTGGTGAACACCTTCTCGCCTGCCGCGCAACTGGCAAGACGTGACAGGATGATCTCGAGACGATCGCGGATTGATTGCATGTCGATGTCGGATTCCGTCAAGGTGGAGCGTCTTTAAGGCATATGGGCCGCTAGGTCAGCGGAAGGAATAGCCCGGACAGCGTGCCTTTGCACCTGCCAGCGATAGGAAGGGACTGATGCTGTACAAAGGCAGCTGCCACTGCGGCAAGGTTGCGTTCGAATTCAAGGCGCAGCTGACCGGCGCCGTGCGGTGCAATTGTTCGATCTGCTCGCGCAAGGGCGCGCTGTTGGCCGCCATCCCGCATGACAGCCTGACGGTGCTGGCGTGGGGCGACGATCTCGGCACCTACACATTCGGCAATCATGCAATGGCGCATCGCTTCTGCCGCACCTGCGGCATCCATCCCTTTGCCGAGGATGTCAGTCAGGGCAGCGAACGCAGCGCCTACATCAACCTCAACTGCGTCGCCGATTTCGATCCCACCGGCCTGCCGGTCTTCGACTTCGACGGCCGCGCGGTCTGACCCTACGGTGGCCTCTCACCACAAAAGCAACGCCCCGAAAACCTTGATAGTTCTCGGGCCCGCTGCTTCAGCCAAGGATGGCTATCGGCTATTCGACGCGCTTAGGGCCGCGCGCGAACACAACGATCGCCGCCAGCAAGGTCGCAGCGCCACAATAGGCGAAGGCGCTGGCCACACCGGCATTGTCGACCACCAGGCCGCCGAAGACAGCGCGTTTCTGGCGCTCGCCGTTTCTTGCGTCTTTCCCGCTCGCGCCTTTGCCCTCGAGGACAGCTATCTCCCGGCCGACAAGATCCCCTATGTCGCCGAAGTGCCAGACCAGCCGCATCGCCTTGGCCCGTTGTGGGGTGACCGGGCCAAAGGCCCGGCGGGCACCTTGCTGAAAGTTCCCGGCAACTGGCGCGCGCCGGTTCATGCGCACACCGCCGACTATCGCGCGGTGGTCATCAAGGGACTGTGGGCGCATTGGCAAATGGACGGCGGCGAAGCGACGAAGGTCGAATTGCCGCCGGGATCCTACTGGACCCAGAAGGCCAACGAGATGCACGACGACGCCTGCCTCTCAGAGACGGAGTGCGTGATCCTGCTGATCAACGATACGCCTTACGAGACCTACTTCCAGAAATAGTCAGGCGGCGCCGTCGTTCGACCGCAACTAGCTGGCGTGCCGCAAGCTCACGCCGCTGCCCTTGTCGAACAGCACCACCTTGTCCTGATTCCAGGCAAAGCGCACCGGCTGCTCGATCTGGACATCGGTTCTGGCCGGCACCGTGGCGCGCAGCGTCGTGTCGCCGACCCGCAGAGTCAGGATCTTTTCCACGCCATGGTTCTCGACATCGTGGACGCGTGCCTCGACCGGCGCACCGCTTTCAAGATACACATCCTCAGGTCGAATACCGAAGACGAGCGGGCGACCGTCGGTCGCACCGCCCGCCTTGGCACCCCCAGAGAAAGGCAGTTCGAAATTTAGCGGCGCCATCACCGCGCGGCCGTTGACCAGCTTGCCATCGATCAGGTTCATCGGCGGCGAGCCGACGAAGCTGGCCACATAGGTATCGCGCGGATTGTT
This sequence comes from Mesorhizobium sp. M0478, assembly GCF_040321305.1. Classification (NCBI taxonomy): domain Bacteria; kingdom Pseudomonadati; phylum Pseudomonadota; class Alphaproteobacteria; order Hyphomicrobiales; family Phyllobacteriaceae; genus Mesorhizobium; species Mesorhizobium sp. M0478. The sequence goes on from NZ_JAMYRH010000001.1 coordinate 122,568, forward strand.
ATAGATCTCGTGCGGCGTGCCGGTCTGGATGATGCGGCCATGGTTGAGCACGCCCACCTTGTCGCCCATCGACATCGCCTTGATCTGGTCGTGGGTGACGAACAGGAAGGTGGCGCCAAGCTGGATCTGCAGGTTCTTCAGTTCCGTGCGCAGCGCCTCGCGCAGTTTGGCGTCGAGCGCCGACAGCGGTTCGTCCATCAGGAACACGCGCGGCTTGCGCACGATGGCGCGGCCGATCGAAACGCGCTGCATCTCGCCGCCGGACAGACGATCGGTCTTGCGGTCGAGCAGATGTTCGATCCTGAGTGTTTTGGCGGCGCGGTCGACACGATCCTTGATCTCGGCGTCGGGTCCTCCGGTCAAGCCGGAGGATGACAGCGTGAGAGTTGAGAGGGCGACGCACACCGACCGTCGCGGACGGGCGCGAGCGCGACCTGCCGGATAGCGTCAGCTGCTGATCAGCGCGCTGTCTTGTTGAGAGCGGTGACGATCAGCGCGAGAATCACCGCCGCGGCGGCGATTTCCCACACGAAAGCCTGCTTGTAGAAAGGCGGCGTGGCGAGCTGCGCCTTGCCGGCGAGAGTGTTGGGGTCCGGTGGATTGAGGAAGAAGACGCCGTAGAGATGCGCCGCCGTGATCGATACCAGCAGCGCAATGCAGAAGACCAGCGCCACGACCAGCGCTACGGTCACCACACTGCGCACCTTGACGCCCGGCTGGGCCAACGGCAGCAGGTTGTTGATGAGCCCGGCAAGCACCACGAGACCGCTGCCGACCGCGTACAGGCCGATGGAAAAGGGTTGAAAGATCAGCACCAGCGCCAAGACGCCGAGGCCAATGATGAAGAGCTCGAGGCGGAACGCGCCGGCGCGGCTCATGCCGGAAGAACTGTCGCTCATGACCGCACCGCCTTTCCGGCGCCATCGAAGACATGGGTTTGCCTGGGATCGGGGCGTAGATTCAGCGCCTCGCCGACCTTGACCCACTGGCTTCTCGTCACCACGACGCGGATGTCGGCGCCTGCCGCCGTGCGGGCATGAATAAGGGTTTCGGCGCCCATGGGCTCGATGAGCTCGGCTCTGGCGGAGATGGTGCCACGGTCCCCCGTATCGGTCACGGTGAAAGCACGGGGGCGGACACCGATCGTCACCTTGCCGGGCTGCAGGCGCGCGACCGCCGCGTCCGTGCGGATCGCCAGACTAATGCCGGCAACGGTCATGTCCGCCGTGCCATCGGCGAAGGCCTTGAGGTCGGCCTCGAGAAGATTCATCTGCGGCGTGCCGATGAAGCTCGCCACGAAAGCATTGGCGGGCTTGGCAAATACCTCGTGCGGTGAGCCGACTTGCTCGATCAGGCCGTCCTTCATGATGGCGATGCGGTTGGCCATGGTGAGCGCTTCGAGCTGGTCATGGGTCACGATCACGGTCGCTTTGGAGAGGCCCTGCAGCACTTCCTTGATCTGGCCACGCATGGTTTGGCGCAGTTCGACATCGAGACGCGACAAGGGCTCGTCGAAGAGGAAGCAATTGGGGTCGCGGACGATGGCGCGGGCCATGGCGGCGCGCTGCTTTTCGCCCTCGGATATCTGGTTCGGCAGCCGGTCGAGAACGTGCTCCAAGTGAAGGATCGCGGCGACGCGGTTGACGCGGGCAGTCCGCTCAGCCCCGGAAATGCCGTCATGATAGAGCGGGAAGGCGATGTTCTCGGCGATCGATGCCGACGGGTAGAGCGCGTAGAACTGGAACACCATGGCGATGTCGCGCTTTTCGGGCGGCAGTTTGTTCATCACCTTGCCGGCGACGACGACCTCGCCGTCAGTGACGCTTTCCAGCCCGGCGATGACGCGTAAGGTCGTCGTCTTGCCACAGCCGGACGGGCCGAGAAGGCAGACGACCTCACCGGCGGCCACCGACAGGTCAACGTCCTTGACCGCGGTGAAGGAGCCGAAGCGCTTGGTGACTTTGCGGAGTTCGATGGTTGACATCTCAGCGCTTCACCGTGCCGAAGGTAACACCGCGCAACAGATGGTTTTGCAAGAAGAAGGTGACCAGGAAGACTGGGACGAGGAACAGGGTTTCGATGGCGGCAAGCAAAGTCCAGTCGGTGCCGCGTCCACCCGACGACACGGCCTGGTTCATGGCGACCGGGACCGTCCTCGTGTCAGGCCCCGAGAGCAAGAGGGCGAAGAGGAACTCGTTCCAGGTGAGGATCAGGCCGAACACGAACGTGGCGGCGAGCCCGGCAATGACCTGGGGCAGGCAAATCTTGAAGAACACCCGCATTCCGGACGATCCGTCGAGGCGGGCGGCATCCTCGACGTCTGGCGACAATTCATCGAAGAAGCTCTTCATCATCCAGATGGTGAAGGCCAAGTTGAAGGCGGTGTAGAGCATGATGATGCCGAGATACGAGCCCGACAGGCCCACTACGCGGAACATCAGGATCACCGGAATGATCACCACAATCGCCGGCAGCATGCGCGTGGTCAGGATGATGAACAGGTAGGTGTCATTGCCTTTCAGCGGATAGCGCGAGAAGCCGAAGGCCGCCAGGGTGCCGATGACCAGCGCCAGCAGCACCGAAGCCGAGGCGATGAAGATCGAGTTGAAGAAATAACGGTCGAATCCTGTCGCTTCCGGGGCACCGCCCGACGTCATCGAGCGAGAAAAGACGGACCCAAAATTTTCGAGCGTGGGCTTGAACACAAAATGATCCGGAATCAAGCCGAACAGCGACGTGGGCGACAGCGTCGGAGGCACCAGAAGCGCGTCGCCCTGCGGTTTGAAGGCGGTGAATATGATGAACAGCACCGGCAGAAAATAGATAAAGGCGACGACGGCCACGGCGAGCGTCCGCCCCCAGCCGGCCTCGTCTACTCCGCTGGCCCTGCGGAAGCCGAGCTTTCCCAATATCGATTCGGTCACGGGTTAGGCTCCCTGCGTACGGCGGTTTGCGAGGTACAGGTAGAGGTTGGTGAGAACGATCACCATGAACAGCATCAGATAGGAGATCGACGCGCCCTCACTCGTCTTGTTCTGCTCGTTGGCGATGCGGATCAAGTGATAGGAGATCGTCAGCGTGTCGTTGCCGCCCTTGGTGAGGAGGATGACGAGATCCGCCAGCTTGAATGCCTCGATGGTGCGGAAGAGAAGGGCCAACATCAGAAGGCCGCGGATGTAGGGGAAGGTGATCATCCAGAATTGCCGCCAGCTGGAAATACGGTCGATGGCAGCGGCCTCGTAAAGGTATTTCGGCACCGAGACGAGGCCCGCCAGCACAAGGAGCATGACGAAGGGCGACCACATCCATGCGTCGGCGAAAACGATTCCCGCCACGGCACCGACTTTGTTGCTCATCAGGATGAACTGGTTGCCGGAGATGGAATTGATGACGTAGCTGAGAATCCCGAATGTCGGGTCATAGTAGTAGGTGAAGAACACGCCAGAGGCGACAACCGAAAGCATCATCGGTGTCAGCACCAGGATCAACAAATACTTGCGCAGCGGAAATTGCTTGGCGAACAGGATGGCCAGCAGAAAGCCGACGATCATCTGCGCGGAGACGGTGAACACGACGAACATGGCGGTGTTGATCAGCGCGCCCCAAGTCGCGTGAGCAGCGAGATCGTTGGTAAGGATCCGGATGTAGTTCCCGAGTCCGACGAAGCGGATCGTCTGCTGGTTTGCCTGGTAGGCGAAGAACGAAAGGCCCAGCGACCACAGCAGGGGGAAGATATTCATCACAAACAGAACGGCGATTGCCGGAGCGACCAGCAAGGCGCCGAAGTAGTGGCGGCGATACGCGTTGACGGTAAATGCGGCCGCGACCAACGCCACCGCGGCGCCCACCACCCAGAAGGAGACAGCCGCAGGCAAGCCCGCCATTGATATGGCCGACACGACGACAGCGACAGCGATGGCGAGTTTCCAGTTGTGGGCAACAACCGCGGTAAGGCGTGGTGTCAGCAGCGTGCTTGAAACAGCGGTCATGGGAGTCCGAAATATGGAGCGCCTGAAGTGGCAATGACGGGGAGCGGCTTTTGCCCGCTCCCCGCAGCTATGTCGGAAGGTTACTGGATAAGACCATCGTTCTTCAGGAGGTCCTCCTGGAACTTGGCGATGTTATCCAAGGTGGTCTTGGCGTCCTGCTTGCCAGTGATGGCTAGGTCGTACTGGTCCTGCTGCTGGGTGAGCAGTTCGAAGAACTGCGGCACGTGCCACATGTCCTTCTGCCAGTCGAGCGAGTTCGCCCAGGCGCGGTCCCACGGACGATAGGTCACATACTTCGGATCGCTGTAGACCGACTTGATCGCGGACTGGCCGCCGCCGGCGGCGAACTGGTGCTGGATATCAGGCGAGAGCCACCACTTCACGAAGCCAACCGCTTCCTTGATTTGCTCAGGCGTCGTCCAGGTGGTGAGAACGAAAGGCTGTCCGCCGATCTGTGACGTACGATTCACCTTGCCGTCGGCACCGCGCAGGCCTGGCGCCAATCCGAACACCAGCTTGTCGGCAACCTTCGACGTCTTGGGATCGAGCGAGGCTTCGGCGAGACCGATCCAGTCGATGTTCATGGCCACCTTGCCTTCACGGAACAACTGGTCCGAGACGAAGATGTCCATGGTGCCGGTCTTGACCACCGGCGGCATGAACTTCAGCAATTTGAGGAAATGCTCCATGCCCTCGATGGACTTCGGGGAGTTTACGACGCCTTCGGCATGTCCGGTCGGGGCCTTGGTTTCATCCCAGATGCCGCCGCCATGCTCCCAGACGAACGTGTGGACCGAGCTCGTCGAGAAGTCGTAGCCTTTGCCTGCCTGATAGGCGATGCCATAGAAATCGTCATCCAGCACCTGGCCGGCGAGCTTGTCGCCCTTCTTGCGCTGGAAGAATTCGCCAACATGCTCGAACGTGTTCCAGTCCATGGCGTCGATTTCTTCGCCGGTGCAGGGCAGCTTCTCATTGTACTTCGCCTTGTAGGCGGCCTGCTCGTCGTTGTTGCAGAGCACGTCCTTGCGGCCGTAGGTGACCAGCACGTCCGGGAACTGCGGGAAGCCGTAGTAGTTCGGCGTGCTGTTGGGATAGGTCGAGTAGGCGTTGAGCACGGCGGGATGCATCGACTCCATCGTCGCCTTGAGTTCCGGGTCGGCATCGATGAGATCGTTGATCTTGCGGAAGTAGCCGCCTTCGACGAAGGCGCCCAGCCACTGCGAGTCCGACACGATGAAGTTGTACTTCTTTTCGCCCGAGGTCAACGAGGCGTTGACGCGGGTGTAGAAATCCGGCCACGGAATGAAGTCCACATCGAGCTTCACAGTATTGCCAGACTTCGGCTTGTACTGCTCGTCGAAGAACTTCTTCATAATGCGGGTCGGGGGCCAATCCGGCACCGCCATCGTCAACGTCACTTCTTCGGCAGAGGCATAGGTCACGCCTCCCACCAGTAGTGTGGCAGCGAAGCTTGCGGCTGTCGCTAGCCCTTTCAGTTTGGTCATCGCCGTCATTCGCGTTTCCTCCCTTGGTTAACCGGATTGCTTCTCGCCTTTCGAGTCAGGTCATTGCCTGGCCGCTCGCGGCGCGGAAGACGTGGATTTTCCTGTTATCGATGGCGATCGATGCCGAATCGCCGGTCCTGATGCTGGCGGCGATCGCTTCCGGCAGCACCATGCGCAACATCTCGCCGCCGGCCTCGACCGAGACGATCGTTATGTCGCCGAGCGGTTCGACCAGATGCACCTTCGAGGCAACCCCGGCTTCGCCCTTGGCGGCGAGCCGAATGTCGCTCGGGCGAATGCCGATCAGCGCGGCCTCGTTGGCATCGGCAGTCTTTGGCGCCGTCGCCGGAACCAGAGTCCCGAGCGGCGTGTCGAAAGATCTGGTGTCGGCGCGCACCGAGGCCGTGAACAGATTCATGTGCGGCGAGCCGATCTTGCTGGCGACATAGGTATCGATCGGCTGCTCGTAAAGCTCGTCTGGCGTGCCGATCTGGACGATGCCCCCATCGCGCATGACGGCGATCGTCTCGCCCATCGAGAGAGCCTCGATCTCGTCGGGCGTGGCATAGATCACGGTCATGCCGAACTGGCGGTGCAGCCGCTTCAGCTCGGCGCGCGTCTCGTGCCGAAGCTTGGCGTCGAGATTGGTGAGCGGCTCATCGAGCAGAAGAATCTTTGGCCGGCGGATCAGGGAGCGGCCGAGCGCGACGCGCTGCTGCTCTCCGCCGGACAGGGTTGCCGGCTTGGCCTTCAGGCGGTGTGTCAGCTTCAGGATCTCGGCGGTCTCTTTCACCCGCTTGTCAATCTCGGCGCGCGCGGCTTTCTCCTCGCGCAGCGGGTAGGCGAGATTGTCATAGACCGTGAGGTGGGGGTAAAGCGCGAAAGACTGGAAGACCATCGAGATGCCTCGGCCGGCGATCGGCGCATGGGCCATGTCGCGGCCGCCGATCTCAAGCGTGCCGGAGTCGGCCTTGACGAGGCCGGCGATAGTGCGCAGCGTCGTCGTCTTGCCAACGGAGCTCGGCCCGAAGAGTACGAAGAAGCGGCCTTCGTCGACGGCGAAGCTCAGGTCGTTGATGGCGCGCACGGATCCATAGGCCTTGCTGAGCCCATCGAGGCGCAGCGCAATCCCCTTGCCGTCACTGGCGCGAGGCGACGTCTGCGTCACGATGCGCCACCTCGTGCGGACGGAACACGCGCCATCCGTATGATTCTCCTCGTCCTGCCGAAATGGACTGCGGCTGTCATTCTCGATCCGCCTTTTCTTTCCTGATCTGGTATTACCAATTTTGGATAGCCGTCAAGCTCTTTCTTGGATCACCACCGGACCTTGTATAACCGGATTTTTCATGTATCCGACTGTTTTCCCTGAATTTTCCTACTCGTTGATATAGGAGAGCCTTGTTTCGGCACTGCCATCCCGGTTAACATCAATAGTGGGCATCCAAATCTGGTCGAACCAGATTGGCGCTATTTCGCCAATGCCGCCGTCGGGGCCGCATCGATTTCAGCCGTTGATTCCGCCACCGCGGCGCGCACAAGGGCGCCCGCCGCCCATTGCGCGACCGACCGCATGCCGCGGCTATCGAGCCCCCATATATCCTTCAGCACGATCAGCACTTCGACGCCGAACATCATCGACAGCGCCTGCGCCAGGCGCTTGAACTCGCGCGGCGGCAGCCGGCCCTTGAGCGGTGCGATGGCATCCTTCAGCAGCTGGACGCGATGTCCGCGCGTGAATTGCGGCTCGCCGCCCAGCGTGCCCGCCTGCCGCTGCGCCCATTGGTCGAGCGACAGTTTCAGCGCTGCCTTGAAAGTTGCCTCGAAAGCTTCGATGCGCGGCATGGCGGTATCGAACAATTCGGCAACGCGCCGCCCGGCATCGGTGGACGTCGATTGCCAGGTCAGGATCGGCCCAAGCCCCTCGTCAACCACCGCCTGCACCAGGGCTGCCTGGCTGGGGAAATAGCGATAGGCGGTGGCGCGCGACACTTGCGCCGCCTCCGCGACTTCGCTGACCGACGGGGTGACGCCCGCCTGCATCAGCCGCGTCGCCGTCTTCAGCATCAGCCGTTTTGTGCGGGCCCGTGGGCCGCGTTCTGCAGCCTCGTTGGCGTCGTCGTTCCCAGCGGCTTGTTGACGTGAGACTTCCATGTCAATACGATACGCGCGTCTCAAAAAATTGCAATGACCTTTGCCCACCGAAAGGCCGGCAAAGGGCGACAGGCGGCCCGGCGCCGGTCGGCCGGTGACGGGAGAAACGCGATGAAGCGCATCTACGTGGTGGGCACAGCCGACACCAAGGGCGAGGAACTTGCCTTCCTGGCCGATGCTATTGCCGCCACCGGCAGTTCGGTTGCCCGCGTCGACATCGGAACGCGCGGTGCCACGGTGCCGGTCGATATCCCGGCCAGCGAGGTCGCGGCGCATCATCCGGGTGGAGCCAGTGGCGTGCTCGGCATCGATGATCGCGGCACGGCAGTGGCCGGCATGAGCGCCGCCTTCACAAATTTCATTCAGTCGCGCGACGACATATCAGGCGTGATCGGCATTGGCGGCGGCGGCGGCACGTCGATCATCACTGCCGGCATGCGCGCGCTGCCGCTTGGGCTGCCCAAGATCATGGTCTCGACGCTCGCCTCCGGCGACACCGCGCCCTATGTCGACGTCTCCGACATCATCATGATGCCATCGGTCACCGATATGGCGGGACTGAACCGGCTGTCACGCGTCGTGCTGCACAATGCGGCGCAGGCAATCGCCGGCATGGCCGCCAGGCCGGCGCCGACTGCCACCGGCAAGCCGGCACTCGGGCTCACCATGTTCGGCGTCACCACGCCTTGCGTGACCGCCATCGCGGATCAGTTGCGCGCCAACTATGACTGCATGGTTTTCCACGCCACCGGCACCGGCGGCCGCTCGATGGAGAAGCTCGCGGACTCGGGCCTGCTCGCCGGCGTCATCGACATCACCACGACGGAAGTCTGCGACCTGCTGTTCGGCGGCGTGCTGCCGGCGACGGAGGACCGCTTCGGCGCCATCGCCCGCACCAAGCTGCCCTATGTAGGCTCGGTCGGCGCGCTGGACATGGTCAATTTCTGGGCGCCGCCGACCATTCCCGAGAAGTTTAGGGGCCGGCTGTTCTACGAGCACAATCCCAACGTCACACTGATGCGCACCACGGTGGACGAATGCCGCGGTATAGGCGAGTGGATCGGCACCAGGCTCGCTCGCTGCGAGGGCCCTGTGCATTTCCTGATCCCCGAAAAAGGTGTCTCGGCACTCGATATCGAGGGCGGCGCCTTCTTCGACCCCGAAGCCGACGCCGTGCTGTTCGGTGCCATCGAGCGCACCATCAGGCCGAGCGCCACACGCCGGGTCACACGCCTGCCGTTGCACATCAACGATCCGGAATTTGCCAAAGCCGCAACCGCGGCCTTCCTCGACATCGCCAGACAGTGAGAGCCAACAAATGCCCGCAATACCGCGCAAGGACATATTGAAGAAGTTCAAGGCGATGATCGCCGACGGCGTGCCCATCGTCGGGGGCGGCGCCGGCACCGGCCTGTCGGCCAAGGCCGAGGAAGCCGGCGGCATCGACCTCATCATCATCTACAATTCCGGCCGCTACCGCATGGCCGGGCGCGGCTCGGCTGCCGGCCTGCTCGCCTATGGCAACGCCAATGAGATCGTCAAGGAAATGGCCTATGAGGTGCTGCCGGTGGTCAAAAAGACGCCGGTGCTGGCCGGTGTCAACGGCACCGATCCCTTCGTCATCATGCCGTTGCTGCTTGCCGAGCTGAAGACGATGGGCTTTTCAGGCGTGCAGAATTTCCCGACCATCGGCCTGTTCGATGGCAGCATGCGCCAGAGTTTTGAGGAAACCGGCATGGGGTTCGGGCTGGAGGTCGACATGATCGCCGAGGCGCACAAGCTCGATCTTCTGACCACGCCCTATGTCTTCAACCCCGACGAGGCGCGCGCCATGACAAAAGCCGGCGCCGACATTGTCGTCGCCCATATGGGGGTGACGACAGGCGGCTCGATCGGCGCGACGTCGGCCAAGTCGCTCGACGACTGCGTGGTCGAGATCGACGCCATCGCCAACGCGGCGCGCTCGGTGCGCAAGGATGTCATCCTGCTTTGCCATGGCGGGCCGATCTCGATGCCGGATGATGCCCGCTACATCCTCGACCGCTGCAAGGGCCTGCACGGCTTTTATGGCGCGAGTTCGATGGAACGGCTGCCGGCTGAAGCCGCGATCGCCAGGCAGACGGCGGATTTCAAGGCCGTCATGCTGCACGACCAGAAGAAAAAGAAGGGGATGAGATCATGACCGACAAGAGCAAGGTATTCGTATACCCGAAGGACGTGAGCGCCTTCGGCTTTGACTGGGGCAAGCTGTCGCTGACGGTGGCGCCTGAAGTGAATGGCGCTGAGCGCTTTTCCGGCGGTGTCGTCGACCTGCCCTCAGGCAAGGGACACACGCGCCACAACCATCCCGGCGCGGAAGAGATCATCTTCGTTATGTCGGGCAATGGCGAGCAGATGGTCGAGGACGAGGAGGGCAATCCGGTCGTCGCCAAGGTCGGCCCCGGCTGCACCATCTATGTGCCGGAAAGCCGTTTCCATTCGACGCTGAACACGGGCGATGGGCCGATGCAGCTCTTCGTTGTCTATTCGCCGGCTGGACCCGAACTGGTGCTGCGGGAGCTGCCGGATTTCAGGCTGATCCCGGCGGGGAAGTAATCGCGAAAGGCCCCCTTCATCCGGCCGCTTCGCGGCCACCTTCTCCCCGAGGGGAGAAGAGGCAGAAGCCAGCGCCGGCGCAAACTCCTCTCCCCTCGGGGAGAGGTCGGATAGCCCCGAATTGCCCTTCGGAATTCGGATGGCAATCCGGGTGAGGGGGTAGCGCCGAGCTAGGCTATCCCACCTCTATTCCACCCCCGCGCCCGATCCCCAAACATCACATATCCCGTATCCGTCACCGCCAACGTGTCCTCCAACTTGATGAACCCCCGCGTCGGGTGAAGCATGGTCGTCTCCACCGACAGCACCATGTTTGTCTCCAGCGGCTTGGCGGCATAGGTGCCTTCATAGGTCACCGGATGGTTGGTCATCAGGAACGGAGCCTCATGCGTGATCAGCCCCATGCCGTGGGCGAAGAAATCCGTGTAGGGCGCGACCTTGGAGGCCTTCAGCACGCCCTCGGCATGCGAAATCATATCGCCGCCGACGGTGCCTGCGCTCACCTTCGAGAACGCCGCCTGCTGCACTGTCTCGACCTCGGCCAACAGATCTTCCAGTTCGGCATCCGGTTCGCCCAGAATGCCCATGCGGCAGAGGTCGCCAATATAGCCGTGATAATTGCCGCCGGAATCGATCGACAGCACGTCGCCCTTTTTCCAAGCCTGCGGTGACGCCGCGCGGTTGTGGCTGGCGCCCAACGTCAGCAGGCAATATTCGAAATGCGCGCCGCGATTGGTTTCTTCGCGCCGCAGATGCTCGATGATCTCCGCCTTGGTCGTGCCTTCATGCGCCCACTGGATGGTCGCCAGCATGGAATCCGTGATTAGCTCGGAGGCAATACGCAGCTTTTCCAGCTCGGCGTCCGTCTTGATGGCGCGCATGCTCTCCAGCATGCCGGTCGCGTCGATCAGCCTGGCATCCGGTAACGCCATGCGGATCAGCGCATAGGCGTCCGACGGCAGGAAGGCCGGCTCGATGCCGATGCGGGCGCCTGCCTTGCCGATTTTGCTGATGTGCTCAACCGCAAGATTGGCAGCATCGAGCGTGCCCCAGCAGGCGGCATGCAGCGTCGGCGTCCAGAATGGGTTGTTCTGGTGCTCGGCGCCTTCCATGCGGTTGCCGATATAGGCGGCATGATCGGGCCCACCCTTTTCATAGACGACGACAGGCAGGTAACGGCTATGGCCGATCGCATCCATGGCGGCAAAGAAGATGAACTTGTAGCCGCCGAGCAGATACTGCGTGTTGTGCTTGGACGTCGCGAGCAGAACATCGATGCCGGCCTCTTCCATCAGCCGGTCGACCCTCGCCTGGTCGAACGGGATATTGCTGACGGCGCTCTTGCCCGGGGCAATGTTCATCTTTCTCTTCCTGATATCAGTGGGATCGCCGGCCGTACTGCGTCCAATCCCTTGGCTTCGATCAAATCTGCACCATTTCGTCAACTCTGGTCCAGCCAGAAACAGGTTTAGATTGCTTCGGCAGGCTGTCACCACTCGTCATTGCTGCACACTAAGGCAATCTGGTCCTACCAGAACACCAGAATGAAAGGGCCACCTCTAAACTGGTCCAGCGGACGAAAATTTCAAAGCCAAGCAAAGATGCGCCAATTCCGTCTCTGGCGAAACCCTTGGCAAGGGCCATAATCGCCGCGAGGATGCTGGCGGGTGCCGCCAGCTTCGAGGGGTGCGCCCATCTGGTCGCGGAGAGGACGGAGGTTGATCATGTCGGATATTTCCAGACGCACGCTGCTTGGCGGCTCAGTTTTACTGCTGGCCTCCACCGCCATGCCCACATTCAGCTGGGCGCAGACGCCGAAGAAGGGCGGCCGCCTCGTGCTTGCCGCCGATTCCGAGCCGCGCAACCTCAATCCGGCCATCGTCGCCTCCAACGGCGTCTTCTTCATCTCCAGCAAGATCGTCGAAACGCTGGCCGAAGCCTCGTTCGAAGGCAAGGACGGGCTCCAGCCGCGGCTGGCACTCAGCTGGGAGGGCGCGGCCGACGGCCTGTCGGTGACGTTCAAACTACGCGAGGGCGTCAAATGGCATGACGGCGAGCCGTTCACCTCGGCCGACGTCGCCTTCTCGGCGCTGCAGATCTGGAAACCGCTGCAAAATCTCGGCCGCACCGTGTTCAAGGATCTGGCCAGCGTCGACACCCCTGACGATCTGACCGCCGTGTTCAAATTCGCCAAGCCAACGCCGTTCCAGCTGATCCGCAACGCGCTGCCGGCGCTGTCAAGCGTGGTTCCGAAGCACATCTACGAGGTCGGCAAGATCGAGGAAAACCCGGCCAACAATGCACCCATCGGCACCGGGCCGTTCAAGTTCGGCGAATACAAGGCCGGCCAGTATTACAAGCTGACCAGGAATGCGGATTACTGGGCCAAGGACGAGCCGTATCTCGACGAGATCATCTACCAGGTGCTACCCGACCGCACGTCGGCTGCAGCGGCGCTCGAGGCCGAAGAGATCCAGCTCGCCGCCTTCTCCGCCGTGCCGCTGGCCGACCTCGACCGCATCTCCAAGGTGCCGGGCCTGAAGGTGATCTCCAAGGGCTATGAGGGGCTGACCTATCAGCTCGTCGTCGAGATCAACCATCGCCGCAAGGAACTGGCCGACGTGAAGGTCCGCCAAGCGATCGCGCATGCCATCGACAAGGACTTCGTCGTCAAGACGGTGTTCCTCGGCTATGCCGCCACCGCCACCGGCCCGGTGCCGAAGAACGATCCGCAATTCTACACTGCCGACGTGCCGATCTATCCATTCGACGTCGCCAAGGCCAACGCCTTGCTCGACGACGCGGGGTACAAGCGCGCCGATGACGGCAAGCGTTTTGCGCTGAAACTCCTGCCGGCACCTTATTTCAACGAGACCAAGCAGTTCGGCGACTATCTGCGCCAGGCGCTGGCGGCAATCGGCATCGACGCCGTGATCGTCAACAACGACTCGGCCGCGCACATCAAGGCCGTCTACACCGACCACGCCTTCGACCTCGCCGTCGGCCCGCCGGTGTTCCGCGGCGACCCGGCGATCTCGACCACCATCCTGGTGCAGAGCGGCATTCCCGACGGCGTGCCGTTCTCCAACCAGGGCGGCTACAAGAACGCCGCGCTCGACGCGCTGATCGCCAAGGCTTCGGAGACGCTGGATACGTCAGCGCGCACCGACCTCTACAAGGAATTCCAGAAACAGGTCGCGGCGGACCTGCCGCTGATCAACGTCGCCGAATGGAGCTTCATCAGCGTCGCGCGCGATACCGTGGGCAACATCGCCAACAACCCGCGATGGGCGGTGTCGAACTGGGCGGACACCTATCTGGCTGGCTAGCGATCAGCCCGGCATGCTTGCGCATCGGTTGGACGAATGCTCATCATCAGGGATGAGAGTTCCTTCACGCCTCTGTTCTGTCCTGCCGGATAGCGCCAACCTTCACCCTCCCCCTTGTGGGGAGGGTCGGCGAGCGGTTGCTGCGCAGCGGCAGCCGCTCGACGGGGTGGGGGTAGCGCCCTACGAGAACCCCCACCCCGCTCCGCTTCGCGGATCGACCCTCCCCACAAGGGGGAGGGTAAGGCAGCCATGACCCGTGCCCTCACCCTCATTCGCCGTCGCCTCGTCGGCAGCATCTTCGTGCTGCTGATCGTCATCATCGGCACATTCCTCCTCCTGGAAGCCGCCCCCGGTGACGCGGTCGACGCCTACATCGTCTCGACCGGCGGCGACGCCGGCATGATCGAATTGCTGCGTCATCGCTGGGGCCTCGACCAGTCCGAGCTGACACGGCTCGCGAACTATCTCTGGGCGCTGCTGCATTTCGACCTCGGCCAGTCCGTTACCTTCTCGCGGCCAATTCGCGATGTCATCCTGGAACGCCTGCCGACGACACTGCTCTTGATGGTGACCGCCACCGCGCTCTCCTTCGGTTTGGGCTCGGCGCTCGGCATCTACGCCGGCGCCAGACCCGGCAGCTTTCGCGACTGCTTCCTGTCGATCGGCTCGCTGGCGCTTTATGCCGTGCCGGGTTTCTGGCTTGGCCTGGTGCTGATCGTCGTCTTTGCCGTCGACCTGCGCTGGCTGCCGATCGGCGGCATCGAGAGCCTGGCCTCGGACAAGACCGGTTTTGACCGCGCCACCGACATCGCCGTCCACCTCGTCCTGCCGGTTTCCGCGCTCGGCTTCATCTATCTCGCGCTCTATCTGCGCATGATGCGCGCCGGCATGGCCGAGGCGTGGCGGCAGGATTTTGTGCTCGCCGCCCGCGCCAGGGGGCTGTCACGCCGCCGCATCGTGCTCGCCCATGTCGCCCGCAACGCGCTCTTGCCGCTGGTCACCATGCTCGGCCTGCAATCGGCGCAGATGCTGGGCGGCAGCGTCGTCATCGAAAGCGTCTTTGCCGTGCCCGGGCTCGGCCGGCTGGCGCAGGAAGCGGTCGCTTCGCGCGACACGCCGCTGCTGCTCGGCATCATCCTCACCAGCGCCGTCCTCGTCATTGCCGTCAACCTTGCCGTCGACATCGCCTACGCCTTCCTCGACCCGCGCGTCGGCGCCGGCGAGGCCAGCGCGTGAGCGCGCTGCCGCGGTTCCTGCGCCGGCCGGAAGCGGTCGCCGGCGCGATCATCCTGGCGCTTCTGTTCGCCATGGCGCTGTTTGCGTCGCTGCTCTTCCCCGGCGACCCGCAGGCCATTGCCGGACCAGCACTGCTGCCGCCCTTCCAGGACTGGTCGCTGCCGCTCGGCACCGACCGGCTCGGCCGTGACGTGCTGGCCGAACTGTTCCACGGCGCCCGCACCTCGCTGGCGGTCGGCCTGGCGGCGGCAGCGGCGGCACTCTTCATCGGCGCGGTCGTCGGCACGCTGGCCGGCTTTGCCGGCGGCCTTGTGGACGAGGGGCTGATGCGCATCACCGATGCCTTCCAGACCGTGCCGAGTTTTCTCCTGGCGCTGGCCTTCGTCAGCGTCGTCGGGCCGTCGCTCGGCGTCGTCGTCACGGCAATAGCGCTTGGCGCCTGGACCGGACCGGCGCGTGTAGCGCGCGCCGAAGTGCTGTCGATCCGCGAGCGCGATTACGTCGCCGGCGCTCGCGTCATCGGCATGCATCCGCTTGAGATCGCTTTTCGCGAGGTGTTGCCCAACGCGTTGCCGCCGGTGCTGGCCTTGTCCTCGGTGATCGTGGCCGCCGCGATCCTCACCGAGGCAGCGCTGTCCTTCCTCGGTCTCGGCGACCCCAATCGCGTCACTTGGGGCGGCATGATCGCCGAGGGCCGCACTGTGCTGCGCACCGCGCCCTTTCTGTCGATCGTTCCGGGCATCGCCTTGGTGCTGACCGTGCTTGGCGTCTATCTCACCGGCGAAGGCGTGGTCGAAACGACGGCGGTGCGGAGGAGCCTGTCGTGACCGCACTGGCTGAGATACGCGATCTGTCAGTGCGCTATCGGCGAGATGGCAGCGAGGTGACGGCGCTGAAGGGGGTCAGCCTGGATGTTATTGCCGGCGAGCGGCTGGCGATCATTGGCGAAAGCGGTTCGGGCAAGAGCACGCTGGCGCTGGCGGTGGCTGGACTGCTGCCGGCGAGCGCCAAGATTGAAGGGCATGTCAAGTGGCAATTTCAGGCGCCGCGATCCTTCCCACCCCCCTCTGTCCTGCCGGACATCTCCCCCGCAAGGGGGGAGATCAGCAGCTTTGCCGACGGCTTCCCTTCTGCAACGTTCGTGGTTGGCGAAGGCGGAGATGAGAGAGCAATCTCCCCCCTTGCGGGGGAGATGTCCGGCAGGACAGAGGGGGGTGTGACGGAACGCCGACCTCTCAAATTAACCGAGCCCAGCACGCTCCCCCTTCCCGGTCGCGACATTGGTTTCGTCTTCCAGGACCCCTCCGCCAGCCTCGACCCCGTCATGACCGTCGGCAAACAGATCGCCGAAGTCGCCCGCACCCACCTCGGCATCGACTGGCCACAAGCTTACGCCAAAGCCAAAACCCTGCTCCAACGTGTCCGGCTGCCCGACCCACAAACCGCCATGCGTGCTTTCCCGCACCAGCTCTCCGGCGGCCAGAAGCAGCGCGTTGCTGTTGCCGCGGCCATTGCAGCCGGTCCGAAACTGCTGATCGCCGATGAGGCGACCAGCGCGCTGGACACCATTGTGCAAGCCGAAATCGTCAGCCTCATTCGGCAACTGGTGGCGGAGGACGGCATGACGCTGCTGTTCATCAGCCACGACATCGCGCTGGCCGCCGAACTCGCAGAGCGTATCGCTGTATTCCGGAACGCCGAACTGATCGAACTCGGTCCGACGGAGCAAATCATAAACGCCCCGCGCCATGCCTATACGCGAACGCTGCTCGACGCCCATCTCGGCCTCGACGCCGATCCGCTGCTACGACGGGCGCCGGCATGAACTTGCTCACCGTCTCCGGTCTTACCAAGCGATACCGTCGTGGCGGCAAGGCCATCGCGGCCGTCGACGGTGTCTCCTTCGCCATCGAACCCGGCGAGACGCTGGCGCTGGCCGGGCCTTCCGGCAGCGGCAAGTCGACGATCGCGCGGCTGGTGCTTAGGTTGATCGAGCCCGACGCCGGCACCGTCCAGTTCGAAGGCGATGACTTTCTGCTCTTGAAGGGTGCGGCCCTGCGCACCAAGCGCGCGCGCCTGCAAATGGTGTTCCAGGATCCGCTCGCCGCGTTCAACCCGCGCGCCACGGTGGCTCGCGTGCTTGACGATCCCTTGCGCATCCATGCCATCGCTTCCCGCGCCGAGAGGCCGGCCCGCATTGCTGCCTTGCTGGATCGCGTCGGGCTGGCAGCCGATCTCGCCCCGCGCGCCATTCACGAAATCTCCGGCGGCCAGCGCCAGCGCGTCGCCATCGCCCGCGCCATCGCAACCAAACCGTCGCTGATCGTGCTCGACGAGGCGGTGTCGGCGCTCGACGTTTCGGTCCGCGGACAGATCCTTGCGTTGCTGCTCGACCTGCAAGCCAGGGAACGGATCGCCTATCTCTTCATTTCGCATGATCTCGGCGTCGTACGGGCCATCGCCCACCGCGTCGTTCTTCTCGACGCCGGGCGGATCGCCGAGAGCGGCGACGCCCGCAACGTTATCGACGCGCCGCAGTCGGCAATCGGCAAGGCGCTGGTTGCGGCGGCGCCAAGATTGGACAGAAGCAGCAGGCAAGTACCATGACAGAACCAGAAGCCAGAGCCGAAAAACTCTCGCGCGAACTCGATTCCGCCTTCCGTAACCGCGCCGATCTCTACCGTCTGTTTCTCGACGAGCTGACCGGCGAACTCGGCGCGGAAAAGGCCGAGGCGATCATGATCCGCACCATCGAGCAGCGCGGCAAGGAGGTGGCGGCGGCCGCCTTCGCCCGTTTCGGACCTAACGACGCGCCGGCCATCGGCGAGGCATTTTTGGCCGTCAGCCCGGATGGCGGCCTGATGTATCCGACCGATGTCGAGCGCGGGCCGGACCACATCGCCTTCAAGGTGAAGCGTTGTCCGCTGAAGGACGCCTGGGTCGAGGCCGGTGTCGGTGATGAAAAACTCGCCACGCTCTGCCGCATCGCCGGCGCTTTCGACCGTGGTCTGTTCAAGGCAACGGGCGTGCGCTTCGACAATGTCACCTGGACGCCGGGCCACGGCTCCGGCTGCTGCCACATCGCGCTGACCAACCGGGATGCCGCCGGATAGCCAATGCTGATCAGTCGGCGGCAAACACATGCAGCTCCGTGCCCGCCTGTTCGGCAGCAGTGCGCAGGTCGGCCTTCGGTTCGCTGTCGGTGACGATATCGGCAATGTCATCGAGCCCGCAGATGCGTTCCAGACTGCTGCGGCCAAACTTGTCGTGGGTCACCACCAGCACCGTCGACAGTGAACGCGATATCATTGCGCGTTTAACGGCTGCGGCGCCCGAGATCATGTCGCTCGGACCATCGGCGCTTATCCCCGATGCCCCGATAATGGCGACGTCGGCATTGTAGCGGCGCAGGAACTCGACGGTGTCTTCGCCAAGCACGCTGCCTTCGCGGCTGTCATAGGTCCCGGGGCAAAGCAGCACGCGGAAGGTCGGATTGGCGCCGGCCACCGAGGCCACGCCGGTGGAATTGGTGATGATGGTCAGGTCGCGCTTCAGCTGCGAAAGGTTGCGCGCCACCTCATAAGTGGTCGAACCGCCATCGATCATCACGATCTGGCCCTTCTGGACCAGGCCCGCTGCGCCGCGGCCGATGCGGGCGCGCTCCTCGACCAGGGTCAGGCCGCGCTCCGAAATCACCGGCTCTGATGTCACCAGCGAGATCGTCGCACCGCCATAGGTGCGGTTGATCAGCCCGGCATCGCCGAGTTCGATAAGATCGCGGCGGATGGTCTCGCCGGCGACGCCGATGCGCCGTGCAAGTTTGGAGATGCGGATGGACGCCGACCGGCGCACTTCCGAAAGGATAAGCGCGTGCCGCTCCTTCTTCGTCAGTCGGCCCTGATCCATGATTATTCCATTCCCTTTGCAGCAATCAGTGCGTCGGCAAGCTCGGCAAACCCTTGCGCGCCGCGCCCGCTTGTGACGAAGGCAGGAGATGCCGGAAGTTCGCCGGCGAAGTCCAGCACATTAGCGACACCGACGCTGTTGGGGAAGAAGCCGAACATTGGCGCATCGTTTGGACTATCGCCGACGAAGACAATGCTGTCCTTGTCGTGGTCTATGTCTATACCAAAACAGTCGCGCAAGAATAGCCGGCTTGTTGACAGTTTGTCGTATTTGCCGAACCAGCCATTGACATGGATGGACGAGATTTTCGCCGCCGCTCCATAGCGCTGAAAGATAGCGACGATCTTCAGCACTTCAGATTTGGGCAGCGGCGCGACATCCTCGCGAAAATCGATCGCCAAATCGGCTTCGCGATAGGCCTGGTCAGCGGCGACCGCCGCACCCGGAATTTCCGCGAGCACGGCGCGTTCGATCTCGCGCAGGCGCGCCGCGTCAGCCTGCCTTTCGCCGGCACTCCTGGCATAGTGACGAACGATGCGCTTGGCAGTGCCGTCATAGCGGAAATAGAAAGCGCCGTTCTCGCCGATCACGCCATCGACCGGCCATTGCCGCGCGATCAGGTCGCACCAGCCGGCAGGGCGGCCGGTCACCGGCGCGACAAGGAAGCCGGCCTGCTTCAGCCGCTCGAGCGCCGCATAGGCTTTTGCCGGCAGCCGTCCCTTGTCGGTCAAGGTGTCGTCGATATCGGTCAGAACGACGGCGATGTTGCGCCGGTCTAGCGCGGTGAAGTCGGCAAGCGGACGCAGCACCCGCTCAGGCTCCCGCCGCAACCGTTTCGAGCGAGGCAGCCGCGACGTCGAGCATGGTGAACCTGTCGCGGATCAGCCGGGCATTGGCGACCGCCTCGTCGTAGAAGCCAGCCGGTATGGCGACCTCTTGCGGCGTGGTCGGCGCGCCGGCGGCGCGCAGTGCTGCCGCGATCTCGCGCGCCGGGCGTGCCACCCGCACCAGCCTTTCACGATGCGAGCGCCATTGCTTGGCCAGCATGGTGTTGATGGCGTTTGCCCGTTCGCGGTCCAGCAGCTTGGGCTTGAATGCCGCCCAGCAGGAACGTCCGAGCGTTTCGCCGAAGATTTCGATGAAGCGGTCTGGCGTATCGGCGGACGGCGCGAGCTGCAGCTCCCGCAGCGCCAGCACGCGTTCCTGCAGCCGCGCCATCGTCAACGTCGTCACCGCTATGTGTTCGCCGTGATGCGCCTCAGGCAATCCCTGGCCCCGCATGTCGATATAGTGGGCGATCAGATGTTCGCCCTGGCTGGCCGGATAAGAGCCGCCGCACAGTGTCATGCCGAGACCGGACATGACCAGCGTGCGCACCAGCACTTCCATCGCCTCAAGGTCGCCGGTCCCGAGTTCGCCGGCCTTGGCGATGAGCGCCTCCTCGTCCTCGGCCAGAAGCATGAACGGCGCCTCCCGGTAGGGCGTGCCGAGCAACAGATGCGCCATCAGCCAATCGGTCTGCGCGGTCGGCCGCGCCATCGAATCGCCGAAGCCGGCAGCGATCAGCCGGTGCGGCGCTCGCGCCATGACATCGAGATCGAGGAAGACACCGACCGGCAGGCTCGCCGTCAGCGATTTCTTCAGGCCGTCCTCTGTGATTGCCGCAGACACCGAGGTGTAGCCGTTCATCGACGGCGCGGTGCCGAACACCGCATAGGGCTTTTGGGTCAGATGGGCGGCATATTTGGTGATGTCATTGATCGAGCCCGATCCGACCGCGACCAGACCGCTGGCGTCTTTCGTGCGGGCGATCACCGATCGCACGGCGTCCATGTCGGGATGCGGATGGCGCGGCAGGATGATCTTGTCGACATCGATCGAGCCGCGCAGCGCAATCGACACTCTCTCGCCGAGAGCCAGCCTTGTGTCGGGATCCATGACAACGGCGAGCCTGCGGCCGAGCGGCAGCGGCTTGACCAGCGCATCGGCTTCGTCGCCGAGACCGCGCCCTATGACGATGGTCTTCAGCGGCACCGACAGCATTCCCTGGCTATCCGGGTCAGGCAGCGTGCCGGCAATAAGGCGATCGAGCATTTGTCTGGACATAGGATGCAGTCCGGTCAGTCAGCATGAAGCGGGGTCAGGGCATCGAACAAGGTGCGATACCGGCGGTAACTTCTGTCGTAGGCGGCCTTGGCGGAAGGATCAGGGTCGATCGTCTCGATGTGGCCGGCCAGCCTTTCAGCCGCCTGCTGCACTGAGGAGGTAAGGCCGATGGCCGCGGCGGCAAGGATTGCCGCACCGATCGGCGAGGCATCGGCCGCACCTGCGATCTCGACCGGCCTGCCGCTGACATCGGCACGGATTTGCGCCCATACCCGGCTGCGCGCGCCACCGCCTGAGAGCCGGATGCGATCCGTCGCGATATCGAGATCGTCCAGCCGGTCGACCACGTCGCGCATGGCGAAGGCGCAGCCTTCCAGCACTGCGCGAGCGCAGGCCGCTTTGCCGTGGAAGGATGTCAGGCCGTAGAAAGCGGCACGCGCTTCGGCGATCCAGCGCGGCGCCATGGCACCGGACAACGCGGGCAAGAACAGCAAATCGTCGCTGCCGGCAACCACCGTCGCCGCCAGTTCCGACATCGCCGCCGGCGAATCGACGCCGAAGGTTGTTAGAAACCACGTCACCGCGCCGCCCGAGAGCCATCCGGGATTGGAGATGAAATAGCCGTCGCCGAGAAAGCCATGGGTCTCGACCAGGCCGCTGGGGTCGAGGCGAAGCGTGCCGGAAACCGCGCCGACCACTTCGGCCGTGCCGAGATTGCAGGCGACGACACCGGGCACGACAACCCCGGCGCCTATGGCGGCCGAAAAATCATCGCCGGTGCCAACCGCCAGCGGCGTGCGCACAGGCAGGCCGGTGAGCTCGGCGCCGGCGTGCGTCAAGGCGCCGGCGATCTCAGATGCATCGTCGATGCCGGGCAATTTATCTGCATCGATGTCGAAGGCCGCCAGCAGATCGCCGGCATAGTTGTGCTCCTTCAGCCCATAGAGCATGGTTGTCGAGGCCAGCGCGTGATCGATGACGGCACGACCGCACAGCGCCGCGACCACGAACGATACCGGTTGATGCCAGAGCGCCACCCGGCGCGCTTCGGGCAGGTTGCGCGCGGCCCAGCGGATTTTCGCCGCCATATGGGTGGCGTCCAGAACGAGACCGGTGCGCTCACGGATGAAGTCCGGATCGATGCCGGCGATCTCTCCTGCCGCCCGCCGGTCCATCCAGATGATGCACGGAGCCAGCGCCTCACCATTGCCATCGACCGCGACGCAGCCGTCGAGCTGGCCGGCAATGGCAATACCCTTGATGTCGGACGGCGCAAGCCCAGCCTTGTCGAGCGCGCCGGCAATGGCCGGCTTGAGCGCCGCCAGCCACAGCGCCGGGTTCTGTTCGGCCCAGCCGGGCGCCGGGAAGGCCGGCTGGTACAGCGCAGCGGCCTCGCCACGCAGCCGCAATTCGTCATCGACAACGATCGCCTTTAGGCTTTGTGTGCCGAGATCGATGCCGATGACTGGCATTAGACGCGCTCGCAATCCGCGAGGACATCCCGCAATTGCGAGAGGATAGAACCTTTCGTCGGCGAATAGGAGCCATCGAAAATCGCTGTGCCAATGGTAAAAGCGTTGGCGCCGGCCAGCTTGATCGCCTTGATCCGATCGGCTGATGCCACGGCGCCGGCGACGATCAGATGCCGCGACGGACCAAGCCCGCGCCGGGCTGCGCGCACCAGTTCGGCCGGGTCGGCCTCGGTGGCGCGATAGGCGAGGATGTCGCATCCCGCACAACCCTTCTCGGCGAAGGCCCGGCAGTCGGCCTCGACGTCCTCGGCCGAGCCGCCGAGCTTGGTTGGATGGCCGACCGGCCGACCCGGAAAAGGGTAGTATTCCGTGCCGCTCCCCTCCAGCAGCGCCATGATCTCGTCGACCTGGGTTCCACCGAGCAGGCGCTGGATGCCGAGATCCCTGGCGATGCGTGCAGAATTGAGGCAGGCCTCCGCCGTCGTCGAGACAACTTCCATGTAAGTAGTGGCGCCTGTCCGCCCAATGGCGCCAGCGAGCTTTCGCAGCACATCCGGCGCGACGCCGATATCCTTGAAGCCGACATGCTTCAGGCCGACCGGCTCGATCAACTCGACCAGGTCGAGACAGTCCTCGACCGTGCGATCGTTACGCGTCAGCATAAAGATGAAGTCCATCCGAAAGGTCCCTCGCCTGGTCGGGAAAGCCGGTTTGCTGCCGGTCTGTTAACACCTCCCAACCATTTGTTGCAAGGTGCCACATTTTGATTTGCAGTACCACACATTTTATGACAGAACGGGCGCCGGCCCGCCAGGCACGACTTCTAGGGAGAGGGAAGAATGCTCAAGCCGCTGAGACGTACCGCGTCCAGACTGCTCGTCGCAGCCGTATTTGTGTGGCCCCTGACGTGGCAAGTGACACAAGCGGCCGCGTGGGATCTGAAAGAGGCGTCGAAACCCTATAGCGGCCAGACCATCCGCATGGTCGGCGAGGCGCTGCCGCCGCTCGAAGCGCTGAAGAAGATGGCGCCGGAGTTTGAAAAACAGACCGGCATCCATGTCGAAGTCGAGATGTACGAGCACTCGGAAGCCGTCAACAAGGTGCAGCTCGATCTCAACTCGCACCGCGGCCGCTACGACGTCATCATCCAGCCGCATCGCGAACTCGGCAAGTTCGCCACCAACAACCATCTGGTCGAAATCGCCAAGATGATGGCCGACCCGGCTTTGCGCGATCCGAGCTTCGAGCCGGAGAAGCAGCTCTACCAGACTGCCTGGCACGAAATCTCCTGGTATGACGGCAAGGAGTACGGTTTCCCCTTCACCGTGCTCAACATGTTCATGTGGTATCGGTCGGACCTGCTCGCCGATCCCAAGGAGCAGGCAGGCTTCAAGGCCAAGTATGGCTACGACCTCGCTCCCGCCCAGGACTGGAAGCAGTATCGCGATATCGCCGAATGGTTCTATCGCCCCGACCAGGGCTTTTACGGCACCGCCCTGCAGGGCAAGCGCCACGAGGCGCTGTGGTATGAGTGGCTCAACTTCCTTTATTCCTTCGGCGGCGACGTGCTCGACGTGAAGAGCGGCTCGGCCTGCGGCCCGGTCATCGTCAACAGCCCCAAGGCCGTCGCCTCGCTCGAATATTACAAGAGCCTGCTGCAATTCTCGCCGCCGGACAGCCTCAACTATTTCTGGGATGATGTCATGGCGCTGATGCAGCAAGCCAAGGTCGCCGAGCTGATCATGTGGAACGACGCAACCTATGCCGTATCGGTCGACACCACGGCCTCCACCGTCGTCGGCAAGGTCGGCTTCGATCTCGTGCCGCAAGGCGATGGCGGCAAGATCGGCCAGGTCGAAGGCTGGACCTATCTCATCCCGGTCTATTCGAAGAACCAGCAGGCCGCCTTCCTCTTCGTCCAGTGGATGATGGGCTATGACCGCCAGCTCGAGCAGCATCTCAATGGCGGCGCTTCAGGTCGGCCCGATGTCTATGCTTCGGCGGAGGTGCAGAAGCTGCCCTATGCCAAGGCTTCCATGGAGGCCAACGAGCATGCGGTGCCGAAGGCGACGCTGCCGCAATCGGCCGAGATGACCGACATACTGGTGCGCGAACTGTCGTCCTACCTCGCCGGCGAAAAGGAGGCGCAGGCCGCCCTCGACACCGCCGCCACCGACATCTCGACACTGCTCGGTTCTTGCGCACCAATGACCTATCCGGCACGATAGGCCTTGAGATGTCGCGCAGAGGCTACCCGCACAAGCGGGTAGCCGTTCTTGTCCGCAGGAAACGCCCGTGACGAACCGCACACCATCGCCGCGCGGAATGCCGCTTCTCGACCGTGGGGTGGGGCCGCTCTTGATGCTGCCGGCGACGCTGCTCGTCGTCGTCTTCCTGGTCGGCCCGTTCTACTACATGGTCTACACCGCGCTGACCGACCTCAGCTTCGCCGACGCCAGCCATGCTGGCGCCTTCGTCGGTTTCGACAATTTCCGCAAGCTGATGCGCAACGACCCATTCTTCTGGGCATCGTTCCTGCTGACGCTGAAATTCGTCGTCATCGCCGTCGGCCTCGAATTCCTGCTCGGCTTTGCGCTGGCCTTCCTGATCTTCCGCTTCGTCGCCAGCCAGCGGCTTCTCACCACACTGCTGCTCATCCCGATGATGATTGCGCCGGTCGCCGTCGGACTGATCTGGCGGCTGCTGTTGCAGGGCGATTTCGGCATGCTCACCTTCTACATGCGCAAGGTCGGCCTGCTGGCGCAGAATTCGGCGGTGCTTTCGGCACCCGACCTGGTGTTTCCGACCATCGTCGCCATTGATGTCTGGCAGTGGACGCCTTTCGTCACCCTGATCATGCTCGCCGGGATGATGAGCCTGCCGCGCGCGCCGTTCGAGGCGGCGATGATGGATGGCGCCAAACCGTTTCAGATCTTTTGCGATGTCATGCTGCCGCTGCTGCGGCCCGTCATCGCGCTGGTGCTATTGCTGCGCGGCATCGATGCCTTCAAGGAGTTCGACAAGGTTTTCCTGATGACCGGCGGCGGTCCGGGAACGCTGACCGAACTGGTGTCGATCTACGCCTACCGCGTCAACTTCCGCAACTGGGATCTCGGCTACGGCGCCGCGGTCGCCTTCATGATCTATCTCGTCGTGCTGATCCTGTGCTCCGTCTTTTACAAGGCCGTCTATTGGTCGAGCCGCAAGCAGGCGGCGTCGTTTTGAGGGCGCTGCGATGATCGATCAATCCACCAACCGCGCCTGGAGCAGCTTTGCCTGGGCCGTGCTGCTGGTCGCTGTCGTGGTGGCCTTGACGCCCTACGTCTGGATGGTGCTGGCCTCGTTCAAGAACCGCGTCGACCTGTTGTCCTCGGTGCCGAAATGGGTTTTTACGCCGACGTTCTCCAACTATCCGGCGGTCTTCATCGACAAGGAATACTGGCCGCTGGCGATCAATTCGGTGCTGATCTCGGTGTCGTCGACCATACTCTGCATCGTCATCGGCGCGCCAGCGGCCTATGGCTTTGCCCGCTCGGATTTTCCCGGCAAGGAAGACCTGTTCTTCTTCTTCCTGACCACGCGCATGGCGCCGCCGATCTCAATCGCCGTGCCGCTGTTCCTGTTCTTCACCTCGCTGGGCCTGATCGACACCATCTACGCCGTTGTGATCGCCCACACCTCCTTCAACCTGTCGCTCGTCGTCTGGATGATGCGCGGCTTCTTCGCCGAAATCCCCAGGGAGATCGACGAGGCCGCGATGATGGACGGCCGCTCGCGGCTCGGCGCATTCTTCTTCGTCGTCGCGCCGCTGGCCGCACCCGGCATCGGCGCCACAGCGGTGCTCTGCTTCATCCTGTCGTGGAACGAGTTCCTCTATGCCTTCATCCTCGTCGCTTTCGACGGGCGGCCGCTGACCGTCGGCATACCGGGGCTGGTGACGCCGCATGGCACGCTCTGGGGACAGGTCGCGGCAGTCGCGATCGTGGCAACGCTGCCGATCGTGCTTTTCACGTTCCTTGTCCAGAAACAGCTCGTCCGCGGCCTCACCTTCGGCGCGGTCAAGGGTTGAAGGGATCTTGTATGGCAATTGTTTTCGACGGCGTCACCAAGGCCTTCCCGGACGGGACGGTGGCGCTGCAGGCGCTCGATCTTGCTTTCGAGCCCGGCGAATTCCTGGTTCTGCTCGGCCCGTCCGGTTCCGGCAAGACGACAGCCTGCCGGCTGCTCGCCGGGCTGGAGCGGCCGACCGCCGGGCGCATCATGGTCGAGGGCCTCGATGTCACCGACCTGCCGCCGCGCCTGCGCGGCATGGGCATGGTGTTCCAGAACTATGCGCTCTACAGCCATAAGAGCGTCTACGAGAACATCGCCTATCCCTTGCGCATCCGAAAGATGCCGGCCGCCGAGCTTGACCGCTGCGTCCGCGCCATGGCCGAGCTGCTCGAAATCACCCGTTACCTCGACCGCCGCCCTTCGCAATTGTCGGGCGGCCAGGCGCAGCGCGTGGCTGTGGCCCGCGCACTCGTCTGGCAGCCGAGCCTCTGTCTGATGGACGAGCCGCTGTCCAATCTCGACGCCTTGTTGCGGCTCCACATGCGCACCGAGCTGAAGCGTCTGCATCGCGAGCTGAAAAAGACCTTCGTCTTCGTCACCCACGACCAGGAAGAGGCGATGACGCTGGCGACCAGGGTCGCGGTGTTGCGCGAAGGCGCACTGATCCAGTACGACGACCCGCGCGAGATCTATCGGCGGCCTGCCAATCGCTTCATCGCCGAATTCATCGGCCGTCCAGCGATGAACACGTTCGATGGCGATGTCCGCGCCGGCGTCTTCCACGCCAGCGGTTTCACTTGCCCGCTTCCGGGAAAGCCTGATGGTCCCATCGTGCTCGGCATTCGCCCGGAGCAGATCCAGCTTGTCGACGCGACTGCCGGCGACGCCATCCTGTTTGCCGTCGACGTCGTCGAACCGGTCGAGCCGGACGTGCTGATCTTCGCCAATAGCGAGGCCAACGCGCTGATCGTCAGGACTGTGAATGACGATCGCGCTTTCGATCCCGGCCAGCCGCTTTATCTACGCTTTCCGCCGGCAGCGCTGCACACATTCGATGCTGTGTCGGGAGCGCGGCTGCCGTGAGCACGCTGCTCGCTTTGGTGCCGCTGGCCGCCGCAGCCTTGGTCTGGTGGCTGTTCTACAGCTTCAACCGGTCGCGGCGCTGGTTCTCGACAGGCGAACTCATCTTCTGGGACGCCATTGCACTGGTAACCCTGCAGCTTGTCTGGCTGATCTGGTTCTGAATGCGCATTCCAGCAACGCAGATCAGTAGCCCAGCGCACAACCGTCCTTGCGAGGATCGGAGGCACCGGTGAGCGTGCCCTTTTCCCAATCGATCAGCACCAGCTGGCCGCCGCCATGCGGCTCCTCGGCGATCGAAACCTGATGACCGCGCTGACGCAGGCCGGCGATCGCCTCAGCCGGAATCCCGCGCTCGGCCAGCACGGCATTGTCCTTGTAGAACACCCGTGGCGCATCCAGTGCCTGCTGCGGGTCCATCCCGAAATCGATCATGTTGGTCAACAGATGGACATGGCCGAACGGCTGGTAGCCGCCGCCCATCACCCCGAACGGCATCACCACCTTACCCCCTCGCGTCGCCATGCCAGGCATGATGGTGTGCATCGGTCGCTTTCGCGGCGCGATACGATTTGGATGGCCTTCCGTGAGGCGAAAACTGCTGCCGCGATTCTGCAGCACGACGCCTGTCTTGGGACCGACGACGCCGCTGCCGAAGGAACCGAAGGTCGAGTTGATGAAGCTGACTGCATTGCGGTCGCGGTCGACCACGGAGATATAGACGGTGTCGCTGCGCGGCAGCTCAAGCCGCGGCAGATGCGTCATGGCGAGGGCGGGATCGATGGCGGCGCGCAGCCGCTCCGCATAAGCTGCCGACAGCAGTTGTTCGACGGGGACCTGGACGAAATCCTGGTCGCCGATGAAAGTATCGCGGTCCTGGTAGGCAAGCCGGCCGGCTTCGATCTCGAGATGCAGCCGCTGGGCACTGTTCGGCTCCAACGAACCAAGGCTGAAGCCCGAAAGCACATTCAGCATGATCAGCGCCGTCATGCCCTGATTGTTCGGTGGCATCTGATGGATATCGTAGCCGCGATAGGACGTATTCACCGACGTGACGTAGTCGCCTTGGGTCTCGGCGAAATCCTCCAATGCATGCAGCCCGCCCAGCGCGCGAAGACGTTCCACCAGATCGTCCGCGACTTCACCTTCATAAAACCCTGCACGGCCTCGGTTGGAGATGATGCGCAAGGTGTCCGCCAAGTGCGGCTGCCGATGCACATCGCCGGCTTGCGGCGCCCTTCCCTCGGGCAGGAATATGCGCGCGGCATGTTCATCGGCTGAGAGCAGGGCGACCTCGTCGGCCCAGTCGAAGGCGACGCGATCATGAACGACATAGCCTTGTTCGGCATAGCGAATGGCTGGCGCCAGCGCGGCGTCGATGCCCTTTTTTCCGTGGTCCTCGAGTAGCCGGCACCATGCATCGATGGCGCCTGGTATGGTGACGGCATGCGGTCCGGCCGCAGGCAGTTCGCAATGCCCCCGCTCCAGATACCATTCGGCGGTTGCCGCAGCGGGCGAACGCCCCGAGCCGTTGAAAGCGAGAACATCGCCCTCGCCTTTGGGACTGTAGAGCACAAAACAGTCGCCGGCGATGCCGGTCGATTGCGGCTCGACGACGCCTTGCACCGCCGCAGCGCACACAGCGGCATCCATGGCATTGCCGCCGGAGCGCAGCATGTCGATGGCGGCCAGCGTCGCCAGCGGATGCGATGTCGCCGCCATCGCTTCTGTCGCGCGAACTGGCG
The DNA here is from genome assembly GCF_040321305.1 of Mesorhizobium sp. M0478. Classification (NCBI taxonomy): domain Bacteria; kingdom Pseudomonadati; phylum Pseudomonadota; class Alphaproteobacteria; order Hyphomicrobiales; family Phyllobacteriaceae; genus Mesorhizobium; species Mesorhizobium sp. M0478. Next base: position 151,738 of record NZ_JAMYRH010000001.1, read on the forward strand.
AGCGTCCGGGGGACTGAAAATCACGCATGCAATCGCCTCCAATGATTTCGCGCCCGCCGGCCGCAGCCTTCAATGCTTGATGCGGTCGCGCATGGCGTACCACAACATCCCCAGCACATAGAGCGGGCCCCGCAGCGCCGTACCGCCCGGGAACGGCATCGGCGTCAGCGTCGAGAACAGGTCCAGCCGCGAGGCGTCGCCCGTAATCGCTTCGGCCAAGAGCTTGCCCGACAGCGTTGACAGGATGACGCCCTTGCCGGAATAGCCATGCGCGAAATAGACCTCGCCATAGTGCCCGACATGCGGCAGCCGCGACGTGGTCACCGACACCAGACCGCCCCAGGTATGATCGATGCGGCAGCCCTTCAGTTGCGGGAAGGTGGCCTCCATGTGCGGCCGCACGAAGCCGGCGATGTCGGCCGGCGGCGATGGCGTGTAGCGCTCGCCGCCGCCGAACAGCAGCCGACCGTCCGCCGACATGCGGTAGTAGTTGACGACGAAGCGCGTGTCGGACACCGCGACATTGGCCGGGATGACATTGTGTTTGCCCTCCAGCGGTTCGGTGGCGACGATGTAGTTGCCGACCGGCATGATGCGGCTGTTGACGCGCGGCTCCAGCCCATGCAGCAACGCGTCGCCGGCCAGCACGACATGTTTGGCCCTTACCGACCCCTGCGCCGTCGAGACCCGGATCGAAGGCTCGCGCTCCAGCTTTACCGCGACGGAATTTTCATGGATGACGACACCGGCCGCCACGGCGGCACGGGCAAGGCCGAGCGTGTAGTTCAGCGGATGCATATGGCCGCCAAGCGGCTCATACATCGCGCCATGATAGGGCGTGTCCACCTTGCCGCGTGCCTGCGCCGCCGACAGGATCTCGACGTCGCGGAACTTCATCACGCTCTCGAGGCATTTGGCCTCGTCTTCGAGATCCCTGAGGTCGGAGCCATTAACGGCACCGACGAGATGGCCGGTCAGCCGCAGATCGCAATCGATGGCGTGGCGCTCGATGATGTCGAGCACCAGGCCCCGCGCCTCGAAGGCGAGGTCGAACAGCGCCTTCGCCCGCTCGGGGCCGTAAAGCTTGACCAACCCCTTGGCGCCTTTGCGCAGGCCAGGGATCATCTGGCCGCCATTGCGGCCCGACGCGCCCCAGCCGATCTTGCCGCCTTCGAGCAGCACCACCTTCAGGCCGCGCTCGGCGGCATGAAGGGCGGCCGACAGGCCGGTGCAGCCGCCGCCGACCACCACCAGATCGGCGCCGACATCTCCCACCAGCGCCGGATGGTCCGGCGCCGGATTGGCGGTGGCGACATAATAGGAATTGCCGATATCGAGGCTCGAATTGAAACCCGTTGAGCCGGAGGCCATGATCACACCTTCAGCAGCAAATGGTCGCGTTCCCAGCTCGTCACCACGCTCTGGAACAGGTCGAGTTCGACGCTCTTGACGCGCAGATAGGTCTGGAAAAAATCCTCGCCGAGCAATGCCCGCACCGGCTCGCAAGCAATGAAACGATCAAGCGCCTCCTCCATCGTTTTCGGCAGCGTGCTTTTGATCTTGTAGGCATTGCCCGAGGCCTCAGCCGAGCGCGCCAGCTTCTGCTCGACGCCGAGATAGCCGGCAAGCAGCGAACCGGCGATCGCCAGATAGGGATTGCAATCCGCTCCCGGCAAGCGGTTCTCTACCCGCCGGGCGGCGCGGCCACCTGCCGGCACGCGCAGGCCGCAAGAGCGGTTGTCATGCGACCATTCGATGTTGGCCGGTGCGCTGTGGTTCGGCCGGATGCGGCGGAACGAGTTCACGTTGGGTGCGAACAGCGGCATGATCTCGGGCACATATCTCTGCAGGCCGCCGATGAAATGGCCGAACATTTCGGTGTCTGCATCATCTCTGTCGGCAAACAGCGCGGCGCCTGTCGTTTCATCGACGACAGACATGTGCAGATGCATCGAGCTTCCCGCCTGCGCCGCGATCGGCTTGGCCATGAAGGTCGCGTGCATGCCGCTCTGTTGCGCCGCTTGGCGAGTCAGCCGCTTGAACAGCAGCACCTGGTCGGCGAGCGGCACCGCGTCGCCGTGCAATAGATTGATCTCCAGCTGCGCGGTGCCGGACTCATGGATCAGCGTGTCGAGCGGCAGGCCGGCGGCTGCGGCATAATCATAGACGCGCCTTATCACCGGCTCGAATTCTTCCAGCGCCACCATGTCATAGGGATGCTGCGAGCCCTCGGCGCGGCCATTGGCGCCAACCGGTGCCGTCAGCGGCTGGTCGGGATTCGGATTGGGCGCGGTCAGATAGAATTCGATTTCCGGCGCCACCACCGCGCGCCAACCGCGCTTCCGGTAGAGATCGAGCACGGCGCGCAGCACATGTCGTGGCGAGGCCATCCAGGGCTTGCCTTGCATGTGGAAGGCGTCGGCGAAGACATAGGCTTTGCCGACGCCACCGCCCGGCGCCAGGCACAGCGTCGACATATCAGGCACCATGCGCATATCCGGGTCTTGATAGGCAAAGCCTTCGTCGATGGAACCGGAGTAGCGGCCATCGATGCTGACCAGGAAAGCGCTGCTCGGCAGGTAGAGTGCGCGGTCTTCCAGCGCCTTGAGGAATTTCACCGTCGGCAGCGCCTTGCCGCGCAGCACGCCATTCATGTCGGGCACCAGGCACTCGACCTCCGTTATGCCGTGCTGGGCGAGCCAGGCCTTGGGATCGTTGCCGGTGAAGAGAGCGGTGTTGGTATTTTTGTCCTGCATTTTGGTTCACGTACCTATGAGAGAGAGTATGGCTTGCGCGGCCACATCCGTTCCAGGGGTCAGCGCCATCTTGGCAGCATTGTCCCTGAGGCGGGCGCGCATCGCATCGTCGGCCAGCAGGCCGAGAATGGCTCTCTCCAATCCCCCTTCGGTCCAGGCGTCGCGGCCGATATGGTCGCCCACGCCCGTCTCTCCCGCGCGTTGCGCATTGTCATGTCCGTCCCAGCAATAGGGCATGATCAGCGACGGCACGCCGAAGCGCAGCGCCTCGCAAAAACTGTTGTTTCCTCCGTGATGAATAAACAGGTCCGACTTCGCCACCACCGAAGGCTGCGGAAACCAGGCGTCGAGATAGACATTGTCCGGCACCGCGCGGTAGGCGTCGCGCAGGCCGCCGGCATTGACGATGAAGCGCGCCGGCAGCCGGTCGAAGACGGCGAGCATGCGTTCGATCAGCCCGACATCCATCGCGCCGAGACTGCCGAAGCTGACATAGACCAGCGGCCCGCCATTGCGCGGAAACACCGGCACCTCGAACGGCCCTTCCGAGCGCACGCAGCCTTCGAGATAAACGAAGCGTTTGGGGTCGAGCGGCTCGGCCCGCTCACGCCGTACGATCGCTGGCGTCAGCAGCAGATTGAGGTCGGGTGATGTCTCGAGGAACAGGCCCTTGGGCAACGGCGCCAGGCCGGCATCCGCGCGAAAACGGTTGAAGCGCTCATGCGCGGGTGCGGAGGCCGCGAGATAGCGCGCTTCGAACGCCGCACGTTGCGGGTCGTCGGCACCCATCCCCGAGAGATAGGGCGGCACCTCGGCATCCGGCAGTTCCGTCTCGGCACAGGAGACGACGCGCACCCACGGGCAGCCGGCGGCGGCGATCGCCGGGAACATGATGACGTTGTCGAGCACCACCACATCCGGCTTCAGCCGCGCCAGCAATTGGCGCAGCGGCGCCTCGGCGTTGACGGCGGTGTCGACGATCGCTTGCCAGGTCGGCGCGACATAGGTCTCGAGCTGGTCGATCGGGCTCAGCCGGAAATGCGGCAGGTGCCGGCGCACGAAGGCCTGCCAATAGCTCTGGCGGTCGCTGTCGCTCAGCGGCTCATCCGTCGGCAGATGGTATTCCTGGAAGCCATAGTCGGTAAAGACGCCGGAGAAGCCGGCATGGCAGATGAAGACGGGGCGAGCGCCCCGTGCGCGCAATGCCTGTGCGATACCGACGCAATTCAACGCGGCGCCGAAACTGGCTTCGGGAAACAGCGCGATGGTCGGGCTGGCTTTACGCGTCAATTATTCCTCTTCAATCCGGCCGGCTGATCATGCTGAACAGTGCGGGAGCTCCGCGGCTGGCTGCTTGCGGTCGCTGGCTGCGGGAGAGCCGCAGGTGGATGCGAAGCAGATCGGCAGCCACCTCATACTGCCGGCTTTCAAGATAGTCGAGTATGCCCGAGTGTTCGCGCAACGATTGCCGCAGCCGAAACACGTTGACGCCGGAATAGATGCCCGGCAGCCGGCGCAGGCGGAGATGATCGGCCAATGCATCCGACACAAAACGGTTGGCGCAGCCCTCGGCGATCATGCCATGAAAATCCATGTCCAGCCGCTGGAACTCGCGCGTGTCGAATGTCTCGTCCGGCAGCGCTGCAAGCGCTTCCATGCCTTGCCGCAACATTGCTGCCCGCGCCCCGTCCAGCCGAAAGCCTGGCGTCAGGATGGCCGCCGGCTCCAGCACCAGGCGGAACTCGTAGCTTTCGCCTTGCGCCTCCGGATCGTCCGGCGCGCGGCGAAACAACCAGGATTGCCCAGGCGCACGATCCAGAAGATTCTCGTCGGTCAGTTTTTTAAGTGCTTTTAGTACCGTCTTGCGATCAGCGTCGTAGCGTCGCATCAGCCCCGCGATGGTCACCGTCTGGTCCAACCGTCGCGCCGAGCGGTCGCGCAGGATGGCTTCGGCGAGCTCGTCTTCCTCCGCACTAGGTAGTTCGGCGGCAATGGCGGGCTGGGCGGCGAGGTCGACCGTCAGATGATAACCGCTGTCGGCCTCCCAGCGCACCACGCCCCGTTCCGCGAGCAGGCCGAGTGCGGCGCGTACGGGCGTGCGCGAGACATTGCACAGCGAGGCGATCTGCTGTTCGGGCAGGCGGGCGCCAGGCTCGAAGCCACGCTGCCGCGCCACATCCAGGATGCGCTGCGCCAGATCGAGATGGTTGGTGCGAGGTCGTCTGGCTACGGCTTGCATGACTTTTCTCGAATGCGAATGTGGCGCATTGGTCTGGCTGATCGCCGGAACAGGGACAATCGGCCAAATTCCTCCGTCGGTTGACAGATTATGGATTGACGTACTTTTTTCTGCAATAGTACTGTCGGCGCAATCGGCGAGAAAAGACCGAGGGAACAGGATCGAGGCAGGCGCGCGCGTCGCCGGCCTTGGTCCGGCAAATGATTTCGACGATCAAACCGAATGGGAGACTGCCATGACCGCTACCAGCCTGCGGCGCCGTGCGCTCAATACATCCTCAATCGCTCTCGGTCTCGCCCTGACGCTCTCGGGGCCGGCCGCCGCAGCCGACCTCGTTATTTCGAACTGGGATGGGTACATGGCACCCGACGCCATGGCCGCTTTCAAGACCGCCACCGGCATTGCCGGCGAAGTGGTGGTGCACGCCACCAATGAAGAGATCATGGGCAAGCTGATTGCCGCCGGCGGCAAGGGCTATGACGTGGTCTTCGTCTCCTCGCCCTTCGCCGAAGTATTAAACAAGCTTGGCCTGACCGAGCCGATCGACCATGCCAAGATCCCCAACCTCGCCAACCTCTATCCCGAAGCGACCAAGCTGCCGCACGATGCCGGCAACGCTTTCTCCGTGCCTTACACCTGGGGCACGACGGGCCTCTGCTACCGCTCTGACCTTGTCAAGACGGCGCCCACGAGCTGGAGCGACCTGCTCGCCCCTTCCGACGAGATGAAGGGCAAGACCACCATGCTGGCGACCGATCGCTGGCTGCTGGCCGCCGGGCAGCTCGACAAGGGCTATTCGGTCAACGAGACCGACCCGGCCAAGATGGCCGAGGTCAAGGACCTCTTGATCTCCGCCAAGAAGACCCTGCTCGCCTATGACGACACCACCTTCTATCCCAAGCTGGTTTCCGGCGAGGCGCTGATGGTGCAGGCCTGGGACGGCTGGTGCAATTACGGCATCGCCGACAAGCCGGAGATCAAATACGTCATCCCTAAAGAAGGTTCGGACCTGTGGGTCGACACGATGGTGGTGATGAAGGCGTCCGAGCACAAGGAGGACGCCTTCAAGTTCATCAACTTCATGCTCGACGCCAAGAACCACGCCTGGGCGGCGCAGAACATCGACTACAAGGTGCCGAACAAGCCGGCGATGGAAAGCCTGCCGGCCGACTTCCTGGCCAAATTCCCCAACATGGCGATGCCGGTGGCCGATCTCGTCAAGTTCGAGCAGTTGCGTGACGTCGGCGAAGCCCAGCGCGACTATTCCAAGATCGTCAGCGAGATCAAGGCCGCGCAGTAAGCGGCGCAGACTTCACGGCCGGCAGCACTTCTGCCGCCGGCCCTGAGCGGTACCCGAGAAATTGTCCCAGACCCGACTTCGTTCCTCTCTGCTGATGGCCCCGGCGCTGGTCTGGCTGACCGCGCTGATGGTTATCCCATGCGCCCTGGTGCTGGCGCTCGCCTTCTTCCGGCGCGGCGTCTATGGCGGCATCGACTACACTTTGACGCTGGAAAATTTCGGGTTGGTCTTCGACCCGCTCTATGCCGGCATCTTACTCAAATCGGCGCGTATCGCCGGCACCGCGACCCTGATCGCGGTGGTGATCGGCTATGCCGCCGCCTATGCGATCGCGGCCGCCCCGCGCCGGTGGCAGCCGGTGTTCCTGTTTTTCGCCGTGCTGCCGTTCTGGTCCAACTACCTGATCCGCACCTATGCCTGGATCGTGCTGCTGAACCGCGAAGGCCTGATCACCCAGCTCTTGCGCTGGTTCGGCTACACCGGCGAACCGCCCTCGATGCTCTATACCGAAGGCTCGGTCATCGCAGGCCTCGTCTACAACTATCTGCCCTTCGTCATCCTCGCCTGCTACGCGCCGCTGTCACGCCTCAACCCGGAACTGGCCGAGGCCTCACGCGATCTCGGCGCCTCCGCTGCCACCACCTTCCGACGTGTCATCCTGCCGCTGACCGTGCCCGGCATCGCTGCGGGTGCTGTCTTCGTCTTTGTGCTGTCGATCGGCAATTTCGTCACCCCGGCGCTGCTTGGCGGCGGCCGCTTCCAGATGATCGGCAACCTCGTCTACGACCAGTTCCTGACCGCCAATGACTGGCCGTTTGGCGCGGCATTGGCGATGGCGCTGATCGCCATCATGCTTCTGGTGCTTATGGCGCAGGCGCTCGCCGCCGACCGCGCCGCGGGGCGTGCGGCTGAGGCAAGGGGTGACGCCTATGGCTGAGCGCCGCGCAATTCTTGCCTTCTCCCCGTTCACCGGGAGAAGGTGCCCCGAAGGGGCGGATGAGGGGCGGCGTCAACCTTTGCGACGCTCAACGCTGCCCCCCGTCTGCCTGCCGGTAGCTTCTACCCGCGAACAGGGAGAAGGACTCTGGTCGTTCGCTTGCCCTCCAATTGTCGGAGGCCGGCGATGACCCATTCCTTCACCCGTACGCTCGGCATGCGGACGATCCTCACCCTCGTCTTCGCCTTCCTCTACATCCCGATCGCCGTGCTGGTGGCGCTGTCCTTCAACGAAGGCGGATTGCCGACGGCATGGTCGGGCTTTTCGCTGAAATGGTATGCCTCGCTGGCCGGCAATTCCGCAATCCTTTCCGCTGCGCTCAACACGCTGATCGTGGCGTTGGTCTCCACGGCCATCGCCACGCTGCTCGGCACGCTGCTGGCCATCGGCATCGAGATGCGCCGGCAATACGGCAGGGGTCTCGAGGCGCTGATCTTCGCACCGATGATCATCCCCGACATCGTCCTGGCGATCGCTCTGCTGTCGTTCTTCTCCATGCTAAACCTGACCATGGGCCTGCATACCATCATCCTCGCCCATGTCGTCTTCAACCTCGCCTTCGTCTGCTCGGTGGTGCGCGCAAGGCTAAAGAGTTTCGACTGGTCGATCGTCGAGGCCTCCGCCGACCTCGGCGCCTCGGCTCTGACCACCTTCCGGCGTGTGACATTGCCGGTCATCGCGCCGGCAGTGATTGCCGGCGCTCTGCTTGCCTTCACGCTCTCGGTCGACGAGTTCATCATCGCCTTTTTCACCGCCGGTGCCGGCCGCGCCTCGACGACGCTGCCGATGCAGATCTACGCCATGATCCGCTTCGGCATCACGCCGGAGATCAACGCGCTGGCGACCATCGTCATGGCGGTATCCATCACCGCGCTGACCCTGTCGCAGCGGCTCAACCGTGGGATCATCGGCCAATGAGCGAACCGCGCACGCTGCTGGCCATTGATAACGTTTCGAAGAAGTTCGGCCGGGTCACCGCCGTCGACGGCATCTCGCTCGACATCCGCGAAAACGAGTTCTTCGCGCTGCTTGGACCCTCCGGCTGCGGCAAGACCACGCTGCTGCGCATGCTGGCCGGCTTCGAGACGCCAACCGACGGCCGCATACTGCTCGATGGCAAGGACATCGCCCGGACCCCGCCCAACAAGCGGCCGGTCAATCTGATGTTCCAGTCCTACGCGCTGTTCCCGCATATGAGCGTGCGCGCCAATGTCTCCTACGGGCTGGAGATGGAGCGCTTGCCGAAAGCTGAAATCCGTTCCCGCGTCGAGGCCATTCTGGCCACCACCGAGCTTGTCCCCTTCGCCGACCGTAAGCCTGAGCAATTGTCGGGTGGCCAGAAGCAGCGCGTCGCGCTCGCCCGCGCGCTGGTCAAACGGCCTCGGTTGCTGCTGCTCGACGAACCGCTGGGCGCGCTGGACAAGAAACTGCGCGGCGCCATGCAGATGGAGCTGAAGCGCCTGCAGCACGAAGTCGGCATCACCTTCGTCATCGTCACCCACGACCAGGAAGAGTCACTCGTCATGGCCGACCGCATGGCGGTGCTCAAGGACGGCCAGCTGCTGCAATGCGACACGCCGCACGTGATCTACGAGCATCCCACCGACCGTTTCGTCGCCGACTTCATCGGCGTGATGAATTTCGTACCGGGCAAGATGTCTGCGGATGGCGTGATCGCCGCGAACGGCGCGCGCATCACCGGCAAGGTTCCCGCCAAGCTCACACCCGGCGCTTCCGCTGTCGCTTCGGTGCGACCCGAGCGCATCCGGCTGTTCCCGTCAGCCGAGACCGCCAACCGCATCGCCGGCACGGTTGAGGCGCTGGCCTATCACGGGCTCGACCTGCAGCTGCATGTCCGCACGCCTCTGTCGCCAAAACCATTTCTGGTGCGCGTCACCGCCGATGCCGCCGACCGCCGGCCGGTCTCGTCGGGCGATCAGGTCGAACTCGGCTGGGACGCCGCCGATGTCAGAATTTTTCAGGAATAGGAGAGCTTGATGGCGCAGAAGACGATCGCGTTTTTTCCCGAAGCGGCCTACGGCCCGGCGCTCAATTCGGTCGGCATCGCGCAAGCCGTCGAGGCGCGCGGCCATAAGGCAGTGTTCCTGTCCGACCCCGGCTTTGTCGATGTCTACAAGGGTTACGGCTTCGAAGCGCATCCGGTGAACCTGTCGGAGCCGATGCCGCCCGAGCAGATGGCGAAATTCTGGGAAGACTTCATCAACGGCCACATCCCGAACTTCCGCAAATCGCCCTACGATCAGGTCGACAATTACGTGAAGGATTGCTGGACCGCGATTGTCGACAGCGCCAAATGGGCGCAGAAGGATTTGCCGCGAGTCCTGGCCGCCATCAAGCCTGATGTCATTTGCGTCGACAATGTCATCCTGTTTCCGGCCATCAAACAGTTCGGCAAGCCTTGGGTGCGCGTCATCTCCTGCTCGGAAAACGAGATCGAGGATGAGGACATCCCGCCGCATCTCTCCGGTTGCGGCGAGAACGACCATGTCGGCCACCAGCGCTATCGCGATCATTTCAATGCGGTGATCAAGCCCATCCACGACGACTTCAACGCCTTCCTCACCGCAAACAATGAAGCGCCATACCCGGTCGGTCAGTTCTTCGAGGCCTCGCCCTATCTCAATCTGCTGCTCTATCCCGAAGCGGCAAAGTTCAAACGCCGCCATCCGCTTGATACGACGAAATTCCAGTATCTCGAAGGCTGCGTGCGGCAGGAAAAGCCATACGCCGTGCCGACCTTCGCCGAGAACAATGACGGGCCGCTGCTCTATGTCTCCTTCGGCAGCCTCGGCGCTGGCGATGTCGATTTGTTGAAGCGCATCATCACAACACTGGGCAAGACCCGTTACCGCGCGCTGGTCAATGTCGGCGGCTATAAGGACCTGTACACGGATGTGCCGGACAACGTCATCGTCGAGAGCTGGTTTCCGCAGCCTTCACTCATCCCGCAGGTCGATGCCGTCATCCACCATGGCGGCAACAACTCGTTCACGGAGTGCCTCTATTTCGGCAAGCCGGCCATCATCATGCCCTATGTCTGGGACGGCCACGACAACGCCACCCGCGTCCAGGAAACCGGCCACGGCTTCGGCATGCCGCGCTACGACTGGAGCGACGCCCAGTTGGTCAGCAGGATCGAGGCTTGCCTGACCGACCCCAAGATGAAGGCCAAGCTGGCGAAGACCTCGGCGCAGATGCAGGCCCAGAACGGGCCTGAGAAGGCAGCCGGGCTGCTGGAGGCGCTGCTGTGACCTCCTCCGCCCCACACCTCTACCAAGCCTCCACCCGCACCGACCTCGTCGACTGGGGCGCCCAGTCCGACGCGCTGGACGGCGCGTCGCACTCGACCGGCAGGCTTGTCCACAAAGCACCCAACAACCAGCCGGAATCCGGCATCTGGGTCTGCACGCCCGGCCGCTGGCGGCTCTCGATTCCGCGCGACGAATTGTGCCATTTCGTCGCCGGCCGCGCGACGTACCGGTCGGATGCCGGGGAGGTGGTAGAAGTCGCAGCCGGGACCGTGGTCATGTTCCCTGCCGGCTGGACAGGCGAATGCACCGTGCATGAGACCATGCGCAACGTCTACATGCTGGCTTGAACAGCAACGGAGCTTCCCAATATGCCGACACCGCACTGGCCAAAGGCCTCGACCGTGAAACTGGAGGACTGGGGCGGGGGCAGCAACACGCTTGCCGGCTCGCCGCGCGCCTCGGGCAGGATCCTCTCGCAGAACCCGGACGGCTCAAGCGAATGCGGCCTGTGGTCGTGCACGCCAGGCAGCCGCAAGGTTACCTTTGCCGCCGACGAGTTCTGCCATTTCCTGTCGGGCCGCGGGACCTATGTCCGCGAGAATGGCGAAGAGATCCCGGTCGAGGCCGGCATGCTGGTGTTCTTCCCCGCCGGCTGGGCCGGCACCTCCACCATCACGCAAACACTGACCAAGGCCTTCATGTGCCGCTGAGCACTTTTTTAAAGGAAATCGCCATGACCACGCCCATCATGGAATCCCCGCTTGCCATCACCGACCTCGTCGACTGGGGCGTCATCCCGACCATGATCGAGGGCGTGTCCCACACCTCGGGCAAGCTGCTCTACAAGGGGCCGGAGGGCCGTTCGGAATGCGGCCTGTGGGTCTGCACCCCCGGCAAATGGCACTGCCATGTCACCCGCGACGAGTTCTGCCACTTCCTCGAGGGCCGCTGCACCTATGTGCACGAATCGGGCGAGGTCATCCAGATCGAGCCGGACACGGCGGCGTTCTTTCCTCAGAATTGGAAAGGCGTCTGCACCGTCCATGAGACCATCAAGAAGGTCTACATGATCCGCTGAGCGGACCTGAAAGGACGACCATGCAATTCTCCGCTGAACGGCCGGCTTTCTTCGTCAATCCGCACTACCGGCCGATGACCGGCACGGCAAAACCGGTGATCGATCCGGCGACGCTGGAGACCGTCGGCTCGATCTCCGCCGCAACGGACGGTGAGGTCGATGCGGTGCTGTGTGCCGCAACCACGGCACAAGCCGCCTGGAAGCAGCTCGATGCCAAGAGCCGGGCAAAGCATCTGCATGCGGTCGCCAACGCCATCGAGGCGGCGGACTTCACGCGCTGCGCCGAGCTGATGGTGCGCGAGATGGGCAAGCCCTATCCCGAAGCGATCGGCGAGATCGCCAATTGCGCGCCGATCTTCCGCTACTATGCCGAGATGGCGCGCGACGACGCCGGCAAGATCGCCGGTACGACGCAGGCCGGGTCGTTCCAGTATGCGCGCTACGAGCCGTATGGCGTCTCCGTGCACATCATGCCTTACAACTTCCCGATCCTGCTGATGTGCTGGACCGTCGCGGCCTCGCTTGCCGCCGGCAACGGCTGCGTCATCAAGCCGGCCGAAGCGACGACGCTGTCGACGCTGGACTACATGACGGTGTTCCGTTCACTGCCGGAAGGGCTGGTCGCCTGCCTGCCTGGCACGGCCGCCACCGCGCAGGCGCTGATCGCCTCCGAACGCATCCACGCTGTCGCCTTCACCGGCTCGGTCGCCGCCGGCAAAGCCGTGGCAGTCGCCTGCGCCGAGCGCATGAAGCCTTGCGTCATCGAAGCCGGCGGCAGCGATCCGCTGATCATCAGCGAGCACGCGCCGCTCGACGTGGCGGCTGCCGGCAGCGTCACCGCCGCCTTCCACCTGACCGGCCAGGTCTGCACCTCGGCCGAACGCTTCTTTGTCGTCGACTCGGTTCACGATCGCTTCGTCGAGCTGTTCGCCGAGAAGACGCGGGCGCTGCGCATCGGCAATGGCATGGACAAGACCGAGATCGGCCCGCTGGTCAGCGAAGCCGCCCGGGCGAAAGTGATGCGGCTGGTCGATGATGCTATCAGCAACGGCGCTATAGCCGTTGCCGGCGGGCGCATTCCGCCGGCGCACAACACTGGCTGGTTCTACGAGCCAACGATCCTGACCGGCGTCACCCCCGATATGGCGATCGTGCGCGAAGAGTGTTTCGGACCGGTCGCCGCGATCTGCCGCGTCAAGGATTTCGACGAGGCGATCCGGCTTGCCAATGACAGCCCGTTCGGCCTCGGCGCCTCGGTGTTCACCACCGACCTCGCCGAGGCGCATGAGGCGGCCGAGCGGCTCGAGGCCGGCATGGTCTGGGTCAACAACCCGCTGATCGACAATGACGCCTTGCCCTTCGGCGGCTGGAAGGCATCAGGCCTTGGCCGCGAGCTGGGACGCCAGGGACTCGACGCCTTCCGACGCTCCAAGATGGTCATCATCGACCACAGACCGGCGATCCAGGACTGGTGGTATCCTTACCCCGACAGCTGGTTCCGCGAGACAGGCGGCCGCAAGCACGTGTGAGTCCGGCCAGTCCAAAACGTAAGCTGATGCTTACGCATCTGCCGAGATAGGCCGGCTATTTCAACGCTTGAAGCTTGTCGATCGCGGCAGTGAATCCGGCAAGCGAGACCGGAATGGTCACCGGCTTGCGCGTCACCGACTCCATGCCGATGTTCAGGTTGGTTCCCGATTTCATCGCCTTGACGAGGTCCGCCGACAAAGGGGTCGCGGCATAGGCGCCGTTCTGGTCGCTGGTCTGGATGGCAATGGTCGTCTTCTGCCCCTGGTCGATCTGGTACGAGGCGCCGGAAGGCAGGAACAGCCCGTGCGGCAAGGCCAGCAGCATGGCGAGGTTGCCATTGCCGTTGTCGCGGCGAACCGTAACGGTAAGAACGCGCTGCCCCGTCTTGGCCTCGGTAAGGTTTTGGGAGACCTGGCATTGAAGCTCGATGCCGGCCGATCCGCTGGCGCAGTTTAGCGCCCACGGATTGCCTTCTGCAGGCTTGGTCTCGGCAGATGTGGTTGACTTCGGCTCTTCGGCAAGCGCCGACCCTGCCGTCACGACCAGCCATAGCGCGCCGACCCAGGCGGCCCGGCCACAAACGGTTCTCAGCAATGAAGCCACCCGATCCTCGTCGTGTCAGGGTTTCGCCGAGCGCGTTGATACAACAGCCGAGCCTGGCGGGGAAGCCAATACGGTACATGAGCTCGGGCTAAATTACTGTTGCTGAATTATCACAATAAACAACTTTGAAATCTTGTACGTGTAAAGCAAACAATCATGCTCGCTATACACTGGGATTCGGATAGTATTAGCGACGGAGCGTGTACTCGTCGGGGTTCGCAAGGGATGGAGACGACCGAGAAAACTCGGCAGATCAATGACATGGCGACGCACGGAAGAAGCTTCCGGGCGAATAGCAAGTATCGCCGGTCAGGTTTCTCCAGGCATCTCTGGAAGACGACTGCGTTGTCCACTCTGGCACTTGCCCTTTCCGGCATAGCCGCCCATGCCGGCGACACCGGACTGTGGCAGCCGCAGGTCCGCGCCATCATCGGCGCCAACAACAATGGCGGCAACACGGCGATCGAGGGTTTCCTGCCGCTGAAGCAGAACCTCGAATCCGTTCTCTTTCTCGATGTGCGCTCGAAATACGATTTCGACGACGGCTTCGGCCAGGACGTCGGCCTCGGCGTTCGCCGCATCGTGAATCCGGATCTGATGATCGGCGGCTACGCCTATCTCAACATCCAGAACCACGACAGTCACCAGTTCGTCGCCTCGACGCTCGGCCTCGAGGCCATCACCTCAAAATACGATGCGCACGTAAACGTCTATCTGCCGATCAGCGGCGACCGCAGCACGGCCGGGCAAGAGTCGAGCCTGTCGCTGGTCGGTCATCAGCTGATCGAGCAGATATCGGCCATCGCCCACCGCGATTACGCGGCCTGGGGCATCGAGGGCGAGGTCGGCGTTCAGGTGCCGCTCAACCTGCCCGAGAACCATTCACTGCGTTTCGATGTCGGCGCCTACCATTTCGGCGATCCCGACGGCGACGACGGCAGCATCACCGGCGCCAAGGCCGGCCTGGAATATTCGATCGGCGACGTCATCGGCAAAGGCACGTCGCTGACCTTCACCGGCGAGGTGCGCAACGACAACCGCGATGACACCCAGTTCGCCGGCAGCATCCGGCTGACGGTGCCGCTCAACGCTTTCGACAAGGGCTCGTCTTCGGCCGATGACGGCGCCGAGCCGGTCTATCCGGTCAGCCCCGGCCTGCGCAAACGCGTCAACGAGCGCGTACGCGGCGACATCGGCGTTCGCATCGAGAGCCAGGACAAAGTTACCGGCACGTCGACGCGGGTGGCGATCAATGCCGCCACCAACACGGCATTCGGCCAGTTCTTCTTTGCCGATGGTGACAACGACGCGCTCGGCCTCGGCACGATCGGCGACCCGACCACGCTCGACAATGCAGTCGCCGGCGCCGGCGCTAACGGCGTCGTCGTCGCGCTGGGCGGCAAGGGCAACATTACGACAGCCGGCGTGACGCTCGCCAACGGACAGACCGTTATCGGCGGTGGCGGCGGTGTCCAGGCGCGGCTCGCCGACGGCAGCATCGGCACCTACAATTTCGGCGGCTCCAACGGCACCATCCAGGGCACTAACCCCGCCAACAACGTCCTGACGCTCGCCAATGGCAACACGCTGAGCGGTATCACCATCACCGGCGGCAAGGACGGCATCTTCGGCAACAACATCGCCGGCGCCACGCTGACCAACGTCACGGTCACCGGCACCGGCGGCCACGGCGCCGACTTCACCGGCACATCGACCGGCGTCAATGGCTCGAACTTCACCGCGACCGGCAACGGCCTCGACGGACTGCATATCGAAGGCGACGGCACCTATAACTTCACCGGCACGACGCTGCTGCAGGGCAATGGCGACGACGGCCTGGATATAACCGGCCACGGCACCTACACTTTCGCCACCCTCAACGCGCTCGACAACAACGATGCCGGCATTACCGTGAAGGGCACCGGGATCGCCGGCTCGATCACCATCACCGGCGGCCAGGTGTCGGGCAACAAGGCGCTCGGCGACGACGGGGTCGGTGTCTTCATCGATCCGATCACCGCCCATATCGTGCTGGATTCGATCACCCAGACCGGCGGCGCATCGGGCGTCGTGCTCGAGAATCTTTCGGGCAGCTTCACCGTCAACGGCGCGACGACGATCTCGAACACGACCGGACCGGCCATCGCGATCACGGATTCGCCGGCCGCGATCCGCTTCGGCGACATCGACATCATCAATCCCGGCACCGACGGCATGGTGTTTACCGGCGTCAATGCGTCCGTCATCGCCGGCAACATCATCATCTCCGGGCTCGGCTCCGGCATCGGCCTCGACTTCTCGAACAGCCAGACCAATTTCACGGCGCAGTCGCTGAACATAAACGGCACCGGCGGCACGACGTCCATCGGCATCGACCTTGTCCAGACCAACGGCGGCACGATCATCATTACCAATGGCGGCATCATCGCCAATGTCGGCACCGGCGTGCGGCTCGGCATTGCCGGCTCGCCGGCCGACACCGCCAACGCCCAATTCACCTTCGGTGGCGGCTCGATCGGCGGCAACCTCGCCTCGCTCGACGCACGCGGCCTCAATTCCGGTTCGGGCCAATACGCATTCGGCACGACGACGTTCAACGGGCCGCAACTGTTCGACCAGACGCAGCTGATCTTTGTCGCCGCAGGCGGCACAGGCGACGGTACCTCGCTTTCGGACCTGGCTTCGATCACCGACGCCGACAACAATACCGACGGCACCGCGATTTTCGTGCTGGTCAATCGCGGTGTCATCGACGACACCGACGGCTTTACGCTCGAAGCGGGGCAGACCCTGGCCTCTTTCGGCAACGGCCGCACCTTCTCGCTCGGCGGCCTGCCGATCAATGTGACCGGCGACAACGTCGATCACGGCAGCACCATCTCGGATGCGGCCGGTGCCGCAACGCTGACCGCTTCGGGCAGCGGCGACGTCGTCACGCTGGCCAACAATACCTCGCTCCAGGACTTCAACATCTCCGGCGGTACCGCCAACGGCATCCATGGCAGCGGCATTACCGGCGTCGTGCTGACCGGCATGAACGTGTCGGGGACCGCCCTCAATGGCGTGCTGTTCGATGGCGCCAACGACGTTTCCGGCAGCAATCTGAGCTCGACCGGTAATGGCGGCGCTGGGCTGTCGATCCAGGGCGACGGCACCTACAATTTCACCGGCACGACGACGGTGTCGGATAATGCCGGCGACGGCTTGCTGATCAACAGCAATGCCATCACCAGCTTCCAGACGCTCAACGCGACCAGCAATGGCGGCAGCGGCGTCCAGGCCACGTCAACAGGCACCGGCTCGCTTTCGATCGACGGCGGTACCGTCAACAACAACACCACATCCGCCTTTACGGCGTCGAATATCGGGCTCGGTGTCACGCTCTCCAACATCGGCCACGTCGGCGGCACAACCGGCGTCAGCCTTTCGGGCGTCAGCGGCAGCGTCAGCGTTACCGGCCCGACGACGATCGGCAGCACCACCGGCGACGGCATCTCGATCAGCGGCAGCACGGCAACGGTCGGCTTCAGCGGCGACGTGCTCATCAGCCAGGTGCTTGGCAATGGCATCGCGCTCAACGGCAACACCGGCGCCGTCAGCTTCGGCTATGCGGAAATCGGTGCGCCGGGCCTCAACGGCATCGATATTGGGGGGAATACCGGGTCAGTCACATTCTCTGGCCCCACCATCGTTGTCATCGGTTCTGCCGATGGCAGCGCGGGCATCAACTTCAGCGGCACAAACAACGACGTCAGTTTCGGTACGACGACGGTGTTGCTCGGCGAAGGGCTGAACCAGACGGGCATTGACTTCAGCGGCTCGTCAACGACAGCCGATTTCGGGCTGACCAGCATTACCGGCACCGGCGACCTGACCTCGCGCGGCATCGACCTGTCGTCGACGACCGGCAACAAGACGATCACCTTCCTGCAGGGCTCCAAGATCGACAATGTCGGCGTCGGTGTCGAATTGTCGTCAGGCGGCACCACGGCCACGTCGGCCAACGCCAACTTCACCTTCGGCGACGGCAATTCCGCCGATGGGCTGGAATCCTTCATCACCGCCGCAACCGGCGGCTACACTGTCAATACGATCGGGCTGGATCCGGCGCTCGGCAACTACGACTTCGACGATGTCGTCTTCACCGGCGATGCCCAACTGGCGGTAACTGTCGGCGGGGTCGTCATGATCTCGCAGACAGGCGGCACTATTCACGCGGGCACGAACGGGCTGAGCGCCGATGTCACCACCGTGACGGCCGCCCAGGCCGATGCCATGGTTGGCACGCAGACCTTCGCCTTTGTCGGCATCGTCGACCTCAGCGCGACGCCGTTCACGCTCGATTCGGGACAGTCGATCACCGGTTTCGGCAACGGCAATTCCATCCTCACCTCCGGTACGTTCCAGCCGGTCAATGTGCAGGGCAATCTCGGCGCCACCGGCGGCAATGTCACCGGCGATGAGGGCGTGGTCAAGAGCACGGGCGACACCCTTCATCTGCTCGGCAGCAATCAGGTGCGCAACACCGCCTTCGACTACAGCGGCGGCAGCGGCTCGGTGTTCGCCATCGACCAGAGCGTGGGTGGCTTCAACAATTCCGGCGGCATCGTTATCGAAGGCGTCACCGTCAGCAATGTCGCTGCCGGCCAGACGGCGTTCAACGTCGACGGCCTCACCGGCAACCTGTCGATTATCAACAACAATATCAACGTTGCCGGCACGCTGCTCGATGTCGACGGCGGCAACGGCAACATTACGGTCACCCGCGGCACCTTGCCCAACAGCGCGACGCCCGGCACGCTGACCGGTGGCGGCATCGCAATCGCCAACCGCACCGGCGGCTTGGTCAACTTCACGGACAAGGCGACGATCGGCGGCAGCGGCGTATCGCTGACCAACAACACCGGCGCCACAATCACCTTCGCCGATGTCGACATCACCACGGACGCCGCAACGGCGTTCACTGCAACCGGAGGCGGCTCGGTCAACGTCACGACCGGAACGATCAATGCCACCAATGCGGGAGCGGTGGCGCTCGACGGCATTGCGGCCAACATCAATTTCGCCTCGACAAGCGCCAGCTTCAATTCCGGCAGCGGTGTCGACCTGCAGCATCTGACCGGTACGGTCGCGCTCGGCACCGGCACGCTGACCAACACCGGTTCGGGTACAGCCTTCAATGTCGGCTCGGCGGCCGATCAGAGCGGCGGCAATGCAATCATCTCCTATGCCGGCACCATCGCCAGCAACGGCACCGGTGCCGCCGTCTCGATCCAGGAACTGACCGGCGGCTCGGTGACGGTGTCGGGCAATCTGACCGACGGCAACGCAGCCGATGGCGGCCAGATCTTCATCGGTGGCATCGCCAACGGCACGGCGGCGACCGTCACCTTCTCGGGAAGCAGCAAGAAGATAAGCTCTGGCGCGACGACAGCTGTACAGATCGGCTACACAGGCCCCCTCTCCGCCATCGTCCCGTATGACAACACGGACGGCACGATCAACTTCACCAATGGCGGCCTGGATATAACGACAACGACCGGAGAAGGCTTCGGCGCCGCCTTCGGCGGCACCGTCAGCGTGTCCGGCACCGGCAACAAGATCGCCTCCGGCGGCAATGGTCTGTTCATTGTCTTCGCCGACGTCGGCGTCGCCGGCGTCACCTTCGACAGCGTCTCGGCCGTATCGACATCGGACGCTGCCGGCGTCTTGCTGACAGGGTCCAATCTGGCGGGCGACGTCAACATTGGCGGCCTGAAAGATACCGGCTACATGGGCGCCTCGCTGAACGCCCTGCTCGGCACCGGTGCGGTGAATTTCACCGGCACGACCGATCTCGACGTCAGCTACCGAGGGTTTGATATCGGCGGCCCGCAAGTGGGCACCATAAACATCGCCAACGTCGCCGGCTCCACCCTGACCATCGACGGTGGGGAAGCCGGCATTGTCACGAACGGCCTGCAGGCAGGAATCATCAACGTTGGCGGCAATGGCGGCGTCGCCAGCATCGGCGCGACGACAAGCACCACCGGTGCGGCTATCGCCGTCAGCGGCGGTAACGACCTCATTCACGCCACGCTGAACTACAACGGCTCGATCAAGGTCGACACCGGCATGGTCGTGCAGGCCGTGGCCGACTGGAGCGAGCTCAACATGAGCGGTTCGGTCGTTTCGACTACGGCAGCAACTGGCATTGGTACGGCGGCCTTCGTCTTCACCGGCAACGCCAACGGCGTCTACAATATTTCAAGCACGATCGATCATACCGGCACGGGCATCGGCGTGCGGTTTGACGGATCGTCTAACGGGACGGCCACCTTCTCCGGTGCGTCGAAGATCTTCAACACCAGCAGCGGCACCAACGACGCGATCGTCAAGTTGCCCAGCATCAGCCCGACCCAGGGCATGGGCACGCTCAACTTCACCAATGACGGCCTGGTCATCACCACCTCGAGCGGCGCCGGCTTCACCGCCAGCACTTTCGGCGCCGGCACGGTCAGCGTCAGCGGCACGGGCAACTCGATAACCACGACGACAGGCACCGCGCTCAACCTCGACAACGCGACGGTCGGCGCCGGCGGCATCAATTTCAGCTCCATCTCGGTCAATGGAGCGGCGACCGGCGTTTCGCTCAACAATGTCAGCGGCGGCACGCTCAATCTCGGCACGGTGAACCTGCAAGGCATCACCTCGACCGGCGTCGACATTTCCGGCACGCTCGGCTCGACGGTAAACTTCGCCAGCCTGACCATCGCCATGCCCGGCGACAATTCGACCGGCATCACCTTCGCCGATGCAGTCGTCAACAGCATCTTCACGACTGGCGGTTTCACGCTCACCAGTGCTTCCTCGACCGGCACCACCGCCGTCAACCTGTCCAACACCACCGGCACCGGCACCATCCAGCTCGGCGATCCGAACACGGCCGGCGCATCCTCCACCATCGGCGGCGCCGGCGCCGGACCCGGCATCGGCTTCCAGTTCACCCCGACGACGGCGATCAACTTGATCTATGGCGACGGCGAAAGCGCGGTCGACAAGCTGTCGACGGTCAAGGCAATCGACATCCTCAATTCCACCGGCGTTTTCCCGGTCGGCGGCACCTATAATTTCCAGGATGTCGACGGCGCCAATGGCGGCTTCATCGGCGACCTCTCCGAGGCCCAGGGACCGACCACCTATTATGTCGACCAGGACGGCGACGGCGACGGCACCGCCGCCAATCCGGGCTCGATTGCCGGCGCGGAAGCGTCGGGCGCCTCGGTTGTCATCCTTGTCGACACGTCGCAGAACGGCACCAGCAACCTCATCGACATGATGCAGGCTCAGCAGAATGGCGGCGGCAACAACACGCTCAACCTTGCCGACGGCCAGATCCTGATCGGCCTCAAGGCCGGCGATTCCATCGATACCGCGCCGCTGGGCGCCGTCGGCGGCGGCCTCGGCGGCAATTTCAGCTTCAGCGGCATCAATGCCTCGACCGTCATCACGGCAGGGTCCAATGTCGACAGCGTGCTGGCGACGCTGACGACCGCGAGCGGCAACACTATCGATTTCTCCGGCAAGGCCGGCATCGAAAACGTCATCGTGCAGAACACCGGTGCGGGCCTTGGCATCTCCGGCACCAACATCACCGATCTTATCCTGCGCCGCGCCACGATCGCCGGCGGCACCGGTGGCGCCCTGTCGCTTACCGACGGCGCCGCTGCCAGCCAGATCGCACTGTCGAACCTGATCCTGTCGGCAACCGGCGGCGACATTGCCAAGGTTGACGGCACGGTCGGCGCCGGGCTGATGAAGGTCAGCGCCTTCTCCGACATCACGCTTCTGGGCAACAATGGCGAAACCGGCGGCTTTGGGGTGAGCGGTGTCACCTTCGATGCCGTTCCAGCGACCGTCGGCATCGACCAGGTCGACGGCGGCGCCTTCGTCGCCGGCACAAGCAGCAATGGCGTCGGCGGTTATGGCCTGACGCTGTCCGGTGTATCCGGCGATATCCAGTTCGACAGCATCACCGTCTACGGTGGCGTCAACGGCATCGCCTTCAATGGCGTTGACGCCACCGTCACGGTCAGCGGCGCCACCACCATCACCGGCACCACAGGCTTCGGCATCAGTGCGATCAACACCAATCCCGGCACTTTCAACTTCAACACGGTGACGGTGAACAACGTCGCGACGACCGGCGGCGGCATAAACTGGGTCAGCGGCAACCTCAACATCGCCGGCCTCGCCAACATCGACACGAGCAGCGGCGTCGGCTTCTCGCAAAGCGCCGGCACGGTGAACTTCCTCAACGGCCTGACCATCGATACCACCAGCGGCACCGGCATTGTCGGGACCGGTGGCGTTATGGGCATCACCGCTTCCGCTGCAGCCCAGACGGTAAATTCGACCAGCGGCCAGGCGATCAACCTCATCAACGTCGCCGCCGGCATTGCGCTCGACTCGACCTCGTCGGGCGGCGGCACCAACAATGTTGGCCTGGCCAATGTCACCGGAACAGTCAGCCTCGGATCCGGCGCATTGAGCGGCGCTTCGGGCGTCGCATTCCTGCTCACCGGCGGTGCTGCGACCGTCAGCTATGGCGGCACGGTCACCAAGACCACCGCCGGCAAGATCGTCGACATCTCCGGCGTCACCGGCGGCACGGTCACACTGTCCGGCGCGCTCAGCGCCACCGGCGGTTTCGACAATGGTGTTTATGTCCACGGCAACTCCGGCGGGACCATCACTCTCAGCGGTGGCACGAAGACGCTGACCACTGGCGCCAATACGGCGGTCGACTTGACGACCAACACCGGCGCGACGATCAACTTCGATACGGGTGGCCTGGTGATTACCACCACCTCCGGCACCGGCTTCAACGCCAGCGGCGGTGGCATGGTCAGCGTCGGCGCGCTCCTCAGCGACAACAGCATCACCACGACGGCCGGCGGCACCGCGTTGAACCTCAATGGCGTTACGATTGGCGCTGCGGGCATGAATTTCGACAGTGTTTCGGCCACTGCCGCCGCAACCGGCATCTCGCTGACCAATATCGCCTCGTCCGGCGGCGGCGCCATCATTCTCGGCACGGTCAACCTGCAAGGCATCACCACGCGTGGTGTCGATGTTTCCGGCACGCTTGGCGCGGCGCTGTCCTTCAACGATCTCGACATCGGCCTGAACAGCACCACGGGCGTGGCCTTCGACCTCAACGGTGCCACCATCAATGCGGCGGTGACGGCCAATGACTTCGATGTCACCAATGCCGCCGCCGCCGGCACCTCGATAGGCGTCGACCTGCGTGGCACCACTGGCGGCCAGACGGTACGCCTCGGCGATGCCGTTGTCGGCGGCGCCAGCTCCAGCATTGCCGGCGTCAACACCGGCGTGTTCCTCAACAGCGCCACCAACCTCGCTTTCACCTATGGCGACGGCGAATCGGCGACCGACCAGCTCTCGACCATCGGCGCCAATGTAGGCATCGACGCATCCAGTGCGCCGGTTGCCGGCACCTACAATTTCCAGGATGTGAACTTCCAGTCGGCTCCCGGCCTGGGCTTCGGAGTCGGCAAGGTCTATTTCGTCGGCGCGTCCGCGACCGGTGACGGCAGCGGTCGCGACCAGAACAATCTCGCGACGCTGGCCACCGCCGAAGCAGCAGCCGTGGCGACGGACATTCTGGTTCTCGTCAACGATGGCGGCACCATCACCGCGGCAGGCAGCAATGGCAACGACACGCTGGCTCTCGCCACCGGCGAGCAGGTGCGCGGCTTCGGCAACGGCAACATCAATCTGGCGCTGACGGTGCCCTCCACCATCCAGCTCGCCAGCAACAGCATCTCGATCATCGACCAGACGCCCAATGGCGCCGCGACGCTGACGACGAGCGCCGGCAACAATGTCATCACGCTCGGCGCCAGCGGCAACATCATCGACGGCTTCATCCTGAATGGCAGCCCGGCGGGTGCCGCGCGTGGCGTCAAGGACAATGGCGCGGGTGCTGCGAATACCGTCATCAGCAACATGACCATCAGCAATTTCGCCACGCAGGGTATCGAGATCACGCCGTCAAACAGCACGACGATCAACAACGTTACTTTCTCCGGCAACGCCAGCGATGTGTGGCTGAACGCGTCCAACACCACCATCACCAACGTCACCAGCACCGGCGCCACCGGCATTGCTTTCAAACTCGACAACACCACCGGCACGACGACGCTGACCAACGTCAACATCACCACGGCGGCGACCGGAACCGGCATCGCCTTCGGTGGCGCGTCGGGCGCTGGCGGCACGATTGCCGGTACCAATGTCGACATATCGGGCGGCAGCGGCCTTTCGGTGACCGGCGGCAACGCGGTGATCAGCTTCGACGGCGCCAGCTCTATCATCAGCACGTCGGGCGCGGCGGCCACGATCTCGACCCGCGCTGGCGGCAGTTTCACCTTCGCCGGCTCGATGATCGCCAATGGCGCTGCCAGCGGCATTAGTATTTCCGGCGCGACGGCGGCCAATACGGTGAGCTTCACCGGTACGGTCGATCTCGGCACCACGACGCCGATGACCGGCACCGCAGTCGCAATCAACAACGGCGCCACGGCCTCGACCGTCAGCTTCGCAAACCTCGACATCGTCACCAACGGCACCACCGGATTCAGCGCCATCAATGGCGGCACGGTCAATGTGACGACCGGCACGGTGAGCTCCACTTCCGCGCAGGCGGTCAACCTCAACGGCATCGCCACCACCACCGGCATCAATTTCACCTCGACCAATTCGACCGGCGGCACCAACAACGTGTCGCTGACCAATGTCACCGGCGCCGGCACTGTCAGCCTCGGCTCCGGTGCGCTCGGCGGCGCGACCGGCGCGGCCTTCCTGGTCACCGGCGGCTCGGCCAATGTCAGCTATGCCGGCTCGGTCACCAAGACCACGGCCGGAAACGTCGTCAGCATCTCCACCCGCACCGCCGGCACCACGACATTGTCGGGCACTCTCAGCGCCACCGGCGGCGTGGCCAACGGGATCCTCGTCAACGCCAACACCGGCGGCACGATCAACTTCTCCGGCGCCAGCAAGATACTGACCACCGGAGCCAACAATGCCGTCGACCTGACGGCGAACACCAACACCGCGGTCAACTTCACCGGCGGCGGCCTAGCCATCACCACCACCTCCGGCACCGGCTTCAACGCCACGAGCAACGGTACTGGCACCGTGACCGTTATCGGCTCGGGCAACACGATTTCGACCGGCAGCGGCGTCGCGGTCAACCTTGACAGCGTTGCCATCGCGGCGGGCGGCGTGACCTTCGCTTCCACGAACAAAGGCGCCGGCGGCACCAGCGCCGTCATCCTCGATACCGTCACCGGTTCGGGAGCGATCGACCTCGGCACCGGCGCGCTGGTGGGCGGAACAAGCGCCGTGATCCGTATCGGCGATGGCCTAGGCACCGCCAACAGCGGCGGCACGGCGGCCTTCACCTATGCCGGCGCGATCACCAGCGGCAGCACCGGCCAGGCGGTCAACATCCAGGATCGCGCCCTGACCGCCGGCAACATCACCCTGTCGGGCAACATCACGCATAATGCGGCGGGCCAGATCGGCATCCTGCTGGACGACAATGTCGCCGGCATCATCACCTTCTCCGGCGCGTCGAAATCGATCACCTCGACCACGGCGGCTGGCGTCAGCCTGAGCGACAATGCCGGCGCGACGATCAACTTCACCAATGGCGGGCTGGTCATCGCCACGACCAGCGGCGCCGGTTTCAGCGCCACCGGCCCCGGTCCGGCAGCCACCACCGGCGGCACGATGACGGTGCAGGGCACCGGCAACACCATCGTGTCCGGCACGGGCACGGCCCTTAATGTCGCCAACACGACGATCGGCGCCGGCGACGTGACGTTCAGGAGCATTGCGTCCAATGGTGCAGCCAACGGCATCGTGCTCAACAACACCGGCACCAGCGGCAATCTGGTGGTGACCGGCACCGGCGCGACGGGGGGCAGCGGCGGCACGATCCAGAACTCGACCGGCGATGGCGTCAGCCTGACCGACACTCAGGATGTCAGCCTGAGCAACATGATTATCAGCGACAATGCGGGCAACGGCATAAAGGGCCTGCGCGTCAACGGTGTGGTGCTCAACGGTCTGACCCTGAACAGCAATGCCGATGCCAACACCGAGTCCGGAATCCTGTTCAACGAACTTACCGGCAACGCCTCGCACGTCACCACGTTCACCAACCTCACGGTCTCCAACTCATTCACCCATAACGTGCAGGTCATCAATTCCGGCGGCACGTTGGCGAACCTGGTGGTGAGCGGCGGCACGTTCTCGAACAACGGCGCCTCGAACAATGCCGGCAGCGACTTCATCTTCGAGGCGGACGGCGCCGGTGTCGCCGGCGCGCCGACGATGACGCTGACCGTCGACGGCGCAACCTTCACCGGCAACAACGCCTATCCCGGACCGGGAGTCATCCCTGGAACCGGTCTGTTCGTCATTGCCAATGACGGCACCGTCAACGCTCACATCGGCGAGACCACGGGAAATCTATTCAACAATCTGAACAACGGCATCAACCTTACCCAGAGCAGCAATTCCGGCGCCGGCACGGGCGGCAATCTGAATTTCACCGTCCGGAACAACACCGTCACCAACAGCGACTCGACGGCCATCAACGTGTTCAGCAGCGGCGACCTCGCACGGACGCTTGACGGCACAATCGCCAACAACGTCATCGGTACGCAAGGCGTAGCAACCTCGGGATCGCGAACCGGCAACGGCATCAGGGTTGGGCATGAAAGCCTCGGCGTCGCCAAGGTGCTGATCGACAACAACATTATCCAGAGCATCGGCGTCAACGGCATAAGCGGTGGCGACAGCGTCTCGATCACGCAGCTCGTGCAGCCGGGCACCGTGCACGCGACGGTCACCAACAACACCATTCGCGACAATGCCGACAGCCGCGGCATCACGGTCACCGCCACATTTGCCGGCGCTATCATCAATGCCGACGTTCATGCCAACACCATCACCAACGTCAACAACGCCAATGCCATCCGCTTCCTCGCGGACGGCCTCGGCGGCGCCGACGGCACGATCAACGTACCGCAGGCGAGCGAGGCCGGTATCGAAACCGTCAATGGCGGGGCAACGGCACTGACGGACACCCGGACGTTCTTCAACCAGCCGCTGCCACTGCTGCCTGCCGCGACACCGTAGTCAGCAACCTTGGATTTCGTCCTAGGAAATATATTTTATGAATTTGATATCGACTTGTTGTCTTACTTAGGCATAATACAAGAATTCAGACAGTAAGCGGCCAACGGAGGGAACGGGGATGAGTGAGCCTTATTTAGGTGAAGTCAAGATCATTTCCTGGAACTATGCACCGCGCGGCTGGGCATTTTGTAACGGCCAGTTGTTGCCGCTTAACCAGAACCAGCCATTGTTCTCACTTCTTGGCACCAGGTACGGCGGCAACGGCCAGACAAATTTTGCCCTTCCGGATATGAGGGGACGTGCGCCGGTTCATACGGGCGGCCCTATTGGTGCAATTGTCGGCGGCCAGGGCGGCGAAGAGTTTCACACGCTCACGCTCGGCGAAATGCCGACACACAACCATTTCGTCAACGCATCGAACACTTCCGGCAACGTCAACAATCCATCCGGCGCGCTGTTGGGGGCGAACGCCAGCCCGATCTATCAGCCGCCTGGCAGCGCGGTGGCTATGGCGAAGGAAAACATCACTTTCGTCGGTGGCGGCCAGCCGCATGAGAACAGATCGCCCTATCTCGTCTTGAATTTCATCATTGCCCTGCAAGGCATATTCCCGTCGCGAAATTAAGAGGACGCTTCGATGAGCCAACCTTTTGTCGGCGAGATCAGGATGTTCGGTGGCAATTTCCCTCCGAATGGCTGGGCGTTCTGCCAAGGCCAGTTGATGCCGATCTCCGAGAACGAAACCTTGTTCAATCTGATCGGTACGACCTATGGCGGCGACGGGGAGGAAACATTCGCCCTGCCCAACCTCGCATCCCGCATCCCCGTCCATGCTGGCAAGGGCCCGCTGGTCAGCCAGACCTATATCATCGGAGAACTGGGCGGGGTCGAATCCGTCACTGTTTCAACCCAACAAATGCCGAACCATTCCCATACCTGGACCGGTTCGTCGAATATCGCCAAGAATCCGGGTCCGTCCGGCGGTGTCCTGGCGACATCGAGCCTGCTGACGCCCTATGTGGGTATCGCACCTGATGGCAACATGGCCGCCGGAGCCATTTCGCCGGCCGGCGGCAGCCAGCCTCACGACAATATGGTGCCGTTCCTCGCCGTCAGTTTCATCATCTCGCTATTTGGCATCTTCCCCCAGCAAAGCTAGAGACTTGCCATGACCAATCCGTTCGTCGCCGAAATTCGAATTTTTGCCGGAGATTTCGCCCCGACGGGGTGGGCGACCTGCGATGGCCAGCTCCTGCCAATCTCGCAGAATACGGCGCTGTTTTCGCTGCTGGGCACAGTTTACGGCGGCGACGGCAAGTCGACCTTCGCGTTGCCGAATATGGCTGGCTCCGCGCCCATGGGGCAAGGACAGGGCAATGGCTTGTCGGAGCGGTTTCTCGGCGAGACGGGTGGCGAAACGTCCATCACCCTTCTGCAAACGGAAATGCCGCAACATAATCATTTTGTCGCGATATCCACCGAGAGTGGCGCCCAGGGAACTCTTACCGATGCGGTTGTTCTGGGGAAATCGGGGGGCGGAACGCTGTATCAGAACAACACTTCGCAAAATCTGGTCCAGATGGACCCCCAGGCACTGAGCATGACGGGCAGTACGTTGCCTCACAACAACCTGCCTCCCTATCTGGCGATGACGTTCATCATTGCCATGCAAGGCGTTTATCCGGCGCGTCCGTAAGCGCCACTCCATGATCCAGCTTCCGATTGTGGACAACGGGCCTGTTATATTTTGCTGGGTGCGCGCGGCGCGGATTGATCTGACGTTCCGCCCGATGGCGGACACCGATCTGCCGTTCCTGTCGGCGCTCTACGCCTCGACCCGCGCCGAAGAACTTGCCGTCACGCCGTGGAGCGACGCGCAGAAAACGGCGTTCCTCGACATGCAGTTTCAAGCGCAGCACGCGCATTACCAGAAATACTATCCCAACGCCGACTGGCTGGTGATCGAGCAGGCAAGGCAAGATATCGGTCGCCTGTATATCGAGCGCTCGGCGAGCGAGCATTGCATCATAGATATCGCCTTCCTGCCGGCGCATCGCGGCAAGGGGTCTGGCGGTGCGTTGCTCGCCGATCTCATCGATGAGGCCGCCGCCGTCGGCAAGTCGGTCT
Organism: Mesorhizobium sp. M0478; assembly: GCF_040321305.1. Taxonomy (NCBI): domain Bacteria; kingdom Pseudomonadati; phylum Pseudomonadota; class Alphaproteobacteria; order Hyphomicrobiales; family Phyllobacteriaceae; genus Mesorhizobium; species Mesorhizobium sp. M0478. The sequence goes on from NZ_JAMYRH010000001.1 coordinate 180,858, forward strand.
CGATCCATGTCGAGAAGAACAATCCAGCGCGGCGGCTCTACAAGCGCCTCGGCTTCACCGTTGCCGAGGACAAGGGCGTCTACGACCTGATGATCCGTTCGCCGTAAGGGCCGTGCCGGTCGTCACGTGCCGCGATACCAGGAGACGATGGTGAAACGTTCGTTGCACGTGACCGGGGTGACTTCATGCGTCGTTTCCGAGCGAAAGGCGACGAGAGAGCCCGGCAATGCCGGCATGGCAATGCGCAGGTCCGGGCCGCTGTAAGGCCCATGCAGGACCAGCGAGCCGCCTGCATAGCTTTCTGGCGAAGGGTTGTCCGATTGACGGTTGAGAAAGATCACCACCGAGATCTTTCGGAACCGCGACTCGTCGTGAATGAGCGGCGTGTTGCCATCCTGGTGCGGCACAAAGAAATCGCCTTGCCGATAGTGAAGGAACTGAGGTTTCTCGACCTGGCCGAGCAGCAGCCCGAAATGCCGCTCCAGAGCCGCCTTCTGCTGCGCCAACAGGGCACTCACTCGCTCTTCAGTGGCCTGCGAAACATCGGCGCGCACGGTCTTTCGGATCTCCGGCCATGCCATCTTCTGGTCGGCACGCCCCAGCAGGCCGGCCGGCCGGCCCAAAGCCGCCCGAATTTCCGCGCACAGTGCGCTACACGCCGCTCCGTCAAATACGTCCGCAATCTCGATATAGTCGATCATATGTCGAGCCGCCGCGCTGCCAAATCGCCCTGATGGCCGGAGCGTCCCCGTGGCCGATCCGGTCGAAAAAAATCAGTTGAATACCGCCTCGTAAAGCCGCCCTGCCTCATCGGCAGCGATCGGCACGATGAAGATCTCATGGGCGCCGCTTTTGCCGTTGAACCGATAGATAGCCTGCGGCAGCGCCGCGTCGCGCGGCCCCCTGAACAGCAGCGTGAAGCCACCGCCGTCGCGCGGGCTGTTGGCAATGGGCTGCACCGCGCTCAGTTCCATCGTGAGCGTCTGACCGCCGGCTTCGACGGAAAAGCTCTGCCCCTGCTCGAAATCCGAAAGCGATGCCATGCGCCTGCCCTGGTTCGTCTGTCTTTCAGACGGCTCTCTTGAGATGTCTATCCCGTCAGCCAATCTCGCCGCTTCATGGCGTGCTGTCTATAGAGCTCGATCTCCAGAAGTACAAAAGAGCACGATCAAACAAACAGATAGATTTATCTTGGCCACGTAGCGTGAAGCAGCCGTCAACGCGTTGCGCACCGGCAGCCACTGGCCTAAACCGGAATGGTATAAGAGGAGAACACTAGGGATGACTGACGCGAAAACAGACACGGCCCCGGCCGGAAGCACCGCGACCAACACGCTGCCGCTGTTCTACAAAAAACCCGAGGCGCTCAATCCGCTGCGGCACGGCTCACTCGGCCTTACGGCGCGGACCGATTTCTCCTTTGCCCGCACCGCGCACGCCATCCCCGTCGTCGCATCGGAAATGCCGGCGGCGATGCGCTCCTATCCGATCGTTTTCATTGGCGACGCCAAGGCGCCTGTCATCATCACCGGTCTGCGCCAGGACCAGAACCTGTTCGTAGGCGCCGACGGCAAATGGGCGGAGCCGCATTACATTCCCGCCTATGTCCGCCGTTACCCCTTCATCCTCGCCGATGAATCGAAAACGACCGGCCGCCTGACGTTGTGCATCGACCGTGCCAGCGAACGCGTCGTCGAGCAGATGCCTTCGTCCAAGGACAGCGACGAGATCGCGCCCTTCTTCGACGGCAACGAGCCGGCCGAGGCCTCGAAGCAGGCGCTCGCCTTCTGCAGCCAGTTCCAGACCGACTTCAATGCGACTCGCGCCATGATCGACAAGATCGACGCGCACGGCCTGTTCGCGCCGCGGCAGAGCAAGGTGACGCTGGAGGGCGGCGAGACCCTCAACCTCACCGACTTTCAGGTGATCGACGAGCCGGCCTTCAACAAATTGAGCGACGAGGCGTTTCTCGATCTCAGGAAATCCGGCGCGCTTGCGCTGCTCTATTGCCATCTCGCCTCGAGCAACAGCTGGACCTCGCTGGTCTTCCAGGCGTCATTGCGGCGAGCTGGCTGACGCGGCCCGCGACGAAAAGCTTCGGCAAGGCGCGGGTTGTTTAAATCAACGGTTCGCGCCTTCGTACGACGATCTCTCCGCCGCTCGAATCATGCTGTTGTCGTGCAGATCGCTTGCCATGACGGGCTGGCGAACTCCCAATGCTCGACGTGTAGCTCTCGCCGAAATGCGCCGAGGCGGCATCACCCCCCGGTTCGCGGACCTGTCAATAAAGTCGAGCACGCCAGCCTTGCTGCCCTCCTCGATCGTTGAATATCCGGTCGCGGCCATCGATCACGGTCCGAACGCAAAAAGCCCGCGTGAAGCGGGCTTTTTTTGTTGGTTGCGGGGACAGGATTTGAACCTGTGACCTTCAGGTTATGAGCCTGACGAGCTACCGGGCTGCTCCACCCCGCGTCACCTCCAGGGCAAGCTCTTGCTTGCTCCGGACTCTCCAGGGCAAGCTCTTGCCTGCTCCGGATCTGAAGCAAGCGTTTGCTTGCTTATCTGGACGTAAGCCTGGGCCTATGAACAGGATGGCTTACAGATAGGTATATGGCTGACCAAATGAAAGGGCCGCTTGCGCGGCCCGTGATCCCTTGGCGGGCCTTTTCGTAGAGAGAAGATTTCAGTTTCATCCGGTTTGCGGATGAGAGTTCAACGTGCGTTTTGCAGACCTGGCAGCGACCTACTCTCCCGCGTCTTGAGACGAAGTACCATCAGCGCTGGAGCGTTTCACGGCCGAGTTCGGAATGGGATCGGGTGCAGCCGCTCCGCCATAACCACCAGGTCGGCAAAACGCACGTTATATCGAGAAGCTGTTTTTTCGTGCCAAGGCGACGTTTGTGTCTAGCTAACGGACAAGTCCGCAAGCGCGACTGCGCGTCGCCGGTTTTCCGGCGCCCTCGCGGAGCATAGGCCCTGTTAAGGGCCGCTCATGCGTGAGCGCTGGTCAGATCATCGTGTTCACGATGAGCATAAGGAATGAGAACGATCAAGCCGATCGAACTATTAGTACCGGTAAGCTTCAAGCGTTGCCGCTCTTCCACACCCGGCCTATCAACGTGGTCGTCTTCCACGGTTCTCAGGGAATACTCGTTTTAAGGTGGGTTTCCCGCTTAGATGCCTTCAGCGGTTATCCCGTCCGGATATAGCTACCCTGCTATGCGGCTGGCGCCACAACAGGTCCACCAGAGATCCGTCCATCCCGGTCCTCTCGTACTAGGGACAGATCCTTTCAATATTCCTACACCCACGGCAGATAGGGACCGAACTGTCTCACGACGTTCTGAACCCAACTCACGTACCGCTTTAAATGGCGAACAGCCATACCCTTGGGACCTGCTCCAGCCCCAGGATGCGATGAGTCGACATCGAGGTGCCAAACAACCCCGTCGATATGGACTCTTGGGGGTCATCAGCCTGTTATCCCCGGCGTACCTTTTATCCGTTGAGCGATGGCCCTTCCACGCGGGACCACCGGATCACTATGACCGACTTTCGTCTCTGCTCGACTTGTCAGTCTCGCAGTCAGGCAGGCTTATGCCATTGCACTCAGCGAACGATTTCCGACCGTTCTGAGCCCACCATCGCGCGCCTCCGTTACTCTTTAGGAGGCGACCGCCCCAGTCAAACTACCCACCATACATTGTCCCGGACCCGGATAACGGGCCGCGGTTAGACATCCATAGTAATAAGGGTGGTATTTCAAGGGTGGCTCCACCTGAGCTGGCGCCCAGGTTTCAAAGCCTACCACCTATCCTACACATGCCACTACGAATGCCAATGTAAAGCTATAGTAAAGGTGCACGGGGTCTTTCCGTCTAACCGCAGGAACCCCGCATCTTCACGGGGAATTCAATTTCACTGAGTCTATGCTGGAGACAGCGGGGAAGTCGTTACGCCATTCGTGCAGGTCGGAACTTACCCGACAAGGAATTTCGCTACCTTAGGACCGTTATAGTTACGGCCGCCGTTTACTGGGGCTTCGATTCAGAGCTTGCACCCCTCCTCTTAACCTTCCAGCACCGGGCAGGCGTCAGACCCTATACGTCGTCTTGCGACTTCGCAGAGCCCTGTGTTTTTGAT
>NZ_JAMYRH010000001.1:190000-192500 GCF_040321305.1 Mesorhizobium sp. M0478
TCCATTGCCTATTTGGCTTTCGCCTGCTTCGCGTGATGACGCGCCTCGAGTCGCGAAAAAACCGTCTCGACAGGGATGCCCTTAGCCGGATCCTGCCGGAGTTCGGTCAGGCGCGCCGGAACCTCCTCGCGCAGCCATCTCTCCCGCTCCGCCTCGAAATCCTCGAGCATACGTAGGCCGGCGCGAACATCTCAGGCATTGTTGTAGCGGTCTGATTCGAGCTGCTTCCTGATGAAGCTCTCATAGTGGTTCGTCGTTCAGAGCGTAATCGGGCACGGCAACCTCCTGGAAGATTATGGCGCCGATCAAGCCCGGTAGCAATAATAGCAATGATTGGAAGCGCACGATCACGGTTCGTTTTCCAAGATCTGACGGCGAGAGAATGGTTCGTCGCCTGGTTTTGCAGGGTCCAAAGCGTCCGGTCACCATCGCGCCGGCGCGTGGCGGTTGCCGCGCTGACAGAGCCGGGAGCCAACCGGCTTCGCGTGGGCAAAGGTGCCGAATAACAAAAAGGCCTGCGAGCTGCGGGCGGTTGGGGGTCATGATTTGGCTTTTCTGTCCTACGGCGTCGGCTTCGCCTGCTTCCGACCCCTGGTGCAGGTTAAAATCGCCATCGATCACGGTCCGAACGCAAAAAGCCCGCGTGAAGCGGGCTTTTTTTGTTGGTTGCGGGGACAGGATTTGAACCTGTGACCTTCAGGTTATGAGCCTGACGAGCTACCGGGCTGCTCCACCCCGCGTCACCTCCAGGGCAAGCTCTTGCTTGCTCCGGACTCTCCAGGGCAAGCTCTTGCCTGCTCCGGATCTGAAGCAAGCGTTTGCTTGCTTATCTGGACGTAAGCCTGGGCCTATGAACAGGATGGCTTACAGATAGGTATATGGCTGACCAAATGAAAGGGCCGCTTGCGCGGCCCGTGATCCCTTGGCGGGCCTTTTCGTAGAGAGAAGATTTCAGTTTCATCCGGTTTGCGGATGAGAGTTCAACGTGCGTTTTGCAGACCTGGCAGCGACCTACTCTCCCGCGTCTTGAGACGAAGTACCATCAGCGCTGGAGCGTTTCACGGCCGAGTTCGGAATGGGATCGGGTGCAGCCGCTCCGCCATAACCACCAGGTCGGCAAAACGCACGTTATATCGAGAAGCTGTTTTTTCGTGCCAAGGCGACGTTTGTGTCTAGCTAACGGACAAGTCCGCAAGCGCGACTGCGCGTCGCCGGTTTTCCGGCGCCCTCGCGGAGCATAGGCCCTGTTAAGGGCCGCTCATGCGTGAGCGCTGGTCAGATCATCGTGTTCACGATGAGCATAAGGAATGAGAACGATCAAGCCGATCGAACTATTAGTACCGGTAAGCTTCAAGCGTTGCCGCTCTTCCACACCCGGCCTATCAACGTGGTCGTCTTCCACGGTTCTCAGGGAATACTCGTTTTAAGGTGGGTTTCCCGCTTAGATGCCTTCAGCGGTTATCCCGTCCGGATATAGCTACCCTGCTATGCGGCTGGCGCCACAACAGGTCCACCAGAGATCCGTCCATCCCGGTCCTCTCGTACTAGGGACAGATCCTTTCAATATTCCTACACCCACGGCAGATAGGGACCGAACTGTCTCACGACGTTCTGAACCCAACTCACGTACCGCTTTAAATGGCGAACAGCCATACCCTTGGGACCTGCTCCAGCCCCAGGATGCGATGAGTCGACATCGAGGTGCCAAACAACCCCGTCGATATGGACTCTTGGGGGTCATCAGCCTGTTATCCCCGGCGTACCTTTTATCCGTTGAGCGATGGCCCTTCCACGCGGGACCACCGGATCACTATGACCGACTTTCGTCTCTGCTCGACTTGTCAGTCTCGCAGTCAGGCAGGCTTATGCCATTGCACTCAGCGAACGATTTCCGACCGTTCTGAGCCCACCATCGCGCGCCTCCGTTACTCTTTAGGAGGCGACCGCCCCAGTCAAACTACCCACCATACATTGTCCCGGACCCGGATAACGGGCCGCGGTTAGACATCCATAGTAATAAGGGTGGTATTTCAAGGGTGGCTCCACCTGAGCTGGCGCCCAGGTTTCAAAGCCTACCACCTATCCTACACATGCCACTACGAATGCCAATGTAAAGCTATAGTAAAGGTGCACGGGGTCTTTCCGTCTAACCGCAGGAACCCCGCATCTTCACGGGGAATTCAATTTCACTGAGTCTATGCTGGAGACAGCGGGGAAGTCGTTACGCCATTCGTGCAGGTCGGAACTTACCCGACAAGGAATTTCGCTACCTTAGGACCGTTATAGTTACGGCCGCCGTTTACTGGGGCTTCGATTCAGAGCTTGCACCCCTCCTCTTAACCTTCCAGCACCGGGCAGGCGTCAGACCCTATACGTCGTCTTGCGACTTCGCAGAGCCCTGTGTTTTTGATAAACAGTCGCTACCCCCTGGTCTGTGCCACCCTCCTCTACTTGCGTAGAAAAGGGTCACGCTTCTTCCGAAGTTACGCGTGCAATTTGC
>NZ_JAMYRH010000001.1:197500-889015 GCF_040321305.1 Mesorhizobium sp. M0478
GAAAGCGGCGGCGATTCCGGCGAGGTCGCCAAGACCACCAGGCTGGTGGCGCCGCGCCAGATCGCCAAGGCCAAGGACCGCCGGCGCATGGAAGTGTCGATGGTGACCAAGGTCGGTGACCGCGACGTTATCCACACCATGCCGTTCGTGCAGATCAAGATGGCGCTGGCCGCCGGCCACACCACCAACCGCGCCTATCCGCCTTTCGACCCGATGCAGGTGTTCGGCGACGATGGCGACTCGACGCCGGCGCAGCCGGCGACGGCTGCCGCAGTTGGGGGCCAGATCTACGGCGCCAAGGTCGAAAGCGAGATGAGCCTGAAGACGGTCGATTTCCCGGTCGAGACGGCCTCCTTCGACGAGAAAAGCGACCTGTCCGCCGACGAGGTGGAAAAAGTGGTGCGCGAAGCCGGCACCGACCTCAGCGACGGCGCCGTGCAGGTCGCCTCGCTGCATTATGTCGACCCGCAGCGATTCGGCGATGCCTTCGCCGAATCGATGGCCGGCTCCTACGACGTCAAGATCGTGCCGGAAAACGTCTCGGTGGCGCCGCGCGTCGCGCTCGACGACCAGACCCCGGCTTTCGCCGAGGAAATCATTCCCTTCACCAGGGACCGCGACATTGCCGAGGCCTTCGCCGATTCGGGCTATACGGGCGATGACGCCACCGGCATGGCGGAGGCGATCGGTAAGCTGCTCAACGCACCGGCGCTGAAGGCCGGAACCGTGCTGCGGGTCGGGCTCGAGGTACATGGCGACGCCGCCAAGGTCGTTCGCACCAGCGTCTATGACAAGACAACGCACATCGTCACCATCGCGCTCGACGACCGCGGCCAGTATGTGCCGGCGCAGGAACCTGAGCCGAACCCCGAATTGCTGACCGCGTTCGACGATTCGTCGGCACCGGTGGTGGTGCGCGGCAATCTGCCGAACGTTTATGACGGCATCTACCGCGCCGCCTATTCCTACGGCATGTCGAAGAAGCTGACCCAGCAATTGGTCAAGCTCCTGGCCTCCGGCGTCGACTTCCAGTCCAGGCTCAATCCATCGGACCGCATCGACGTGCTGTTCTCGCAGCCGGACGGCGACGACCAGGCCTCCGACGAATCGGAACTGCTCTATGTCTCGTCGACCTTCGGCGGCCAGACACGCAATTTCTACCGCTTCCAGATGCAGGACGGCTCGACCGACTATTTCGACGAGGACGGATCGAGCGCCGAGCAGTTCCTGCTGCGCAATCCCCTGCCGGCCGGGAAATTCCGCTCCGGCTTCGGCGCCCGCCGGCATCCGATCCTCGGTTATGTCCGCATGCATACCGGCGTCGACTGGGCGGCGCCGATCGGAACGCCGATCATCGCCGCCGGCAACGGCACCATCGAAAAGGCCGGTTGGGCCGGCGGCTACGGCAAGCAGATCATCATCCGCCATGCCAATGGCTACGAGACCTCCTATAATCACCAGAGCGCCTTTGCCAAAGGCATCGAACCGGGCGTTCATGTCCGCCAGGGCCAGACCATCGGCTTCCTCGGTCAGACCGGCCTCTCCACCGGTCCGCATCTTCACTACGAGCTGATCGTCAACGGCACCAAGGTCGACCCGATGCGCGTGCGCCTGCCGGTCGGCAAGGTGCTGAAGGGCGACGACCTGGTCGCTTTCAAGCGCGAGCGCGAGCGCATCGATGAACTGCTCAAGCAGGAAGACAGCAATCCGCTGAAGGTCGCGAGCGCCAAGATCGAAGGCTAATGCATGTCGCCCAGAAGTGTGCCGCGGTTCTGGGACAACGACATGCCTCAAAACAAACACTTAAAGCGCGTCGTATGAATCCGTTTCAGCGCGACGCGCTTTAAGCCGTCACACTCGACGCCGGCGAATCATAATCGCCCCATCAGAGCATTCCGAATCGGGTCGGCTCCGAATCAGGTCGACTGCTCCTCTTCGGCTCGTGACCAAGGCAGCTTTTGCCCCGAAACGGTGGCCCAGGCGATAACAGCGGCAAGGAGGCAAAGCACGGCCGTCACTGTCGACACGGCCGCGAACGCCGCATCGCTGGCGGCGAGCCGTGTTGCATCAAGGTCTGGCGCCAGGCCGGCCAATGCCGGTTCTCCGAACCCCGGAATGCCCGGCCTGACGCTGGTATCGAGCATCGTCGAATAGACCCAGGCCGCGAGCGAGCCCATCGCCGCCACAGCAATCAGCCCGCCAATGCGCGAAACCGCATTGTTGATGCCGGAAGCGGCGCCGGTATCCTTGTCCTCGACCGCGGTCATGACCGCCGTCGACAGCGGCGACACCACCAGCGCCATGCCGAGCCCCATCACGGCCATCAGCGGAAAGATACCGGTCCAGAAATTGTGCATGCCGGCATGAGTGAGCAAAGCCAGCCCGGCAAAGGCGATGGCAACTACCAGGCAGCCGCTGGCGATCGGAAAACGCGGACCGATGCGATCCGACCACTGGCCGACGAGACCCGACAGCAGCGCGATCGACGCCGACAGCGGCAGGAAGATGAAACCGACCTCTTTGGTGCTCAGCCCCCATCCGGCGATCAACAGCATCGGCAGGTAGAACAGATTGGCCGACAGGGCGAAATACAGGAAGAAGGTGGCGAGGTTGGCGCCGGCAAAGGCGCCGATCCGAAACAGCTTGAGATCGATCATCGGCTCGCGCTGCCGAAGCTCGAAGACGATGAAGATGATAAGCAGCACGGCGCCTGCGGCGATGCTCGGCCGCGACATCAGCCCGCTGCCTTCGGCGCTCATCGAGGTCAGTCCGTAGGCAAGCGCCCCGAAGGCAAGCGTGGCGAGAGCGGCGCCGCCGAGATCGAGGCTTCGCTTCTCCGTCGGCGCGTCGGCGGGAATCTTGGCCAGCAGGAGATAGATCGAGATCAGCCCGAGCGGCAGGTTGACGGCGAAGATCGCCCGCCAGATACCGCCGCCAAAGGCCGACAGAACGAAGCCGCCGAGCACCGGACCGAGCGCAGTCGTCAGCGCCGAGGCGGCGGCCCAGATGCCGATCGCCCGGCCGCGCTCCTTCTTCGGATAGGCCTTGGCGATGATGGCGAGGCTGCCCGGCACCATGATCGCCGCACCAATGCCCTGAATGGCGCGAAAGGCGATGAGCACCAGCGCATTCGGCGCCACCGCGCAGGCCAGCGAAGCGACGATGAACAGCGCAATGCCGGCAACGAAGGCGCGCCTGAGGCCAAACCGGTCGCCGGCGGCGCCGCCGGCCAGAATCAGCGCCGACAGCGTCAGCGCATAGGCGTTGGAAATCCACTGGACCTCGGCCAGGCTGGCGCCGAGGTCGACGCGCATTGCCGGCATGGCAATGGCCAGGATCGACCCGTCGATGAAGCCGAGCGCTGACGCCAGGATCGCCGCTACCAGCACGAACTTGCGCTGCGACTGCGGGCAAAATGTACCGTTGGAAAGCGACCTGGTCAGGGGAACGGCTGCGGCTTCGCTCGGAGACTTCATGAGCGTCTGCTTAGACTTGTTGCGGGCCGGCAACAACCGGCCAGCGCCCTGCGCTCATGAATCCAGCTTTGGATATCGGTCTGCCTTGTGGGCAGGCCGACATCACTGCGCTGGAGCGCTCGCTTGCTCCGCAACATCATCGGCCGAGGGACCGCCGACGAACTCGACGGTGACGCCCGGCGACACCAGCTTGGCCAGCTCGCGCGCATCCCAATTTGTCAGGCGCACGCAGCCATGGCTTTCGGTCTTGCCTATCTTGGAGGGATCGGGCGTGCCGTGAATGCCATAGGTCGGCTTGTCCAGCGCGATCCACACCGAGCCGACCGGGCCGTTCGGACCCGGGGGGATGGTCAGGATCTTGTCGTTCTGGCCCTGCTTGAAATTGATGCTGGGGTTGTAGGTGTAGTTCGGATCGAGCGCGACGCGCGACACCGTATGGGTGCCGGTCGGCGAGGGCGTGTCGGCTGAACCGATGGTGGCCGGATAGGCCGCGACCAGCTTGCCACCGGCATCGTAGGCGAACACCTGCTTCTTGTCCTTGTCGGCGACGATGCGGGCAACCGGCGTCGCCACCAGCCTGCCGAAATTGGCGACCTTGATGATGGTGCCGGGACGGCTGAAGTCGGCCTCGGGATTGAGCCCCTTCAGGTAGTTCTCGTCCATGTGGAACCGTTCGGCCAAGGCTTCGGTGACGGAGGTGTAAGCCATGCGGTCGAGCTGCGCCTTCTGGCTGTAATCCTCCGGTATCGAGGCGACATAAGGCCCGGCCGCGTCCTCGGGCGTGATCGTATAATTGGCGAAAGCATCGCCACCGGTTTGCGCCAGCGCAGCCTGGATGCCGACCGCGTCGGTCGAGCGCAGATTGCTGCCGGTGATCTGGTTGTAGGCGGCAAGCGCCTTGTCGACATTGGAGCCGAAGCGCCCGTCGACGACGCCGGGTGAAGCGCCGGCGCGGTCGAGCAGCACCTGCAAGGCGGCTACATCCTGGCGTGCGCCGAGTGAAAGCGAGGGATCGACCACGGTCTTGCCACCGGCTTTCGGCGGCAGCGCGCCCTGGTCGGCGGGCGCCGCCGGTTCGGCGGGATCGATAGAGGCTTCGTTCAGCGGCTTGCGCTTGACGGGCCGCGGTTCAGCGGATTTCGGCGCTTCCGGATAAGTGTCGCTGTCATTGGCATCATCCTGCGGAGCGGCCCCCAGGAATCTGTCGCTTTCAGGATCGTATTCATCAACCGGCGGGCCGGGGATTCGTCCCTGATCGTCCAGTTGCCTGCGGCGGAAACGCGCCATGTCTTCGGGATCGTCGAGATAGTAGCGGTCGTCGTCTTCGACCGGTGCGCGTCCAAGCTCACGTGCCCGCATTTCCCGGCGCAGCGCGCGGCGGTCGAGCCTGGTCTGCGGCGGCTGGATGGCGATGACCTTGCCGGTCTCGGCATCGACGATGACGCGGTTGCCCCTGGCGTCGTAATAGATGTCGAGATTGCCGTCCTGGGCAAGCACAATGCCGCCGCTATCGGCGGCGCGGACGGCCGGCAGTGCGTTGTCCACAGTCGGCGATGCCATGGCGCTGGACGTGAGCAGCCCGGCGGCGAGCACCGAAAAGGCAAGGATCGTGCGGAACATGGTGGTCAAACTCTCCGGTACTTACAGCGCCGCGCGTCCGTTTGGACGCGCAAAGGACGCTGTAACACTTCATGTCTGCGCATGATCCTTTCCGAAAATCGAATTTCGATTTTCGGGGTCATGCGTAATTGCCGCCGCCCGGCAGTGTTCCCACCAGAACGTTCTCGCCACCGTTTGGATGCGCAAGGAACGCCCTGATCGTCAAAAGCCTGCAGGCAAACCCCTTCGCCAGCAAACCACAACATAAGCTTTCCAACATGAACCGGGCATGAAGATGGCGGATTACTGGTTGCTACAGGCCCAATTCCTTGCGCGTCTGCTTCGTCAGCTTGAGGACGACGAGGCGGTGGCTTTCGCCGAGATAGTCCTTCAGCGCATCATCATCCATGCTCTGGCTTGTCTGACGCTGGATCCATTTCATGCCGCGCGAGGCGAGATAGGGCGCCGGCCGGCAGCCGGGCTGATCCTTCAGCACGTCATAAGCCATTTCAGAGCATTTGAAGGTGACGAAGACGCCACCCTCCCGGTCATGGCCGGCGATGGTGAAGACCTTGCCACCGACTTTCCAGACATCGGCCCCGCCCCACTGCACGACATGCGTCGTCTGCGGCAGCGAGGCGCAGAAGCTGTTGTAGTCGTCCAGCGTCATCTGCACCCCCGTCAAAGGATTGTTGTTTCATAAGAAAATGCCGCGCGTCCGGTCGGACGCGCGGCGTTGGATCAGGCTGCCGCGTCGGTCGGCACCACAGTGGGCCTGGACCGGAAATTCAACCGGTCGGAGCCGGCGGTGACCTTGACGGTCGAGCCGTCGAGTATCTCGCCAAGCAGGATTTTTTCCGCCAGCGGATCTTGCAGGTCCTTCTGCATCACCCGCTTCAGCGGCCGCGCGCCATAGGCCGGGTCGTAGCCCTTCGCCGCCAGCCAGTCGATCGAATCCTGGTCGAGCGACAGTGTGATCTTGCGGTCGGCGAGCAGGCTTTCCAGCCGCTTGAGCTGGATCTCGACGATGCGGCCCATATCCTGCCGGCGCAGCCGGTGGAACAGGATCACCTCGTCGACGCGGTTGAGGAACTCCGGCCTGAACGAGGCTCTCACCACGCTCATAACCTCGTCGCGCACGGCATCGACGTCCTGCTCTTCGCCGAGATTGACCAGATATTCGGCGCCGAGGTTCGACGTCATGACGATCAGCGTGTTGCGGAAGTCGACCGTGCGGCCCTGCCCGTCGGTCAGCCGCCCGTCGTCGAGCACCTGCAACAGCACGTTGAAGACATCCGGATGCGCCTTCTCGATCTCGTCGAACAGCACGACCTGATAGGGCCGGCGCCGCACCGCTTCGGTCAGCGCACCGCCTTCCTCATAGCCGACATAACCGGGAGGCGCTCCGATCAGCCGGGCGACCGAGTGCTTCTCCATGTATTCCGACATGTCGATGCGCACCATAGCGCTCTCGTCGTCGAACAGGAAATTGGCCAGCGCCTTGGTCAGTTCGGTCTTGCCGACGCCGGTCGGTCCGAGGAACATGAACGAGCCGATCGGCCGGTTCGGATCCTGCAGCCCGGCCCGGGCACGACGCACGGCCTTGGACACCGCCTGTACCGCTTCGCCCTGGCCGACGACTCGCTTGCCGATCTCGTCTTCCATGCGCAGCAGCTTGTCGCGCTCGCCCTGCAGCATCTTGTCGACCGGAATGCCGGTCCAACGCGACACGATATGGGCGACGTGGTCGGGCGTGACCACCTCTTCGACCATGCCGGCCTTGCCGTCCTGGGCTTCGGCTTCCTTCAGCTTCTTTTCCAGTTCCGGGATCTTGCCATAGGCAAGCTCGCCGGCGCGCTGGAATTCACCCTTGCGCTGGGCAATGGCGAGGTCGTTGCGGGCCGCGTCGAGCTGCTTCTTGAGGTCAGCGGCGAGGCCAAGCTTCTGCTTCTCCGACTGCCATTTGGCGGTGATCTCGGTCGATTCCTCCTCGAGGCCGACGAGTTCCTTTTCGAGACGCGCGAGCCGGTCCTTTGACGCCTCGTCCTTCTCGACCTTCAGTGCCTCGCGCTCGATCTTGAGCTGCATGATGCGGCGATCGATTTCGTCCAGCGCCTCGGGCTTGGAATCGACCTGCATCCTCAGCCGCGACGCGGCTTCGTCGACAAGGTCGATCGCCTTGTCCGGCAGGAAACGGTCGGCGATGTAGCGGTTGGACAAGGTCGCCGCCGCGACCAGCGCCGAATCCGAGATGCGCACCTTGTGGTGCTGCTCGTACTTCTCCTTCAGGCCACGCAGGATCGACACGGTATCTTCCACCGACGGCTCGTTGACAAAGACCGGCTGGAACCGGCGGGCAAGGGCCGCGTCCTTCTCGACATGCTTCCTGTATTCATCGAGCGTGGTCGCGCCGACGCAGTGCAGTTCGCCGCGCGCCAGCGCCGGCTTCAACAGGTTCGAAGCGTCCATGGCGCCATCGGCCTTGCCGGCGCCGACCAGCGTGTGCATCTCGTCGATGAACAGGATGATGCCGCCGGCCGCCGAGGTGACTTCGTTGAGCACGGCCTTCAGCCGCTCCTCGAACTCGCCGCGATATTTGGCGCCGGCAATCAGCGCGCCCATGTCGAGCGCCATCAACTGCTTGTCCTTCAGCGATTCGGGCACGTCGCCATTGACGATGCGCAGCGCCAGACCTTCGGCGATCGCCGTTTTGCCGACGCCCGGCTCGCCGATCAGCACCGGGTTGTTCTTGGTACGCCGCGACAGCACCTGGATGGTGCGGCGGATCTCGTCGTCACGGCCAATCACAGGGTCGAGCTTGCCGGCGCGGGCATCGGCGGTGAGGTCGCGCGCGTATTTCTTCAGCGCGTCATAGCCCTGCTCGGCGCTCGCCGAATCGGCGGTACGGCCCTTGCGGACGTCGTTGATCACCTGGTTCAGCGCCTGCGCTGTGACGCCGGCCTTGGACAGGATATCGGCCGTCTTGGCCGACTTCTCCATCGCCAGCGCCTGCAGCAGCCGCTCGACCGTGACAAAACTGTCGCCGGCTTTCTTGGCCAATTCCTCGGCGGTCGAAAACACCTTGGCCAGCGGCTGCGCCAGATAAAGCTGGCCGTTGCCGCCTTCCACCTTGGGCATGGCCTCAAGGGCGGTCTCGACGCCAAGCTTGACGTCGCGCACGTTGCCGCCGGCGCGCTCGATCAGCGAGGCGGCCAGCCCCTCGTCGTCATCGACGAGGACCTTCAGCATATGTTCGGGAGTGAATTGCTGGTGATTGCGCGAGAGCGCCATGGTCTGGGCGGACTGAATGAATCCGCGGACGCGCTCGGAGTATTTCTCGAGGTTCATATCTGTCTCCTTCCATCACCGGCCCGCTTTGCGGCACCGGATCAGATTGCGGTGACGGACCCGCTCATCCGAGCCGGGTCCAGTTCACGCCAGATATGGGGCGCAAGCCATTGCCGCTCAAGACGTCCGGCTGATGATATTGCATGGCCGAGCAAACGAAAACGGCGGAGATTTCTCTCCGCCGTTTCATCGACTTATGTCTTATGGGTCAGTTGTTGGCGTCGACGGCGAACGGGTCGCCGGCAGGGCTTTCGGCCGGCGCCGCATCCACCACGTCAATAGCGGCAGCGGTCTCGCCGGCGCCATCCACCACCTGGCCACCACCAGACTGTTCGTCACCGACCTGATCGGCATTGTTGCGCGGGCGGCGCGGACGCCGCGGGCGACGGGCAGCGCCGCTCTCGGCGGCTGCCTCATTGAGTTCGGCCCGGGCGGCAAGAGCCGCCGGCGACAGGTTTTCGTACAGCGGCGCCGGCTCGGAGAAACCGCTCTCGGCTTCGGGCTCAACCGCGGAAACGGTTTCCGCCTGTGCCGGGGTTTCGGTGAAGCGCTGCTGGTCGCCGCGCTGGCCGTTCTGCTCGCCACGCTGGGCAAAGTCGCCACGCTGGTCGTTCTGGCCATAGCCGCCATTGGGGCGGCGGTCACGGTTGCGGCCATTGTTGTCGCGGCCGTTGTTGTTGCGGCCATTATTGTCACGGCCATTATTGTCACGGCCACTGTTGTTCTCGCGGCCGTTTTCCTGGCCGTATGCGAGTTCGGCCGGCGTGCCCTCAATCGTCGGCTGCGGACCGTTGCCGTGGTTCGCCATCGGCGCTTGAGTCTCGCCGCCATTGCCGCTGCCGGCATTGTCAAAATCGTCGCGATCTTCATCGTCGTCGAATTCGTCGCGGTTCTGCGGGGCATTCTGGATCGGCATCTGCGCCTGTGCGGCGGCAATGATGCGGTTGTAGTGCTCGGCGTGCTGGAGGTAATTTTCCGCCATAACCCGGTCGCCGGAGCTTTGGGCATCACGGGCCAGAGTGGCGTATTTTTCGGCGATCTGCTGAGCCGATCCACGGATTTTCACGTCCGGGCCGTTGCTCTCGTAGTTGCGCGTCAGGGGATTTGGGCCCTTGCGGTTGTTGTTGTTGTTATTGTTGTTGCCACCGCCGCCGCCATTGTTGTTGCGACCGCGCATGCGCCTGTTCTGCTGTTGTGGCCTCATAAGACTCTCTTCATTTTGAAATTTTCGAAAAACGTTTCGCGAACGGAGGCGCTCATGCAGCCAGCCGTTTCGTTTCTTCACCGGCGTTCGCCCGCATCAATTGCGTTGGCGCCACGTGTCATCCTGTTCCGGTTACATCACTTGCCGGACGATTCCCGCACGAAGCTTGGGCGTCGTTTGCGCAAGAAGGCAGCTATTTCCAAGGAAAACCGAATCGCTAAGAGCACTGCCTGCTTCGTCTCATCCGGTTAGGGCGGACCCTAGCCGCATTCCCCGGCATTGCCAAGCGCTTTTTTGCACTGCGTCAAGGCTTTCCCTGTTCAAACATAAGAACCCTGTCGTTTCCGCCAAGATCGACAAATGCCCCGGCCAGCCTGTAGCCGGCTGCCGCGAATATGTCTTTGACCTCATTGCGCTGCGTGTGGCCGATCTCGACCGCTATCTTGCCTTCTGCTTCCAGAAACTTTGCCGCCTCGGCGGCGATGATCCTGTAGGGGCCAAGACCGTCCACACCGCCATCAAGGGCTCTGTGCGGATCGAAATCGCGGACCTCGTCCTGCAGATTTCCAATGTCTCTAGACGATATATAGGGAGGGTTTGCGGCAATTACATGGTATCGGCCCGAAACTTTTTCGAACCAGTCAGACTGCAGCCCCACGAACCGGCCGGCGAGTCCGAGTTGCTCGGCATTGCGTATCGCGGTTGCCAGCGCGTCTTGTGAAATATCGACCCCGGTGGCGGTCGCGGCCGGAACCGCGCTGAGCAGCGCCAGCGCAATCGCGCCGGTACCGGTGCCGAGATCGAGGATACGGCATTCCCCCAGCCTTTCGGCCGTCGCGCCGGCAAAAGGCAGGATCGCCTCGACCAGCGTTTCGGTGTCCGGCCGCGGCTCCAGCGTTTCCGGCGACAGCGACAGCCGCAGGCCGTAAAACTCGCGAAACCCGAGGATGCGGTGAACCGGTTCGCCGGCCATGCGGCGCTGCAGAGCAGCGCCGATTGCGGCAACCGCACCCGCATCGACCGTCCGTTGCGGGTCGGCGATCGCCTGCGTACGGTCCGTGCCGGAAAAATGCTCGACGATAAGCCTGGCATCCAGCGCCGGGTCGGAAAGGCCGGCCGCGGCAAGCCGCTCCCGCGCCACCCGCAACAACGGCCCGAGCGCGCCGGGCAACATGTCAGCCATCGAAGCCGATATCGGCGAGCAGCTTCGACTGATGGTCGGCGATCAGCGCATTGATGACCTCATCGAGCTCGCCCATCATCACCCGGTCGAGCTTGTAGAGCGTCAGGTTGATACGATGGTCGGTAAGGCGGCCCTGCGGGAAGTTGTAGGTGCGGATGCGCTCCGAACGGTCGCCCGAACCAACCTGCGATTTGCGTGACTCCGAGCGCTCCTCGTCCGCCTTGCTGCGCTCGAGGTCGTAAAGCCGCGCACGCAGAATCTGCATGGCTTTCGCCCGGTTCTGATGCTGCGACTTCTCCGCCTGCACCACCATGATGCCGGTCGGCAAATGGGTGATGCGCACCGCAGAATCGGTGGTGTTGACGTGCTGGCCGCCCGAACCCGAGGCGCGCATCGTGTCGATACGGATGTCTTCGGCGCGAATGTCGATGTCGACCTCTTCGGCCTCCGGCAGTACGGCAACCGTCGCCGCCGAAGTGTGGATGCGCCCGCTGGCCTCGGTCGCCGGCACGCGCTGCACGCGGTGCACGCCGGATTCAAACTTCAGATTGGCAAAGACTCCCCTACCGGAAATGGTGGCGATGATTTCCTTGAAGCCGCCGGCGTCGCCGTCGCTGGCCGACACCGTCTCGAAGCGCCAGCCGCGTTCGGCGGCATAGCGCTCATACATGCGAAACAGGTCGCCGGCGAACAATGCCGCCTCATCGCCGCCGGTGCCGGCGCGGATTTCAAGGATGGCGTTCTTGTCGTCGGCCGCGTCCTTGGGCAACAGCAGGATCTGGATGTCCTTCTGCAGCTCTTCGATTCGCGCTTCGACGCCAGGCAAATCTGCCTCCGCCAGGGCCCGCATCTCGGCGTCGGTGCCCTTGTCGGCAAGCATCGCCTCGAGGTCGGCTTGCTCGCGCTCGACTGAGCGCAGTTCCCTGACCTTGGCCACCATGTCCTGCAGCTCGGCATATTCGGAAGCCATCTTCACATAGGCATCGGCTGCCGGGCCGGCCGACATCTGCGCTTCGAGCATCTCGAAACGCTTGACGACCTGATCCATACGCTCGCGGGGAAGATTGACCATGGCTAATGCTATAGCGGGATGGAGCGGTCGTCGGCGAAGGCCTGCAGCAGCGCCCGCATCGGCAGCCCTTGAGCTGGCGCCATCAGATTGTCGGCAAAGAAAGCCTCCAATTCCTCCAGTGGCAGTTCGGTCAACATCGCCTTGACCGGGCCGATCGAGGCTGGAGACATCGAGATCGAGCGGTAGCCGAGGCCGATCAGCGCCATGGCGGAAATGGGTTTTCCGGCAAGCTCGCCGCACAGCGTCACCGGCGTGTGGTTGCGAACCCCGGCGTCGGCGATCTGCTTCAGAACCCGCAGGAACGGCGTCGACAGCGTGTCGAAGCGGTCGGAGAGCTGCGTGTTCCCCCGATCGACCGCCATGACGAACTGGAACAGGTCGTTGGAGCCGACCGAGACGAAATCGACCGCCTTCATCAACTCGTCGAGCTGGAACAGCAGCGACGGCACTTCCAGCATGGCGCCCACCTTGAGGCTGGTCGGCAGATGGTGGGCAAAGCGGGAGAGATGCCGCACTTCGCGGTCGATGATCTCGCGCGCCTGGGCGATTTCGCCGAGCTCGGTCACCATCGGCAGCATCAGCTTCAGTTCGCGCCCGCCGCAGGCCTTCAGCAGAGCGCGGATCTGGGTCCTGAGCAGACCCGGCCGGTCGAGCGTCAGCCGGATCGCGCGCCAGCCGAGCGCAGGGTTTTCTTCCTGGACAGCGCCCTTGAAGTAGGGCAGCACCTTGTCGCCGCCGATGTCGATGGTGCGGAAGGTGACCGGCTTGCCACGCGCCGCGTCCAGCACGTCGCGGTAGAGCCGCTCCTGCGCCTCGGCGCGCGGGAAGGTCGAGGCGACCATGAACTGCAATTCGGTGCGGAACAGGCCGATGCCGGCCGCACCCGCCTCGGCCAGCTGCGGCAGGTCGACGGCCAGGCCCGCATTCATCAGCAGGTCGACCTGGACGCCGTCCTTGGTCACCGACGGCTTCTTGCGCAGTTCCCGGTAGACTTCCTGCCGGCGCGCCCGGAAGCGCACTTTTTCGGCATAGGCAGCTTCGAGGTCGGGCTGCGGCCGCAGATGGATGGTGCCTTCCTCGCCGTCGACGATGATGGCATCGCCGTTTTCCGCCATGGAAACGGCGCCCTTCATCTGGCCGGCGACCGGAATGCCCATGGCGCGCGCTACGATGACGACATGGCTGGTGGCAGCGCCGTCTTCCAGCACCACGCCGCGCAGCTTGTCCCTGGGATAATCAAGCAGTTCGGCCGCGCCCATCGAGCGCGCGACCAGGATGGCATCCTTCGGCAGTGACGCCGCGACGTCGTCAGGCCCGCGCCCCATCAGCTGGCGCAGCAGCCGGTTGGCGAGATCGTCGAAGTCGCTCATCCTCTCGCGCAAATAAGGATCGGTCATGTGCAGCATGCGGGCGCGCATGTCGCTCTGCACCTTTTCCACCGCCGCTTCCGCCGTCAGGCCGTTGCGGATCGCCTCTTCCAGCCGGCGCACCCAGCCGCGGTCGTTGGCAAACATGCGATACGCCTCGAGCACCTCGCGATGTTCTCCCTCGAAGGCGACATCGCGCCGCTCCAGCATGTCGTCGATGGAAAGCCTGAGCGAACCGAGCGACGTCTCCAGCCGGCGCACCTCTTCCTCACTGTCCTCGTTGAACAGATTGGTGACGACGATGCGTGGCTCATGCAGCACGACATGGCCGAGGCCGACACCCTCGTTGAAGGACAGGCCGGTAAAGCTGACGGGACGGCGCAGGTCGAGTTCGAGGCCGGGCCGGGTCAGGCGCGCGAGATCGCCGGTGGCGATCATCTCGGCGATCACCATGGCGGTCGTTTCCAGCGCCTCGACCTCGTCGTCGCGGTAGTGGCGCATGGTCTTGTTCTGCACCACCAGCACGCCGAGCGTGCGCCCTGCCCTTAGTACCGGCACGCCGAGGAAGGAATTGTAGATCTCTTCGCCGGTCTCCGGCAGGTAGGCGAAGGCCGGATGTTCCTGCGCATTGGAGAGGTTGAGCGGCCGCGCGCTGGCGGCAATGGTGCCGACGAGGCCCTGCCCCAGCCGCAGCTGCGCCAAATGGACGGCGTTCGGGTTCAGACCTTCGGTGGCATAGAGTTCGAGCACCGAATCGGCGCGCAGCACATAGAGCGAGCAGACCTCGGCGACCATGTTGGAGGCGATGTCGCGCACGATCCGGTCGAGCCGCTCCTGCGGCTCCAGCGGCTCCTGCATGAGCTCGCGGAGCCGTTTCAGCAGAACGCGCGGGCCACTGGCCGTATCACGCATCGCGGCTTCTTCTCCAATGGGCATTTTGCCCGCCGCAGTTTCCACTGCCACCGGCGCACACGCAACAACTCAAATCGCTCTCGCTACTGCTTATCCAGACCGTACACGGAATGCAAAGTGCGAACCGCGAGTTCCGTGTAGGGACCGTCGATCAGTATCGAAATCTTGATCTCGGAGGTGGTGATGGCGCGGATGTTGATCGCCTTGTCGGCCAGCGCCTTGAAAGCGGTGGCGGCCACACCGGCATGGCTGCGCATGCCGATGCCGATGACCGAAACCTTCGACATGCCGGCTTCCGACTGCACCACGTCATAGCCGATCGAAGCCTTCAGACGCTCCAGCACGGCCAGCGCCTTGTCCACGTCGCCGGACGGCACGGTGAAGGTCATGTCGGTGAACTTGCCGTCCTCTGAGATGTTCTGGACGATCATGTCGACATTGATGTTGGCCTCGGCCAGCGGGCCGAAAATGCCGGCGGCAACGCCCGGGCGGTCGCCAACGCGGCGCAGAGAAATCTGCGCTTCGTCCTTGGCGTAGGCAATTCCGGTGACGACCTGCTGTTCCACGATCTCTTCCTCGTCGCAAATAAGCGTTCCCGGAGGATTGAGCAAATCCCCCATTCCGGGCGCATCGGGATCGTCGAAGGACGACCGCACGAACGTACGCACCCTGTGCACCATGGCAAGCTCGACCGAGCGCACCTGCAAGACCTTGGCGCCGAGCGAGGCCATTTCGAGCATTTCCTCGAACGAAATCTTGCTGAGCCGCCGCGCCTTCGGCTCGATCCGCGGATCGGTGGTGTAGACGCCGTCGACATCGGTGTAGATGTCGCAGCGGTCGGCCTTGACCGCCGCGGCAATGGCCACCGCGCTTGTGTCGGAGCCGCCGCGGCCGAGCGTGGCGATGCGGTTGTCCGGGCCGATGCCCTGGAAGCCGGCGACGACAGCCACCTGGCCCTCGCCGAAGCGCTTGATCAGGAACGCGCCGTCAATTTCGAGGATGCGCGCCGCGCCATGCGCGTTGTCGGTCTTGATCGGGATCTGCCAGCCCTGCCAGGAGCGGGCATGGACGCCCATATTCTGCAGTGTGATCGCCAGCAGGCCGGCAGTCACCTGCTCGCCCGAGGCGACCACGGCGTCATACTCGCGCGCGTCGTGCATGGGCGAGGCTTCGCGCGTCCAGCCAACCAGTTCATTGGTCTTGCCCGCCATCGCCGAAACCACGACAGCGACCTCATGGCCGGCATCGACCTCGCGTTTGACGTGACGCGCCACATTGCGGATGCGGGCGATGTCGGCGACGGAGGTTCCGCCGAATTTCATCACGATGCGCGCCATGGAAGCGAAATGCCTTTGACTGAAGCCGGCCCAGGACCGAAAGGGGAAGTAAGCGCTCGACAGAAGCCGGCCGCTGAATGCGCGCCTCCTTAGCCAAATGATGACGGTTTCGCAAGGCTGGCGGCGGATGCCGGCTTCAGGATCGCGGCATATTGCGTTCGGCCCCGCCGCCGCTTACCAAATGCTGCCCGCGGGAAACTCCTTTTGGTCCGGCATATCGAATGATTGTTCGCCTTCGACGCGCCATGCGGTGGCAATCGCTGCCGCTGTTCATCGGCTTCGCCGTGCTGGCGTTGATCGTCGGCACACGCGCCGTGCTGGTCGAGACCCAGAGAGCCAATCGTGAGGCCGCGCGCGAGGCGGTCGAGTATCAGGAATTGCTTTCCGGTTTGCTTGCCATGGCTCAGGAGGCCGAGACCAGCCAGCGCGGCTATCTCCTGACCGGCGAGAAATCCTACCTCCAGCCTTATCGGCAGGCGGTCGACGCCATTCCGGGCCAGCTTGCGCGCATCGACGGCATGACCGCGCCGGACGACGAACTCGTGCAGCAGATCAACCACGTCAAGGACGCGCTTTCACAAAACCAGGCCGAATTGGCTGAGACGATTGCACTCTACGATCGCGGCGATGCGGCAAAAGCTCTGGAACTGGTCCGCAGCGGCCAGGGCAAGGCCGCCATGGACCAGATCCGGGCCAGCATGGACACGATCCGGCGCATTGGCGGCGCAGCCATCGCCGCGCGCGACGCTCATACCGACCGGGTCGAAAACTGGCTGCGAATCGGCTCGATAGCGGCGCTGCTGGCGATCTTCCTGCTTGGCGCCTACACGGTTCGCCTTTCGCGCCGCCGGTTCCGCGCAGTGGCCATCGCCCAGGAAGAGCTGATGCGCAAGAACATCGAGCTCGGCAACGAAATCCAGACGCGTGAAAAGGCCGAATCACAGATCCGCCAGATGCAGAAGATGGAGGCTGTGGGCCAGCTGACCGGCGGTATCGCCCACGATTTCAACAACATGCTGGCGGTGATCATCAGCGCCATGAACCTCGCCCAGCGCAAGCTGACGCGGGGCGAGCACGACATCATGAAATTCATCGAAGCGGCGACCGATGCGGCGACCCGGGCCGCAAACTTGACGTCACGGCTGCTTGCCTTCTCGCGCCAGCAGCCGCTCGCGCCTCAGGTTGTAGACGCCAATCGTCTGGTCGCCGGCATGTCGGACCTGCTTCGGCGGGCGCTCGGCGAAACCATCCGCATCGAAACCGTGCTGGCTGGCGGCCTGTGGAAGACCCATGCCGATCCGAGCCAGCTCGAAAATGCCATTCTCAACCTGGCGGTCAATGCGCGCGACGCCATGGGCGAGGACGGCAAGATGACCATCGAGACCGCCAACAGCCACCTCGACGAGGGCTACGCCGCCACCCATGCCGAGGTCAAAGCCGGCCAGTATGTAATGATTGCGGTCAGCGACACCGGCGCCGGCATGCCGGCGGACGTCATGGAGCGGGCTTTCGAGCCATTTTTCACCACCAAGCCAGTCGACAAGGGCACCGGCCTCGGGCTGAGCCAAGTGTTCGGCTTCGTCAAACAGTCCGGCGGACACGTCAAGATTTACTCGGAACCCGGCCAAGGCACCACGATCAGGATCTACCTGCCGCGCTTCTTCGGCCCGGAAGAGGCCGCCATATCTTCGGAACGAGCCGGAAATCCTGCCGTGCCGGTCACCGAAACCATCCTTGTCGTGGAGGACGATCCACGCGTGCGGGCTTCCACCACGGATGCCATGCGCGAACTCGGCTACACCGTCATTCATGCCACAAGCGGCCAGGAAGCGCTGGAAAAGCTGGGCGACAACCCTGGTGTGGCGCTCATGTTCACCGATATCGTCATGCCGGTGATGAATGGCCGCAAGCTCGCCGAGGAGGCGCTGGCGCGCATGCCGAAGCTGAAGGTGATCTTCACCACCGGCTTCACCAGGAACGCCGTCGTCCACAATGGCGTGCTCGACCATGACGTGCATTTCCTGGCCAAGCCCTTCACCATCGAGCAGCTGGCGGCGAAATTGCGCGACGTGCTGGACGCAAAATGACCGAGGCCCTGGAAATCGTCACCTTTCGCCTCAAGCCTGGAGCGGAAGCGGGCTTTGCCGCCGTCAACAACCTGGTCGCCGACTGGCTGGCGCGGCAACCTGGTTTCGTAAACCGCTGCCTGGCGCGGCGGGACGATGGCAGCTGGGTCGATGTCGTGCGCTGGCGAAGTCGCGAGCAGGCTCTCGCCGCCGCCGGCCGCATCATCGCCGAGATCGGCGATTGCGAAGCGATGCGGGCCATCGATCCCGCGAGTGTTGAGATGGGACATGCGGCGATTGTGATCTCGAGGCCCTAGGTCGACTTGCCAGCAGTCGCATAAAACCGGCCTTGACTTTCTTGCCCCGGCACCCGACTTCCTAGCGTCCGAGGAGACCCGCCCCATGCCAGAGGCCCGACGATCGACAATCGATGCCGGAGAAGTGGAACGCTTTTCCGCGCTTGCCGCCGAATGGTGGAACCCGAACGGCAAATTCCGTCCGCTGCACAAATTCAACCCGGTCCGGCTGGCCTATATCCGGGACCAGGTGGCGGCGCGCTTCGGCCGCGATCCGCGGGCGGCGCGGCCGTTCGAAGGCCTGCGTTTCCTCGATATCGGCTGCGGTGGTGGGTTATTGTGCGAGCCGATGGCAAGGCTTGGAGCCGAAGTGGTCGGCGCCGACGCCTCGGCAACCAACATCGAGGTGGCGAAGCTGCACGCGGCCGAAGGCGGCGTGACGGTGGATTATCGCGCTACGACCGCTGAGGATTTGGCCGATTCCGGCGAGAAATTCGACGTCGTCCTCAACATGGAAGTCGTCGAGCATGTTGCCGATGTCGACCTGTTCATCGGCAAGTGCGGCGAGATGGTCAAGCCCGGCGGCATCATGTTCGTCGCCACCATCAACCGCACGCTGAAGGCACTGGGCCTGGCCATCATCGGCGCCGAATATGTGCTGCGCTGGCTGCCGCGCGGCACCCACCAGTTCGGCAAGCTGGTGCGGCCCGAAGAGCTTGAAAAGGCGCTCGGCAGCGCCGCCATGACCATCATCGACCGCACCGGCGTGACCTACAATCCTCTCGCCGACCGCTGGGCACGCTCCAAGGACATGGACGTCAACTATATGGTGCTGGCGGAAAAACGATCGGTCTGAACGAAAGGGGGCGGCCGTGGACACTATGAGGGCCCGAGAGCTGGCGCTCGATCTTCCCGAAACGGTCGAGCAATCGCATTTCGGCAAGGCTGACTTCCGCGTCCGCAACCGTATCTTCGTCTCGCTGCCCGAAGCCGACCGTGCTGTCGTCAAGCTCGACCGCGACCAGCAAGAGATGATGGCCGCGGCTGAGCCATCGGTTTTCAGGCCCGTGACAGGCGGCTGGGGCCAAAAGGGATGGACGTCGATCATGCTCGAAGCCTGCGACGAACAGACATTCCGCAGCGCCGTTCGGACGGCCTGGCGAAACGTCGTCCCGCCGGCGCTACGGAAGCGCCTCGACGCGAGCCAAATTTAAGCTTGAGCAGTTCGAGCAAAGTGTGAAGCGGTTTTCCCGGGAAAAGCGCATAGCGCTTTGCCTAGGGAATTGCGTAAACCAAAGACCCTATGCCTTCTGGCTCTGCGCCTTGGTGGTGATGATCACGCCGATGGTGATGATCACCGCGCCGGCCCAGGTCAGCAACTGGTAGTGCTCGCCGAGGAAGATGGTTCCGGCAAACAGGCCGACGGCCGCCGCCACATAGCCGATCTGGCTGAGATAGACCGGACCGCCCACGGCCTGCAGCCGGAAGAAGAAGGCAAACATCGCCGAGGCCGAAGCGACTTGCGCCACGACAACCAGCGGCACGGCCCTGAGCGGGGCGAAAGCGCCGACGCCGAACAGCGCGAGAATGCCGATCAGCAGCAGCGTCGCCGAGGCCAGGTGGCTGCCGACGGCCAGTTCGATCGGACCGGTGCCTTCGGGCCAGTCGACGGTGCGATAGATATTGCCGGCGGCAAGGCTGACCGGGATCAAAAGTCCGACCAGCACCCAGTAGACATCGGCCGGCTGGCCGGCCTCGCCGCGCGTCACCGCCACCATGACGGCGCCGATGAAGCCGACGGCGATACCAATACTGCCGAGCGTATTTGGCCGTCGAACGCCGAGCAGGATCGAAAACACCAGTGTGATGACCGGCGACAGCGTGAACATGATGCCGGTATAGCCGGCGCCGAGATGCGGGATAGCCGAAAACATCAGCAGATTGGGCACGGCGTAGGACACGGCGGCGGTGATGAAGAAATAGCGCAGTCTGTGCGAGGTGAGCCGCATGCGCTCGCCGTTCGCGAGCAACGCGCACAGCAGCACGCCCCCGGCGCCGAACGAGATGACGAAGGCCCAGACCATGGCCGGAACGCCGGCAGCCGTCGCCAGCTTGCCGAACGGCAAGGTCAGGCCGAGCAGGCCGCCGGTGACGACCAGCAGGCCAAGCGCCGATTCCCAGAGAAATTTCATCGGATGGTCCCGTCACTCACTTGCGGCACTGGGTCGAAACTGTATCTTGAGGTAGCATACCACAAAGATTCTTAACGTCAAGATACTTAGCGGTGAGACAAATGGATCGCGCGGCAAAGGCGGTGGAGCAATGGAAGCGGGAACGGCCGGACCTGGAGGTGTCGCCAATGCTGGTGCTTGGGCGGCTGAACGAAGCCTCGTCGCTAATCGCCCGCGAGCGCCTCGCCCCGCTGTTTGCCCGTTTCGGACTGCAGGCCGGCGAATTCGATGTGCTGGCGACGCTGCGCCGCTCCGGCCAGCCCTACGCGCTGACACCGACCGCTCTATACGAGGCGACGATGGTGACCTCTGGGGCCATGACCAACCGGCTCGACCGGCTTGAGAAGGCCGGACTGATCCTGCGCGGCCCGCACCCCAACGACCGGCGTGGCATTGTCGTGCAACTGACCGAAAAAGGTCTGGCCTTGATCGACGAAGCCCTGACCGCCCACGTCGCCAACGAGCATGAAATCCTCGCCGGGCTCACCGGCACGGAGCGGGGGGCACTGGCTCAGTTGCTTGGCAAATTGATCGATAGCGCCAGCTGATCGCTCAATTGCGCTCCTCGGGAAAACTCGGGATCGGCATGAAATCGATGCCATCCTCGGCCAAGCTCTTGGCTTCGTCCAACGTCGCCTCGCCATAGATGCCGCGCGCATCGCTCTCGCCGAAATGGATCTTGCGCGCTTCCTCGGCAAACTTGTCGCCGACATAGTCGGCATTCTCGCGCACCTTCTCGGCCATCGCCTTCAGTTGCGCCAAAGCCTGCTTCTGGGTTTCGCCCATGGCCAGCGCAATTGTTTCCTGCTTCCGCGCGGTGGAGACGGCTGGCGCCATCAGCGCCTTTTGCACCTTGTGCGAGCCGCAGCTCGGGCAATCGACGAAGCCGCGCTTCTTCTGCGTGTCGAAATCGTCATTGCTGCGAAACCAGCCCTCGAATTCGTGCTCGTGCTCGCAGATCAGGGCAAAGCGGATCACGAAGCCGCGCCCCTGAGCCGCGGCGCTTCCACTGCGCCGGCATTGACGGCAAAATCACGCGCGTTCTTGAGATTGGGGATTTTCTTACGCGCGGCCGACGACTGCGCCGTGTCGATCTCGGCGATGATCACCTCCGGATCGTCATGGTCGGCCTCGGCGATGATGCGACCCCATGGGTCGACGATCAGCGAATGGCCATAGGTTTCGCGGCCATCCTCATGCAGGCCACCTTGTGCTGCAGCAACCACATAGGCGCCGTTCTCGATGGCACGGGCTCGCAGCAGCACATGCCAGTGCGCTTCGCCGGTCTGGCGAGTGAAGGCGGCAGGCACCGACAAGAGGTCGGCGCCGGCCATCGCCTCGGCGCGGAACAGCTGTGGAAAGCGTAGATCGTAGCAGACGGCAAAGCCCAGCCTGGCGCCGTCGATCTCGGTGACGACCGCTTCGGTGCCCGGCTCATAGGCGGCGGATTCGCGCCAGCTTTCGCCATTGTCGAGATCGACGTCGAACATGTGGATCTTGTCGTAGGTGGCGAGCGTCGCGCCGTCCGGCCCAAACAGCAGCGCCCGGTTGGCGAGCTTGCCGTCGGCGCGCAGGATGGCGGTAGAGCCAATATGCAAGAAGACGCCGAGTTCGCTGGCGAGCTTGCGCGCGGTCGCCACGACGATGTCCTTGTCTTCCGAGGTGAAGGAAGCAGCCCTGGCTTCCTTGTCGCGGATCAGCGCACCGGTCATTTCCGGGGTCTGGATGTAGGTTGCACCGAGGCCTGCCGCCTCGCGCACCAGCCGTTCGAGATCGATCGCGTTGCGCTCAGGGCTCTCGCCCGAACGCATCTGGATCGCCGCCGCCTTGAAAACACCCATCGTCACGTCCTCTTTGAGCAATTCCAGGAAAAGTGTGTAACGGTTTTCCGTCCGGAATTGCGTAAAAACAAAGACATAGAGCGGCGCTACGAACCGCTCTTTGTCGTCGAGCCGTTGGCAAGCAGCCTATCCAGCTGCCCCCGTGCCTCCAATTCGTGGAGGTCGTCGGAGCCGCCGACATGCGTGTCGCCGATGAAAATCTGCGGAAAGGTCGAGCGGCCATGCGCCCGCGAAATCATTTCCTGGCGCAATTCCGGCGAAAACGAAGCGTCATGCTCGGTGTAGGCGACGCCCTTGCGGTCGAGCAACCGCTTGGCCGCCGCGCAATAGCCGCACATCATACGGGTGTAAATCGTCACATCGAGCATCGGTCCGTGCCTTTCCTTGACCTTATATAGTCGCGGACTCGTCGGCCCGAAAGTCCCCCGGCAGGACACGCGCAAAGGTCAGCACATCGACCGCTCCGGCGCCGCCCTTCTTCAGCGCCTTGGCGACCGAGCGCACGGTAGCGCCGGTGGTGTAGACATCGTCGACCAGAAGCACGCGGCGCCCAGTGATCTCGATTTCGGCTTCCGCAGGCACACGGAAGGCGGCGCGCACATTGTCCTCTCGCTCCTGCCGCTCCAGCCCGACCTGCTGGCGCGTGAGCTTGACGCGCCGGACCGCCGAGGGCGAGAAAGGCAGCCCGCTAAGCTGCGCAACCGCCCTTGCCAACTCCGCCGACTGGTTGAACTGCCGCCGAAAGAAGCGCCGCCAGTGCAGCGGCACCGGTACGACGACATCGGCGTCTGCAATTACCTCAGCGCCGGCGCGCAGCATCCAGCGCGCCATCCACGGCGCCAGATCGGTGCGATCCTGGTATTTCAGACCTTGCACCATCTGGCGGGCGACACCTGAATAGGCCACGGCCGCCCGCGCCCGCTCGAACGGCGGCGGATCGGCGATCGCCTCGGCCGACAGGAATCCCTCGCCCATATCGTGCGTGAATGGCGTGCCCATCACCGCGCACCATGGCCGCTCCAGCAGCCTGAGTTTCGGCCAGCAGGCACCACACAAAACGCCG
Source organism: Mesorhizobium sp. M0478 (assembly GCF_040321305.1). NCBI lineage: Bacteria > Pseudomonadati > Pseudomonadota > Alphaproteobacteria > Hyphomicrobiales > Phyllobacteriaceae > Mesorhizobium > Mesorhizobium sp. M0478. The sequence continues at coordinate 220,496 of NZ_JAMYRH010000001.1, forward strand.
GGTTGCGAGACGTGCCTGCGACAGCCGGCACAGACCGGCGGGAACAGCATCCGCGCCGGCCAGTCCAACATGGCCAGTTTCAACATGGTTTGAGCGAGGCTCTTGATCTCCATCACCGGATCGGCCACGTGGTTTTGTCGTCCGCGCCAGGATATCACTAGACAGACAAACAGGGATGTCTACCGTTGCAGCCGATCATCGATACTGAACTTTGGCTGGTGCGCAAGCGCAGGGCGCTGGCCCACCCCGTAGCCGGCGCGGATTTTCTGATGCGGCGGGCGGCGGAAGACCTTGCCGACCGGCTCGGCGCGGTCGAGCGGAAATTCGGCAAGGCCGCGGTGCTGTTTTGCCAGACGCCGGACGCAACGGACGTGGTCGCTGCAAGCGGCAAGGCAGCGGAGATCGTGCGCGTCGAGGCAGATCCAGCGTTTCTGGACGGCCGGCCAGGGCTGATAGCACCGCTGGAAACAGTGCCGTTCCAGCCGGAAAGCCTCGACCTCGTCGTTTCACTTCTGTCGTTGCAGGCGATGAACGACATTCCCGGCATGCTGGTGCAGATCCGCCGCGCTCTGCGGCCCGACGGGCTTTTCCTCGGCGCCTTTGCCGGCGCCGGCACGCTTTCCGAATTGCGCGAAAGCCTGCTCGCCGCCGAGACCGAACTCTATGGCGGCGCCAGCCCGCGTGTCATCCCCTTCACCGATGTTCGCGACGCCGGCGCACTGCTGCAGCGCGCCGGACTGGCGCTGCCGGTGGCCGACGTCGAAACGGTGACCGTCCGCTACGATACCCTCTTCGACCTCATTGCAGATCTCAGGGCGATGGGCGAAACCAGCGCGCTGACCGATCGCAGCCGGCGACCGGGAGCGCGAAAGCTTTTTACCCGTGCCGCCGAAATCTATGCCGAACGCTTTTCGGACGCTGATGGCCGCATCAGGGCAAGCTTTTCCATCGTCTGGATGTCGGGCTGGGCGCCCGATGCCTCGCAGCAAAAGCCCTTGAAACCGGGTTCGGCGAAGGTCTCGCTGAAGACGATACTGGAAAACCCCGGCGGGCGGTGACGGCGCTCCGGATCAGTGCTCGGCGAAGGCGTTTGCGAGCCTGCTGTTGTTGTCGCTGAACAGAAACTGGATCGCATTGCTGGCCTTGCCGACACCCCCGACGATGGCAAGCGACAGCACCGCAACGATCAGGCCATATTCAATGGCCGTGGCGCCTGTTTCGTCCTGCAAAAATCGGCGCAGCAATGGCTTCATGATCGTCGATCCCTCTCATCCCCGACCATATCGCCGACCTGTTAAGAAAGGTTAACGGCACAAGCTTAACAGGCTGTGAAATGGGCCTGCGTTGAGGAAGTTCTCAAGCTGGTGTCGACCTTGTTGGTCAGCAGTCGCCGCTGCGTTGGCCGTCGGCGCGGATGATGCAGACTGAGTTCGGTGAGGGCTGCAGCACGCTTCTGCGCAGCGTATAGGTGGCCCGCGAGCCGATCGAACCCGTGCTCATCGGGTCGAGACCGCCTGCAAGAGCATCGCGGCTGGACGATCGCGTCTGGTTGTCCAGCACGGGGACCGCGATCAGCGCCAGCGCCACTGCGGCCGAGCCGAACAACAGCGTGACGCGCAATAAGCCGACGCCGGCGGCGCGAAAGCTGCGATCTGGCCGGATCGAGTCCCATTCCCTGTCGAGGCTCATGCAATCGCTCCCCGCGAACCCGCTTTGCCGCAATTTTTCACGACGAGATAAATCTTCCATTAACGCTGGCTAGATCAGACCGCGAAATGGCTTTGTATCACAACAGGTCGATGAGGAACTGGATTAGCGGCGCGTCGGCCGGCGGCATGGGATAGTCGCGCATCTGCTTTGGCCGCACCCATTTCAACGCCTGCCCTTCCCTGGGCTGCGCGATGCCGCGGAAGCGGCGGCAGACGAACAGGGGCATCAGGAGATGGAAATCATCATAGGAATGGCTGGCGAAGGTGAGCGGCGCCAGGCAAGGAATGTCAGTCTCGATGCCGATTTCTTCCTGCAGTTCGCGGATCAGGCATTGTTCCGGCGTCTCGCCTGGCTCTACCTTGCCGCCGGGAAATTCCCACAGGCCGGCAAGCTGTTTGCCCTCGGGCCGCTGCGCCAGAAGCACCCGCCCATCGGTATCGACCAGCGCGCACGCGGCGACCAGCAGCAGGCGTTTGCCGGTGATCTCGCTCATGCGCCCGGCGGCCGGCGATAGTGGTAGCGATAGACTTCGTCGAAGCCCAGTGAGCGATAGAGCGCCAGCGCCGGCGCATTGCCGGCCTCGACCTGCAGCCAGGCTTCGCGAGCGCCACGCAGCCTCGCCCACTTCAGCGCCGACAGGATCAGGTTGCGGCCATGGCCCTGATTGCGCGCCGACTTGGCGGTGGCGATCTCGAACAGACCGGCAAGATCGCCGTCATGGACGCAGATCAGCACCGCCAGAGGGTCGGCCCCTTCCTCCAGCGCAAACAGCCCGACTTCGGGTTGGATAGCGCCGATGATTTCCGAAAGACCGGGCCGCAGCGATGCATCCGAGCCGCTGACCTTGAGCGACGCGCCGAGAAAGCGGCTGATATCCTTCAGCGGAATCTGGTCCATGGCCGGCGCCAGTTGCGCGTCCGCCAGCGGCAGCCGCATCACCAGGGATTCGTCGAATGTGCTCCAGCCCTCATTGTCGAGATGCTTGGCTAGGTCCGGCCCCGACAGCGGCGAGATGCGGAAGGTCAGCGGCCTGCCATAGGCGTCGAAGCGCCGGCTGGCGCGGCCGATGCGCTCGGCAATGTGCTGGGTGTCGCCGGGATCGAGCGGGTTGACCGAGTTCAGCCGCTTGGCCGGATGGCCGGCTGTCAGCCGCACCACCCAGGTGCCGTCATAATGCACGGCCGCCGCCGGCCAGGCGCGAAAACCCGCCGCCTCGTAGCGGCGCACGATGGCCAGCATGCTTGCCGGATGCCTGGAAGCCAACCCATCAACTCCGGTAATCGCCATTGATGGCGACATATTCCTTGGTGAGGTCGCAGGTCCACACCGTCGCCTTGCCGCGGCCGATACCGATATCGGCGCGGATGCGAATGTCGTCGCGCTTCATATAGGCCGAGGTCGCTTCCTCGGAGTAGCCCGGGTCGCGTTCGCCCTCATGCGCCAGACGGTTGTCGCCGAACCAGATCGACAGCCGGTCGCGATCGGCCGGCTCGCCGGCCTTGCCGACGGCCATGACGACGCGGCCCCAATTGGCGTCCTCGCCGGCAACCGCCGTCTTGACCAGCGGCGAATTGGCGATGGACAGCGCGATGCGCTTGGCCGAGCGCGCCGATTTGGCGCCGGTAACGGTGACTTCGACCTGCTTGCGGGCGCCCTCGCCGTCGCGCACCACTTGCAGCGCCAGCGATTTGAGCACCTTGCCCAGCGCCCGGCGGAAGGCGCCGAGACGGGCATCCTTGGGATCGCTGATGGCGGGCGCGCCGCGCTTGGCAGCGGCTCCGGTGGCGAACAACAGCAGCGTGTCGCTGGTCGAGGTGTCGCTGTCGACGGTGACGGCGTTGAAGGTCTTGGCCGTGCCGCGCGACAACAAGTCCTGCAGCACGGGGGCGGCGATCGGCGCATCGGTGGCGATGAAGGACAGCATAGTCGCCATATCGGGCGCGATCATGCCGGCGCCCTTGGAGATGCCATTGATGATGACGTCGGTGTCGCCGAGCTTGACCGTCGCTGTCGCCACTTTCGGATAGGTGTCGGTGGTCATGATGGCCTTTGCCGCCTCGGTCCACAGATCCGGCTTGCCGTCCTTGACCAGTCCGGCGAGCAAATGGCTGAATTTGGTGGTGTCGAGCGGCTCGCCGATTACCCCGGTGGAAGCGAGGAACACTTCGCCTGGCGTGCAGCCTGCGGCCTTGGCCGCGGCCTCGCCGGTCAGTTGGGTGGAGGCGCGGCCCTTCTTGCCGGTGAACGCGTTGGCGTTGCCGGAATTGACGACCAGCACCCGCGCCTTGCCGGCGCCAAGGTTCTCGCGGCAGAAGTCGACCGGTGCCGAGGGGCATTTCGACTTCGTGAACACGCCGGCAACCGCTGTGCCGGCATCGAAGACCATGGCCAAGAGGTCGGTACGGTTCTTGTACTTGATCCCGGCCTCGGCGGTGGCGATGCGCACGCCCTCGATGGCAGGCATTTTGGGATATTTCTTCGGCGCGAGCGGCGAAATCGTTGCGGACATTGGAGACCTCTGGCGAGGGAAAAACGCTGGGCGAAGGCCGGTTTGCCCGATAGCACGGCCCGGCGCAAGGGCGTTTTCTTGGCCGCCGCTGTCGGCAAGCCACCAGGGATTAAGCTTGCATTTCAAATCCGTTGGCGTCACCGGGGCCTCTGGCGTTATGATATCGGCCATGGGCAGGCTGGTGATCTTGGCGGTGGCGTATATGGGGCTTTTGCTCCTAAGCGCCGATGCGCAGCCGGAACGGCGCGTGGCGCTGGTCATCGGCAATGGCACCTATGCCGAAGCCGGCACGCTCACCAATCCGGTCAACGATGCCCTCGATATTGCCGGCAAGCTGCGCTCGATCGGCTTCGACGTCATCGAGGGCAACGATCTCGGCAAGCGCGAACTCGAGCGCAAGATCGGCGAATTTTCCGACGCGCTGGAAGGTGCGGGCGTCGGGCTTTTCTATTACGCCGGCCACGGCCTGCAGGTGGAAGGGCGCAACTACATCGTGCCGGTCGACGCCCGGCTCGACATGCCGGTCAAGCTGCAGCTCGAAGCCGTGCCGATCGACGAAGTCCTCGATATCATGGAGCAGCAGACCAAGGTCAGCCTGGTCTTCCTCGACGCCTGCCGCAACAATCCCTTTGCCCGCAGCCTGAGTCGCACCGCCACCACGCGCTCGGCAACGGCGCTTGCCGGTCTGGCGCAGTTCGATTCGACGCGCGGCTCCTTCATCGCCTTCTCGACGGCGCCAGGCGCTGTCGCCATGGACGGCACCGGGCGCAATTCGCCGTTCGCCGCCGCCCTGCTGCGGCACATGGCCGAGCCCGGCCAGAGCATCAACGACATGATGATCGCGGTGCGCCGCGACGTGGTTTCCGAAACCCGTGAGGGCCAGCGCCCATGGGAACAGGGCTCGCTGCTCGAACGGTTTGAGTTTGTGCCTGACGGTGTGGCTGCAGCGCCGCCGCCGGCCGTTGCGCCGGCGCAGTCCAGCCAGGTGGCAGCGCTCGAACGTTCCGTTGGCGACGACAAAACCGCGATCGAGAAATTTCTGCGCGACGCCTATCTTGCGCCCGATGCCGCGGCGATCGGCGAGACCGTCAAACGGCTCTATGCGCCTTCCGCCACCATCTTCGGCACGCGCTATGACAGCGACGCCGTCGTCAAGCTCAAGACGGACTGGTTCGCGCAATTTGCATCCTGGTCGTTCAATCTCGAGCCCGGCAGCCTCGAGGTGACGCCGCAGGGCGAGAACCGCGCCGAAGCCGTGTTCGCGATGAGCTATGACTATATGTCGAAAGACAAATCGGCGGCGCGCATGACCGGCAAGGCACGCGTCACGCTTGGGCTTGTGAAGAGCGACGGCCAATGGCGGATCGCCTCGGAAACCTCGCAAGCGATGAACTGAAATCCCCGCCAAGGGCGAATGTGAGACCTGTTTCTACACCGCTGGAAACGGGCCGTTTCGTTTGACTGCCAGCTAACCTATATTGTCTACGAAATTGCTGGCGAGGACAAATATGGGCGAGGATCCGGCGCGCAGATCGATTGGGGCGCGGCGCAATCCGGACAGCGCCGAGGCCATTCTCGAGGCCGCGGAGGCACTACTGGTCGAGGCCGGCTATGCCGGCTTCTCCATCGAGGCCGTCGCGCGGCGTGCCCGCGCCGGCAAACCCACGATCTATCGCTGGTGGCCGAGCAAGGCGGCCCTGCTGCTGGAGGTCTACAAGCGGCAAAAGCGTGTCGACGTCCCCGATACCGGCAGTCTCGAAGACGACCTCGTCGGTTTCCTGAGGAACCTCTTCGCGCATTGGCGCGACACATCCTCGGGCAGCGTATTCCGCTCGCTGATCGCCGAGGCCCAGTCGGACGAAGCGGCGGCCGCGGCCCTGACTGGCTATGCCGATGGGCGCGTGTCCCACACCGCTCGGATCATCGAGCGCGCCAAGGCGCGCGGCGAGGTTGCGGCCGATATCGACGCAGCGCTGGTCGCCGACCTCATCGCTTCCTATGCCTGGAAACACCTTTTGACCAACCGGCTGGACGAAGATGAGGCGACAATCCGTGCCACTGCCCGCTATGTGATGTCAGGCATCTCCCGCAATTGAAAAGGGCGCCGAACGGCGCCCTTTGCATGTTTTTTCGGTGCCGGCCTTACTTGCCGGCTTCCATCGTGTCGACGGCCTTCTTCAGATTGGCGTCGGGGATTTCGACCTTGGCGGCGCCGCGCAGCTGCTTGACCAGTGCGAAATACTTGTCGCGGATCACCGCCTGCTTGGCCTGGTCCTTGACGTCGTCGAAGGCCGGCGGCTGTTTGGTGCGCTTGTCCTCGAGCTTGATGACATGCCAGCCGAATTGCGTTTGCACCGGCTCCTTGGTGTATTTGCCGATTTCGAGCGCAACTGCCGCCTTGTCGAATTCCGGCACCATCTGCCCCGGGCCGAACCAGCCGAGATCACCGCCATTGGTCTTGCCCGAGGGATCGCTGGTATGCTCGTTGGCGAGCTTCTGGAAGTCTGCGCCGCCATCGAGCTGCTTGATGATCGCCTCGGCCTCTCCCTTCGTCTTCACGAGGATGTGACGGGCATGAATCTCATTGACCGGCGGCGTGCTGGCGATTTCCTGGTCGTAGCGGGCGCGCACCTCGGCATCGGTAACCTTGTCGACGACGCCCTTCTCGACCATCTCGCCATGCAGCGCGCGCTGCTGCAGGAACGCCATGCGGCGCTGGAATTCGGGATCCTTGTCGAGCCCGGTAGCGACCGCCTGGGCGGCCATGACGCGGATTTCGATGGCCGCCGAAAGGGCGGCGGCGCGGCGCTGCTCGGGTGGCAACTGCGAGAACTGCTGCGACAGCTCGCCCTCGGCAAGCCCAAGGTCCGCCTCGGTCAGCTTCTGGCCATTGACGGTAGCGATAACGGCGTTCGGATCGACGGGGGCTGCCGCCGGCGCTGCTGCGGCATCGGCCGGGGCGGGAGCGGCTTCCTGGGCCATCAGCGGAGACAGCGACAGGGCCGACAGGCCGAAAGCCAAGCCAAGGCTGGCGAGCGACGCACGGCGAAACAGTAAGGACATCAAGATTAACTCCAAGGGGGGATTGGTAGGCTTGCAGATCAGCCGGATTGTGGCGGAATTTGGCGCTGCCCATAGGGCTAACGCGGCGTTGACATCAGTTGAGCCCCCTCTTATCTGTCCAACGACTTTGCGTCCAGAACCGTTTTCCGGGCGCTTTTTGTGTTTGTCCGCGTTTCACGCGGAATTGATGGGGCCGGCCGGCGCTCATCTCAAAATTGAGAATTCTATCGAAAGGACCATCGGATGGTCAGTCTCGGCGGTCTCGCCCGTAAGGTTTTCGGTTCCTCCAACGATCGTCGCGTAAAATCGACCCGACCGCGTGTCGAGGCGATCAACGCCATGGAAAACGAGATGCGGGCGCTGTCCGACGCCGAGCTTCAGGCCCGCACGGAAAAATTCCGCCAGGATATCGCCAACGGCGCTACGCTCGATGACCTGCTGGTGCCGGCCTTCGCCACCGTCCGCGAGGCATCCCGCCGCGTGCTCGGCATGCGCCCGTTCGACGTGCAGCTGATCGGCGGCATGGTGCTGCACAATGGCGGCATCGCCGAAATGCGCACCGGCGAGGGCAAGACCCTGGTCGCCACCCTGCCCGTTTATCTCAACGCGCTTGCCGGCAAGGGCGTCCATGTCGTCACCGTCAACGACTATCTCGCCACCCGCGACTCCGAATGGATGGGCCGCGTCTACAAATTCCTCGGCCTCTCGGTCGGCGTCATCGTCCATGGCCTGTCCGACGAGGAGCGCCGCGTCGCCTACGCGTCCGATGTTACCTATGCCACGAACAACGAGCTCGGCTTCGACTATTTGCGCGACAACATGAAGTATGAGCGCGCGCAGATGGTGCAGCGCGGCCACAATTACGCGATCGTCGACGAAGTCGATTCCATCCTGGTCGACGAGGCGCGCACGCCGCTGATCATTTCCGGTCCGCTCGAAGACCGTTCAGAAATGTACAACACCATCGATGCCTTCATGCTGCAGCTCGGCCCAGCCGACTACGAGATCGACGAGAAGCAGAAGACCTCGATCTTCACCGAGGAAGGCACCGAGAAGCTGGAAAACCTGCTGCGCGCGGCCGGCCTGCTCAAGGGCGAGTCGCTCTATGACGTCGAGAACGTCGCCATCGTCCACCACGTCAACAACGCGCTGAAGGCGCACCGGCTGTTCCAGAAGGACAAGGACTACATCGTCCGCAACGACGAGATCGTCATCATCGACGAATTCACCGGCCGCATGATGCCGGGACGCCGCTATTCGGAAGGCCTGCACCAGGCGCTCGAAGCCAAGGAGCATGTCGCGATCCAGCCGGAAAACCAGACGCTGGCCTCCGTCACCTTCCAGAACTATTTCCGCCTCTACAAGAAGCTGTCCGGCATGACCGGCACGGCGCTGACCGAGGCCGAGGAGTTCGGCAACATTTACGGCCTCGAAGTCACCGAGATCCCGACCAATCTGCCGGTCATCCGCAAGGACGAGGACGACGAGGTCTACCGGACGGTCGAGGAGAAGTACAAGGCGATCGTCAAGGAGATCAAGGAAGCGCGCGCCAAGGGCCAGCCGACGCTGGTCGGCACCACCTCGATCGAGAAATCCGAGCAGTTGGCCGAGCGCCTGCGCAAGGAAGGGTTCAAGGATTTCGAAGTGCTGAACGCCCGCCATCACGAGCGCGAAGCGGCCATCGTCGCCCAGGCCGGCAAGCCCGGCGCCATCACCATCGCCACCAACATGGCGGGACGCGGCACCGACATCAAGCTCGGCGGCAACGCCGAGATGCGCATCGAGGACGAACTGGGCGACATGCCTGCTGGTCCCGAGCGAGAGGCGCGCGAAAAGGAAATCATTGCCGATGTCGAGCGCCTGAAGGAAAAGGCGCTGGCCGCCGGCGGCCTCTACGTGCTCGCCACCGAGCGCCATGAATCGCGCCGCATCGACAACCAGCTCCGCGGCCGCTCCGGCCGCCAGGGCGACCCCGGCCGTTCGAAATTCTTCCTGTCGCTGCAGGACGATCTGATGCGCATCTTCGGCTCCGAGCGCATGGACGGCATGCTGCAGAAGCTTGGCCTCAAGGAAGACGAGGCCATCATCCATCCGTGGATCAACAAGGCGCTGGAAAAGGCGCAGAAGAAGGTCGAAGCGCGCAACTTCGACATCCGCAAGAACCTGTTGAAATACGACGACGTCTCGAACGACCAGCGCAAGGTGGTGTTCGAGCAGCGCATCGAATTGATGGACGGCGAAGGCCTGTCCGAGACGATCGCCGAGATGCGCGAAGGCGTCATCGAGGAGATCGTCACCAAGAACATCCCCGAAAACGCCTATGCCGAGCAGTGGAACGTCGCCGGCCTCAAGGCCGAGGTCGCCGAATTCCTCAATCTCGACCTGCCGGTCGAGGACTGGGTCAAGGAAGAAGGCATTGCCGAGGACGACATCCGCGAGCGCCTGACCAAGGCCGCCGACGCCGCCGCCAAGGAGCGCGCCGAGCGCTTCGGCCCAGACGTGATGAGCTATGTCGAACGCTCGGTGGTGTTGCAGACGCTCGATCATCTGTGGCGCGAGCACATCGTCAACCTCGACCATCTGCGTTCGGTCGTCGGCTTCCGCGGCTACGCCCAGCGCGACCCGCTGCAGGAATACAAGAGCGAGGCGTTCGAGCTGTTCCAGGCGCTGCTCGGCAATCTGCGCCAGGCCGTCACCGCGCAATTGATGCGCGTCGAACTGGTCCGCCAGGCCGCCGAAGCGCCGCCGCCCGAAGCGCCTGAAATGTTCGGCAGCCACATTGACGGCACCACGGGCGAGGACGATTTCGAGGGTGGCGAGACCGCACTTCTGGTCCGCCAGGAGAGCAACGCCATCGTCGCTCCCGAAGACCGCGATCCGAACAACCAGGCGACCTGGGGCAAGATCGGCCGCAACGAAGCCTGCCCCTGCGGCTCCGGCAAGAAATACAAACACTGCCACGGCGCGTTCGCCTGATTTCGAAGGCTAGGTCGGCGGGACAGCACCCCCCTCTGGCCTGCCGGCCATCTCCCCCTCAAGGGGGGAGATCAGCAGCTTCGGCGCCGTAACTTCTTTCAATTTCGACAATTGGCGAAAGCCACAGTGACAGCCAATCTCCCCCCTTCAGGGGGAGATGTCCGGCAGGACAGAGGGGGGTGCGAAGGATCGCGACCTCTCGGTCCAACCCTCGTCAAAACCTCACAACAACCCCGAATCGCGCGCGGTCGCTGTCGCCTCGCCGCGCGACACCGCATCCAGCTTGCCCAGCACCGCCGAGACATGGTGATCGACCGTCTTTGGCGAAATCGTCAATTGCTCGGCGATCCGCTTGTTGGAGAGGCCGCGTTCGATCAGCTGCAGCACCTGCATCTGGCGCAAGGTGAGGCCGGCGAGGTTGGCGCGCGTCGAGCGGCGCGGGCCGCGGGCGATGCCGCCAACGCCGTTCTTGCGCATGATATCGCGCAGGCGCTGGGCTGCCGGCCTTGCCCCCAGGCCGTCGAAAATATCCAATGCCAGCCGCTGCCCCTCGTCGTCGCCGAGGATGAGCGCCAGTCCGCGCTCGTATGGCGCATTCAATTCGGACCAGAGTGCCGAAGCCGAACGCCAGTCGCCGGTCAGGAGCAGCCGGTATGGTGTCGCCATCTCGGCGGTGTCGCCGGCCGGCATATCGGGAGAGAGCAATGTTCGCCACAGAGCCAGCTCACCGACATGGGCACGCGAGCGCACCGGCGTTTCGGCGCGGGTGATCAGCGCCAGCGCCTCTTGCCTGTCGGCCAGGCCCAGCCATGCCTGCTCCGCCATCAGCGCCGCGTAAGAGCTCAGCATCTGCAGGTCGCCGCCGCTTCCGACCAGACGCGCCATTTCGGCGAACAGCGGCTCGGCCGAGGGATCGCCGCGCCTCAGGCGCAGTTTCGCCAGTGCCAGCAGCGCCGGAAACCGGCCCACGGTGGTTGTCCGCTCATTGTCGATGACATCGCTTGCCGTCGCGGCGGCCTCATCCCATTGGCCCTGACGCAGCTGCACATCGGCCAGCATGCCCCTGAGATAGTCGCGCCAGGTGCCGAGGTCGTTCTCGGTGCAATAGTGGATGCCGCTCTCGAGCACCGGACGTACCGCGTCGTAGCTCATCTGGGTGATCTCGAAACAGGCGCGGTTGGTGAAGGCGCGCGCGGCATGCTCCTGGAAATTGCCCTGGAGCGCAATTTCAAGGCTTTGGTCGAGGCGCAGGCGTCCCGCATCCGGATTGAGCCACTGCTCGACGCAGCCGACATTGTTGAGGGCATGCGAGGCGATGTCGGGACGGTTCATGCGCGCAGCCAGCGCCGCTGCCTTCTCGCCATAGAACAGCGTGTCTTCCACCCTCTCCGACAGCATCGCCAGATGTGAGAGGTTCGAATAGGCCATGGCGAGTTCGGGACCGGCGGGAGCCGCTTCCAGCATCGCCACAGCCTCGGCGCCGAAGGCGGCCGCCGCCTCGCGGTCATCGCCCATTTCGCTCAGCCGGGAGAGCCATCTCAGGCTGTCGCCCTCCTTCAGCCTGTTGCCGTCTGCCTGATGCAACCGGCGCGCCTGTCCCTGCGCTGCAAGCGCATCATCGATCTTGCCGATGAGATGGCACTCGAAGGCATGACTTTCGTAGAGCGCGGCGCGCTCGATCACCGGCAGGCTGTCGGCCTGCTGCAAGGCGATCTCGTAATAGCCGGCGGCATCGCGATGGGCGCCGACGCGCGACGCCTCGCGCGCGGCGATTGGCGCAAGTTCGCGCACCGCCGCCAGATTGTGCGCCTCGACCGCATGATGCACCAGGCGGCCTGTGGAGACGTCGCCATTTTCGAGCAGTGCCGCCAGCGCACGCTGGTTGAACTGCCGCCTGTGCGACGTCGTCAGCATCATTTCGATGGCGCGTCGCGCGATGTCGTGGCGGAAGGCGTAGCCGTCGCCCAGATCGTCAAGCAGGCCGTTGGCGACACACTCGGCCAACTGGCCGGCGCTGGCGACGCCGCACAGGCCTTGCAAGGCCCAGGCGTCGGCGCGGCGCGGAAACACCGACACCGCGTCGAGCATGGCCCGGGCGCCAGCCGACAGCCGCTCGGCCCGCGCCAGCACCGCGTCGCGCACGCTTGCCGGCAGCGCCATTTCGTTTTCGGCGCACAACAATTCGGTGACGAAGAAGGCATTGCCTGCGGTCGCCCGGTAGATGGCGTCGCCATCGCGGCCGGCCGCATCGGCGAGCGACAGCACGGCCGCCTGGCTGAGCAGCGGCACGTCGATGCGCGCCACGCTGCCGGCCGGGATTTCGCCCAGGGCGCGGCGCACCCGCATCTGTCCCTCGCTGCGGTCGGTGCGCGCCGTGAGCAACAGCAGGATGTGGGTGTTGGCGATACGCCGGCCGAGGAAGCGCACGAAATCGAGCGTCGCATCGTCGGCCCAGTGCAGGTCTTCGATCACCAGCAGGCTCGGTCCCTTGGCCGCAAAGGCGTCGAGCGCATCGGAAAACAGCGGCAGTCTCTGCCCATGCCGGGCGTCGATTGCGCGCGGCAGCGCCCATTGCGCCTCACGGGCCAGATCGTAAAGCGGCCCCAGCGGATCGGGGATCGACAGATCCTCGCAAGCGCTGCGCAACATTGCCGCGCTCTCTCCGACACGGGCCGCGAACGCCTCGACAATCGCCGTCTTGCCGGCGCCGGCCTCCCCCGCCAGCACCGCGACTCGGCCATGGCCGCCTATTGCATCGCCAAGCAGTGTCTCCAGTTGCTGCAGCTGCGTCTGCCGTTCCAGAAGCATCATTGTCATCGTCTCACAGGATCGGAGTTTTCCCACCATGGCGGGCCGCTCACGATTAGCCCGTGAAGAAAGCGCCGCAATGTGACTTTGCACACATTGCCGTGCCTCTTTCCACAAAGAACGACGCCAATATAGGGAATCGTCCCGTCCAATATGGGGAATCGTTCCGATGCGCGGGCCGGGCCGGCGTGGTCAACGTCCAGCCGCGCTCCGATCGAGCGTGAACCAATGGAAAAGGAAGTCTTCCATGCCTCGCTACCTGATTGAACGCACATTTCCGGACGGCCTCAACATACCGATGACCGATATCGGCGCCAGCGCGGTGGGCGGCGTCGTCATGCGCAATGCCGAAAAGGGCGTCACCTGGATCCAGTCCTTCGTCACGCCCGACAAGAAGCACAGCTTCTGCATCTACGACGCGCCGACGCCCGAAGCGATCCGCAGCACGGCTCAGAAAAACTCGCTGCCGGTCGACAAGATCACGGAGGTGCGGGTTCTTGACCCTTACTTTTACCTCTGATCCTGCGTTCGGTCGCCACGATGATGAGCATCAAACTGTCCTTCGCGGCCGTGGCGAACTGCCTGATGGGCTGCCGCTCGGCGGAATCGGGCCTGTCCTGGGAAAGACCGTCCGGCCAACCTCCGTGCTCGGCCGTCTATGGCGGTTCGCGACGAGGCTGCCTGCGTATCTGTCTGAAAGGCGGCGCTTGCCCCCGGAAGGCGACTATCTGAGGCGCGACATCGGGCTATCGGAGCGGGACGTCCCGCAGGAATATTGGCAATATTACTTTTGGGATCGTTGATTTTGCACGGTTTTTAAGGGCTGCGGCCAAAGCCCGGCAACGGAAGCCGCATCGCATGAACCGGGACGGACAAACCAAATCCTAAACCAACGCCGCAGCGTTTCGGGCAGCCTGATCGGCCGCCGTCGCCTCGAGCGTCAACAAACGGACGGAAGACCATGACCATAACTCTTTGGACGACACGCTTCGCGGCTTTCGCCGCCATCTCGATCGCGGCGGGTGCGGCCGCCCAGGCGCACGACGCCAATCCGCTGGTCGAAAAGGTGCGCGCAGCCAACAGCCGCTTCGAAAATGTGGCAGCCGCCACCGCCGAAGGCTATGCCCCCATCCCTTGCGCCAGCGGCATCACCGGCGGCGCCATGGGCATCCACTATGTCAACGGCGCCTATCTCAAGGACGATGCCGTCGATGTCGCCAAGCCCGAAGCGGTGATGTACGAGCCGACGGCCGACGGCAGCCTGAAGCTGATAGCGGTCGAATACATCACCTCGAAAGGCCCGGCCTCGCTCGAAGGCCAGCTGTTCAACTTCAACAGCGCCCCCAATCGCTACGGCCTCGGCCCGTTCTACGAATTGCATGTCTGGGCCTGGAAACAGAACCCGACCGGCGCCTTCGCCGACATGAACCCGAACGTGTCCTGCGACGCGATGAAGGGGATGTAACCTTCCGACACCTCCGGCACCGGACACCCGGTGCCTGGCCTTCCCCCTTGGCGGGGGGAGGGGCGAGCGATACGCCGACCGGCTCCCCAGTCTTCCCCGGCGTGCGCTCGCCTTTCGTTTTGCCACCGATGTTGCCAAGCCCTAGGCGCTCGAGCCGATGGCTGACGGAACGATAGGAATATTTTCTTGACACGGTGACGGCAGGTATGCTACATTTTTGTCCATGGTGCTGATTTGCGCCGACGACCCGGCGCCGAGGCGGATTTTTTGTTTTCCTGGGTGATTCACCGCTGTTTGCTTAACGACGCCACCCCGGCCCAAGGCTGGCGTATCCGTTTCTACGCCGCCTTCAGCCGCACCATTTCGGCCTCGAACTCGAACTTCAGCTGCGCGGCTTCTTCTTCCGGCAGCCAGAGCACCATCTGGGGCACGATCTTGCGGTAGAGCCGGACACTGTCCTGATCCCAAGGCAGTGTTTCCGCGCTTCGCGCCTCGGCGATAAGCTTATGCAACCGCGCGCGAACCCGGTCTGGATCGCCATGATAAACAGTCGGCGCATCTTCATCGAACAGCCCGGACTGTTCATCGGCGCCAAAAAGATCGAGTTGATTTCTTGCCATATCCACGGATGCGAGGGTTTGATCTGACCCGGACTATGCGTCATCCCGTTTTCTGAAGCGAGCACGCGCTACCGGCTCATCCCGCATTCCCGGCGTTGTCGTCAGTTGACCGTTTGGGGCCGCCGGGCAGCGCCGGCATTCACGATTGGCCGATCTCCCCACCCGTGGGGGAGATGGCCGGCAGGCCAGAGGGGGGCGCTGTCCCGCCCCTCGCTAGAATTACACGTCAAGCCGCTCTGCGTGCCGCGAACTTGCCATCTGCGAGTGCCGTTACCCGACCATAGCGAGCTAGCGTCACCAGCACCTGCTCTACGCGCTTTTCGATTTTCTTGCCGCCTCTCTTGAAGCCCCGGGCAATGTCAGCAACTCCCATCGCTCGACCCGCCCCGGCCAATAGCGCTTCCACAGCCAATGGTTGTTCATATCGATCGGAGGGCCAAACAGGCAGTCCCTTGTCGAAGGCCACCACGGTCTCGTCGAAGTCGATCTCGCTTGTTTTCACATTTGCTTCTTTAGCGAAGAGCGGGATTTGGTAATCAGGCCGCAGCCAATGCACGTTCCCTACAGCCTCTTCCTTCGAGCGGTCTGCATTCAGCGCAACCAGCCGCTCGAGAATTTGCGCTTCTGCCAAGTCCGCCGGCCAGCCGTAGGCTCTTGATGTCAGCTCGTCGATTCTTTCATGCAATTCCCGTAGGATCACTACCAAACCGCGCTGCTTTATATCTTCGTCTTTGTCAGAGAGAGCCTCGCCGCTCTTCAGTTTCTCCAGCACATTGTATAGCCCGGTTAGTGTCAGCTTGGGATGTTCAGCGATTACTCTCTTTCGCAACGCATCAAGTTCCTCGCCACATTCGCGAAGATCTTGGCGTATAGCGTCAGAAGTGTCGGGAAAGGGGAACGGATCGAAGCAGCGTATCTTGTTATATCGAGGTCTGTCTTCCAGTGTACCACCGGTCGCCAGCGTCCAACTCACATGAGGCTTCGACGACAGCAGGCTAAGCATCGCTGCGTCAGCGAACCCGAAACTAATGCTGCCGTGTTCCACAATTATATTGCTCTCGATAAAAAAGAATATGCGATGCTTTGCAGTTTCGACTGTAACAATGCATCTATCCAAGTTAGATTTTAGGGAGAAATATCCTTCATTACTTCTCCTGAAACGCCACCAATACTTCTGCAGGCGCGGGTCTCGATCCAATTGACGCTTTGGAAAAACGCTTTCGCGAAGGTACTGAAAAAGATGCGGCGCGACTCCTTTTAGCTCAAATTCGGTTTCCACCTGAATGAGATTTGGAACAAAAACCCCTCTTGCACCGTATAGAAGATCATCACCATTCCGCAGTGGAACTAGTACCGACTTTTCGTATTCATTCAGGAGGGGAACAAGATATTTCCTTTGATCCGACGTCAGAACAAAGCCGCGTGAGCCTAGCGCTGGTCCCATCGACGCCAAGCCCTCATTTGCCAACAATGGGCTAACATCAGCGAGATTCGCGCCGACTCTCAGGTCCGCAAAGATCGCGCCGATAGCGGACGCAAACTCGATTTCCGGCTCATCAGTTTCAAGCTTCCTTTCGCTTGCTGTGATCTGAAGCAACCCGGGTTTCAAGCCGGCTTCCACAACCGTCATAGCGATCCGAACCGCGGCGGCATCCTTCGTCGCCTTTGTCCAAGGATGGTTGGGGATCGCGAAAACAATACTGATTGGATTTTTACCTTTCAGATGTCGCTCGACAGCTCGGCGATTGAAGAGTTGGCTGATCGAGTTCGTCGTTACAAATCCGAATCGCCTCAACCGGCTCATCTTCCTTCCTAGGAGTTCTGCAGCCCGATCCCACCAATACATGACAAAGTCGGCGCTTTCATTCATGTGAGGATGGGCCGCCCAGAGAGCATCTACATAAGGGTCGCCCAGCGGACCGCGCATAGCTGCGCCCTTGCCCAAAAACGGGGGATTTCCAACGATGAATTCTGCTTCCGGCCAATCTGGCCTACGAGCGTTGGGAAAAATCTCAACCGGTTTGCCGTCTCGCTCCTCGACTTTTGGCACCGGGTAGCCGTCCCAGGTCAGCACGGCGTCGTAACCCTCGCGGTGGCCGAAGTTGATATTCTTGAATGCCTTGAGAATCGGCTCGGCCGGATGGCCTGTGCGCGTACGGTAGTGTTGCTGCAAATAACCTATCCAGACCACGAGTTCTGCGATGGCTGCGGCACGCGGATTGAGTTCTAGACCAAGAAATTGGTGTGGATCGACAGAGCCACGCTCTAGCCCCAAACTTTCGGAAACACCAAGGCGGGCCAAGGTCTCCAACACCTCACCCTCAAGTTTCTTCATAAGCTCAAGACTGACGTAGAGGAAATTGCCTGTGCCGCAGGCGGGATCAAGCACCCGCGTAGCGCAAAGTTGGTGGTGAAAGCCCCGCACAATTTCTGCTGCCTTGGCCTCGTTACCCTCTTCCTTTGCAGCTTCCGCTTTGGTCAAAGCCTTCTGCCAGTCCCCACGCAGTGGCTCCATCACAGTCACTTCCACCAGTCGCTGCACATAGGCTCTTGGCGTGTAATGCGCACCTAGCTTTCTGCGCTCCGATGGTTCCAACGCCTGCTCAAGTAGTGTGCCAAAGATGGCAGGATCAACCTCAGTCCATTTCGCTTTCGCCGCCTGCAAAAGCTCACCAATTTCCGCACGGTCGAGTGGAAAGGCACGTGCATTTTTGAACAGATTGCCGTTGAAATGCCTGAGGTGGGTGCGGAATGCTGAGAAAAAACGAAGGGTGTGTGATGGTTCGTCCATCTTCGCCCATAGTTCTTCAACTAGCGGCACGAAAGCGCCGGGAGAATCGATGCAATCGGTCAGAAGTTCTGCAAACTTTCCGTTTGGAATGAGATCGACATCCTCAGCGAACATCGTGAATATGCAGCGCATCAGAAAGTGCGCCACCTCCTCGGCCGGGTGATCAACCTCCAGTGCCTTGCTCACTTCCGCAAGTCGTTTGGCGATCTCGCGGGTTACGCGCGCCGACTCCTTTGCGGGATCTAGACTAGTCGGATCGGTCCAGATGCGCATAAGCAACTCGCGTGTTTCCTTACGTCGCAAATCCTCCAGATAAATTCGGAATCCCTTCCGGTCGGGAAACTGACTATAAGCACGACCGCTGCCCGAAAAATCGGCAAAAATCAAATGCATGGCCAACATCACAGGTGATAATGAATGGCGGGGCGACATGGCTAGCATCAAGCAAGGAGACGTAGTTCTCTGCCTGACGTCGAGCATTCTGCATCATCACGTCCCAACCGCGCGCGGCGCTGCGTCGACCAAGATGTTCGGGTTCGTCGTTCAGTAGCGAAAGTTGGCCGGGGATCGCATTTTTCGCACCCGGCAGGCGCGATTGCTTGGCCTCGAGAATAAAACAACCCTTCTTATAGAGATCGATACGCTTTGAAGAGATGATTTCATCGCTTGCACGTCGCCTTACCGCTCGCTCGAATACATAGTCGTTGTGCTCTCGTTCAGCAGAAGCAGGATCAGGATGAGGGGCACCAATTACCTCACACAACTCGGAAAGAAACATCTGATAGTTGGCACGCTCTGCCCCGCCTTCGCGCGCTGTCCAACGTTGGATGAAAATCTCTGCGTCCATGTGACTGCCCCCACACGACACGACAGCAAAACATGATTAATACTTGGTTTACGCCGGATATATCGAGCAAATTTCGACCAGATACTCTCGAAATACAGGGCACCAAAAAGAGAATATCGCTCGGCCCGAAGTTCTACCTGCATTCCTCGCTCCCACCTGATACTTGTCTGCACTTCGCCCTACTGGTTCGCTCAGGGAGTCACTTGGCAGGGCCAGCTGACCGGGGTTCGCTCGCCATTCGTCATGCCACCGGCATGATGAATGCGCGCGCCGCGCACCCGTTCCTGCCGGCCCTACGCTATGGCTTCGGGCGTTCGTCGCTCGAAAAGCCAAATCGTTGGCCTTTCGTCCGCTCCGGCGGACCGCCTCTCCGCCCACCCTTTCTTAATGTGTCTCCGCTACATCGAAACCTTGAAAAGAGGCGGAAAACGGAGAGACATCGGGGTGCGCTTTTCCGCGGCGACGACGGCCGGGCGGTTCTTGCCGCAGCGCTTGGCGCTGCGCATGAGGCCGTTGCTTGGCCGCATCGATGCGGTGCTGTTCACCGCCGACGAACGCGGCGAAGCCGGCCGCATGTCGCTGATCGCCTTTGCCATCCGCATCGTCAGCGCCGTCATCGCCTTCATCAGCCAGGTGCTGATGGCGCGCTGGATGGGCTCGTTCGAATACGGCATCTTCGTCCTCGTCTGGGTGACGATGGTCATCGTCGGCAACCTCGCCTGCCTCGGCTTCCACACCTCGGTCATCCGCTTCATCCCCGAATATCGCGAACGCAACATGCTGGCCGAGCTGCGCGGCATCGTGGTCGCCAGCCGCCTGTTCGTGCTGATTGCCTCGACCGCGATCGCCGGACTTGGCGCACTGGGCGTCTGGCTGTGCGCGAACTGGATCGAGAGCTACTATGTGATGCCCTTCATCCTCGGCCTGTTCTGCCTGCCGATGATCGCCATGGGCGATCTGCTGCAAGGCCAGTCACGCGCCAATTCCTGGGCGTTGTTTGCGTTGTCGCCGACATATCTGGTGCGGCCGGTGCTGATCCTGGCGCTGATGGCGCTGATGCTGGCAATGGGCTATGCGCCCGACGCCAGGACAGCGATCTTCGCTTCGATCGCCGCCACCTACGCCACCACGCTCGGCCAGCTCATCGGCGTGACCACACGCATGGGCAGGAATATCCCGGCCGGGCCGATGAAGGTGCATTTCGCCGAGTGGTTCATCGTCTCGCTGCCGATCTTCCTGGTCGAGAGCTTCTTCTTCCTGCTCACCAACGCCGACGTGCTGATGGTCGGCGCCTATCTCCAGCCCAATGACGTCGCCGTCTACTTCGCCACCGTCAAGACGCTGGCGCTGGTGCATTTCGTCTATTTCTCCGTCAAGGCCGGCGTTGCCCAGCGTTATGCGCAGTTCACCCATGGCGAACCGGAAAAGCTCGCCGCCTTCGCCCGCGAGACCGTGTCGTGGACGTTCTGGCCGTCGCTGCTGATGGCGCTGCTGGTGCTGGCGCTCGGCGAACCGATGCTGGTGCTGTTCGGGCCCGAATTCACCGACGGCTATCCGCTGCTGTTCCTGCTGGTGTTCGGCGTCGTGGCGCGCGCCGCGGTCGGCCCGTGCGAAAGCCTTCTGACGATGAGCGGCAACCAGAACATCTGCGCCGCCGTCTATGCCATGACGCTGGCCTTCAACATCGGCCTCAACGTGGTGCTGATCCCGCTCTTTGGCCTGTGGGGGGCGGCGATCGCCACCAGCCTCGCCATGGTCTTCGAGGCCAGCGCCCTGTCCTTCACCGTCTGGCGCAAGCTCGGCATCGTCATGCTGATCTTCGTGCCCGCTGCCGAGGAAGCCGCCTGATGGCCGCCATCCCGCTGATCGAGGAAACCAGCGGCGGCCCGGCCGGCGCAATGGTGTCGGGCCTTGCCGGCCTGGCGCGCGACGCCGATCCGGCGCATCTCGAGATCCTCGCCAACAACCGGCCGCTGCGCAAGCTGGCGATCTATCCGGCTTCGGCCGGCTTCGAACTGGTCGAGGAACTCGACTATCTGTGCACCCGCACGATCGAGCCCAACGTCTTCTTCAACCCGCGCTTTCTGGCGCCGGCCATGCCCCGGCTGGAAGATCGCGAGGTCAAGCTGGCGGTGATCCGCGACGGCGACGAATACCGCAACCGGCTACGCCTGCTGGTGCCGTTCTCGGTCGAAAGGCCGGCGGTGCCGCTCGGCGTTCCGGTGATGCGCACCTGGTCGAGCCCGTTCGGCCCGATCGGCACACCGCTGGTCGACCATGACGACCCGATCGGCGTCGTCGAGGATTTCTTCGGCATGCTATCGCGGGCGCATCTCAAGTTGCCGAAGGTCTTCGTGCTGCCCGACATGCGGCTCGACGGCCCGTTGGCCAGCGTGCTTGCCACCGTTGCCGAGACGCGCGGCCTGACAATGGTCACCACCGCCAAGGCGGACCGGCCGGTGCTCGAAAGCACGCTCGACGGCGAGGCCTATCTGAAAGCATCGCTGCGCGCGCACCACTACCGCGAATTCCGCCGCCTGAAGCGGCGCCTGGGCGATCTCGGCAGGCTGGAACATGTCGTGGCGCGGGGACCGGACGAAATCCGCCACGCCATCGAAAGTTTCCTGACGCTGGAGGCGGCCGGCTGGAAGGGCCGCGAGCGCACCGCCATGGCCATCGACCGCTACCGCGCCGCCTTTGCCCGCGAAGCCGTGCACCGGCTGGCCGAGCACGACATGTGCCGCATCCATTCGCTGACGCTGGACGGCCGCACGATCGCCTGCCTGGTCGTCTTCGTCGAAGCCGGCGTCGCCTACACCTGGAAGACCGCCTATGACGAGACGCTGGCGACCTATTCGCCGGGCACGCTGCTGATGATCGAGGTGACCAGGCAGCATCTCGACGACCCCAACATCATGATGACGGATTCCTGCGCCGTGCCCGACCACCCGGTGATGAGCCGGCTGTGGAGCGAGCGCAAGCCGATGGGCTCGCTGGTGATCGGGCTGACGCCGGATGCCGATCGGCTGGCCCGCCAGGCGGCTTCGCAGCTGCACCTCTACCGCGAAACCCGCAACATGGCCCGCCTGCTGCGCAATCGCGTGAAGAGTTTGCTGGGACGGCGATAGCCACTGGATCAACGGCAAGACACCAGCTATGGCTCCGGCGGCAATTTCGGCCGGCCTTCACGACAAGCCATCCTGATGATCAGAACCTTTTTGCGTCACGCCGGTCCCCGTGCGGCCTTTTTGCTGCTTGCGCTGCTGCCTGTCCGCGCCTGGGCCGATAGCTGTCCCGAGGATTGCAGCGAGCCCGCGCCGTCCATCAACATCTACAGCCACACCGCCGCCGGCCATCTCAGCCCGGCCACGCTGGGTGCACTGCCGCGCGTCTATGTGCCGAACCGCTCCTCCAACAGCGTCACGGTGATCGACACCATGACACTCAAGGAAGTCGACAGGTTCCCGGTCGGCAGCAAACCGCAGCACGTCGTGCCGTCCTGGGATCTGAAGACGCTCTGGGTCGCCAACAATGGCACCGGCAAGAACGGCAGCCTGACGCCGATCGACCCGATGACCGGCAAGCCCGGCCCGCAGATCGCCGTGGACGATCCCTACAATTTGTATTTCATGCCGGGCGCGGCCATCGTCGTCGACGAAGCCCTGGAGCGGCTCGATTTCCGCGATCCCGACACCATGGCGCTGAAGTCGAGCCTGCCCACACCCACTTGCCCCGGCATCAACCACGCCGATTTCTCGGCCGACGGCGCCTACGCGATTTTCACCTGCGAATACGGCAATGGCGGACTGGCCAAGATCGACCTGAAGAACCAGAAGGTGCTTGGCCATCTCGACTTTTCGAAAATGGGCATGCCGCAAGACATCCGCCTCTCGCCCGACGGCAAGGTCTTCTACGTCGCCGACATGATGAATGACGGCGTGTTCCTCGTCGATGGCGACAGTTTCAAGGAGATCGGCTTCATTCCGACCGGCATCGGCGCCCATGGCTTCGTCGTCAGCCGCGACGGCAAGCGGCTTTACGTCTCGAACCGCGGCTCGCACAAGATGGAGCAGGGCAAGGCAAAGGGCCCAGGCAGCGTGAGCGTGATCGACTTCGCTACCCGCGCGGTCGTCACGCAATGGCCGATCCCCGGCGGCGGCAGCCCCGACATGGGCAACGTCAGCGCCGACGGCAAACAACTATGGCTGTCCGGCCGCTTCGACAGTGCCGCCTACATGATCGACACGACATCAGGCGCGGTGACCAAGTTTCGGGTTGGCTCAGAGCCGCACGGCCTGACGGTGTGGCCACAGCCGGGGCGGTATTCGCAAGGGCATACGGGGAATATGCGCTAAGTCCGTGTTCGAGGCGCGGCTCGCACGCAAAAGGTCGCAAGGGCAACCGCCCATCGGCCGGGACCCGGAACGAGCAGGGGCTTTCCTTGGAAACCGCGAAGCTGTAGCTCCACACACTGGTTTCGGATACTGCCAGAAGATGAACCTTCGCCGCATCGTCCTCATCGTCGCGCTTCTCAATCTTGCCTATTTCGGGATCGAGTTCGCTGTGGCGCTCGCCATTGGATCAGTGTCCCTGTTCGCCGACAGCATCGACTTTCTTGAAGAGGCTTCCGTGAACCTCCTTATCCTGCTCGCACTTGGGTGGTCTGTGCGCTCCCGTGCGCGGGTGGGGATGGCATTGGCGCTCATCCTTCTCATGCCGGGTCTGGCAACGCTCTGGACGGCTTGGGAGAAGTTCAACGTCCCGGTGCCGCCGCAGCCCATCGCCTTGACCTTGGCGGGACTTGGCGCTCTCGCCGTCAACCTGTCCTGCGCCTACATGCTGGCCGCGCACCGGCATCGTGGCGGCAGCCTCACAAAGGCGGCCTTCCTGTCGGCCCGCAACGACGCCTTGGCCAACATCGCCATTATTGCCGCAGGGTTGGTCACGGCCTTGCTCTGGCATTCCGCGTGGCCCGATTTGGCGGTGGGATTGGGGATCGCGGTCATGAACGCCGACGCGGCCCGCGAAGTGTGGGAAGCTGCCCGTGAAGAACACCGTGCGGCGGCCTGAGAGCACGTAGAGCGGGGCTACCGGCCGCCGCTGATTGGCGCTATCGCTGTCATCCTCAGCAGCCGCGGTTGGCTCTGTGTTCGAGGCACTGTTCGAACCCGGAGGGTTCGCAAGGGCGACCGCCCGTCGGCCGGTCAGGCCGCCCCATCGGAGCCCATGAGCGAAGCGAACTGGCGTGAGATCAAAAATGGTGCCCCTAGCCGGAATCGAACCAGCACTCCTTGCGGAACTCGATTTTGAGTCGAGCGCGTCTACCAATTCCGCCATAGGGGCTCAGGCCCAAAGGCCTGGATGGGCGCGGACTATACGGTTGGAGGCCTGTTCGTCAACTGGCCAAATGCGCCGCCGTGCCCTGCTTGCGGCAAAAGCCCGCCTTTCTGTTTCGTGAAGCTCCTGCCATTGTGCGGCGCGGAAAACCTTTCTAGACAGACGCGTATCAAAGCGCGTTGCGTCTGGGCAACTTGCATCCAGGAGAGCCGATGCTTCGCGGACTTTACGACTGGACCTTGTCGCTGGCGGCCCGCAAATCCGCCGAATGGTGGCTGGCCTTCATCGCCTTCGTCGAAAGCTCGGTGTTTTTCATACCTGCCGACGTCTTGTACCTGCCCATGGCGTTGGCGCGGCCCGAACGCGCCTATCGCTATGCGCTGACCGCCACTGTCGCGTCGGTGCTGGGCGGCATTGCCGGCTGGCTGATCGGTTACTATGCCTACGACACGATAGCACGGCCGATGCTGGAGCACTTTGGCGGCCTTGACGCGTTCGAGAGGTGGCAGTCGGCCGGCACCGGGCTGATGCTGGTGCTGCTTGTCACATCGGGTGCCGCCCACTTGCCGCCGATCAAGGTGGTCACCATTCTGGCAGGCGCCCTCCACGTCAATCTTGTCGTCTTCATCGTCTCCGCCATCCTGGCGCGTGGCGCTCGTTTCCTGCTTCTTGCCTGGCTGCTGCGCCGCTATGGCGAGGAGATCAAGGAATTCATCGAGAAGCGTTTGGGATTGATCGTCGGCGCCGGCGCCGCCGCCCTGATTTTGCTCTATATCGTCGTCAAATACGCCTTCTAACCGCCCAAGGCGGGCGGTGGGTCAGGACTATGCCGGCGGACGGCGAATTCAACGGACGAAACATGACAGCCACGATGACAGCCGATACCGGACGCCAGCGGACGCGCACCGCTTTGTTTCTCGCCGTCGCCATGGCCGCCACGGTCGGCTCCGCGCTCGCCTTCCAGCACATAGGCGGCTACATCCCCTGCCATCTGTGCCTGGAGCAGCGCACGCCCTATTATATCGGCGCCCCGCTGATGCTGCTGGCGGTGATTGCCTCGATGCTTAGCGCGCCCGCATGGCTGACGCGCGGCCTGCTTGCCGTCGGCGGCCTGCTGATGCTCTATGGCCTCTATCTCGGCGTCTATCATTCGGGCGTCGAATGGGCCTGGTGGCAGGGCCCGGCCGATTGCACGGCCGGCGCCGGCCCGGTCGACACCGGCGGCAAGGGCGTGCTCGACGCGCTCGACAAATTCGTGCCGCCATCCTGCGACAAGGCAGCCCTTCGTATCCTCGGCCTGTCGCTGGCCGGCTGGAACGCCATCGCCAGCTTCATCCTCGCCGCCATCGCCTTCCGCGGCGCGCTGGCGCGCGACTAATCAAGTGCGAGGTCGCGCCATGCGGCCAGTCTCTAAATGTTGGCACCGCCCCTCATTGCCCTGCCGGGCATTTCTCCCCGTGTAGTGACGGGGAGAAAGACGCAGTCATCGATGGTTTCGCCAATCCCGAACGCTGAAAAAAGGGCGCCAGATTTGCAGCCAATTCCCTTCTCCCCGTCACAATACGGGGAGAAGGTGGCGGCAGCCGGATGAGGGGCAGCACCTGACATCGGCGATTGCCCTGGCAAGGCCGATCGGGCCAATCCCTATGGCTCCAACTCCACATCCCAGTAGAGATAATCCATCCAGCTTTCATGCAGATGGTTGGGCGGGAACAGCCGGCCATTGTTGTGCAGGTCGTGCACGGTCGGCTGGTAGGGCTTCTGCAGCGGCCACATCTTGGCGTGCGCCGGCATCATGCCGCCCTTCCTCAGATTGCAGGGTGAACAGGCGGCCACGACATTCTCCCACGTCGTCGCCCCGCCGCGATGGCGCGGGATGACGTGGTCGAAGGTCAGATCCTCGGGCGTGCCGCAATACTGGCACTGGAAGCGGTCGCGCAGGAACACGTTGAAGCGGGTGAATGCCGGGTGCCTCGACGGCTTCACATAGGCCTTCAGGCTGACGACGCTGGGCAGCTTCATCGAAAAGGTCGGCGAAGACACCGCATGCTCGTATTCGGCGACGATGTTGACCCGGTCGAGGAACACCGCCTTGATGGCGTCCTGCCAGGACCAGAGCGACAAGGGGTAATAGCTGAGCGGACGGTAATCCGCATTCAGCACCAGCGCAGGAAGCCCATCCGGAGATACGGCAACCGTCACCTTGTTGACCTCCTCATTCTAGAACCGATCGGCGCGGATACTGTAAGCCCGACATGACAGGGATGTGAAGCGGATTGTCACTCGTCAAAAGCGGCAAAAATGCAGGATTTTAACGCTTTTTTGCCGATTCAGGCGGGGGGTGCTGCGTCCCTGCCCCTGGTTTCGCGATAATAGGACCAGAAAAGCCGCGATGCGACACCTCGCCACGGGCTCCATGATTCGGCCAGGGCGATGAGCGTTTTCTCCGGCGGACGCGGTTCGATGCCCAACGCGTGGCCGACCGCGCTTTGCAGCGCGACGTCGCGAGCGGGGAAAATATCGGGGTGGCCGGCGGCAAACAGGAGATAGACTTCCGCCGTCCACGGGCCGATGCCCGGCACCGCGATCATAGCCGCGATCGCCTCTTCGGCGTCGAGCGAACAGAGGTGATGCAGGTCGAGCCCCTCAACCACAGCCTGCGCAACCGCGATCAGACCGCGCTGCTTCGGCCGCGACAGCCCGGCCTCGCGAAACATGTCCTCGCCGGCGGCAAGGATCGCCTGCGGCGTTAGCGGATCGACCAGTTTCACCAGCCGGCCGAAAATGGCATCGGCGCTCGCACGGGATACTTGTTGCGAAACGATAATGGAGGCCAGGCTTCGAAAGCCGGGCTCCGACAGCCGCAGCGGCACCTCGCCGGCCATGCCGCGCACCTTTTCCAGGCGCGGATCGATTGCGCAAAGCGCATCCAGCCCGCGCGCAATATCGTCCAGTGTCGCGATGCGTTGCATGTTTTCTTGTTCCTGAACCGACCTCACGGTAGCAATTGGCAAAACCGCTGCACAACCCGATTGCCGCTTGTGAGATGACGCTCCTGACATTCCGCTTCGCGCCGAGCCCGAATGGCGAACTGCATCTCGGCCATGCCTATTCGGCACTGCTCAACCAGCAACTGGCGCGTGCGGCCGGCGGCCGCCTGCTGCTGCGCATCGAGGACATCGACACGATCCGCTGCACGCCTGAATTCGAGGCCGGCATCTTTCGCGACCTCGAATGGTTAGGTCTCGAATGGGAACAGCCGGTGCGGCGCCAGGCCGAGCATTTCTCCGACTATCAGGCCGTGCTCGACCGGCTGGTCCGCGAAGAACTCGTCTACCCTGCCTTTATGAGCCGTGGCGAGATCAGGGCCTTCATCGCCGACAGCGAAAAGCGCGGCCGCGGCTGGCCGCGCGACCCGGACGGCGTGCCGCTTTATCCCGCCGCCGACAAGGCGCTGCCGGTCAGCGAACGCAACCGCCGCATCGCCGAAAATGCGCCCTTCGCCTGGCGCCTCGACATTGATGCAGCGCTGGCGCGCGTCGGCACGGATTTGTCCTGGCGCGAATTCACCAACGAGACGCTTTCGGCGACGCAGCGCGTCGAGGCGCGTCCGCAGGACTGGGGCGACGTCATTCTGGCGCGCCGCGACATACGGACCAGCTATCACCTGGCCGTCGTCGTCGACGACGCCCTGCAAGGTGTGAGCCATGTCGTGCGTGGCCGCGACCTCTATTCCGCGACCGGCATCCAGCGCCTGCTGCAGGAATTGCTCGGCCTCGGCCAGCCGCAGTATTTCCACCACCGTCTCATACTCGGACCGGATGGGCGCAAACTGTCGAAGAGTTTTGCTGATACCGGCCTTGCCGCGCTGAGGCAGGCAGGCATGTCGCCGGACGATGTCAGGCGGCTGGTCGGGCTATGACTAAAGCCGGGCCAGCCCCGCCTTGAGCAGCGCCAACGCGCCGATAAACGCGAAGGCGCCGCCCAGTCCCCAGGCAACCGCGAGCTTCAGATCTCTCAGGACGATGCCATGTTCGTTCGCGGCCATGACCGCGGCGAAAAAGCCGAGCGTGAACAGCAGCGTGTTGCCGGTCGACCCAAAACCGTCCTCCTGCATGATGGCGTCGAGCGCTGAGCCGAAGAAGAAGCCGAACACGGCCACACTGGCCACCGTCATCAACAGCCAGCTTGTA
The DNA here is from genome assembly GCF_040321305.1 of Mesorhizobium sp. M0478. Lineage (NCBI taxonomy): Bacteria > Pseudomonadati > Pseudomonadota > Alphaproteobacteria > Hyphomicrobiales > Phyllobacteriaceae > Mesorhizobium > Mesorhizobium sp. M0478. The sequence continues at coordinate 248,815 of NZ_JAMYRH010000001.1, forward strand.
TCGAGATGCAACAGCATGCGCGCTCCCTGTCGAAGCCGAAACGCCATGTCGCCGGATCGATCGACAGAAGTCGATTGCCCTGACGCCGCCCTTTGAATTCGGCCACCTCCTACATCAGGATGAGCTTATGTACCAATTGTTTCACTTTGCTTGCCGGATTGAACCGCATTAGAGCAATTGCCGTATTTGTCTCTTCACCGAATCGGACCTCTCCACCGGAAACGGCTTCCCCGAAATGCACAGTCTCAAGCGGTTCATCCCCGCCTCGTTTGTCGTCCTGTGGGCGACAGGTTTCATAGGCGCGCGCTACGCCATGCCCTGGGCGGAGCCCTTCACCTTTCTGGCGGCCCGCTTTGTCATCGCCGCCTTGCTGCTCGCCGGCCTGATGCTCGTGCTTGGCTCGAAGCGAGCCACAAGGGTAGAAGCGCTTCACGCCACGGTCTCTGGCATCCTCATGCATGGCATCTATCTCGGCGCGGTGTTCTGGGCGATCCACAGGGGCATGCCCGCCGGGCTTTCGGCGCTGATCGTCGGCCTGCAACCGCTGATCACGGCCGTGCTTGCCGGCCGGTTCCTCGGCGAGGCCATCCTGCCGCGCCACTGGGCCGGCCTTGCCGTCGGCCTTGTGGGGGTGATCATCGTGCTGTGGCCGAAGCTCGGCGCTCTCGGCGGCGGCGTTACGCCCGAAACCCTGTCGGCGTCGCTGGTCTCGGTGCTGGGCATGAGCGCCGGGACCATCTGGCAGAAGCGCTATGCCTCGGGTGGCGACCTGGTGGCGGCGACGATGTGGCAATATATCGGCGGCGGCTCGCTGATGATCCTGGCTTCGCTGGCCCTTGAGACCCACACGGTGATCATCAACGGCGAACTGATCTTCGCCATGGCCTGGCTGGTCCTGGTGCTGTCGATCGGCGCCATCTTCTTGCTGATGGTGATGATCCGCGACGGCGAGATGTCGAAGGTCGCGTCGCTGTTCTACCTGGTGCCGGTCGTCACCGCTGTCATCGCCTGGGCGCTGTTCGGCGAACGGCTCAGCCTCGTGCAGATCGTCGGCATGGCAATCGCGACGCTCGGCGTCGGGCTGGCCACGGCTCGGCCAGCCAAAACCTAGCTGCCGACACGTGCGCGCGCTTCGAGAAAGCGGCTGATCGCGGCGTTGAGTTCGCCGCCGAGGATGAAGATTGCCGACAGCATATAGAGGAAAACCACGGCGATCATGATCGAGGCAAGCCCCGCATAGGTCGTCACATAGGACGAGAAGTGATCGAGATAGGTCGCGAACATGGTCGAGCCGACAAGCCACGCGGCCAGCGTGAAGATGATGCCCGGCACCAGCGAAACGAAACGGCGCTTGCCTGCCGGCAGCCAGTAATGCACGGCAAACAAGCCGCCGATAATGACGGTTGAGGCGATGACGTAACGCCACAGCGTGATCGTGCCAATATAGGGCTTGATCCATTCGATATGCGCTTCGGCGAGCCGCGCGAGCAGCGGCGCGAACACCAGGAGCACGCTGATCGCCAGGAAACCGGCCGTCGCGATCAGCACGAAGATGATGCTCTGCACCCGGCGGTAGATGATACCGCGCGTTTCGGCGACGCGGTAGGCGCGGTTGAGCGAGGTGCGCAGCGCCTCGATGCCGTTGGAGGCGAAATAGGCGGCCAGCAGCACACCGTAGGTCAAAAGGTCGGTGCGCCGCACGGTCAGCACGTTGAGCACTTCGCGCGCGATAGGCTTGGCGATCTGTTCGGGCCAGGTGTCGAAGACCAGGTGCACGGCAGTATCGGCGAACGCCTGCGCACCGAGGAAGCTCGCCAGCGTGGTGGCGAAGATCAGGAACGGGAACAGCGCCATCAGCGAAGTGATCGCCAGATGGCTGGCCATGGCCCAGCCGTCATCGGTGTTGAAATGGCCAAGCGCGTCATAGAGCACGCGGCGCAGCACGACGATATTCCGCATCAAGAGCCGCGTTCCCTTCGATTGTCTCGACGCCGCGAATATGGGAAGGGATTGTGGCAAATGGCAACCCTTGCTCAAACCACGATCCCGCCTGCCAAAGAGTTGCGCACCATCATCGTCACCGGCGCCTCGTCCGGGATAGGCGCCCACTGCGCCCGTGCGCTGAAGGCGGATGGCTGGCGCGTGTTTGCAACGGCGCGCAAGCCGGATGACATAGCCGCGCTTGAAGCCGACGGCATCGAGGCCTTTTATCTCGACTACCGTGAGCCGGATTCCATCGCAGCACTTGCGGCATCGGTGCTGGAGCGGACAGGCGGACGCCTCGACGCCCTGTTCAACAACGGCGCCCATGCACAGCCCGGCGCCGTGGAAGACCTGCCGGTTGCGGCATTGCGCGAGCAGTTCGAGGCCAATTTCTTCGGCTGGCACGACCTCACCCGACGCATCGTACCGGTAATGCGTCGCCAGGGACATGGCCGCCTCGTTCATTGTTCCTCGATCCTTGGGCTAGCGCCGGTGCCTTTTCGCGGCGCCTACTCAGCCTCCAAGCACGCGCTCGAAGGCCTGATGCTGTGCATGCAGCAGGAACTCAGGGGCAGCGGCATCCATGTCTCGCTGATCGAACCGGGGCCGGTGACCTCGAAAATCGCCAGCAACGGGCTGTTCTGGTTCCTGAAAAACATCGACCACGAGAATTCCGTCCACCACGTCGCCTATGCCACGCAGCTGGCGCGGCTTCGGGCCGGCGGCAGCTCATCACGGCTGAAAAAGGGGCCGGAGGTGGTCTATGCGGCCTTGCGCCATGCACTTCTGTCGCGGCGCCCGCGCCCGCACTATGTGGTAACAGTGCCGGCCAGGATTGGCGTGATGCTCAAGCGCATCCTGCCGGCATCGATGCTCTACCGCGTTCTGGCCAGACGCGCCTGACCGCAACAGAACTGGGAACAGATCATGGCAACCGTCATCAAAGTCCTCCTCGTCCTCGTCATGGTCGCCGTGGTGATCGTGCTTGTCCGCGGCCTCATCAACATGATGCGCGGCGGCTCCGGTGTGAGCTCGAACAAGCTGATGCAGGCGCGCGTGCTGTTGCAGGCGCTGGCGTTGGCACTGATCCTGCTGGTGGTGTACTTCACCCGCAAGTGACGGCCGTTCGGGAGGCGACGTGGTCAAGCTCAACAAGATCTACACCCGCACCGGCGATGACGGCACCACTGGCCTCGGCACCAGTGAACGCAGGCTGAAATCCGACCTGCGCGTCGATGCCTACGGCACCGTCGATGAAGCCAATGCCTGCATCGGCATCGCCCGCCTGCACACAGCGGCAAGTTATCCCGCCATCGACGCCATGCTGTCCCGCATCCAGAACGATTTGTTCGACCTCGGCGCCGATCTCGCCGTGCCCGACGACGGCAAGCCGCTGGGCTACGAGCCGCTGCGCATCATCGCCTCGCAGACCGACCGCGTCGAAAAGGATATCGACCTTCTCAACAAGGATCTGCAGCCGCTCAAATCCTTCGTGCTCAATGGCGGCACGCCGGCGGCGGCAGCACTTCATCTTGCCCGCACCGTGGCGCGACGGGCCGAGCGGATCATGGTGGCGCTGGCGCAGGACCCGGCCGAACATGTCAATCGCGAGGGGCTGAAATACATAAACCGCGTCTCCGACTTTCTGTTCGTCGCCGCCCGTGCGGTCAATGACAACGGAAATGCCGACGTGTTATGGGTGCCCGGCAAGAACCGCTGAATTTTCTCGAAGGCGGGAAAGGGCTTGGGGCATGTTCATCCCGCTTTACGACTCCAACAGGTTGCGCCACATCCGGCTGCAATATGTGACGATCGGCCTGATCGCGGCCAACGTGTTGGTCTTTCTCATCACGACGATCGGCGGCGAAAATTTCAACAACGCAGCCGTGCTCGGCTTCGGCTTCATTCCTTCGGTTGTCCACGACACGGCAGAACTCTCGCCCCAATTCGTCGTCATTCCCGAGAGCCTGAGTTACCTTACCTATGCCTTCCTGCATGCCGATATCTTTCATCTCGGCGGCAACATGCTGTTCCTGTGGGTGTTCGGCGATAATGTCGAGGACGCACTCGGCCACATCCGCTACCTCATCTTCTACCTGCTTTGCGCCATCGCCGGCGCCTTCTTCCAGGGGCTCGTCGCCTGGAGTTCGGAGGTTCCGCTGATCGGCGCCTCCGGCGCCATTGCCGGCGTCGTCGCCGCCTATCTGGTCCTCTACCCCCGGGTGAAAGTGTGGGTGCTGGTCTTTGCCCGGATTCCGCTGCGTATCCCGGCCTTCATCCCGCTGATCCTGTGGATCGGCTTCCAGGTGGTGATGTTTGCCGCCGGCGGCGAAAACCAGATATCCTGGGCCTGCCACATTGGCGGCATCATTGCCGGTGGCGTGCTGGTGCTCATCATGCGCAGCCGCGGCGTGCCGCTGCTCGCCGGTGACGACGGCGAGCCGGAACCCGCCGATCAGCCAGCCGCTTCTATTGGGCCGGCGCCAGCCGGTCCGGCTCCCGTGCAACCTGAGACGCGTTGGGGCCGGGGTGGCGCTTCCGGTCACAACTGAACCGATTTGAGTGGTTTGGCCGCTGCCGTGGCATATTGACGTGTTGCGTCGCCACAACTACGGAGAGCGCCACCGCTAGGCGGCAGAAGACCAGAATTCGTCCGGCCAGGATTCCGTTTGGCCGGAATTCAGTCAGGAATGTCGGCTTTCGACAACTCTGCGGAGGCGCACGCTGCTATAGCGCGCCCGGATATCTCAGGAGAGGTGACAGGCAAATGAAGATCCTTGTGCCCGTGAAGCGGGTTGTGGATGCGAACGTCAAGGTTCGCGTCAAGGCTGATGGTTCGGCGGTTGAACTCGCCAATGTCAAGATGGCGATGAACCCGTTCGACGAGATCGCGGTGGAAGAGGCACTCCGGCTGAAGGAAGCCGGCAAGGCCGAAGAGATCATCGTCGTTTCGATCGGCCCGCAGCAGGCGCAGGAAACGCTCCGCACCGCGCTCGCCATGGGCGCCGACCGCGCCATCCTGGTCAAGACAGATGAACAGACCGAGCCGCTCGGCGTCGCCAAGGTGCTGAAGGGCGTCGTCGACGCCGAGCAGCCCGGCCTCGTGATCCTCGGCAAGCAGGCGATCGATGATGACTCGAACCAGACCGGCCAGATGCTGGCCGCCCTGCTCGGCTGGGCACAGGGCACTTTCGCCTCCAAGGTCGTGCTCGACGGCGACAAGGCCAAGGTGACGCGCGAAGTCGATGGCGGCCTGCAGACGGTGGAACTGAAGATGCCGGCGATCATCACCGCCGATCTTCGCCTCAACCAGCCGCGCTACGCCTCGCTGCCCAACATCATGAAGGCCAAGAAGAAGCCGCTCGACGAAAAGAGCCCGGCCGATTACGGCGCCGACGTCAAGCCGCGCCTGAAGGTGCTCAAGACCGAGGAGCCCAGCGGCCGCAAGGCGGGCGTGAAGGTCAAGAGCGTCGCCGAACTGGTCGACAAGCTGAAGAACGAAGCCGGCGTGCTCTGAGACTGGAAGGAACAGATAAAATGACCATTCTCCTCATCGCAGAACACGACAACGCAACTCTTTCCGACCAGACCGCCAAAGCGCTCTCGGCGGCGCTGCAGATCGGTTCGGACGTGCATGTGCTGGTCGCCGGCAAAGGCGCCAAAGGCGCTGCCGACGCCGCCGCCAAGCTCAAGGGCGTGAGCAAGGTGCTGCTGGCCGAGGCCGACGAACTGGCCGAGCGCCTCGCCGAACCGCTCGCCGCACTCGTTGTCTCGCTGGCCGGCGCCTACGACACCATAATCGGGCCGGCGACCTCGTCGGGCAAGAACGTCGCGCCGCGCGTGGCGGCCCTGCTCGATGTCGCGCAAGTCTCCGAGATCATCGAAGTGGTTTCACCAGACACGTTCAAGCGGCCGATCTATGCTGGCAATGCGATCCAGACGGTGCAGTCTACCGACGCCAAGAGGGTCATCACTGTGCGCACCGCCTCCTTCCAGGCTGCCCCCGAGGGCGGCTCGGCAGCTGTCGAGACGGTCAAGGCCGCGGCCAATCCCGGCCTCTCCACTTTCGTCGAGAACAAACTCTCGGAAACCGACCGTCCGGAGCTGACCTCGGCCAAGATCATCATTTCGGGCGGCCGCGCGCTCGGTTCCTCGGAAAAGTTCCAGGAAGTCATCCTGCCGGTCGCCGACAAGCTCGGTGCAGCCGTCGGCGCCTCGCGCGCTGCCGTCGACGCCGGCTACGCCCCGAATGACTGGCAGGTCGGCCAGACCGGCAAGGTCGTGGCGCCTGACCTCTATATTGCCGTCGGCATTTCCGGCGCCATCCAGCACCTTGCCGGCATGAAGGATTCGAAGGTCATCGTCGCCATCAACAAGGACGAAGAGGCGCCGATCTTCCAGGTTGCCGATTATGGCCTGGTCGGCGACCTGTTCGTCATCCTGCCGGAACTGCAAAAGGCGCTTTGACGCTTTCTGCCAAAGCGTATTAAATTGTGAAAGGGTGGGGTAGACGAAGCTGCCCCACCCTTTTAGTTTGCACTGCACAAAAAGCAGGCCGCAAAGGCCTTTTCGACGGGATCGCTGCAAATGGCCAAGATCGAGACGATCGGCATCATCGGCGCCGGCCAGATGGGCGGCGGCATCGCGCATGTATCAGCACTTTCGGGTTTCAAGGTGCTGATCTACGACGTCTCGCCCGACCGTATCGAGAAGGGCATTGCCACGGTCAGCGGCAACATGGCCCGCCAGGTCGGCTCCGGCAAGCTTGAGGAAAAGCTGCGTAACGAAGCGATGGCGCGCATTTCCGCAGCCCCCACCATGGCTGATCTCGCCGGTGCCGATCTGGTTATCGAGGCGGCGACCGAGGACGAGACGGTCAAGCGCAAGATTTACGCGCAGCTCTGTCCCCAGCTCAACCCGGAAGCCATTCTGGCGACCAACACCTCGTCGATTTCGATCACCCGGCTTGCCGCGCAGACCGACCGTCCTGAGCGTTTCATCGGCATACATTTCATGAACCCCGTGCCGCTGATGAAGCTGGTCGAACTGGTGCGCGGCATCGCTACCGAGGATCAGACCTTCGAGGCGGCCAAGGCCTATGTGAAACAGCTCGACAAGACCATCACCGTCTCTGAAGATTTTCCGGCCTTCATCGTCAACCGCATTCTGTTGCCGATGATCAACGAGGCGATCTACACGCTCTATGAGGGGGTCGGCTCGGTCGATGCCATCGACACCGCCATGCGGCTCGGCGCCAACCATCCGATGGGACCGCTGCAGCTCGCCGATTTCATCGGCCTCGACACCTGCCTGTCGATTATGCAGGTGCTGCATGACGGCCTGTCGGATTCGAAATATCGCCCCTGCCCGCTGCTGGTGAAATATGTCGAGGCCGGCTGGCTCGGCCGCAAGACCGGGCGCGGCTTCTACGACTATCGCGGCGAGCATCCGGTTCCGACGCGCTAACCACCAGAACGAAAGTTCCGTGCTCCCTCAGGACGCCGCTGCAAGCGGCGGCTCTGCTTGGCCTCTTGACCCGGTATCGTCAGGCGCCACGGAAACACAGCCGCGGCCGGCGGCCTTGGCCGCATAGCAGGCAGCATCGGCCCGGGCGATGATCTCGTCGACTTCACCGCTGTTGCTGTGGATTGGCGCCAGCCCGATGCTGGCATCGATCGCATGCGGCCGGCCGTCCCAGCTGAACTGCAGGCCGCGGATGGCGTCGATGACAGAGCGTGCGGCAATCCTGGCGCCGGCGCTCGGCCCGGCTTTCAGGATGACCGCGAATTCGTCGCCGCCGAGGCGGGCCACGATATCCTCCGGCCCAAGCGCACCGCGAATGGCCTCGGCAACCCGCTTCAGCAAGGCGTCGCCGGCGGCGTGCCCGCCAGTGTCGTTGACCAGCTTGAAATGGTCCAGATCGATGAACATGAAATGATGTTCGCCCGCCGACCTGGCTGTGCCGGCCTTGCGGCTCCGGTCGACCAGTTCCTCCATGGTGCGGATAAAGCTCGAACGGTTGGCAAGGCCGGTCAGCGCATCATGCGCGGCGGCATAGGCGAGCTGGCGCTGCAAGGCGCGCGCATCGGTGAAGTCCTGGAAGACGATGACAAGACCGCAGAACTCCTGGCGGTCGTTCATGATCGGCGACACCACCTGGCGGATGCTGCAGCGTGTGTCGTCGCGACGGATGAGGACGGCGCGACTGTTCTGGTCGGCAGGGCTGGCGCTGCCGAGCGCCGGCCGCGTCATGCCGATCCTTTGCCCGGTTTCTTCGTCCACCGCCCAGTAGACATGGCCAAGCGTCTTGCCGAGCGCCTCCGCGCCAACAACGCCGGTGAGCTTTTCGGCGACCGGGTTCATGAAGGTGATGCGGTTGGCGGCATCGGTGCAGATGACGGCGTCGCCGATCGACTGCAGCGTCACCCTCAGCCGCTCCTTCTCGTCGGCCAGCATTGCCGCCGATACGATGAGGCTTTCCTCGGTTTGCTTGCGCTGGGTGATATCGGTCAGGCTGCCGATGGCCCTGACCAGCCGTCCGTCCTTGTCGCGTTCGAGCGTCTTGCCGCGGTCGAGGATCCAGACCCAGTGGCCATCCTTGTGGCGCATCCGGAACTCGGCTTCGAAGAACGGTGTCCTGCCCTCCAGATGGGCACGATCGGCTTCGGCGACGTTTTCGCGATCGTCGGGGTGGATCATCGCCAGCCAGCGGTCGGGGTCGCCGTCCAGTTCGCCATCGGCATAGCCCAGCATCTTCACCCAGGTGGCGGAGTAGGTGGTGCCGCCCTTCCGCATATCAAGATCCCAGACGCCTTGTCCGGCGCTGGCCAGGGCAAAATTCCAGCGCGTTTCGGCTTCGGCTATGCGCGCCTCGGATTGCTTGCGCGCATCGATATCCTCGATCTGGGAGACCAGGTAGAGCGGGCTCCCGCTCTTCTCGTCGCGAATGACGGAACCGGCAAGATGGGCCCATACCGGCGTGCCGTCCTTCCTGAGGTAGCGCTTTTCGAAGTGGAAGGCGTTGACGGTGCCCGCCCGCATGCCGTCCATCGTCTCACGGCCGATCTGCACATCGTCGGGATGGGTGATCTGAAAGAAGGTCAGCGCCTCGATCTCCTGCTTGCTATAGCCGAGCATGGCGGCGAAGGCCGGGTTGGTTTCATGGATGCGGCCGTCGAGGCCGACAATGGCGATGCCGATCGCCGAATCCTCCATGGCGCGGCGGAAACGCTGCTCGCTTTCGGCGATCTGCCGGCGGTCGTCCAGTATCCGGTAAATGAACAGGGCGGCGAGAATCAGCGCAACGGCGGCGACCGGCACCGATATCTGCAGGCAGAGTTTCAGCACTTCGGCGCTGACATCGAGCCGCGACAGCAGGAGCGCGACCACGGCAGCGCAAAGCCCTCCGGCCGCAAGCACCAAAGCCACGTGACTGTCAGCCCGCAGGCTTTTTCGCTCTCGTCGCATCACTGTGCATGCCACCCCATGCGCAACACATTTCTGCAAAAAACACTGGATGATCGATTTTAAGGAAAGGTTGCGCCGGAGCCACCGGCAACACGGTGAACCCGCAAACAATTGCCGGCATGATTAAGGATCGGTGATTATTGGGCGATCTTGAACCGCCCGGTCACCAGCGCACGAAGAACCGTCCCCCGAGCGCGCCCAGACCGGCGAGGACGGCGATGGCGAGCGTGTACCAGGTGGCGACGAAAAGCGGCGAATCGTCGAAGCAGTGCGCGGCGTAGAAGGTTGCCGCCAGGCCGCCGGCGAGCAGTCCCGCGACCGCCCCGGCCAACACCGGCCGCGTCGGCGCGCCATAGCGCAGCATCCACAGGAAGACGGCAAGCGGGCCGATTCCGATCAGCGGGATGAAGCCCATGCAGATCATCATGTTGGAGCCGACCATGCGCGTGCTCCACATCGGCTCCGGCACCATGAACAGTTCGAGAGCCACCGCCACGGCCACCAGCAGCGGCGCGGCCAGCATCGAGGCCGCGGCTCTTGCCGTCGAAGCGCCCGGCGTTGACAACGCCCGGACCAGGCCAAAGGCGGTGACGGCTAGCACGATGGTGAACACGAACTTCGCCAGGAACCGCATCGTGTGCATGGCGGTCATGATGTCGGGACGCGGGCCGATGGTGAGAAAGAAGACCAGAGCCGCGATCACCGCCGCGGCTGCCGCCGCCATCAACCAGGCCGAGCGCAGCGGCATCGCCTTGCTGCTTGTGTCGGCGTCGAGTGCCTTGATGAGATCCTCCGTCCTCATGTCACTGCCGCCCGAAGCGCCCCTGCCCAAATCGCTTGGCGATCGCGGCAAGCCCGCGATGCAGCGACACCCGCACCGCCGTCTCGCTGACGCCGAGCCTGGCCGCCGTCTCGCCGATGGAGCGGCCGTCGACCGAGATCGAAGAAACGACGGAGCGCTGCGCAGCCGGCAGTCCGTCCAGCGCCCGGTTGATGTCGCGTTCGCTGACGGTCTCGGTTTCCGGCTCGGCAAAGGTCTCGGCGATCTCGTCGATCTCGATTTCGATGCGCCGTCCGCGCCGCCGGAAAGCATCGATCAGCTTGAAGCGGGCTATCGCATAGATCCATGGCAACACCGGCGCGTCCTGGCGCCAGGTATGCCGTTTCACATGAATGGCCAGCAAGGTTTCCTGCACGACATCCTCGGGATCGACCCCGCCCTGTACGATCTTGCGCCTCGCAAAGCCGCGAACCAGCGCGGCGATCCGGTGCAAAAAGTCGGCGTAGGCCCTTTCATCTCCCGCGATCGCGGCCCGCATCAGCCGGGAAAGCTCGGCCTCATCCTTGCCGCTCACAAGAGTTCACTCCCCGATCTTCGCGCCTCGGCACCGATTTGTTACGTGTCCGGCGAAATGATGTCCAAGCCAAAGTGCCGCAAAATCACGAAAGTTTGCGGGAGCGGCGACCGATTGAAGCAGCCGAGCAATGTTGACTACTGCTGTCAGGTATCGATAGGTGCAGCCTGCGAAACCAGAACCACCGAGATTGAGGATGACGCCATGAGATACACGCTCTCCACCCTAGCGGGGGCCACAGCGCTGGCCGTGAGCATGATCGCCGGGCCGGCGATGGCCGCGGATGCCGGCATCATCGTCTACAACGCCCAGCATGAGAGCCTGGCCAAGGAATGGGTCGAAGGTTTCACCAAGGAAACCGGCATCAAGGTCACGCTGCGCAATGGCGGCGACAGCGATTTCTCCAACCAGATCGTCGCCGAGGGCGCTTCTTCGCCGGCCGACGTGTTCCTGACCGAAAACTCGCCGGCGATGACCCTGGTCGAAGCGGCGGGCCTTTTCGCGCCGGTCGACGCCGACACGCTGGCGCAAGTCCCGGCCGAATTCCAGCCGAGCAGCGGCAGATGGGTGGGTGTCGCGGCGCGCAGCACCGTCTTTGCCTACAACAAAACCAAGCTGACGGCCGAAAAGCTGCCCAAATCGATGCTCGATCTCGCCGATCCGAGCTGGAAAGGCCGCTGGGCAGCCTCGCCTTCCGGCGCCGATTTTCAGGCCATCGTCAGCGCGTTGCTTGAGCTCAAGGGCGAAGCCGCAACCGCCGACTGGCTGAAGGCCATGAAGGAGAATTTCACCGCCTACAAGGGCAACGGCACGGTGATGAAGGCGGTCAATGCCGGCGAGATCGAAGGCGGAATCATCTACCACTATTACTATTTCGGCGATCAGGCAAAGACCGGCGAAAACAGCAAGAACGTCGAACTGCATTATTTCAAGAACCAGGATCCCGGCGCTTTCGTCTCGATCTCCGGCGGCGGCGTGCTCGCCTCGAGCAAACACCCGAAGGAAGCCCAGGCGTTCCTCAAATGGGTGACCGGGAAAGGCGGCCAGGACGTGCTGAAGACCGGCACGTCCTTCGAATACGCTATCGGCAAGGACGCGCAGTCCAATCCCAGGCTGGTGCCGCTGGCCGACCTGCAGGCGCCGAAGGTCGATCCGGCGACACTGAACTCCAAAAAGGTGACGGACCTGATGACGGCAGCCGGCTTGCTTTAGGCTGGGTTCGTCCTAAAAGGGCAACGATTGCGCTCCTGCCGGACTTTCCGCAGGAGCGCTCTGTTTTCGAGATGGCATTGTCCATGACAACACATTGCGTTTCCGGCCGCGCCTGCGGCGCCCCCGCCCCGGCAGCAGTGGCGCGGTCGAGCTGATGCAAACTGCGGTCGATCTCGCACGTTCAGGCCAGACAGTCGGGCGGTCCCGCCGGAAGCCCATGTCCTGGATCGCGCTTGCCGCCATAATTGTCTCGCTGCTGTCGCTGCTGCCGCTGGCGTTCATCATCTGGATCGGTGTGCAGATCGGCTGGGACACTGCTTCGGCCCTGGTCTTCCGGCCGCGCGTCGGCGAACTTCTGGTCAACACCGTGCTTCTGGTGGCGCTCACCGTGCCGATCGCCACCGTGCTGTCGGTGACGCTGGCATGGCTGACCGAGCGCAGCGACCTGCCCGGCGCCGGCCTGTGGGCTTGGCTGTCGGTGGCGCCGCTCGCCATCCCCGCCTTCGTGCATTCCTACGCCTGGATCACCATGGTGCCGACCTTGCACGGCCTGTGGGCCGGCGTGCTGGTCTCGGTTCTCGCCTATTTCCCGTTCCTCTATCTGCCGCTGGCGGCGGCTCTGCGCCGGCTCGATCCTGCTTTGGAGGACGCAGCCGCAGCACTCGGCCTTGGACCGTGGCGGGTGTTTTGGCGTGTCGTGCTGCCGCAGCTGAGACTGGCCATTTGCGGCGGCGCGCTGCTGGTCGGCCTGCATCTGCTGGCCGAATACGGCCTCTACGTCTTCATCCGCTTCGACACTTTCACCACGGCGATCGTCGACCAGTTCCAGTCGACCTTCAACGGTCCCGCCGCCAACATGCTGGCCGGCGTCCTGGTGACTTGCTGCTTCGTGCTGCTCGCGCTGGAGGTGCTGGTGCGCGGCGAGGAACGCTATGCCCGCGTAGGCTCGGGTGCCGCGCGCCGCCAGCAGCGCACCAGGCTCGGTCGCGCCACCCTGCCCTGCCTGGCTCTGCCTGCCATCGCCACGCTTCTCGCCATCGGCGTGCCCTTCGTCACCATCGGCCGCTGGCTGGTCGCCGGCGGCGCCGATGTCTGGCGTTTGGACGAGATCGGCCTGGCGCTTGGCCAGACGCTGTTCCTGGCGCTGGCCGGCGCCTTGCTTGCGACCATCGCCGCCATGCCGATGGCCTGGATCTCGATCCGCGCGCCGGGACCGCTGCAGCGGCTGCTCGAAGGCTGCAACTACATTGTCGGTTCGCTGCCTGGCGTGGTCATCGCGCTGGCCTTGGTCACCATTACCGTGCGCATCGCCATGCCGCTCTACCAGACGCTGTTCACAATCCTGGTCGCCTATGCCCTGATGTTCCTGCCGCGCGCCTTGATCAGCCTCAGAGCCTCGATCGCACAGGCGCCGGTCGAACTCGAACGCGCCGCCGCCAGCCTTGGCCGGCCGCCGTTGAAGGCGCTTTGGTCGACAACGATTCGCCTGTCGGCGCCGGGGGCTGCGGCCGGCATGGCGCTGGTCGCGCTCGGCATCATGAACGAGCTGACCGCCACCCAGATGCTGGCGCCCAACGGCACGCGCACGCTGGCCATGGCGTTCTGGTCCTATAGCGGCGAGATCGACTATGCCTCCGCCGCCCCTTACGCCTTCATCATGGTGGCGATGTCGCTGCCGCTGACCTGGCTGCTCTATGTCCAGTCGAAACGGATGGCCGGGCGATGAGCTTTCTCGAAATCAATGGCCTCACCAAGCACTACGGCCCGGTCGCAGCCCTTGCCGGCATCGAGCTCAGCGCCGCAAGCGGCAGTCGCACCGCGATCGTCGGCCCGTCCGGCTGCGGCAAGACGACGTTGCTGCGGCTGATCGCCGGCTTCGAGGCGCCCGACCAGGGCCGCGTCGTGCTCGACGGCGAGGTGCTGGCCAATGGCGGCCATGCGGTGCCGGCGCACCGCCGCGGCATTGGCCTGGTGGCGCAGGACGGCGCCCTGTTCCCGCATCTCAGCATCGGCGACAATATCGGCTTTGGCATGGCCCGCGGCGAGGACCAGCGCGCCGAGCGCATCGCCGAGCTCGCCTATACCGTCGGGCTCGACAAGGCGATCCTCAAGCGCCGCCCGCACCAGCTCTCCGGCGGCCAGCAGCAGCGTGTGGCGCTGGCCCGCGCCATGGCGATGAAGCCCAGGCTGATGCTTCTTGACGAACCGTTCTCGGCGCTCGACACCGGTCTGCGCGCCTCGATGCGCAAGGCGGTCGCCGAACTACTCGAAGCCGCCGGCATCACCACCATCCTGGTCACCCACGACCAGGCCGAGGCGCTGTCCTTCGCCAGCCAGGTGGCGGTCATGCGCGACGGAAAGTTCTCTCAGATCGGCACACCGCGAGAACTCTATCTGCAGCCGAAAGACCGCATGGTTGCCGAGTTTCTTGGCGACGCCATCATCTTGCCGGCAAAGATTTCAGGCGGCTTCGCCACCTCCTCGCTTGGTCGCATAGCCGTCGACTCGAAGGAGCGGCGCGACATCGCCCGCATCATGCTGCGACCGGAGCAGGTGCAGGTAAAGCGCACGTCGCGCGAAGGCATGTCGGGTCCTGCGGGCACGATATTCGCCGAGGTGACGGACTCGGAATTCGCAGGCTCGATGTGCACCATTGCCGTGCGGCTGTTGAACAACCCCGATCCGCCGGACGCCGCGGCAATAGGCAGCACGCCGCTGATCCTGCGCAAACCGGGTATCGACGCGCCTTCCGTCGGCGAGATCGTGCGCCTGACCGTCTCCGGCAAGGCGCATGTCTTCGCCTGAACTGCCGATGCGTCGGATTGGCGCGAGCGGCTGCGTCAATCGACTCGTTTCCCAGCATTGTCGAACCAATGCAGCTTCTCGGCCCTGGCCACGACGCGCAGTTGATCGCCGGGTTTGGCCGTGGCGCGGCCGGCCACACGCACGACGATGCGGTTGCCGCCGGCGGCACAGTGAAGAAAGCTTTCGGCTCCCACAGGTTCGACCGCCTCGACCGCCGCAGGCAGAATAAGCGCGCCGGATGATGCCTCGGCACTGAAGGTGACGTCGGCATCCTCAGGGCGGAAGCCAAGCGTGGCGGCGTTCGTGGGCGCAAAGTCAATCGTCTTGCCATCAATCAGCGCTGGACCAGCCGATGCTTGCAAAAGAGGCAAAAGGTTCATCGGCGGCGCGCCGATGAAGGAGGCGACGAAGGTCGAGGCCGGCTTCTCGTAAATGTCAAGCGGCGCGCCCGTCTGCTCGACCAATCCGCCATTCATGACGACGAGAATATCGGCCAGCGTCATCGCCTCAAGCTGATCGTGGGTGACGTAGACCGAGGTGACACCGAGCGAGCGCTGCAAATTCTTGATTTCAACCCGCATCTGGCCGCGCAGTTTGGCGTCGAGGTTGGAAAGCGGTTCGTCGAACAGGAAGACTTTTGGATTGCGCACGATTGCGCGACCCATGGCCACGCGCTGGCGCTGGCCGCCGGAAAGCTCGCGCGGGCGCCGGTCGAGCAGCGCCGTGAGCTCCAGCACCTTGGCGGTCGAGCGAACCCTGCTGTCGATCTCGTCCTTGGGAGTACCCCGGTTGCGCAACCCGTAGGCCATGTTGTCGTAGACCTTCATATGTGGATAGAGCGCATAGTTCTGGAACACCATGGCGATGTCGCGCTCGGTCGGACCGATCGTGTTGACGATCTTGCCGTCGATGGCGACGGTGCCGGAAGAAATGGTCTCAAGCCCGGCGATCATCCGCAGCAGCGTGGACTTGCCGCAGCCGGACGGCCCAACCAGCACGCAAAGCTCCTTGTCGGGAATGGCGATGGAGACACCCCTCACCGCCTCGACGCCGCTGGGATAGACCTTCTTCACATCCTTCAGATCGACGGTCGCCATCGGCTTCTCACTTTTCGGAATCGACAAGTCCGCGCACGAACCAGCGTTGCATCAGCACCACGATCAGGATCGGCGGCAGTATGGCCAGCATCGCGGTGACCATGACCAGATGCCATTGGGTATCGGCATCGGCGAAGGAAACCATCTTTCTAAGTGCGATGACGATGGTGTTCATGTCGTTGCTGTTGGTGACGAGCAGCGGCCACAGGTACTGCGCCCAGCCATAGATGAAGAGGATGACGAACAGTGCTGCGATGTTGGTGCGCGACAGCGGCAGCAGGATGTCGAAAAAGAAGCGCCATGGTCCGGCGCCGTCGACACGCGCCGCTTCCACCAACTCACCTGGGATGGTCATGAAGAACTGGCGAAACAGAAGCGTGGCGGTGGCCGAGGCGATCAGCGGAATGATCAGGCCGGCATAGGTGTCGATCATGCCGAGATCGACCATCACCTTGTAGGTCGGCAGGATGCGCACCTCGACGGGAAGCATCAGTGTGATGAAGATCAGCCAGAAGAAGACCATCCGAAGCGGAAAACGGAAGAACACGATCGCATAGGCCGAAAGGATCGAGATGAAAATCTTCCCCACCGCGATGCCGAGCGCCATGATCGTGGTGTTGAGCAGCAATCGGCCGACACTGACGCCGCCGATGCGGCCGACACCGCCGAACAGCGCCTCGCTGTAATTGTTCCAGACCTGGTCGCCGGGCAAAAGAGGCAATGGCGGCTTGAGGATGGTCTGCAGCGTCTGCGTGGAGGCAACGAAGGTGTAGTAGATCGGGAAAGCGACGATCAGGATGCCCAGGATGAGCACGGCGTGGGCGATGAGGGCGCGAAGCGGGGACTGACCAATCATCGCTCGCGCTCAACCGTAGTGGACTTTGCGTTCCACATAGCGGAACTGGATGGCCGTGAGTGAGATGACGATGACCATCAGGATGACCGACTGCGCGGCCGAATCGCCGAGGATCAAATTGACGAAACCGTCATTGTAGACCTTGTAGACCAGCGTCTCGGTGGCCTTGCCTGGCCCGCCGCCGGTGACGGCATGAACGATACCGAAAGTGTCGAACAGCGCATAGACCGTGTTGACGACCAGCAGGAAGAAGGTCGTCGGTGCGAGCAGCGGGAAGACGATGGTCCAGAAGCGCTTCGTCTCCCCGGCGCCGTCCATGGCCGCCGCCTCTATCAACGTCTTCGGCACCGCCTGCAGCCCGGCGACGAAGAACAGGAAATTGTAGCTGATCTGCTTCCAGGCAGCCGCAGATACCAGCAGGATCATGGCTTGGTTTCCGTTAAGCAAGGGATCCCAGGCGATGCCGAGACCTCTCAAGGCGTAGGCCAGCGAACCGATCGAGGGGTTGAACAGAAACAGCCACAACATGCCGGCAATCGCCGGCGCCACCGCATACGGCCAGATCAGCAGCGTGCGATAAAGGCCTCTGCCGCGCACCACCTTCTCGGCCATGACGGCAAGCAACAGGGCCACACCCATGGCGACGATCGCGGTCGCCAGAGAGAACACCAGCGTAACTTTGATCGAGTTGAGGTAGGCCGGGTCGGCCAGCACCTTGCGAAAATTGGCGAGCCCGACGAACTTGCTCTTCAGCCCGAACGGGTCTTCCCTGAGCATCGACTGGTAGAGCGCCTGCCCCGTCGGCCAGTAGAAAAAGATCAGCGTAATGGCGAGTTGCGGCGCCACCAGCAGATAAGGCAGGGTCTTGTTGGGAAAGACGACGCGTGGAGACAGGGTGATTCCCTCGCTGTGCAGGAAATCGTCCACGCGGGTCCGCGTGGACGAGGTTCAACTGACAAATCGCTTCAGTTTCCGATCGCTTCCTGAATCGCCTTGTTGCCGCGTGCGACCGCGTTGTCGAGCGCCTGCTGCGCAGTCTGCTGGCCGGCCAGCATCTTCTCGAACTCCTCGTTCTCGATGTCGCGCACCTGCGGCAGGTTGACGAGGCGCACGCCCTTCGAGTTCTCGGTCGGCGCCTTGCCCAGCATCTGCAGGATCGGCGTCTCACGGCCCGGATTCTTGTCATAGAAGCCGGACTTCTTGGTCGCCTCATAGGCAGCGAGCGTCACCGGCAGATAACCCGACTTCTGGTGCAGATACTCCTGCACTTCGGTCTTGGACAGGTAGGAGAAGAACGCCGCGACGCCCTTGTATTCCTCGTCCGATTTGTTGCCGAACACCCACAGGCTGGCGCCGCCCGGCGTGGTGTTCTGGGGCGCGCCCTTGGCGTCACTATCATAGGGAAGCTGGCCGATGCCGTAGTTCATGCCCGACTTGACGATGTCACCGAGACCCCCCGACGATTCGGTGAAGATGCCGCATTCTCCGGCAAGAAAGATCTGCTTGGCTTCGGATGTACGGCCGCCATATTTGAAGGTGCCGTCCTTGGCCAGGTCGGCGAGCGCCTGGAAATGATTGACGAAGATCGGCGCATTGATCTTGAGCTCGACGTCGGTTCCGGCAAGTCCGTTCTGGTTGGTGCCATAGGAAACGTCGTTCCAGGCAGCGAAGGCCTCAAGGTGGATCCAGGTCAACCACGTCGAGGTATAGCCGCAGGAAGCGGCGCCGCTCGCTTTGATCTTCTTGGCGGCTTCCCACACCTCGTTCCAGGTCTTTGGCGGATTGTTCACATCAAGCCCGGCCTTCTGGAAGATATCCTTGTTATAGTAGAGGATGGGCGACGAGGAATTATAGGGGAAGGACAGCATGGTCCCGTCCGGCTTCGAATAGTAGCCGACGATGCCGGGCAAATACTGGCTCTTGTCGAAGGTCACGCCGGCGCTGGTCAGCACATCGGCCACCGGCTTGATCGCACCTTCGGCGGCCATCATGACGCCGGTACCCACGTCGAACACCTGGATGATGTCGGGCGCTTGCCCCGCACGAAAGGCAGCGATGCCGGCATTCAGCGTTTCGGGATAGGTGCCCTTGAAAACAGGGAGAATTTCATAGTCGCTCTGGCTGGCATTGAAATCCTTGGCGATCTTGTCGACCACCTCGGCATTGGCGCCGGTCATTGCATGCCACCAACTGATCTGGGTGGCGGCGAAGGCGGAGGTGGTGGAAAGCAGGGTCAAGGTGGCGGCAACACCGGCCGCAAAGCCGAACAACTTCATGTTTCATCTCCCGTTTGTCATTGGCGAAAGGGGCGCTCCCGCGAACGCAATATGTGTCTCTGATGACAATCGGACAACGGATTTGTTGCTGTTTCGTGAATTTCATACCCGGCTAACTTCGCGCCCCCTCGCCTTGCAACGAGGACCGAGAGAAATGCCAAGCCGGCTCAGCGATAGAATGGGGCATGGTGGGCCTGCAAGGATCGCCGACCGCCCAGCGATGCGTGAAGGGCCCGCGTGACAGCGCCACGCACCTGCACCGTGCGGCCGCCAAACCGGCGCTCGGCCAGATCGAGATCGGCCGAGCGGCATCGCGCCAGGCGCTGCTGTAACCGTGCGTCTGGAATGAGACAGGATCGCCGCAACGTACAACCCGAAAAACCCGCTGTAGTTGTAGTTCGCATAACCGATTCTTCGTCAAGCGTGGCATACTAATCAAGTGGACGGCTTGATTGCTGTGGGAGAGCAGGTGGGGCGAGATGCTGACGGTCTATAATTGTATCGTGCATGAGCACGATCTGAGACTGGTCGCACTGGCAGCGCTCATTTGCGGTATTTCTTCCTTCTCGGCGGTCAACCTGCTTCGCCATGTCGACCGCTCGAGCGAGCGCAACCGCTATACCTGGCTGATGATAGCAGCCACTTCCACCGGCTTCGGTATCTGGGCGACGCACTTCATCGCAATGCTTGCCTTTTCTCCCGGAATCCCCAACGCCTACAATACGGAAATGTCGGCGCTTTCGCTCGCCGGTTCCGTCGCCCTGACCGCTGCGGGCATGTGGATCGCCACCTTGCGCCGGGGCATCGACTACCCTCTGGTCGGCGGCGCGGTCCTCGGCGCTGGTATCGCCGCCATGCACTATATCGGCATGGCCGCCTTCGAGGTCGAAGGGCGCATCGTCTGGAACCCGCTGCTGGTCGGCGTCTCGGTGCTGACAGGCGTCACCCTCGCCGCGCTGGCGCTGCTGGTGGTGTTGCGACGGCCGTCCATGCAGGCCACAATCGCCGCCGCCATCCTGTTGACGCTGGCGATCTGCAGCCTGCACTTCATCGCCATGGGCGCGGTGTCGATCTTCCCGGACTCCTCCATCGAGATATCGCAGTTCACGGTCGAACCGGTGTCGCAGGCCTTCGCCGCCGCTGCAGTCAGCCTGGCTATCCTGGTGCTTTCAGCCGCAGCATTGTGGATCGACCTTCGCTTCCGGCGTCACAAGCTCGAGGCCGAGCGCATGCACGGCCTCGCCAACGCCGCCGTCGAGGGGCTGATCGTCTGCGATGGCGCCCGCATCGTCAGCGCCAATGACAGCATCGCGGCACTCACCGGCATTGCGCCGGAAGTGCTGAACGCGATGCTGCTTGGCGACCTCTTCGGCGAACGCACCGCGGCCGGCATGTCCGACTGCAGCGGACAGGCACAGGAAGCCGAACTCAGAGCCCATGACGGCGCCACCATCCCCGTCGAACTTATCGCCAGAAGCATCGACTATTGCGGCAAGCGGCACAGCGTTGTCGCCGTGCGCGACATCCGCGAACGCCGGAAGGCCGAGCAGGAGATCCTGTGCCTCGCCCATTTCGACCCGCTGACCGGGCTCCCCAACCGCCGCAGTTTCTCCGGCCGGCTCGAGGCCGAAATTGCCGCAATGGACCGCGGCGGCAAGGGTGGGCATCTTGCGCTGCTGCTGCTCGACCTCGACCGCTTCAAGGAAGTGAACGACCTGTTCGGGCATGGCGCCGGCGATGCCATGCTGCAGAAGGTGGCGCTATGCGCCTCCGCCGTGCTCCGCCACGGACAGATGCTGGCGCGTCTCGGCGGCGACGAGTTCGCCATCATCGCTCCGAACCTTCCCGATCCGCAGGCGGCCGGCCGCATCGCCGAGGCGGTGCTGGCGGCCATGCGCGAGGAAAACCGGCTGTCGGTCGGTGGCGGGCTGGTGTCGGCCAGCATCGGCATTGCACTTTATCCGCTCGACGCCGATGAGCCGACACTCCTGGTCAGCCACGCCGACACCGCGCTCTACCGCGCCAAGGCCGAGGGCAAGGACACTTACCGTTACTTCGAGGCCTCGATGGGCGCCGAGGCGCGAGACCGGCGCGTGATGGAGCACGAACTGCGCCAGGCCATGGCGCGCGATGAGTTTCGCCTCGTCTACCAGCCACAAAAGGAGATCAGCAGCGGGCGGATGGTCGGGTTCGAAGCGCTGATCCGCTGGCGCCATCCGCAGCGCGGCGACGTGTCGCCGGCGACCTTCATCCCGGTGGCCGAAGACAGCGGCGTCATCATCCAGATCGGCGAATGGGTGCTGGCGACGGCCTGCGCCGAGGCAGCGCGCTGGAAGAACCCTCTCACCGTCGCGGTCAATGTCTCGGCGGTGCAGCTCCACAATCCGAATTTCAGCCGCAAGGTGCATGAAGTCCTGCTCGGCTCCGGCCTGACGCCCGGCAGGCTCGAACTCGAGATCACCGAAACGGCGCTGGTCAAGGACATGCCGCGCGCGCTGGCGACCTTGCGCCAGGTGAAGGCGCTTGGCGTGCGTGTGGCGATGGACGATTTCGGCACCGGCTACTCCTCGCTGTCCAATCTCCGCGCCTTCCCCTTCGACAAGATCAAGATCGACGGCTCATTCATCAAATCAGTCGACAGCAACGGCCAGGTGGCAGCCATCGTGCGCGCCGTTCTGGGGCTTGGCCGCGGTCTCGGCCTGCCGGTTCTGGCCGAGGGCGTCGAGACGCTGGGCGAGCTGAAATTCCTCGACGCCGAGGCCTGCGAGATCGGCCAGGGCTACTATCTAGGCCGGCCCAGCCCGATCGAGGCGTTCAGCGAACTGACCGGCGTAGCGGCACCGGCGGCACAAGACGACGCCGGCGTCAAACAACGCGGCGGCAGCATCTTGATGCTGCCGCCGGCGGCGGCCCTGCGCTCATCCTAAGGGGCGAGTGCGGCCTCGACCAAGCGCTTGGCATCCGGTCCCGACCATTCGGCCGGTCCGTTCATATGCGCGATCAGGCAGCCTTCGCCGTCGATCAGCATGGTGACGGGGAGGCCTAGCGCCAAGCCACGCGTCTTGACGTCGTTGAACAGCGCCAGCGTCGAATCGCGGTAGTAGCCGAGCGACCCGATGCCGATATCGGCTAGGAACTTCTTCGGCTTCACATCGTCGCCGGCATCGACATTGACCGCGACCACTTCGAAGGCATCGCTGCCCTTTTCCTTCTGCAGCGTATCGAGCGCCGGCATTTCGGCGCGGCAGGGCGCGCACCACGTCGCCCACAAGTTGAGCAGCACGGTCTTGCCGACATGATCGGCGATCGTCATCGGCTTGCCGTCTGGGCCGTTGAAGGCGAGGCTTTTCAGCGATTGCGGCGGATCGGCGGGCAGCAATGCCGCCACCTGGCCGGTGGCTGCGGCGGCAACCTTTTTGGCGCGGTCGCTCTTGGCGGCGCAGGCGACATCGTCCTTGCTGTTGCCCGCGCCGGCCGCAGGTGCGCTGCCGGTGGCTGCGTTGTTGCCAGACCCGCTCTCGCTGACATATACCGCGACCGCGCCGGCCAGCACGCCCGCCACCAAAGCGGCGAGGATCAGGCGCGGGGCCGGGAAGTATCTGTTACCGTCTGCCATTTTTCTAAGACTGCTCCGGAGCACGGGTTATAGCGATGAGCGACAAGAAGGCCAGCAACCAGATGTGGGGCGGACGTTTTGCCTCGGGTCCGGCCGCGATCATGGAAGCGATCAACGCATCGATTTCGTTCGACCGCAAACTCTATGCCCAAGACATAAGAGGTTCGGTCGCCCACAGCGAGATGTTGGCTGAAACGGGCATTATTTCGGCGGCCGATCAAGAAAAAATCGCTCACGGGCTGAACACGATCCTGAAAGAGATCGAGGCCGGCACGTTCGAGTTCTCGACCCGGCTGGAAGACATTCACATGAACATCGAGGCCCGCCTTGCCGATCTGATCGGCCCGGCCGCCGGCCGCCTGCACACGGCGCGGTCACGCAACGACCAGGTGGCGGTGGATCTCCGGCTCTGGGTCAAGGACGAGTGCTTTCGCGTCGCCGAGGCGCTGAAGGGGCTGATCTCAGCCTTGCTCGACCGCGCCGAGGAGCATGCGGCGACCGTGATGCCCGGCTTCACCCACATGCAGGCGGCGCAGCCGGTGACCTTCGGCCATCATTGCATGGCCTATGTCGAGATGTTTTCGCGCGACCTGTCGCGGACCCGCGATGCCATCGAGCGGATGGATGAAAGCCCGCTCGGCGCGGCAGCGCTTGCCGGCACCAGTTTTCCGATCGACCGCCACAAGACCGCGAAGGCGCTCGGCTTTCGCGAGCCGATGCGCAATTCGCTCGACAGCGTCTCCGACCGCGATTTCGCGCTGGAGTTCTTGAGCCTGGCCGCGATCTGCGCCACGCATCTGTCACGGCTCGCCGAAGAAATCATCATCTGGTCGACGCCGCAATTCGGCTTTGTCAGGCTGTCGGATTCCTTCTCCACCGGCTCCTCGATCATGCCGCAGAAGAAGAACCCGGACGCCGCCGAACTGGTGCGCGGCAAGACCGGCCGCGTCACCGGCCATCTGGTCGGGCTGCTGACGGTGATGAAGGGCATGCCGCTGACCTACGGCAAGGACATGCAGGAAGACAAGGAATCGGTCTTCGACGCCGCCGAGACGCTCGATCTGATGCTGGCGGCGATGACCGGCATGGTGCGCGACATGACGGTCAATGCCGCCGCCATGAAGAAGGCCGCCGGCTCGGGCCACGCGACCGCGACCGACCTCGCCGACTGGCTGGTGCGCACGCTGGGCCTGCCCTTCCGTGAGGCACACCATGTCACCGGCCGCGCGGTGGCGGTGGCCGAAGAGAAGAAGGTGAGCCTTGAAAAGCTGTCGCTGGAAGATCTGCAGTCGATCAACCCCGGCATCACGGCAGACATCTTCTCGGTTCTGGCGGTGCAGAATTCGGTGAAGAGCCGCACCAGTTTCGGCGGCACGGCGCCGTCGGAGGTCAGGAAGCAGATCCGCAGCTGGAAAAAGCGCATCGCCAAGGCATGATGCCGGGGTGCAATGCGCCTAAAACTCGGTTAAAAGCGCAGCACATAAAGTTTCGGACGGATGGATCGATGACCGCAAGCAGGATTTTGGTGACGCTGACGCTGCTGACGGCGATGGCTGCCGTGACCGCTTGCGGCCGTAAGGCTGGTCTCGACACGCCCTATGAAGCGGCCGTCCAGGCCCGCAAGGACGCCGAGCGCGCCAAACAGCCGGTGCCGCCGGAGCCGGAAAAACCGGTCGTGGACAAGAAATTCATCCTCGACCCGCTGATCTAGGGCCGATGAGACCGGCTTGGTCTTTCTGACCAGGTCTCGTGCTAACCAGGTCTCGTGCTCCAACTTCCGGAAACACTCTCGTGAACCATTTCGACTACCGCGACGGCGTGCTCCATGCCGAGGACGTGGCGATACCAGACATCGCCGCAAGCGTCGGCACGCCGTTCTATTGTTATTCGACGGCAACCTTGACCAGACACTACCGGGTGTTCGCCGGGGCGTTTGCCGGGCTCGACACGCTGGTCTGTTACGCCTTGAAGGCGAATTCCAACCAGGCGGTGCTGCGGACGCTGGCAAAGCTCGGCGCCGGCGCCGATACCGTCTCGGAAGGCGAAATGCGCCGCGCGCTCGCCGCCGGCATCCCGGCCAGCAAGATCGTATTCTCGGGCGTCGGCAAGACCGCGCGCGAAATGGATTTTGCGCTCGAGGCCGGCATTCTCTGCTTCAATGTCGAATCCGAGCCGGAGCTGGAGTTGCTGTCGGCCCGCGCCACCGCGCTCGGCAAGGTGGCGCCGGTCTCGCTGCGCATCAACCCGGATGTCGACGCCAGGACGCACAGGAAGATCTCCACCGGCAAGGCCGAGAACAAGTTCGGCATTCCCTGGCAAAGGGCGCGCCAGGTCTATGCCCGCGCGGCCGGGCTGCCGGGCACCAAGCCCATCGGCATCGATACCCATATCGGCAGCCAGGTCACCGAGTTGCAGCCCTTTGACGATGCTTTCGCGCTTCTGGCGGAACTGGTCGGCGCGCTGCGCGCCGATGGCCACGCCGTCGAGCATGTCGATCTCGGCGGCGGCCTCGGCATCCCCTACCGCACCGACAACAGCCCGCCGCCTCTGCCCGATGCCTATGCCGAGATCGTCAGGAAGCATCTGACAAAGCTTGGAGTGAAGGTGATGTTCGAGCCGGGCCGGCTGATCGTCGGCAATGCCGGCATCCTGGTCTCGGAAGTGATATTCGTGAAGGAAGGCGACGCCAAGAACTTCCTCGTCGTCGACGCCGCCATGAACGATCTGATCCGGCCGACGCTCTACGATGCCTTCCACGACATCAAGCCGGTGGTGCAGCCGCCGGCCGACACGCCGCGCATGGCGGTCGACGTCGTCGGCCCGGTCTGCGAGACCGGCGACTATCTCGGCCTCGACCGTGACCTGCCCCGGCTCAAGTCTGGCGACCTCATTGCCGTCACCACCGCCGGCGCCTATGGCGCGGTGCAATCCGGCACCTATAACACCCGCCTACTTGTGCCTGAGGTTCTGGTCGACGGCGACCGTTTCCACGTCGTGCGCCGGCGCCAGACCTATGACGAGCTGATCGGCCTGGATTCGGTGCCCGACTGGCTTGCATAGGAGCCGCAGCGCCGGCTGCGCTACAGCCGGTTCTGGATGAGCAACCTTGCGTCGGCGATGCTGTCCTCGTCGCGGCGGTAGAACCTCCATTGCTTGATGCGCTTGGGCCGCAGCAGGCCGGCCTGGGTAAGCACGCGCATATGTTCGGAGAGCGTCGCCTGCGTAATGCCGAGCTTCTCCGCGATCAGCAGCGCGCAAACGCCATCCTCGACCAGATCGCCGTCTGCCTGGGCCGGGAAATGCGCCTGCGGATCCTTCAGCCAGTCGAGGATCTGCAGCCTGCGTTCATTGGCGATCGCCTTGAAGATTTCAACCTCTTGCATTTAGCTATTTTGCCAAGTTACTAATTGCTGTCAATCCCAAGGAGATGGTCATGACGAACGGCAACACGGTCACGCGCGAACGCATCGCCGCGATGGAACCGCGGATCCGCCCCTATATCAGGCACACGCCGGTGCTGCGCGTCGACATGGCCGATTTCGACCGGCCGCCGCTGGCGGTCGACCTCAAGCTCGAATGCCTGCAGCATTCCGGTTCGTTCAAAGCGCGCGGCGCCTTCACCAATCTGCTCGAACGGCCGGTGCCTGCGGCCGGCGTCGTCGCCGCATCGGGCGGCAATCATGGCGCCGCGGTCGCCTATGCCGCCATGCGGCTTGGCCACAAGGCGACGATCTTCGTTCCCGAAGTCAGCCCACCGGCCAAGCTGCAGCGCATCCGCGGCTACGGCGCCGAACTGATCGTCGGCGGCGCCCGCTATGCCGAGGCGCTGGCCGCCAGCGAGGCTTTTGCCGAAAAGACCGGGGCGCTGCAAATCCATGCCTTCAACCAGGAGGAAACATTGGTCGGCCAGGGCACGCTCGGCCTCGAAATCGAAAACGATCTGCCCGACATCGACACGCTGCTGGTCGCTGTCGGCGGCGGCGGCCTGATCGGCGGCATCGCCGCCTGGTTTGCCGGCCGCATCAGGATCATCGCCATCGAGCCCGAAGGCGCGCCGACGCTGCATCGCGCCTTCGAAGCCGGCCACCCCGTCGATGCGCCCGCCGAAGGCGTTGCCGCTGATTCGCTGGCGCCCAAGCGCGTCGGCGAGATGATGTTCCCGATCGCCGAGGCTTTTGTCGAGCGCTCCATTCTGGTCACCGACGACGCCATCATTGCCGCGCAGAAGGCGCTGTGGGAGCGGGTGCGTATCATCGCCGAGCCGGGTGGGGCCGCTGCCTTTGCGGCTCTCTTGTCCGGTCGCTACACCCCGGCGCCGGGCGAACGGATCGCGGTCCTGGTATGCGGCTCGAACACCGATCCCACGAAATTCTAAACCTTGCTGCGACTGAAGTGGGACGCAAACCCGCCAAAGCTTTTCAAGTTTTCCGGAACCGCCTCGCCTTTGCCGTGTTTGCTGGTAAACTTCTGCTTGTTGAGTCCGGGCTATCCCGCCCGGGCAGGAAGGGCCAATGACGGAACGCCCCATTTCCAGTGGCGATCGCAGCCTGGCCGGGCGGCTTGCCCTGAGCCGGCTGGCGACACGGGTCTCGATGACGGTCGAGCGCGGCTGGCCGCTGCTTCTGCCGCTGCTCATCATCGCCAGCCTGTTTCTCAGCCTCTCCTGGCTCGGCCTTTTCCCCCGGCTGCCTGACATTGCGCGCATTATCCTGGTCACTGCGTTCGGTATTGCCACGCTGGCGGCGCTCTATCCGATGCGTTTCTTCAAGCTTCCATCCGCCGCTGAAATCGACCGCCGTATCGAGGCCGCCAACCAGCTGCAGCACAGCCCGGTGCTGGTGCAGACCGACCGTCCCAGCGGCAAGGAAAGCATCTTTTCCCAGGCGTTGTGGCGCGAACACCAAAAGCGCATGGCCGACAAGCTCGGCAGCCTTGGCGCCGACCTGCCGCGTACCCGCGTGCCGGAGCGCGATCCGTGGGCATTGCGTGCCGTGGCGGCGCTGCTGTTGGTCACCGCTTTTGCCTTTTCCTTCGGACCGTCCGGCGGCAGGCTGTCCGATGGTTTCAGTGCCCATGCGGCGCGCGACATCGTACCGCCGCGCATCGATGCCTGGGTGACCCCGCCGGCCTATACCGGCAAGCCGCCCATCTTCTTGACCGCGCCAGTCATCGATGGCAACGCCAAGCAGGCGGTTGCCACCTTCACCGTGCCGCAAGGCAGCGACGTCTCGCTGCGCGTGACCGGCGGCTCCGGCGAGGAAACGCTAAGCTTTGCCGACAAGGGCGGCAATGCTCGCGCCATCGACCCGTCGGGACCACAGGTGGCGGCCGTCAAGGCAGCGGCGGTCAACCCCGCGACCCCCAAGCTGCGCCAGTTCACCGGCAAGCTGACCGCCGACGGGACACTGACGCTGAAGTCGGGCGAAGCCGATCTCGGTCGCTGGGCCTTCGCGGTGATCCCCGACAAGCCGCCGACGATCCGCTTCGTCGGCGAGCCCAAGCGCGCCGTCAACGGCGCCTTCGAGCTCAACTACCAAATCGACGACGACTATGGCGCGGCCACCGCCAAGGCGGTTTTCGCGCTGGCCGATCCGGCGGCGCCCGATGCGCATCCGCTCTACGGCCCGCCTGACCTGCCGCTGGCGCTGCCGCGCCGCGGCGGCAAGGCGAACGCCGCCAAGACCACCAAGGACCTCACCGAGCACGTCTGGGCCGGCGCCAGCATCAAGCTGTCGCTTGTGGCCACCGACGATGCCGGACACACCGCGACCAGCGAAACCAAGACTATTGTGATGCCGGAGCGGCCCTTCGCCAACCCGGTGGCGCGGGCGGTGGTCGAGCAGCGCCGCCTGCTGGCGCTCGACGCCAATGCCAAGCCGCGCGTGCTCGACCTGATGGACGCCATCACGTTGCGGCCCGAGGACACGTTCGACAACATGTCGCATTACCTCGCCATCATGAGCGCCCGCAGCCGGCTGAAGATGTCGGACAGCGACGATCAGTTGCGCAACGAGGTTGCCTATCTCTGGGAAATCGCGCTCGGCATCGAGGAAGGCAATCTCTCGTCCGCCGAAAAGCGGCTCCGCCAGGCCCAGCAGGCGCTGCAGGACGCCATCAAGCGCGGCGCCAGCGACGAAGAGATCGAAAAGGCGATGAAGGAACTGCGCGAGGCGATGAACGAATTCCTGCAGGAATTCGCCGAGCGCGCCAAGCAGAACCCGAACGCGCCGCAGGTGCAGCAGAATGGTCGCGAGCTGCGTCACAGTGATATCGACCGCATGATGGACCAGATCGAGAACCTGGCGAAGTCGGGCGACCGCGACAAGGCGCAGGAGCTGCTGTCGCAGCTGGAAAACATGATGAACAACCTGCAGGCCGGCCGTCAGCAGCAGGGCGGCGAGCAGGACAGCGAGATGCGCCAGCAGATGGACAAGCTGGGCGAGATCATGCGCCGCCAGCAGGAGATGATGAACGACACCTACCGCATGGACCAGATGCAGCGCGGAGATAATCAGCAGCCCGGCGAAGGCAATGGCGACGACCCGGACCAGCCGGGCGTCGGCAAGGATCGCGATCCTCTCGCCCGGCCGAAGTCGATGACACCGCAGGAATTCGCCGATGCGATGAAGCAGTTGCAGGAAGGCCAGGGCCAGTTGCAGAGCGAACTCGACAAGCTGAAGAAGGGCCTGGAAGGCATGGGCATGCAACCCAATGAGGGGTTTGGCGACGCTGGCAAATCCATGGGCAATGCCGAAAAGTCGCTTGGCGAAGGCGAAGGCGACCAGGCAGTCGGCCACCAGGGTCGCGCGCTGGAAGCGCTGCGCAAGGGCGCCAAGGAGATGATGAAGCAGCTGCAGGCGATGCAGGGGGACCAGGGTGGCAGCCAGGAAGGCGGCCGCCAACAGGACGCCGGCCGCGATCCGCTGGGCCGGCCGCGCGCCAGCCGCGGACCCGATTTCGGCGATTCGGTGAAGGTACCCGACGAGATCGACGTGCAGCGCGCCCGCCAGATTCTCGAAGCGATTCGCAAGCGGCTCGGCAACGCGCTCAGCCCCGACATCGAGCGCAGCTACCTCGAGCGGCTGCTGGAGCTGAAGTAGCCTCCAAGGCAACATCCGTCGAACTGAATGGTATCAGCGCCATGCCGAAACTCGGTGCCGTCACGCCCATCCTGCGCATCTTCGACATCGCCAAGGCACGCGAATTCTATGTCGACTTTCTCGGCTTCAAGGTCGAGTTCGAGCACCGCTTCGACGACAATGCGCCGCTCTATATGGGTGTAATCCGCGACGGCTGTGTCCTGCATCTGAGCGAACATCATGGCGACGGCGCGCCGGGTATAGCCGTGCGCATCAAGGTCGAGGACATCGCGGCATTGCACCGCGAACTGATCGGCAAGAGATACCGCTACGCCCGGCCGGGCCTCGAAACCACGTCGTGGCAGACCCGTGAAGTGTCGGTCGGCGACCCCTTCGGCAATCGCCTGCATTTCTACGAGGATGCAACAGACTAAGCCGGCCGGTTGACGAACGCCTCGCGGATCGCCTCCTGC
This sequence comes from Mesorhizobium sp. M0478, assembly GCF_040321305.1. Classification (NCBI taxonomy): domain Bacteria; kingdom Pseudomonadati; phylum Pseudomonadota; class Alphaproteobacteria; order Hyphomicrobiales; family Phyllobacteriaceae; genus Mesorhizobium; species Mesorhizobium sp. M0478. The sequence goes on from NZ_JAMYRH010000001.1 coordinate 279,034, forward strand.
ATGCCGTCGATAGCTTCGCCTGAGGCATTTGGGCTACGGTGCATCACCACATTCGAGGAATCGATATGGCCGAACCCGTCAGCGGCGGTGAGTTCACGACAGCCATCCGGAATATTGCTGTGCGAGATCGGCGCGATCGCCAGGCCAGAGGTGACGGCGAGCTTCAGGCCGCCGGTGGTGTCGCTGGTATAGGCGACACGGTAGGCCAGCCCACGCTGCTCCAGCGATTTGATGGCAAAGTCCTTGCACCAGCCGGCCCGGTTGTAGAGCGCGATCGGCACCGGCCGCTCCTCATGCATGTGATGCAGGCTCGATGTCACCCACACGGTCGGATCGTGCATCAGCACCTCGCCGCCGGAAGGATCCTGCCATTCGAACACCACGGCGAGGTCGAGTTCACCGGCCACCAACGCTGCCAGCTGGGCGCCCGAATGTGCATAGCGCACGGTGACCTCGACCTTGGTGTGACGCTTCGAGAAGGCGCCGAGCGCGCGCGACAGGATGGCGTGACCATATTCCTCGGGAATGCCGATGCGCACAGGCCCGCCAAGCGGTGCCGCCGCCATCGATGCCGCCGTCTCGTCGAGCAGAGAGACGATGCGGCGGGCATTGACGATCAGCTCGCCGCCACGGCGCGTCAGCGCCACGCCGCGCGAGCCGCGTTCGAACAGGCTGTCGCCGACCAGCTCCTCGAGCTTCTTCATCTGCATCGACACCGCCGACTGGGTGCGCCCGGCCTGCTCCGCCGCCCGGGTGAAATTGCCCGCTTCGGCAATGGCGACGAAGGTGCGCAGGAGATCGCTGTCGAGGGGTGGCCGCATCGAATCCGTCATAAGCAAATTTGATCGCTGGTATCATTCCAATTCGTTTGCAACATGTCAAACGCCGCAGCATAGTCCGCTCGCCCATTGGATATGCCGCCGCGAAATCGGCTGCGGACCAATCAAAGAGTCCTCACTCATACCCGCTGCCCGAAACGGTGGCGGGTTCTTTTTACCCCATGGCCGGGCGGCTGCGGGCAGTTAAGGCAAGGGCCGGCAGAACAACATGCGCAACCGGATCGTTCTCGGCATCATCAGCCTCTGCCTTGGCGTGCTGGTGTTCTCGCTCCAGGACCCGCTGGTCAAGGCGGTGTCGGCCGGCTATCCCGTGACCGAGGTGATGTGGATCCGCTCGATCGTCGCTTTGCCGATCCTGATCTTTCTCGTTCGCGCCGACGTCGGCCTGCGGGCCATCGCCTCGAAGCGGTTCGGCCTGCTGACGATACGCGCCTTCATCCAGTTCTCCTCCTATACGGTTTACTATCTGGCCATCGCTGCCTTGCCGCTCGCCGACGCGGTGGCGCTCTATTTCATGGCGCCGCTGTTCATCATGGCGATGGCCGGGCCCTATCTCGGCGAGCGCGTCTCCTGGCAGGCTCTCGCCACCGTGCTGACCGGCATGCTGGGCGTGGTCGTGATGCTGCGCCCGGGCGCCGGCCTGTTCGACTGGGCGGCGCTGCTTTCGTTGGGCTCGGCTTTGCTCTACGGCTTTTCACAGCTGATGGCGCGCAAGATCGGCGACACCGAATCCTCCACCGTCATGGCCTTCTACCAGAACGGCGCCTATCTGGTCGGCGCCGCTGCGGTTGCCGGCACATTCTGGCTTGCCGGCATAACCCATGCTGTCCACCCCAGCCTCGAATTCCTGGTGCGGCCGTGGGTCTGGCCGACGACCCCGGATTTCCTCAAGATGGCGGCCTGCGGCTTCGTCGCTTCGGCCGGCATGATTCTGCTGTCGCAGGCCTACAGGCTGGCGCCCGCCAACCGCGTCGCCACCTTCGAATACACCGGCATCATCTGGTCGCCGCTGTGGGGCTTCCTGTTCTTCGACGAGGTGCCGCGCTCGACCACTGCCATCGGTGCGGCGCTGATCATCGGCGCCGGTCTGCTGGCGCTCAACACCGAACGGCGCCGGAGCGCTGCGCCTGTCCTCGCCGCGTCTCAGGATGTCGCCTGAAGCGTGTCAGGCGAAGCAGGCGAGCGCCTGGTCGACCCGCGAGCGGATTTCAGCCAGCGTGAAAGGCTTTTGCACGACGTCGATAATGACGCCGTTCAATTCCTCGGCGCGCTCGCGCTGGTCGGCATAGCCGGTCATCAGCAGGATCTTCATGTCAGGGAAAAGCTTGGCTGCGGCGATCGCCATCTCGATGCCGTCCATTTCCGGCATGCGGATATCGGAGACGACGAGGTCGTAACCGCCGCCTGCAGCACTGACCATCGCCAGCCCCTGCGCGCCGTCGGCGGCGATATCGATCGAGTGCCCGGCGCGTTCGAGCGCGCGGGCGGCGAGGGTGCGGACGGACTCATCGTCCTCGACGATCAGAAGCTTTGCCATGGGCCGGAATTTGGCGGGCAAAAGTTGACTTTTTCTGAAAATTTGAAGCGTCGGGGGCCTTTTCTCAGGCATCGCCTTTGACGACACCGACAAACGGCAGTTCGCGAAAAGCGTGAGCGACGTCCATGCCGTAGCCGACGACGAAGTAATCGGGACAGTCGAAGCCGACATAGTCGGCGTTCAGCTCGGTCTGGCGGCGCATGCGCTTGTCCAACAGCACCGCGATGGCGCAGCTTTTGGCGCCGCGCGACAGCATCAGGTTGCGGGTGAAGGAGAGCGTCTTGCCCGACTCCAGGATATCGTCGATCAGCAGCACGTCGCGGCCGGCGACCTCATTGTCGATGTCGCGCAGCACCCTCACCTCGCCGCTGGTGGTGCCGGCGCCATAGCTGGAAATGAAGATGAACTCGACCTCCGGCGACAGCCCGACATCGTGCATGGCGCGGATCAGATCGGCGGCGAAGATGAACGAGCCCTTCAGCACCGAAATCACCAGCAGGTCGTGATAGTCGTGCTCGGCGATCTCCTTGGCGAGTTCGAGATTGCGCCGCGCGATCGCGGACGCCGAAAACAGGACCTCGATGTCCTTGCCGCGCACAACTGGCATCAACAACCTTTCCAGAGAACCGACTAGCCGGCGAAGGTGACCGCCACGGCCTTGACGCCGTTTCTAGGCACATCGAGGCGGCTGGAAAAGCCGAATCTTTCGCCGGGCGCCAGAGAACGGTTGGATGTCCCCAGAGTATAACGGGTGATGCGGCTGTCATTGCCGGTGACACGTATCTCCAGCGGCGGCAATTGTCCCGCCTTCAAACCGTCATTGACGGCCTCGCCATCCACGAACAGCACCGGGGCGGGTCCTGAGGCGTCGACACGCGACGTGACGCCGGCAATGCTGAGTACGGCGCCCTCCGGCTGTTCGACTGACCAGAACGGCGTCTGGCGCACCAGCGCGTGGCCACCCGAGACCCAGAAGGCGGCAAGCGCCGCACCGATGCCGGCAATCCAGAAGATCGGCCCGCCACGCGATGCCGGCCGCCCGGCTGACGCATCTGATTTGCGCAGCATCTCCATGCCTTCCATCGACGGCGTCGCGATGTCGCGCGCCGGCGTCGGCATGGCTTCTATCAGTGGGATCAGCTGCGGCAGCACCTCATAATCCGCATCGACGATGTCGGTCGCCACAGGCCGCGATTCCGGTGCGACACTTGTCCCGGTCATGATTTCGCCGGAAACCGGGCGCGCGGTTCGTTGCTCAGCCATCATGGCCCCGCTGTTGCCTCTTCGTTTCTTTTGCGTAAATGGAAATGGTTAACGCTTCCCCACCGGAACCCTTGTGACGCACTCAAAAACAGCGAAAATTAACCGACGGTTAACCATGGCGGCCGATGGTCGTTGGACAGAAAGGGCTGGCACGCCGCCGCCACACACCTCAGGTCGTCGCACGTGATCCGCTTCGAAAATGTCGGCCTCCGCTATGGCATGGGTCCGGAAATCCTCCGCGACATCTCCCTGCACATTCCGGAGAGCTCCTTCCAGTTCCTGAGCGGGCCCTCCGGCGCCGGCAAGACGACGCTGCTGCGCCTTCTGTTCATGTCGCTGAAGCCGACACGCGGGCTGATCACCATCTTCGGCAAGGACCGCTCGCGCATCTCGCGCGCTGAACTGCCGCATCTCAGGCGCCGCATCGGCGTGGTGTTCCAGGATTTCCGCCTGCTCGACCACATGACCACCTATGAGAATGTCGCTCTGCCGCTGCGCGTGCGCGGCCGCGAGGAAGCGAGCTACCGCACCGACGTCACCGAACTTTTGAAATGGGTTGGCCTGGGCGAGCGCATGCATGTGCTGCCGCCGGTCCTTTCGGGTGGCGAAAAGCAGCGCGCGGCAATCGCCCGGGCCTTGATCGAACAGCCCGAAATCCTGCTTGCCGACGAGCCGACCGGCAATGTCGACCCGCCGCTGGCGCGCCGGTTGCTCAGGCTGTTCATTGAGCTCAACCGGCTCGGCACCGCGGTGGTGATCGCCACTCACGATCTCGGCCTGATGGAGCAGGTCGACGCGCGCCGCATGATCCTGGCCGGCGGAAGGCTGGATATTTATGACTGAGCTATCGGCCGAACAGCTGCATGAAGACGCCGCCGAGCCCGCAACGACGACGCAGCGCGTCCAGCGCCGCATGGCGCCGATCGTGCCGGCGCAGAATATTGCCGGCCGCGCCTTGGTGCTGGTCATCGCCATCATGACCTTCCTGTCCTGCCTGACTTTCGGCGCCGTCACGCTGGTGCGCGACACTGCCTCGGTCTGGGAAAACCAGATCTCGCGCGAGGCGACGATTCAGATCAAGCCGGTCGACGGCCTCGACATGGAGGCAGCCCTTGCCCAGGCCTCGCAGATCGTCGGCGAATTCCCCGGCGTAAAGGAAACCCGGATCATCGATCGCGACGCCACCGCGCGCCTTTTGGAGCCATGGCTGGGCTCGGGCCTGAATATCGACGAATTGCCGGTGCCGCGCCTGATCATCGTCACCATCGACGAGACCAGCCCGCCCGACTTCAGCGCCATCCGTGCGGCGCTCACGCCCAAGCTGCCGAGTGCTTCGCTCGACGATCACCGTACATGGGTCGACCGGCTGGTCGCCATGGCCCGCACCACGGTCACCATCGGCATCGCCGTGCTGGTCCTGATGCTGTCGGCGACGGTGCTGACCGTAGTGTTTGCGACGCGCGGCGCCATGGCGGGTAACGGCCATATCATCGAAGTGCTGCATTTCGTCGGCGCCGAGGCGCGCTTCATCGCGCGCGAATTCCGCTGGCATTTCCTGGTCACCGGGATGAAGGGCGCAGCCGCCGGCGGCGCAGCCGCGATCCTGGTTTTCATCGTCTTTTCCTGGTGGTCGTCGCGCAACATGGCAACGCCGCAGGCCGACCAGGCCACCGCTTTGTTCGGCAATTTCGCCATCGGATCGGCAGGCTATCTCGGCGTCGGCCTGATGGTGCTGGTGATCGGCGGACTGACGGCGGCGACCTCGCACGCCACCGTCGTCGCCTATCTCAGCGACATCGATGTCCGCCAGCCGGATGCGGGGTGACCCGTGAGGGCAGAAGCGAAAACAGTTCGGGGGCAAGGACAGGAATGGAAGGGACGATCACGGATCGAAAACCGACGTAACGCAATGTGCGCTTTTTTCCTTACCAAAAAGGCATTTCAGGATTAACCATAGGATGATGAACGCGCGGGAGTCGACCGGAACGGCTGGACAGATGCCAGTGGTGCGTTTGCGTGTGCGTACCGGGCTGGGCCGTTTGCGCACCGCCCTGCGTCTCGCCTCCCTCTGTCTACTGCTGCTGGTGGCCCTGTTTGCCGGTGGCTTCGGCTGGTTCGCCAGCAAGGTCAGCCACATGACGACCCCGACCAACCCGGCCAAGGCCGATGCGATCATCGTCTTGACCGGCGGTCAGGCCCGCCTCGACGCAGCACTCGATCTGCTTGCCTCCGGCAAGGGCGAGCGGCTGCTGATCTCAGGCGTGCATCCCTCTGCCAGCCGCCGCCAATTGCAGGCTGCTACCGGCGGCGACAAGGCGCTGTTTTCCTGCTGTGTCGACATCGACCGCGCCGCGCTCGACACGATCGGCAATGCCGAGGAAAGCGCTAAATGGGTGGAGAGCCACGCCTATGGCAGCGTCATCCTCGTCACCAACAATTACCACATGCCGCGCAGCCTGCTCGAGATGGGCCGCCTGCTGCATGGCGCCAGGCTTGAACCCTATCCGGTGGTCAACACCAATCTGGACAATGGCGACTGGCTGACCAAGCCGGAAGCGCTACGCGTGCTTCTGACCGAATACAGCAAATACCTGCTGGCGCTTGCGCGCGGCGTCGTTCCGGTCCGCCAGACTGCCGACAGCGTCGCACTGGCCGAGGTTTCGACCGCCAAGGACTAAAGCAATTCCAGGAAAAGTGTGTAGCGGTTTTCCCGGGAAAAGCACGTACGCTTTCCCTTGGGAATTGGACAGACGACTCTGACGGCGCTCGATTACCCCTTGGCCGTGCCGTCTTCCGCGCCACGCAGCCGCGCAATCTCCTGTTCGAGGCTTTCAATCCGCTTGTCGCGTTCGGCGAGTGCGGCCGCGACATCGGCGGCCTCGAATCGCTGCGGAATGTGTTGCGGGCAATTGGCATCCCAGGCCGAGACGGTGAACAAGATGACCTGCTCGGGGCGCGCCTTGTAGTCCTGCGGCATCAGCCTTGCCAGAAGCTCGGCATCGTCCTCGACGACGCGCGCCGTGCCCCAGATCTTGACGCGCTGGCGATGCGCATAGTCGATCAGGAACAGGAATGCCTGGTTGTTGTCGGCGAGATTCCCCTGCGTGATGAACTGCCTGTTCCCGGAGAAATCGGCAAAGCCGATGGTCTTCTCGTCCAGCACCTTGAGGAAGCCGGCTGGCCCGCCGCGATGCTGGATGTAGGGCTGACCCTCGCCATTTGCCGTCGACAGGAAGACGCTGGTCTGCGCCGCGATGAAGTCGGCGAGGTCGGGCGTCATATGGGCGCGCCATCCGCCGCGCTCCTCGGCGCTGGCATAGCCCTTGCGCGAACCTTTGCGGGTCTGGATCGCCTTGACCGTCGGCGTGAAGGCGACATCGCTGGTGAAAGTATGAGCATTCATGGAAGCCTCCGCGAGGCCGAAACACGGCCATTGTACGCGAAGAGGTAGATCCTTCCATGTTTTGGATGTAGATGGCATAGTTGCAAGCTATCCTTCCAATTTCCGGAAGAAAGTATGGATCGTCTCGAAGCCATGTCGCTGTTCGTCGCCGCGGTGGAAGCGGGCAGCCTTTCTGCTGCCGGCCGCCATTTCGGCATTCCACTGGCAACGGTCAGCCGCAAGGTTTCCGACCTCGAAAAGCACCTTCAGGCGCGCCTGCTGAACCGTTCGACCCGGCAGCTCACGCTGACCGATGCCGGCCAGGCCTATCTCGCCGCCTGCCGCCGCATCCTCGGCGAGGTCGGCGAAGCCGAACGCACCGCTGCCGGCGAATACAGCACGCCGACCGGCGACCTGTTCATCACCGCGCCGGTCGTCTTTGGTCGCTTGCACGTGCTGCCTGTCGTCACCGAATTCCTGGCGGCTTATCCTCAAGTCAACATTCGCCTGACGCTGGCTGACCGGATAACCCAACTGGCGGAGGAACATCTCGACCTTGCCATCCGCATCGGCGAGCTTGCGCCTTCGAGCCTCATTGCCATCCGCGTCGGCGCGATCCGTCGCGTCGTGTGCGCCAGCCCCGCCTATATCGCCGCGCATGGCATGCCGCGGACGCCGGACGATCTGGCCGCGCATGAATGCATCAGTTTCGAGGGGCCTTCCGCTCTCGCCAGCTGGAGCTTTGCCGGCGACAAGGGCGAACTGATCGTGCCGATCCGCTCACGGCTGCGCGTCAACACGGCGGAAGCTGCAATCGATGCCGCGATTGCAGGCGCCGGGATGACGCGGGTGCTCTCCTACCAGATCGCGGACGCAGTACGTTCCGGCGTGCTCGTCCCGGTCTTGCGGCCCTTAGAGCCGCAGCCATGGCCGGTGAGCCTCGTCCATGCCGGCCAAGGCCTGCTGGCGGTGAAACTCAGGGCGTTCCTCGATTTCGCCGCTCCGCGGCTGAAGCAGCGGCTATTGCAGGCGACGTGGTGAGTTGAGACTGGCTTGAGTCAGTGGCGAGCCGGCCTATGTCAGGCCATTGCGGCGTTTCCTTTTTGCCCGCGCTTGGTGTAACCAACGCACACCTCCTCAACGGGCCCTTCCCCGCATGCTCTATATCCGCTCGCTGGCGTTCAACTTCGTCTTCTATGTCAATCTGATCGTCCAGATGGTCCTCTGGACCCCTTACTACTTCCTCTCGCCACGCCATCGCGCCTGGTTCGTGCCGAAATTCTGGTCGCGCACCAGCCTGTGGCTCTACGACAAGATCGCCGGCACCAGGAGCGACATCACCGGCGTCGAGAACCTGCCGGAGGGCTCTTTCATCCTGGCGCCGAAACACCAGTCGTTTTGGGACGCGATCGCTTTCTTTCCGTTCCTCCACGACCCGCTTTATATCCTGAAGCGCGAGCTGACCTGGATCCCCTTCTTCGGCTGGTACATCCTGAAGATGCGGATGATCCCGGTTCACCGCGGCAGCCGCTCCAAGGCGTTGAAGCAGGTCGTTGCATCGACAAAGCAGGAGATGGGGCGCAATCCGCGCCAGCTGATTATCTACCCCGAAGGCACGCGCCGAGCGCCAGGCGACGAGCCGGCTTACAAATACGGCATTGTCGAGCTCTATACGCAGCTTGGCGTCCCGGTGGTACCGGTCGCCCATGTCGCCGGCCTCTACTGGCCGCGCCGCAAATTCCTGCGCTTTCCCGGTACCATCAAGGCCCGCTTCCTGCCGCCGATTCCGCCCGGGCTCGGCAAGGACGAATTCATGGACCGGCTGATCGGCGATACGGAAGCCGCCTGCGACCAGCTGCTAATCGAGGCATCGCAGGCTCCTAACCCGCCGCAAATGCCGCCGACGGCGGTCAAGCGGCTGGCCGAACTCGCCGCGGCCGCCAAAGCAATTCCAGGAAAAGTGTGAGCGGTTTTTTCCGTCCTGAATCGCGCCAAAACAAAAAAGACCAAAGCTTGATCTCTTCTGCGGGCCGGCTCAAGGCCACGCCGCCAGCGCCGTGGTCAGCACCAGCGTCGCCGCGAAGGCCAGATTGATGATCCGCGACGCCAGCGGCTGGCGCAGGGTGCGGGCGAAGGCCGCGCCGGCCAGCAGCCACAGCACATGGATGGCTACGATCATCAGGGTGAGAACCGCCAGCCTGGCCGGGATGCCGAGAGCATCGGCGCCGGCTGCGGTCGCGGAGCCAGCAAGGACCGCAGCAATCGCCACATAGGCTTTCGGGTTGGCAACGGCGAGCAGGAAGCCGCCGAGGAAGGTCGGCAGAACCGCGCTGCTGTCACGCGCGGCCAGCGGCGGCGCTGTCGCTATTCTGTAGGCGAGGTAGAGAATATAGGCGGCGGAAGCGACCGCCAGCACCGGCGCTACGCCCGGCATCGAGGTAAGGATAGCCTTGATGCCGGTGGCCACCACCAGCAGCACCGCGACGGTGCCTAAAATGATCCCCGATGTGTAGTGAAGCGAATTGCGCAGGCCGAAGGCGGCCCCTATCGCCGTGACGCTGATCGTCGCCGGGCCAGGACTGCCCATGACGACGGTTGCCGCCAGCACCAGCGCCAGCAATTGCTGCCAGGGCTGCGCCTGCGAAAGAATGTCTGCGGCCATGCTGCCTCTTCTCCACAATAATGGAGAGCAGTGTGGCGAGGCGGACAGCCGTCGTCTTGAACGATCGTGCCGAAGCTGCGCGGCTAGGCGCTGGCCTTGTCCAGCGCCACGAGATCCTCCGCGCTGAGCTTCAGCGATGCGGCGCGCGCCAGGCTGTCGACCTGGTCCAGCGTCGTGGCGCTGGCGATCGGCGCGGTGATGCCGGGCTGCGCCATCACCCAGGCGAGTGCCACTTCCGCCTGCTTGGCCGAATGGCGCGCCGCGACGGTGTCGAGTGCGGCCAGAATGCGCATGCCGCGCGCATTGAGATAAGCCTTCACGCCGCCGCCGCGTTCACTTTTGCCGAGATCGGCCTCGCTACGGTATTTGCCGCTCAAAAACCCCTTGGCGAGACTGAAATAGGTGATGACGCCGATATCCTCGGCCACGCACAGATCATGCAGCGGCCCGTCGAAGGATGAGCGGTCGTAGAGATTGTATTCCGGCTGCAGCACGCTGTAGCGCGGCAGCCCGCGCAGGCTGGCAACATCGAGCGCGGCGCGCAGCTGGCCGGCGTCAAGATTCGAGGCGCCGATATGGCGGACCTTGCCGGCAGCGAGCAGCTTCTGGTAGGCGCCGAGCGTCTCCTCATAAGGGGTTGTCGGGTCCGGCCAATGCGAGAGATAAAGGTCGATCACATCGGTCTGCAGTCGCTTGAGCGACGCCTCGACTGCCCTTTCGATATGGGCAGCGGACAGATCCTTCTTGCCTTGTCCCATATCCGAGCCGACTTTGGTGATGACGATGATCTTGTCACGGTTGCCGCGGCTTTTCATCCATTTGCCGATGATGGTCTCGGACTCGCCGCCCGCGTGGCCGGGCACCCAGCGCGAATAGGCATCGGCGGTATCGATAGCGTTGAGGCCGGCGTCGCCGAACCGGTCGAGCAGGTCGAAGGAGGTCTTCTCGTCCGCGGTCCAGCCGAAGACATTGCCGCCCAGGACCAGCGGCGCGATGGAAAGGTCGGTTTGACCGAGACGGCGTTTTTGCAAGACGGGGCTCCGTGGGGCTGGCGGCGGGCGACCCGAATGCTTCGGGCCGCAGCTAAGCTAGGTCTCGCCGCGCCGAGGTCAAAGGCCTCAGCCAATTTTTCCAGCGGGCCAGCGCTTCACAAAGGCGCGAGAGCTTCGCCTGCAGGCTCGCCGTGGTCTACTGGCTCACGAGGCGATCCGCTTCGCCACCTCTTCCAGCCAGTGGTCGCTGATACCCAGCGCCGCGAGATGCTGCAGCGTGTTGAGCACATAGTCCTCGTTGTTTCCGGACTGGCCGACGGCGCCACGGATAACACCTGCCGCATGCGCGGGGTCGAGCCCGCCGGCATACTGCTCATGCTGGCGGTCGACGATATAGGCGACCGCTTTCACTCTCTCTCCCGCGGCCGCCCCATTCCCGTCGAGGCTGACATCGAGCACACGCTCGAGGTAGACGCTGGTCACCAATTCGCGCTCGCGCAGATAGGTCAGCACCTCATCGCGCAGCTCGCCGGGCACGCGAAAGGCCAGCCCGATGCAGGAGCCGCCACGGTCGAGGCCTAGCACCAGGCCCGGCCGCTGGCGCGTGCCGCGATGCACGAAGGAATAGACGCACAGCGACCGGCGGTAGCCGTAAAGCCGCGCGCGCCGTGTCTCGACATGGGCGAATCCCGGTCGCCAGATCAGCGAGCCGTAGCCAAAAACCCAAAAATCGCCCATATCGCCAAGCCTGATTGCACGAGAGTGACGCCGCCGCATCGGAATCGGTGCTCTTCTGTTCTTTTTGCTTGTTGCGTAAGCCACAGTCCACCCGCAACACGCCCGCGTTAATGAAAGCCGCAGCATGACGTCAAGTGACGAGCGTCCGTCGAAGTTTCGCCACCGGCTGATGTGGCTCGCTGCCTTGGTCGTTATGCTGTTCGGCGCCTACAGCGCGGTCTGGTTCTATGTCGCCGGTCGCGTCAGCAGCGAAGCCGACAAGGCGGTGGCCTCGCTCAAGGACAAAGGCATCGAGGCCGGCTGCGCCAACCTCACCGTCAGCGGCTACCCCCTGCGTTTTGCCATCTCCTGTGACAATCTGGCTTACGAGGACGACGCCAGGAACGTTGCCGCCTCGGCAGGCAGCTTCAACTTCGTTGCAGAACTCATCCGGCCTTTGTCGCCCGCCGCCGAGTTGCGCGGGCCACTGCGGACCTCGGTGCCCGGGATGGCGCCGCTATGGATCGATTGGGACAATCTGCAGGCCAATGCCAAGCTCTCCTGGCCCTTGCCACGCAGCATTTCGCTGCAGGCCGAGAGCTTGTCCGGCCAGACCGATCCGGCCGACGACACCGACCCGGTTTCACTGTTCAGCGCCGGAACGGCGGCGGGCGAGTTGCGGCCGGACGGTCAGGACCTTGGCTATACCGGAAGCTTCACCGATCTTGAGATCGACGCCGACGCGATCGGCGGGCGCGTGCTGCCGCCGCTCGACGGCAGCGGCGACGCGACGCTGAAGAACGGCGTCGCGCTGATGAAGACGCAGGCCAGGAGCCTGCGCGGCCAGGCGGTCGGCATCCACAAGCTCGATCTGTCGTCGGGAACCGCGCGCATCACCGTCTCCGGCCCGGTGTCGGTCGACGCCAACGGCCAGGTCAATGCCGACCTGACGATCAAGCTGCAGGATCCCAAAGCCGTGGCGGCAATCCTCGCCACCGCAATCCCCGAGCAGAAGAGCCAGATCGAGCAAGGCTTTGCCGGTCTGGCGCTGCTCGGCAACGAACCGTCGATGCCGCTCAAGGTGGTGAAGGGCAAGGTCTCGCTCGGCTTCATTCCGCTGGGCAAGATCAAGCCGCTCGATTAGAGCAATTCCAGGAAAAGTGTGAGCAGTTTTCCGTCCGGAATTGCGTTAAAACAAAGAGATAGAGCATGATCGCAAAGAGCGGCAACGGCTTTTGGGGAGAGATCATGCTCGAGCAAGCCGACGCATGAACCGACCGGTGAAACTGCTGAGCGTTGGCGCGCTGACGCTGGATACCATCCTGCGCGTCGAAACCCTGCCCACGCATCAGGGCAAGTTCATCGCCTCGGACGGCATCCAGATCGCCTCGGGCATGGCGACAAGTGCTGCCTGCGCCGCCCGCCGTCTCGGCGCCGAGGTGTTCCTGTGGGCAAGTGCAGGTGACGATGCCGTCGGCGACCAATTGCTGGCCGGCATCGAGGCCGAGGGCGTCGATTGCGGCTTTGTCCGCCGCGTCGAAGGCGCCCGCTCGGCGCTGGCCGCGATCCTGGTCGACGCTCATGGCGAGCGCATCATCGTGCCCTTCTACGACCCAAAGGCGCAGGCCGACCCCGAGGCGGTGCCTGTCGCCGATCTTTCCGGCTTCGATGCCGTGCTGGTCGATGTGCGCTGGCCGGGCGCCGCCGCTCTTGCCTTGACCGCCGCGCGCAGCGCCGGCCGTCCCGCCATCCTCGACGCCGACACGGCGCCGGTTGAGGTGCTGGAGCGCCTGCTGCCGCTGGCATCGCACATCGTCGCTTCGGAGACGGCGGCACGCATCGTCTGCGGCCATGCGCTGGACCCCGAAACCGCCTGTGCCGACCTCGCCAGCCGCACCGATGCCTTCGTGGCGGTTACCGGCGGCGCCGCGGGAAGCTGGTGGCATGACCGGTCCGCCGGATGCGTGCGCCACATCGCGGCGCCGAAGATCAAGGCGATCGACACGCTTGCCGCCGGCGACGTCTTCCACGGCGCCTTTGCTGTCGCGTTGGCGGAAACCATGCCGATCGAGCAGGCGTTGCGCTTTGCCAGCGCGGCGGCCGCGCTCAAATGCCAGCGCTTCGGCGGCCGGCTGGGGACGCCAAACAGGGACGAGGCAATGGCCATGGTCGCGGCGACCTGGCCCGTCTGAAACAGATTTAACTTTTCACCGGGTGCTCGACCGCCTGGCGGCCGAAATCCGGCACGTCGATATCCTGGCCGGCCTCGATGATCGAACGGCGAACGGCCCGGGTGCGGGTGAACAGGTCGAACAGCTTGTCGCCGTCGCCCCAGCGGATCGCCCGCTGCAGCGAGGCGAGGTCCTCCGAAAAGCGCGCCAGCATTTCCAGGATGGCATCCTTGTTGTGCAGGCACACGTCGCGCCACATGGTTGGGTCGGAGGCGGCCAGACGGGTGAAGTCGCGGAAACCGGAAGCCGAATATTTGATCACTTCCGACTTGGTCACCGATTCCAGATCGTCGGCCGTGCCGACGATGTTGTAGGCAATGATGTGCGGAAGATGCGAAACGATGGCCAGCGTCATGTCATGATGCTGCGGGTCCATCGTGTCAATGTTGGAGCCGCAGCGCCGCCAGAATTCCGACAGCTTTTCCAGCGCGGCCGGATCGGTTCCCGGCAGCGGCGTGAAGATGCACCAGCGGTTTTCGAACAGCTCGGCGAAACCCGCATCCGGGCCCGATTTCTCCGTACCTGCCAGCGGGTGCCCCGGAATAAAATGCACGCCTTCCGGCACATAGGGCTGCATTTGCGCAATGACGGAGGCCTTGGTCGAACCGACATCGGTGAGGATGGCGCCTTTTTTCAGCGCCGGCGCGATCTCTTGCGCCACCTCGCCCGACGATCCCACCGGCACCGAGACGATGATCAGGTCGGCATTGCGGACCGCTTCCCTGGCGTCGGTGGTGTAGCTCTCGCCAAGACCGAGCTCCTTCGCCCGTGCCAGCGTGGCCGGGCTGCGCGTCGCGATGGCGACATGGCGGGCCAGGCCCTCGCGGCGGATGATGCGGGCCAGCGACGAGCCAATCAGGCCGATGCCGACCAGCGCGATCTTTTCAAACATCGGTAATGTCATTGTTTCAGCTTTTCAGGAATGTCGTGAGGGCATCGATGACGCCGCGATTGGCTTCTTCGGTGCCGACGCTCATGCGAAGCGCATTGGGAAAGCCATAGCCGGTAACGCGCCGCAATATATAGCCGCGCTGGGTGAGGTAGTCGTCCGCCGCCTCAGCCGAATGCCTCTTGTCGTCGGGAAAGTGGATGAGGACGAAATTGCCGACGCTGGGCGTCACGCGCAGCCCAAGCTTCGTCAGCTCTTCATTCAGCCAGGTAAGCCAGGTCTCGTTGTGCAACGAACTGCGCTCGACATGGGCGCGGTCGCGGATGGCGGCAATGCCGGCCTCGATCGCTGTTGCGTTAACGTTGAAAGGGCCGCGGATACGGTTGATGGCATCGACGATGTGCAGTGGGCCATACATCCAGCCGATGCGCGCGCCGCCAAGGCCGAGCTTGGAGAAGGTGCGGGTCATGACCACATTCTGTGCGCTGCCCGCCAGCTCGATGCCGGCCTCGTAGTCATTGCGCCTGACATATTCGGCATAGGCCGCGTCGAGCACCAGAAGCACGTTGCCCGGGAGCGTGGAATGCAGGCGGCGGACCTCCTGGAACGGCAGATAGGTGCCGGTCGGATTGTTGGGATTGGCGAGGAAGATGATTTTGGTCCGCGGCGTCACCGCGGCCAGGATCGCGTCGACGTCGGCGCGCTCCTCGGTTTCCTTCACAGCAACCGGCTTGGCCCCCGCCGACTGAATGTAGATCTTGTAGACCATGAAGGCATGTTCGGTAAAAATCGCCTCATCGCCTGGCGCCAGATAGGTCTGCGCCAGCAGGCCCAAAATCTCGTCGGAACCGTTGGAGCAGATGATGTTTGCCGGGTTGAGGCCATGCACCTCGGCGATCGCCTCGCGCAGCCGGCGGGCGGTGCCGTCGGGATAGACATCGAGCTTGCCAGCCACTTCGCGCGCGGCCTCGATCGCCTTCGGCGACGGGCCGAGCGGGTTCTCGTTCGACGACAATTTATGGACCTTGGCAACGCCGGCCGGTGCCGTGCTCTTGCCCGGCACATAGGCATCGATGTCCATAATGCCCGCGCGGGGCGTCGGCCGTGCCTTGTCCGCTGTCTTGTCCATGTCGCAAATCCATCGAGAATGCCTCCGTCCGGAGGCCGCAGCGGAAATACAAGCCGTAGCCGCGAATGTCGAGAGGCGGGCAATAGCTGGCCGTTGACGCCGGGCCGCACGAGTTCTAGAAGAACGCAACAGTTCCGTGGTGATTTGGCCGGTCGGCTTGCAGCCACGTTAAACAACTCGCTAAAGGGCCGTTTGCGTGACGTAACCGGCGATCGCATTGCCGGTTTTTTATTGCCTGACGGCGGGCAAGGAGAGTCACATGGCCGCGCTCCGCGCTACAAAAACCAACAACGAGGCCGACAACCCGTCGAGCCCTGTGTTGCGTTTTGGCCCTGACAAGCCGCTGAAGCTCGACGCCGGCACGCTTTTGTCGCCGTTCCAGATCGCCTACCAGACATATGGCGCCCTCAACGATGCCCGCACCAACGCCATCCTGGTCTGCCACGCGCTGACCGGCGACCAGCATGTCGCCAGCACCAATCCGGTGACCGGCAAGCCCGGCTGGTGGGAAGTGCTGATCGGTCCCGGCAAGATCATCGACACCAACCGCTTCTTCGTCATTTGCTCCAACGTCATCGGCGGCTGCCTCGGCTCCACCGGTCCGGCCTCGACCAATCCCGCCACCGGCAAGCCCTACGGCCTCGACCTGCCAATCATCACCATCCGCGACATGGTGCGGGCGCAACTGATGCTGGTCGACCATTTCGGCATCGAAAAGCTGTTTTGCGTGCTCGGCGGCTCGATGGGCGGCATGCAGGTGCTGGAATGGGCGTCATGCTATTCCGAGCGCGTCTTCTCGGCCCTGCCGATCGCCACAGGCGCACGCCATTCCTCGCAGAACATCGCCTTCCACGAGGTCGGCCGCCAAGCTGTCATGGCTGATCCGGACTGGCATGGCGGCAAATATTTCGAGCACGGCAAGCGCCCGGAAAAGGGGCTCGCCGTGGCGCGCATGGCCGCCCACATCACCTATCTGTCGGAAGCCGCCCTGCATCGGAAATTCGGCCGCAATCTGCAGGACCGCGAAGCGCTGACCTTCGGTTTCGATGCCGACTTCCAGATCGAAAGCTATCTGCGCCACCAGGGCATGACATTCGTCGACCGCTTCGACGCCAACTCCTACCTCTACATGACCCGTTCGATGGATTATTTCGACCTCGCTGCCGACCATGGCGGCCGGTTGGCCGATGCCTTTGCCGGGACCAAGACCCGCTTCTGCCTGGTGTCCTTCACCTCGGACTGGTTGTTCCCGACCGAGGAGAGCCGCTCGATCGTGCATGCGCTCAACGCCGCCGGCGCCTCCGTCTCCTTCGTCGAGATCGACACCGACCGCGGCCATGATGCCTTCCTGCTCGATGAACCCGAACTGTTTGCCGCCATCAAGGGCTTCATCGGCTCGGCGGCCCGCGCAAGGGGGCTCGCCTCATGAGCGTCAATGGCAGCCAGCGCGTCGACCTCGAAGTCGTGGCCAACCTGATACCGCCGCAGTCGCGGGTGCTCGATGTCGGCTCCGGCGACGGCCTGCTGCTCGAACTCCTGCAGGAGACCAAGCAGGTCGACGGCCGCGGGCTGGAGCTGTCACAGCGCGGAGTCAATGAATGCGTGGCGCGCGGTCTCTCGGTCATCCAGGGCGATGCCGATACCGACCTCGAATTCTATCCGGACAAGGGTTTTGACTTCGTCGTCCTGTCTCAGACGCTGCAGGCGACCCGCAACCCGAAGCTGGTGCTCGACGAGCTGCTGCGAATCGGCAACCGCGCCATCGTCTCCTTCCCCAATTTCGGCCACTGGCGGGTGCGGCTGTCGCTGTTCGTCAAGGGCCGGATGCCGGTGACCGCGGACCTGCCCTATTCCTGGTACGACACGCCCAACATCCATTTCTGCACCATCCGCGACTTCGTCAATCTGGTCGAGGAACTCGGCGCTTCGGTCGAGAAAGCCACCGCGCTCGACGGCAACGGCCAGAAGATCGGCCTGTCGATGCCATGGTGGTTCTGGAATTTCTTCGGCCAGCAAGCGGTGTTCTTGCTGAAGCGGTAGTTTGCCCCTATTCCAGCACGTCCGTCGCCTTGTGCGGGTGCTGAACGCCATCGGCGATGATCACATCGGCGTGGGAGTTGTCGGTTCGCAAGGCCAGAATCTCCCGATAGGCTGATGAATCGTACCAGCCCCACGCATTCCCCCTGTCCGGAAATTCGATGACGATCAGATGCCCGGGCCATTCGTTTTCGGCCACGTCCATGTCGCCGCCGTGGACAAGGAAGCGGCCGCCGAACGGCTCCAATGTGGCATCGATCCTCTGCAGACACTCGACAATCTGCGGGCCCAATGTGGCATCGATCCTCTGCAGACACTCGACAATCTGCGGGCCCATTGTGACTTGACGCATATGGGCGACGGCGTAGGCGGCCACGGCTGAACTCCCTGTGAGATCGAAGCCCGACGACCGGCTTCGTTGGCGCAATCTGCAGACATGATGGCCATCGGTCGATTACGTCTGGAGTAATCGGCCGGCTTACCGGCGTCCTGGCTCAACAGTTTGTGATGACATTGCCGCTGGTTTTTTGTAGCGTCGAATCGAATTCCATCCCGGGGTAAGGCTTGGACGGCGACCATCAACACCTCCGGCCTCCAGGCATTTCGGGGCACAATCGAAGCAACATGTCCAAGGCAACCGACCTCGCTCCGCTGATCTCGGTGATCACACCGACGCACAATCGCCGCAGCAAGGTGGTGCGCGCCGTGGAGAGCGTGCTGGCGCAGAATTTTCCCCGGTTCGAACACATTGTCGTCGATGACGGCTCGACCGACGGTACGGCAGCCGCACTTGCCGAAATCCGCGATCCACGGCTGATCTATGTTGGCTCGAAATGGCGCGGCGCCAATGCCGCCCGCAATGCCGGCATCGAGCGGGCGCAGGCGCCGGTGGTGACATTCCTCGATTCCGACGACGTCTATTTGCCGGATCGCCTGGCGCGGACGCTGGAGCAGTTCGACAACAATCCCTCGCTCGAAGTGCTGATCAGTTCCTTCGTGTCGCTGAAGGGCAATCGCCGCACCAACTGCGTCAACCGCGAAGCGCTGCTGAGCCGCGACTCGCTGGAGCGGGCCCTTGTCGCGCAGACCATCTTCATTGCCGGGTCGGCAATCACCGCCCGGCGCGAGTCGCTGCTGGCCATCGGCGGCTACGACAGTGACGTCACGCGCATGCAGGATCGCGAATTGTTGCTGCGCTTTGCCCGTCGCAGCGGCGCGCAGCTGTCCGAAGTGATCGACTGGAAAAAGTACAACTCGGAGAATTCGATCTCCGGTCGCCGGGACGGCTATGTCGAAGCCTATGCGAGCTTGATCGACAAGCACCCCTATATCGCCGACCGCTACCCCTACATTCCGCCTTACATGATCGCCCGGCAGCTCATCGCCGATGCACTCAAGGGCAGGGTTTCGCAGGCGTTCTCCGGCTATATGGCCAACCGGTCGTCGAAGGCGCTTGGCTATTCGCTGCCGCAGCTGTTGCGTGGCTATGTCGGCGGCCGGCGCTGGCGCCGCGATCTCTATGCCGAATTTCGCGACAAATACGGTGCACGGCCGGCCTGAAGTTTGCCGACAAGCCGCGCAGCGGCTTTCCCCTCCGAACTGCCTCAAACCTCATTTGTCGAGTTCCGGCAGATATGGGTCGGAATATAGCCGCCGGTCGCGTTCGCCCTGCAGGCAGTCCATGGGTGCGGCGGCATCGATCGGGACCACGGTCGCATCGGCGATGCCGCTCACCTCCAGGATCAACTTGCGGCGTATGGCGGTGGCGAATTCCGAGGCCGCATAGATCGGCAACACGAAGGAGCCGGGCCCACCGGTGACGCAGTCGTCATAATACTGGTCGAGATGGCTGAAGGTCGGCGACGGGCTGATCAGGATCGGCAGGCCGTTGATGACAATACCCTTGGCTACAGCGGCATCGCGTGTCGTGGCGACGGGCGGCCCGGTGTTGTTGGGACCGTCGCCGGAAATGTCGATGACGCTGCGTGGCGCATCGAACCCCGTGCCCTCGAACAGCCCGGCGCCGAAGGCAAGCGCACCGGAAATCGAGGTGCCGCGAAAGCTGCGGAACGGCCGCGCTTCTATTTTGTCGGCGAAGGCGCTGGCGCTCTCTGCGCTGTCGATCACCTGCCAGGCGATGACGCCATCCTCGCGCACGACGCCCGCCCATTCGAAATAGGCAAGCGCGATGCGCCCGGTGGTTCCCGAGCGCACGGCCTTGATGAAATCGGGATGCCTGAGCGCCTCGACATAGCCAGCGCGCTGCAGCGCGAACTCCCTCTCGTCCATCGACTGTGAGATGTCGACGGCCAGCACCAGTTCGACATCCACGGCAACGGCCGGGGCAGCCACGGGCGTGGTGCAGGCAAGGCAGGCAAGCAGGCTGAGCGCATCGAGCATGGCCGCACCACGGATGTTTCGACCCGTGAATCTTCGCCGCGATCGCGGCGAAATAAAGCCCCTTCTACTTCTTTCGCCGCACGGCCGCTTTCGGCGGCGGGTCGATGGCGCCGGTCCTGACTCGGGCGGGTTTCAGTGGCGCAGCACCCGTATCCTTCACGATGTTCAATGCGCGTGGAAAGAAATGACCATTGTGCAGTCCGCGCCCGATGTTGAGGATCGCGGTTTCCGGCAGGCGTTTCTCCAGCATGGACAGTACCCTTCGCAGCGAAGGACCATCGAACGCGTCCATCGCTTCGTCGATGATCACCCATTTCGGCTGCCGCAAGGCCAGTCTGGCGAAGGCCAGCGACCGCTGTTCGTCATCGTTGAGTTCACGCTCCCAGCGTGCGGAACGGTCGAGCGAGGATGACAGCCGCTCGAGGCCGACCTCGGCCAGCACCGCCCCAAAATCAGCATCGCCAGCCGGCGCCGAGGCATTCGGATGCAGCACTTCGCGTAACGTGCCGGCAGGAAAATACGGAACACGCGGCACGAAAATCGGCGTTTCTCCGGCCGGCAAGCCGATCCGCCCGCTGCCCCAGGGCCAAAGGCCGGCAATGGCGCGGAAGAACAATGTCTTGCCGGCGCCTGGGTCGCCGGTGATCATGACGCGCTCGCCGGGATGGATCTCGACATGGCTGTCTGAAAGTTTGGTGCAGCCCTCCGGCGAGGCCACTTGGAGCTTCTCGAAGGTCAGGCTGCCATTGGCGTTATCGCCGAATTCGATGCGCTTTTCCTTGTCGTGCAACACATCGGTTTCATCGAGCGCAATGCGGAAGTCGGCAACGCGCATCAGCGTGGCGCGCCAGTCGGCGATGCCGCCGATATTGTTGATGAACCAGCGCAGCGACGAGTGCACCTGGTTGAAGGCGCCGACCGCCATCATCAACCCGCCAAAGCTGATATCGCCTGAAAAATAGACCGGCGATGCCACAAGGATCGGCGCCACCACGGTGATCCAGCCATAGGTATCGGTCACCCAGGACAGGTTGATCTGCGCTTTGTAGATGTTTCGCATCGCGCCCAGCACCGTGCCAAGGTCGATTTCGAGCCGTCTCTTGGCATCGGCTTCGCCGTGATAGAGCGCGATGGCGTCGACATTCTCGTTGACGCGCACCATCCCGGAACGCAGCTCGGCCTCGCGGGTGTAGCGGTCGCTGTTGAGGCGGATCAGCGGCCGCCCGACCAGCCAGCTCAGCCAGGAGGCGATGCCGGCATAGAGGAACGCGGCCCAGACCATGTAGCCCGGTATCGCCAGCGACCAGCCGTTGATGTGGAAGACGAAGCCCGACGAGAGTTGCCAAAGCACGCCGACGAACGACACCAGCAGGACGAAGGATTGCAGCAGGCCGACGCCGAGGTCCGTCGACAGATCGGACAGATGCGCAGCATCCTGCTGCATGCGCTGGTCGGGATTGACGCCGATGGCGCCGGCATTGGCGAGCCGGAAGGCCCGCGCCGGCCGCATCCATTGGTCGATCAGGTCGAGCGTCAGCGCCTCGCGCAGCTTCAGCCGGATCATCTGGTTGAGCCAGGTCTGAGCGATGTTGAGCAGCAGCAGCGTGCCGGCAATCACGGCAAAGATCATCAGCTGATGCAGGAAGGCCGCCATGTCGCGACGCGCCAGCGCATCGTAGAAAGGCTGGTTCCAGCGGTTGAGCAGAACCTGGCCGATCGACGTCGCGACGATGACCGCCATAATGCCGACCGACGTCCAGACCAGCCACTTGCGCACCGGTGAGCCTATCAGCGCCCGTTTTATCGTCGCCACCTGATCGCGCAGGCTGCTGGCTTCGACGGTTACCGGCTGAGCGGTGGCGGACTTGTCCGGTTGATCAGCCATGCACGAGGTCCTTGCGTTCAGAAGCGTTGCTGAAACCAGATGGAGAGACTTGAAGGCATCCGCCGCTCAAACGGACCGCGAATGCATCTGCGACAGATAGGTGGGAAAAACCCACGCAACACCAGTTTTCATGATGATCACGAAGGTGTCACCTGACGCGTCGTCGATGTCACCCCTTCCGCCCGGCGGCCAAGCCGCGTCGCACCGTGCGGTGACAGTACCGGCACGAAGACACGGCGCGAGGCGCGCTGCGCGACCGGCACGCCCTGATAGAGCCGCTTCTGCGCCTCGACCACGATGACGCCGGAAAAGATCGGCCAGAACCGCCGGCCGGCGCGCTCCAGCACATTGTGGAACCGCATCATGAAGCGCCGCGGCGATGGCGGGAAGAACAGCGCGTCGGACCAGGAAGCCGGTGTGAAATTCGCCTCGCGCAGCAATTCTGTCAGCTGGCCGCGCGAGAACGGCCGGCCATTGCCGAACGGCGTGTGCTCGAACCGCGCCCAGACACCGCGCCGGTTGGGCACGACGATGACGACGCGCCCTGCCGGCGACAGCACCCGCCAGATCTCGTTCAGCGTCTCGCGCGGGTTTTCGACATGTTCAAGCGAATGCACGAGCAGCATGCGGTCGATGCAGGAATCGACCAGCGGCAATTCCTCGTCGAAGACCAGCGCCGTCGCCGTCGGTCCGTTCGCCGGCCAGACGACGGCCCCTTGCGTGGCAGGCATGAAGGCAAACACCCGCTCGGCATCGGTGCCGAACCGCTCCAGCCACGGCAAGGTATAGCCGAGCCCGACCAGCCGCTCATTGGGCACTGTTGCCCATATTGAGGACAGCGCCATGGTGATCGAGCGTTCAGCCAGGCGGCCGAGCGTGGTCGAATAGAAGGAGCGGAGATCGACGATATCGGAATGCATGCGCGGGACGGTAGCTGCGATGCCGCCCAAGTTCAACAAAGCCGGCACGTTCTGCAAAGCTAGAGTGACATCGGCGGCCAAGCGCCCTATGTCTGCGCCAACAGATGGAGAGATGCCAATGCCCGTCGAAATCGAACAGTTCATGTGCCGCAGCGACAATTTCGGCGTGCTGGTGCATGACCCGAAAAGCGGCGAGACCGCCATTATCGACGCGCCCGAAGAAGCGCCGATCATTGCCGCGATCGAGCGTACCGGCTGGAAGCCGACGATGATCCTGACCACCCACCACCATGTAGACCATGTCGAGGCCAATCTGGCGCTGAAGGAGCGCTTCAAGCTGCGCATCGTCGGACCGGAGGCGGAAAAGGAAAAGATCCCCGGCATCGACGAGACCGTCGGGCAAGGCTCGGTCGTCCATCTCGGCGGTGAGCGGATCGATGTCATCGCCACGCCCGGCCACACAGCGGGCCATGTCTCCTATCATTTTCCGGCCTCGAAAGTGGCGTTCACCGCCGACACTTTGTTCGCGCTCGGCTGCGGCCGGCTGTTCGAATGCAAGCCGCCGGTGATGTATGAGTCGCTGAAGAAGCTCGCCGCACTCCCGGCCGACACGGTCATCTATTGCGGCCATGAGTATACGCTTTCGAACGCCCGCTTTGCGTTGACCGTCGACCCGACCAATTCGGCGCTGAAAGAACGCGCCGCCAAGATCGAGACCCTGCGCGCCGACAACAAGGCGACGCTGCCGACCACGATCGGCGAGGAATTGTCGACCAATCCGTTCCTGCGCTGGCACGACCCGGCGATCCGCAAGCATCTCGGTATGGAGGCGGCCTCCGACGCCGAAGTGTTCGCGGAAATCCGCAAGCGCAAGGACAATTTCTGAGCATCATTCCGGGATCAGCCATGACCAGCGCCGCTGAAATCATCGCCACGCTCGGCCTCAAGCCACATCCGGAAGGCGGCTGGTATGCCGAGACCTTTCGCGACGGCGCCGGGCGCGGCCATTCGACGGCGATCTATTTCCTCCTTGAACAGGACCAGATTTCGGCCTGGCACCGGGTCAAGGACGCGGCCGAGGTTTGGCACTTCCATGCCGGAGCGCCGCTGGCGCTGTCGATGTGCGAGGAAGGTAGTCCAATGCTTAACCAGGTGATCGAGCAGGTGCTCGGCATTGAGCTTGCGGCGGGCGAGCGGCCGCAGATCGTCGTGCCGGCCGGCTGGTGGCAATCGGCGCGCAGCCTCGGCGAATGGACGTTGGTCGGCTGCACCGTGGCGCCGGGCTTCGACTTCGCCGCGTTTGAAATGGCCGAGCCGGGCTGGCAGCCTTAGGCCAGAAGAAAACCAAGAGTTATGCAGAGTTGGGCGGCATAGTAGAGCACCCAGACCGCATAACGGATGCCGGCGCGATAGGGTGCTATTGCCGGAACCAGGAATTTCTCCGCGGCAAGCAGCCCGTCCGATGCCATGAACATAACAGCGCCGCCGATGACCCACGGATTGGCGAGCGTCAACGCCGAGATGCCCATCGCCAGAATGGCCGCGATATAGATGGCGATCGGCACCCGCAGGCCGGGACTGACACGGCGCCAGAGCGCCGCCAGCATGACGACTGCGAAGGCCGCCATGGCAAGCGCGATGGCGCCGCGCCATGTCTCGGTGCTGAGCACATCCAGCCCGCCGCCGCCGAGCAGGAAGAGCGGCACATAGAGGACATGCGCCGCAAGGAAGCTGGCCAGCCCGCCGAGGAAGGCCTTTTCGCCGTCACGCGACAGGAAGGCATCGCCGACGCCGCTGAGCAGCAGTGCGACGACGAGCAACAGTGGCCCACCTTGCATGAAGGCGAGTGCCGCAAGCATGGCCACGGCCAGCGTCTTTGCCGCCGAGCGGGCCAGCGTCGGCCGCATATCCAGGGTGAAGGCGTAGATCACTGCCGCCACCAGCGAAAAAATCAATGTTGCATTTGCGTTGGCGTCGATGCCGCCGGCAAACGGCATCGTCATGCGCTTGCCCCGCCAGTTGCCGCCTTGCGCAGGAACAACGATTTCGCCGCCAGCGCCGCGCCGCCGGTGATCAGTACGCAGGCAGCCAGGATACGCAGCGACGGCTCGGCAACGCCCGCCGCGATCAGCACCAATGTCGACAGCAGTGGCGCCGCATAGCTTGCCGCGCCGAGCACCTGGATGTTGCCTCGTTTGACGCCGATATCCCAGGCGTAGAAGGCGGCACCCACCGGCATCAACCCCAAACCAACCACCGCCAGCCACTGGCCGGGGCCATCGGGCAGCACCGTCTTTTCCAGCAGAAGATGGCAGATGAGGGACAGGGCTGCCGTGGCGGCGCAGAACCAGGTGACGATCGAGGTCGGCACCGCCGGAAAGCGCCGCGACAGCAGTGAATAGGACGACCACAGCAGCGCACAGACGGCCGCCATCGCATAGCCGAAGGTGTAGCGAGCATCGAAGGCGAGGCCGCCACCCTTGGTGACGATCAGCACGGTCCCGGCGAGCCCGAGCAGCGCGCCGACGACATGGTTCCAGGCCAGCTTCTCGCCCGGCATCAGCGCTGATCCCAGCACGATCAGCAGCGGCCACAGATAGGCGATCAGGCTTGCCTCGACCGCCGGCGCGTTGCGCAGCGCGGTGAAATAGAAGAAATGGTAGCCGAACAGTCCGGCAATGCCGATCACCCAGACCTGGCGTGGGATCTTCAGGCTTTTATCGGTCGCCGGCATGAACAGCCGGGCAACCAACCCGACGGCGGTGCCGATGGTGAAGGTGATGGCCGAGAGCAAGAATGGCGGCACGGCGCCCGACGCATCGGTGAGCAACGCCAGCAGCGCCCACATGGCGACCGCCGAGAAACCGATCAGTGTTGCGCGCCCCATGCCCGTCTCCGGCGACTCGCCCCATTCTATTCGGGTGGGCGCGTCTATTCAGTAGCTTCGAACCGCCCCGCGCTGACAGTCAAGGTGCCGATCTGCGTCCCGACCGTGGCGTGGATCGGCGCATATATGCCGGTTTGGCCGAGCGGTGCAAACGTCACCATCATCTGGCTCTTCTTCTTCAGGTAATTCAGCGCCTTGCGGCCCTTGCGGTAGCCTGCCACCGGCTCGAAGCTCATCTTGCAGGTAACGGTGTCGCCCTTGTAGCCCTTGACCGAGATCGATCCTTTCGAGGCGTAGGTCAGCGTCAGGTCGGCGCGCATCTCGCCGTCATAGAATTTCACCTTGCGCCCACAGACCTGGTCGAGGCTGTCAGCATGGATGACGGTAGCCGCCATCGGATCGAGCACCGATGCCAGATCGTTGCTGCCCAGCGGTATCCAGTTTTTGGGATTGCGCTTTTTCGGCTCGGGAATGATCTGGGTGGCGGTCACCGCGCCATTGGCAAAGCGGATATCGACCATGGAAGCCTTCTTGCCGGACTTATAATCGGCGCGAAATACCTGCGGCTGCATCTGCTTGCCCAGGATCTTGCCCTTTGACGAGATCGTGCCGCTCGTGTCGTCGAACAAGGTGGCGAGACCCGCGCTGGAGACGGTGCCGTCTATGGAATAGCTATCGCCTTCGTAGTGGCTGGAAAATGTCGCCTTGGCCACGGAAAGGCCCAGGAACGACACCGTGTATTCGCCCTTGAAGGACTGTGCGGTGGCTGCGGGCGCGGCGGCAAGGGTTGATGTTGGCAAGGCGGCGACAAATATGGCGACAACGGCATGTGACGGGCGAAGCATGGCGGGCTCGGTCCTTGATTTTTTTAACCGGAGGCGGGCGACTCCGGCTTGAAATGTCCCTGTCCGACCGCTTATAGGCTGAATTCCGGCCTTTATGTGAAACGCCCGTCACAGTCGTGGGCAAGCCGGAGCTTGACGCATTGGCGAAATGCAACTAAGGAACGCCAACTTTTCCATAAGGCCGCCTGACTGAAACCGCGCGCCACCCGGCGCGGGCGAACAAGGTTTGGCAGGCTAGACAGAACTGAAGGTTAGAACCATGTCCCGCACCTGCGAACTCACTGCCAAGGCAGTCCAGACCGGCAACAATGTGAGCCACGCCAACAACAAGACCAAGCGCCGCTTCCTGCCGAACCTCGTCAATGTGACGCTGATTTCGGAAGCGCTGAACCAGAATGTGCGCCTGCGCATTTCGGCCAACGCGCTGCGTTCGGTCGAGCATCGCGGCGGCCTCGACGCCTTCCTGGCCAAGGCCGACGCCAAGGAATTGTCGCAGCGCGCGCGCCTGTTGAAGAAGCAGATCGCCAAGAAGCTGGCCGACCAGCCCGCCGCTTAACGATATCAAGGCGGGGGACGACCGCCCTGAGCATCGGAGCAATCCGATGCTCAAAACTTCTAAGGCAGCGCGACCCGAACTTCGGCTAGCGCCTGGCTGGTTCCATTACCAGGATAAAAAAATGACTTCCTTCTCGCGATATCTGCCCTTTGTGGCCGCCATGGCGCTTGTCGTCGTGGCATCGAACATCCTCGTGCAGTTCCCGATGCAGGGCCAGGCCGGCGGTCTGTCGCTGGGCGACATCCTGACCTGGGGCGCCTTCACCTATCCCTTCTCCTTCCTGGTCACCGACCTTGCCAACCGCCGCTACGGGCCGACCGTGGCGCGCCGCATCGTCCTTGTCGGCTTCATGACCGCGGTAGTCTGCTCGATCCTCGTCCCGCCCTTCCTGTTTCGCCACGGCCTGATCGAGTTCGAGACATCAGCCGACCGGCTGGTGCGCATCGCCACAGCTTCCGGCGCGGCCTTCCTTTGCGCGCAATTGCTCGACGTCACCGTGTTCAACCGGTTGCGCCGGCAGAGCTGGTGGCGCGCGCCGATCGTCGGCACGCTGGTCGGCTCGGTGTTCGACACCCTGGTGTTCTTCAGCATCGCCTTTTCGGCCGCCTTCGCTTTTGCCGGCCCGAACGACAGCTTTGCGCTGGAGACGGCGCCGCTGATAGGCGTGCTGCCGGTCGAGTCCATGCGCTGGGTCTCCTGGGCGCTGGGCGACCTCTCTTTGAAGCTGATCATCGCTGTTGTGGCCCTGATCCCCTACCGGCTGCTCGCCGCCCACTGGAGCCAGCCGGCCGTGGCTGTCTAGGCCGTGATTCCCTGGGTCCAGCTCGGCTCGGCCAAAACGCCTGACGGCGGACAGGAACTGCGCCTCAAGCAGCGCGGCAGCGAATTCTCGATCATGCTCGGCACCAATGAGCTGATGAACAGCCGCCTCAGCGGCTCCGAGGAAGCGCTGGCCAAGCTCTCCTGTGAAAAGATCGGCGGCCGCGCCCAACCGAAAATCCTGATCGGCGGCCTCGGCATGGGTTTTACGCTGCGCGCTGCGCTTGCCCAAATGGGCGCCGACGCAGGCATCACCGTTGCCGAGCTTGTCCCCGCCGTCATCGCCTGGGCGCGCGGCTCCATGGAGGCGGTCTTCGCCGGCTGTCTCGACGATCCCCGTGTGACGGTTCGCGAAGCCGACGCCGGGCACATCATAAGATCCGACAAGGCAGCCTGGGACGCCATCCTGCTCGATGTCGACAATGGCCCCGAAGGCATCGTCTACAAGGGCAACGACGCCCTCTATGGCGCTGCCGGCCTCGGCGCGGCGCGTGCAGCGCTCAGGCCCGGGGGCGTGCTGGCTGTTTGGTCGCAAGGCCCCGATGCCGGCTTCACACTTAGGCTCAAGCAGGCGGGCTTTGTCGTGGACGAGGTGAAGACGCGCGCCAATGGCAAGCGCGGCGCGCGCCACGTCATCTGGATCGCCACCAAGCCTTAGGTCTCTCAATCCTGGTGCAGGATGAATTCCAGATAGAGGTTGCGCTGCAGGATCGAATGGTTGTCGTCCGAGATCAGCGACACCATCAGCGCTCTGTCATCGCGGGTCCAGACGTCGAGTCCTTCCATATTGTCGATCTGGTAGCCCATGTCGGCTTCCATCAGCACCGGCCCGTCGGCAACCGCGCCCTTCTCGACGCTTTCGCCATAGATGCGCCTTAGCCGCATCCTGACACCGCCGGCCATCGAGAAACTGCGCTCCAAAAGCAGCAGGTCGCCATCCGGCAGGAAGGCGCCGTCAGTGATGTCGAAATCACCGTTGCGCTTGACCGTGAAGACGCCCTTGTGCGGCCCTTCGATGATGGCGGCATAGATGTTGCCAGCCTTGTCCAAGCTCTTTTCCGAGACCACGACGAGGCCGCCCTCGTGCTGGCCGTTGGGATTGGCGTGGGTGACGGTCTCGAAACCGCGGTTCTGTCGCAGTTCGCGGGCTGGAACCAGAAAGTTCAGTTGCTTGAACGGGGCCGTCATGTTGCTGGGGTCAATCTTGAACTGGGCGACGCGGTGATCGCGCTCGAAGCCGACGGTGGCGATGCCGTCCTTGACTGCAAGGCCCTCGGCATCGACTTCCCATTTCCTGTCGATCGGCCGGCCCTTTTCATCGACCATCTGCTGCATGCGGAAATTCTGGATGCCGGACGGCCGCTTGTCGGCATCATGGGTGATCGAGCCGAAGAACCAGAAGCCCGTATCGGCGACGCCGATGAAATCGCTGCCGGGTTTGACGAACCGAAATGCCGACAGCGCGCCGAAATCGCGCGTCGTCGAGTTCATCTCAAGACCGCCGACGAATTCCAGCAGCCCAAACTGCTTGTCGGCGCTGCCGATATTGAAGGTGGTGATCGGCCGCGCCGAGACTTCGACCGGCTCGACCGCGCTTGGGCCGGCGGCGATGGCCGGCGCAAACGCCATGCCGAACAAGGCAGTGACCGCGAAGAGCATCTGCCGAAACCCGCCGCGCAAAAAAATCATCCAGCGCGCCGGTAGCCGCCGCGGCGTGTATCGCGCACGTTTTCCTCGGCAAACAGCGAGGCCAGCTGCTCGGTCATGGCGCCGGCCAGTTCCTCGGCATCGACGATGGTGACGGCGCGCCTGTAATAGCGGGTGACGTCGTGGCCGATGCCGATGGCCAGAAGCTCGACCGGCGAGCGCGTCTCGATCAGCTCGATGACGGCGCGCAGGTGCCGCTCGAGATAGTTGCCAGGATTGACCGACAGCGTCGAATCGTCGACCGGCGCGCCGTCCGAGATCATCATCAGGATCTTGCGCTGTTCGGGCCGGGCGATCAGCCGGTTGTGCGCCCATAACAACGCCTCGCCGTCGATGTTTTCCTTGAGCAGGCCCTCGCGCATCATCAGGCCGAGATTGCGCCGGGCACGGCGCCATGGATGATCGGCGGATTTGTAGATGATGTGGCGCAGATCGTTGAGCCGGCCGGGGTTCGGCGGCTTGCCGTCCTTCAGCCACTTCTCGCGAGCCTGTCCGCCCTTCCACGCCCGCGTGGTGAAGCCGAGGATCTCGACCGAGACGCCGCAGCGCTCCAGCGTGCGCGCCAGAATGTCGGCACAGGTGGCGGCAACCGTGATCGGCCGACCGCGCATCGAGCCCGAATTGTCGAGCACCAGCGTCACCACCGTGTCGCGGAATTTGGTGTCGCGCTCCTGCTTGAACGACAACGGCTGCATCGGGTCGATGACGACACGAACCAGGCGTGCCGGATCGAGATAACCCTCTTCGAGGTCGAAATCCCAGGAACGGTTCTGCTGCGCCATCAGGCGGCGCTGCAGCCGGTTGGCGAGCCGGCCGACGACGCCGGAGAGATTGGCCAACTGCTTGTCGAGGAAGGCGCGCAGCCGGTCGAGTTCTTCTTCCTCGCACAGCTCTTCCGCACCGACCGTCTCGTCGAAGGCGGTGGTGAAAACCTTGTAGTCGATCTCTTTCGGCAGGTTGGCGAAGGGGTTGTCGTTACGGCGCGCCTCGCCCGGCGTTTCGGCGTCCGCATCGTCATCGTCGGAAAGATCGTCGGCAGTGGCGTCGGAGGCCTCAGTCTCGGACGACTGTTCGTCGTCGGCCGAGGCCTCGGCATCCTCGGACTGCGACTGCTCGGAGCCGGAATCGTCTTCACCGCCCTCCTCGCTCTGCTCCTCGCCTTGCGGCTGGTTGTCGTCATTGTCCTCGGAGTCTTCGGTTTCCTGGTCGTCGCCGAGTTCCTCGGCCATCTCCATGGACGCAAGCATCTCGCGCACGACGCGGGCAAAGGCCTGCTGGTCGCCAAGCTTGGCCGACAGTCCGTCGAGATCGGCCTTGGCTTTTTCCTCGACCCAGGGCCGCCAGAGGTCGACCAGCCGTTCGCCGCTCTTCGGGATCGGCCGTCCGGTCAGCTTTTCGCGCACCATAAGCGCCAGCGCCTCCTCGATCGGCGCGTCGGCCTTGTCCTTGACGTCGACAAGGTTGGCCTTGGCGTATTTGTCCTCCAGCATCGAGCCGATATTGTCGGCGACGCCCTGCATGGCGCGGCTGCCGATCGCCTCGACGCGGGCCTGTTCCACGGCGTCATAGATCGAGCGCGCCAGCTTGCCTTCCGGCGCCAGTTTGGTGTGGATGCGCTGATCGTGGCAGGCGCGCTTCAGCGCCATGGAATCGCCCAGGCCACGAGTAATCGCGATATCTGTCTTGGACGCTTTCTTCGGCAGTTCGGGCAGTCGGGCGCGGCTGCCGGCGAGCGCCGGGCGGTCCTTGGCGAAACCAACTTCGAGCTCCTTGTCGCCGGCGATGGCGCGCATGCAGACGGTGACGGCACGCTTGAAGCTGTCGGCTTCAGACCCCGTCTTCGACTTGTTGCGCGTGTTGTCGCCCGGACCCGCCATCGAGGCTCTGCTCAGCCCAGCACCACGTTGGCGGCGCTCTCGGGCAGGTCCTCGCCGAAGGCGCGCTGGTAGAACTCGGCCACCACCGAACGCTCCAGCTCGTCGCACTTGTTGAGGAAGGTCAGCCGGAACGCCATGCCGATATTGCCGAAGATCTCGGCATTTTCGGCCCAGGTGATGACGGTACGCGGGCTCATCACGGTCGACAGATCGCCATTGATGAAGGCCGAGCGCGTCATGTCGGCGACCCGCACCATCTTGTTGACGATGTCCTTGCCCTTGCCGTCGCGATAGTGCTTGGCCTTGGCCAGCACGATGTTCACCTCATTGTCGTGCGGCAGGTAGTTCAGCGTGGTGACGATCGACCAGCGATCCATCTGCGCCTGGTTGATCTGCTGCGTGCCGTGATAGAGGCCGGTAGTGTCGCCGAGGCCGACCGTGTTGGCGGTCGAAAACAGCCGGAACGCCGGATGCGGGCGGATAACCCGGCTCTGGTCGAGCAGCGTCAGGCGGCCCGACGATTCCAGCACGCGCTGGATGACGAACATCACGTCCGGACGGCCTGCATCGTACTCGTCAAAGCAGAGCGCGACATTGTGCTGGTAGGCCCAGGGCAGGATGCCGTCGCGGAATTCGGTGATCTGCAGGCCATCCTTGACAACGATGGCGTCCTTGCCGACGAGGTCGATACGGCTGACATGGCTGTCGAGGTTGACGCGCACGCAGGGCCAGTTCAGGCGGGCTGCGACCTGTTCGATATGCGTCGATTTGCCAGTGCCGTGATACCCCGACACCATGACGCGGCGATTGTAGGCAAAGCCGGCAAGGATCGCCAGCGTCGTCGCCTTGTCGAACAGATAGTCCGGATCGATGTCCGGCACATGTTCCGAGGTCACCGAATAAGCCGGCACCACCATCTTGGACTCGAAGCCGAATTTGTCTTTCACCGACACCGTCGTGTCGGGCAAATTGGCGATGTCGCGATCGACCTTGTTCATCTCTATCCAAGTCTCCACGGGCGAAATGCCTGATTTCGCCGGCAATCGATTTTGTCCGGGGGCGGTCTTAGAGCCTTTTCCACCCTTATGAAAGTTGGAAAACGACACGAACCGTTAGGTTGCTCAGCACAAACCCGCCTGCTTGAGCACGCGATAGGCCTGCAGCACATCGCGGAACCGGTCTTCCGAACCTCTATCGCCGCCATTCGCATCCGGATGGTGGCGCTTCACAAGTTCCTTATAGCGCGCCTTGATGTCCTTGCCAGTCGCCTTTGTATCAAGGCCAAGCGTTTCCAGCGCCTTGGCCTCAAGCGGCTTGGCCTTGCGTTCGCGCGCCTCGCGCGGGTCCTTCGGCCCTTTGAACAGGTCGAAAGGATCGCGCATGCGGTTGTAATAGCCGGCGCGACCGGAACGCTGCTGGGCGAAATCGGGCGAGGAGCGCGTCGAGGCGCCGGCGACGCCCATCTTCCATGTCGGCCGGTGGCCGGTCATCGCTTCCTTCTGGAAGCGGGCTATCTCGGTGTCCGGCACGCCGGAGAAGTAGTTGAAACCCTTGTTGTATTCGCGCACATGATCGAAGCAGAACTGAAAATACTCGCCTTCCTTCATGCGTCCGACCGGCGCCCGGTGGGTACCGGCCTCCTTGCAGCCGTCCCACTGGCAGATCGGCGAGTGCGACTTCAGCTCCGCATCCTTGTCGGGACGGACCCGAATTTTCTCGAAATATTTGGGGTACGGTTTCATCTCACCCATTTATGGGCTGTTCGCACGTGCGAAACAAGAATTGACATTTTCGCGATCATCGCCCTAACCGCTGAATCGCGGCATAAAGCAGGGCGAATGGCAGATTTTTGAGGCGGCCCGGCGGGATCGATCCCGATTTCCCGATCACGCCTTGCAGATATGGTGAAGGGAGATGGCGATGTCCATACAGGCGACGATTGAAGACAAGCTGAACAAGGCGTTTTCGCCGGAGCGGCTGGCGATCGTCAATGAAAGCCACCTTCATGCCGGTCATCACCACCACGGCTCCGACGATCACGGTGCCTATGACGGCACCGGCGAGACGCATTTTCGCGTCCGCATCGTCTCATCCGTCTTTGCCGGCATGAGCCGCATCGACCGCCACCGCGCCGTCAACGAATTGCTCGCAGCGGAGCTGCAAGCCGGCGTCCATGCGCTGGCAATCGAACCGGCTGCACCCGGCGAAAAGACCCGTTGGTAAGTCTCTCCGCCTCAGATCACCGCTTCGATGAGAAACGGTCCCGGACGCGACAGGGCACTGTCGAGCAGCGCGTCGAACCGCTCGCACGTGTCGGCGCGGGCCGCCTCGACGCCCATGCCTTTGGCCAGCGCAACCCAGTCCAGCGCCGGATGGTCGAGATCGAGCATGCGCCTGGCGTTCTCGCCGATCTCATTGACCCCGACATTCTTCATTTCGCCATGCAGGATGGCGTAGGTCCGGTTGGAAAAGATGATGGTCACGACGTCAAGCTTTTCCCTGGCCTGGGTCCACAGTCCCTGCACCGTGTACATGCCACTGCCGTCGGCTTCGAGATTGATCACCTTGCGGTCCGGGCAGGCGATCGCCGCGCCGGTAGCCATGGGAATGCCGCCGCCGATCGATCCGCCCGTACCCATCATGTAGTCGTGCGGCGCCGCAAAGGCGGATAGCGTGAAGAACCGTCTCGCCGAGGTGACCGCTTCGTCGCAGACGATGGCATTGGCCGGAAGTTTGCGCGCCACCGACAGCGCGATGGCATCGTCCGTCAGTCTGCCGCTCAGCGTCGGTTCGTCTGGAAAGGCGGTTGCGGCGGCGAATTGCTGCGGCGGCTTGATGCCGAGCTCGTCGGCCAGCGCCTCCAGCGCCGCTTTCAGATCCTGGCCATGCGCCGCCAGCGAAAGCACCTTGCAATCGTCCCGAACCAGCCGCCCGGGCTTGCCGGGATAAGCGAAGAAGGCAACCGGCTCCTTGGCGCCGACCAGCACCAGCAAATCGATATCCCGGAGCGTGGCCGTCGCCGCATCGACCGGATAGGGAATGCGGGTCGGGGCGAACCGCCCGCGGCCGCGCTGCATGCGGGCGATCAGAACCTCACTGAACAGCCTGACATCGCTTCCCGATGAGATTCTCCCTGCGATTTCAAGTCCATCGGCGCGCGCCGCCTGCCCACGCACCACCATGGCGACACGGCCCGGCGCGGCGCGGATTGCTTCGGCGATCGTGCGCACAACAGCCATGTCGACGGCGGGCGGCGGCTCCAGCTCCACCTTGCCAGGTGAAATCGCAGCAACTTCGCCCCAGGCGGCATCCGCAGGCAGGATCAGCGTCGTGACGCCAGGCGGCGTGAGTGAGGCGCGGAAAGCCGCCTCTGCGGCCGGCACAATATCGGCCGGCCCTTTGACGCGGCCAACCCAGTTCGACATTGGCGACGCCAGGCCTTCTATGTCGCTGGTCAGCGGGGCATCGAGCGGCAGATGGTAAGAAGCATGGTCGCCGACAATGTTGATCATCGGGCTGCGCGCACGCCTTGCGTTGTGCATGTTGGCCAAACCGTTGGCGAGACCCGGTCCGGTATGCAGCAACGTTGCTGCCGGGCGGTCGGTCATGCGCGCATAGCCGTCGGCGGCGCCGGTCACCACGCCCTCGAACAGGCCGAGCACGCAACGCATCTGAGGTTTGCGGTCCAGTGCGGCAACGAAATGCATTTCGGATGTGCCAGGATTGGCGAAGCAGACCGTGACGTCATTGGCCAGGAGCACGTCGCACAGCAGATCGGCGCCATTCATGATTTTCTTTCCCAATCGACAATTCAGGAACAATTGCACCTGTAGGCGCCGGGTCGGCAATGTCCCGCCGGGGCTTTTGGTCTGATCCAGGACGCCTCGCGGGGATCCGGCGATCAACCGACGGTCCATTCAAGGAAGGCCAGCATCGCGGCGGTCAACGCGTCGCCGTCCTCGCCGAAGTCGTGATTGATCGACATATGCGTGTAGGCGTTGCCGTCGAACAGCGTCACTTCAGTGCCGATGGCGCGCAGGCGTTTGGCAAAGCCTTCGATTGGTCGTCGCGGCCTTCGGCGCGCGAATAGGCGATGAAGGTCGGCGGATGCTTGTGTCCATCGAGATAGCTGGCCGGCGACAACGCCGCCCATCAGCGCCGCAGCACCGGGCAACCCGCCATTCCAGCCACTCCGAATGTTTCCTCCCAAGCCTTCTACCCGGATTGCAGCCACTCTCCTTCATGTGAAGGGAACCAACAATGCTTTCCGACAGTTGAAGGTGATGAGGCGATTGGAATCCAGATCGGCTCCGAGGGCAGAACATCATGCGTGCAACCCAATCCGACGTCTTCGATCTTTTTTCGGAAATTTATGCCAATGCGGCGGACGAAGAGGTCAGCATCCAACAGTATCTTCTTGCCTGTCGGGAAGACAAATCGATGTACGCTTCGGCGCCCGAAAGGATGGTCGACGCAATCGGCGAACCAAAACTGGTTGACACCAGCAAAGACGAGCGCCTCGGCCGCATTTTCGCGAATCGGACCCTCAAGATCTACCCTCATTTTTCCGACTTCTATGGAATGGAGGATACGATCGAGCGCATAGCTGGATATTTCCGCTATGCCTCGCAGGGGCTCGAAGAACGCAAGCAGATCCTCTATCTCCTCGGCCCGGTCGGCGGCGGCAAATCCTCTCTGGCCGAGCGCCTGAAGAAACTGATGGAGCAGCGCCCGATCTACACGCTGAAGGTCGGCAACCAGATCAGCCCGGTTTTCGAGTCGCCGCTTGGGCTGTTCCATCCCGATCACATGGGTGATCTGCTAGAGGATAAATACGGCATAGCCCGGCGCCGGCTGAACGGATTGATTTCGCCATGGGCGGCCAAGCGCCTCGACGAATTGTCTGGCGACATTTCCAAATTCAGCGTTGTCAAGCTGATGCCTTCGCGGCTGCGCCAGATCGGCATTGCCAAGACCGAACCTGGCGATGAGAACAATCAGGATGTCTCGGCCCTGGTCGGCAAGGTCGACATCAGGCAATTGGAAAATTTTAGCCAGTCCGACCCCGATGCCTATTCCTATAGCGGTGGCCTGAACCGGACCACGCAAGGTCTGCTTGAATTCGTCGAGATGTTCAAGGCACCCATCAAGGTTCTGCATCCGCTGCTGACCGCGACACAGGAAGGCAGCTACAACGGCACTGAAAATTTCGGCGCCTTTCCCTACCAGGGGATCATCGTCGCCCATTCCAACGAGTCGGAATGGCAACAGTTCAAGAGCAACAAGAACAACGAGGCGTTTCTCGATCGCATCCTGGTGGTCAAGGTACCCTATTGCCTGCGGATCACCGAAGAGAGGCAGATCTATGAGAAATTGCTGCGTGAGAGCGAGTTGGCCGCCAGCCCCTGTGCCCCTGAAGTTTTGGACATCCTCAGCCGCTTTGCAGTTTCGACGCGCTTGGCCGAGCACGACAACTCGCCGCTCTACACCAAGATGCGCGCCTATGACGGCGAAAATCTGAAGGAAGTCGATCCCAGGGCAAAGTCGGTCCAAGAGTATCGCGACGCCGCCGGCGTCGATGAAGGCATGACGGGCGTCAGCACGCGCTTTGCCTTTAAGATCCTTTCGCAGACATTCAACTTCGATAATGAGGAGGTGGCCGCCGATCCTGTGCATCTGATGTACATTCTGGAGGAGGCGATCAAGCGGGAGCAGTTCCCGAAGGAAACGGAAGCGGCCTATCTTGAATTCATCAAGTCGGAGCTTGCGGCGCGCTACGCCGAGTTTATCGGCCACGAAATCCAGAAGGCCTATCTGGAGTCCTATAGCGAATACGGCCAGAACCTCTTCGACCGCTACATCGCCTATGCGGATGCCTGGATTGAGGACCAGGACTACAAGGACCCCGACACCGGCCAGATCCTCAACCGGGAGATCCTGGACAACGAACTTTCGCAGGTCGAGAAACCGGCAGGCATCGCCAATCCCAAGGACTTCCGTAACGAGGTGGTGAAGTTCACTCTGCGCGCTCGCGCGAGAAACCACGGCCGCAACCCGTCATGGACCAGCTATGAAAAACTGCGCGAGGTCATCGAGAAGCGGATGTTCGGACAGGTCGAGGACCTCTTGCCGGTGATCAGCTTCGGCTCCAAGCAAGACAGCGTTACGGAAAAGCGCCATAACGAATTCGTACAGCGCATGATCGAGCGTGGCTACACAGAACGGCAGGTACGCCGGCTGGTGGACTGGTACATGCGGGTGAACAAGGCGGGTTGACAGAGCCGGATGGTTCCATGCCGATCTTCATCGACCGTCGCCTGAACCCCAAGGACAAGAGCCTTGGCAATCGACAGCGCTTCCTCAGGCGTGCTCGCGAGGAGTTGAAGCGGAGCATTCGCGATCAAATCCGCACTGGCAGGATCGCCGACGTGGATACCGAGCACGCCGTGCCCATGCCTGAAAGGAAAACGGCCGAGCCGAGCTTCAACGATGACAGGGCCAGCGGACGGCGCCGACACATCCTTCCGGGCAACAGGCATTTTTCCCCTGGAGACCTGCTCCCGAAGCCGCATGGGGGCGGCGCGGCGTCGTCGCCAGGAAACACGGCGTCGGAAGACGATTTTCGTTTCGTGCTGTCACGCGAGGAGGTGCTCGAACTCTTTTTTGAGGATCTCGAACTGCCCGACCTGGTTAAGCTCAATCTC
Organism: Mesorhizobium sp. M0478; assembly: GCF_040321305.1. Lineage (NCBI taxonomy): Bacteria > Pseudomonadati > Pseudomonadota > Alphaproteobacteria > Hyphomicrobiales > Phyllobacteriaceae > Mesorhizobium > Mesorhizobium sp. M0478. The sequence goes on from NZ_JAMYRH010000001.1 coordinate 317,312, forward strand.
AAGGAAATCCTTGCCTTCAAGCCGCGCCGGGCCGGCTTCGCGGCAACTGGTTCCCCGACCAACATCAATGCCGGCCGCACGATGCGCAACAGCCTAGGCCGGCGCATTGCGCTGAGGCGCCCCACGCAGCAGGAACTGGAGGCGATCCTCCGGGAAATCGTCACGCTTGAGTCGGCCCCGGCCGGCGCGGCGGTGCGCCAGCGCATCGCGGAATTACGCGACGAGCTTGACCGGCTGGAGCGACGGCGCAGGCGAATTGCCTTTGTCGATCCGGTCGATATCCGATTCAACCGCTTCGACGCCCGGCCGGTGCCGAATGCCAATGCCGTCATGTTCTGCCTTATGGACGTGTCCGGATCGATGGGCCAACGCGAAAAGGACTTGGCCAAACGCTTCTTCGTGCTGCTGCACCTGTTCTTGAAACGGCGCTACGAACGCACGGAGATCGTCTTCATCCGCCATACCCATGAGGCGCACGAAGTGGATGAGGACACGTTCTTCTACAACACGCAGAGCGGCGGTACGATCGTCTCCACCGCGCTCGACGAAATGCACCGCATTATCGGCCAGCGCTATCCTGCCAGCGAGTGGAACATTTACGCCGCGCAGGCCTCTGACGGGGACAATTTCACCACCGATTCCGAGCGATGCATAGAGCTCATGAACGGCAAGCTCATGCGCCTGTGCCAGTATTTCGCCTATGTCGAGATCATCGACGAACGCGAGAGCCACATATTCGGTGCTACCGAAAACGGGACGTCGCTTTGGCGCGCCTACAGTACGATCGAGCTGAAATGGCCCAACTTCCAGATGAGCCGCATCGCTGCTCCCGCGGATATTTACCCGGTCTTCCACCGGCTCTTCGCCAGGCAGCCGGTGGCCATCAAGAGCGCTTGAGAGAGAGAGATGGTCAGGCGAGCCAACGAAACGAATTTGTTGTTTTCCGGTTCCGACTGGAATTTCGAGAAATTATCGCGGGCTTTTGAAGAGATCGAGGCGATCGCGGTCGACGAGTTGCATCTCGATACTTACCCGGTCCAGATGGAGATAATCTCCTCCCAGCAGATGCTCGACGCCTACTCATCTATCGGCATGCCACTGATGTATCGGCATTGGTCGTTCGGCAAACATTTCCTTCACCAGGAGCTTCTTTACCGTAAGGGTGGTCGGGGGCTGGCCTATGAACTGGTCATCAACTCCAATCCCTGCATCGTCTACCTCATGGAGGAAAACACCATGGCCTTGCAGGCCCTTGTGACGGCCCACGCGGCGCTTGGCCACAATCATTTCTTCAAGAACAATCATCTGTTTCAGCAATGGACCGACGCCGGGGCAATCCTGGGTTATCTGGACTTCGCCAAGGGCTACATCGCCCGGTGCGAGGAGCGGCACGGCCTTGCAGCAGTGGAGGCTATTCTCGATTCCGCCCATGCGCTGATGGAACAAGGGGTGTTCCGCTACCACCGGCCGCCAAAGCTCTCGTCGGAGCGACAGCGCGAAGGGCTTCGCGAGCGCCTCGAATACGAAGAGCGCTCCTACAACGATCTGTGGCGCACGCTGCCGCCGTCGCAGAACAAAAACAAGTCCGGCAATGAGGATCAAGGGATGGCGGAGCGCAAGAGATCGCTCAACCTTCCCGAGGAAAACCTCCTTTATTTCCTCGAGAAGAACAGCCTGATCCTGGAACCCTGGCAGCGCGAGATCATCAGGATCGTCCGCGTCATCGCGCAATATTTCTACCCGCAGCGACAGACTCAAGTCATGAATGAAGGCTGCGCCACCTTCGTGCATTATACGCTCATGAACATGCTATTCGATCGCGGCCGGATCGGCGAAGGTGCCATGCTCGAAATCCTGCGCAACCATTCGAACGTGATCTTCCAGCCGGCCTTTGACGATCCCCGGTTTTCAGGCATCAATCCCTATGCCCTCGGCCTCGACATGATGCAGGACATACAGCGCATTTCGACCGAGCCGACGGCGGAGGACCGCGACTGGTTCCCGGACATTGCAGGACATGGCAACTGGCGCGAGGTCCTGCTTGAGGCCTGGGCCAACCACCGCGACGAATCCTTTATCCGCCAGTACCTCAGCCCGAGCTTGATCCGAAAATGGCGGTTCTTCGTGCTTGGCGATGGAGCCGACCAACCGCATTTCGAAGTCGCCTCGATCCACAACGAACGTGGCTATCACAAGATACGGGCCGAGCTAGCCCACGGTTACGACCTTGGAGCGAATCGGCCGGACATCCAGGTGATTGATGTCGACCTGCTCGGCGACCGGCAGTTGCGACTGCAACACAGGGTAAAGGATGGTGTTGTGCTCGAAGGGGCCAGCCGTGACGCGACGCTGCGCCATGTCCGCAGCCTCTGGGGCTACGAGGTCAGCCTGGTCGCAGTTGACGCTCAAACCGGTGCGACCATCCACGAACGGTCTACGAGCCAGATCGCGGCATAAGCTCGGCAAAGAGCGTCATGTGGCGGGCCTGCTCGGTACCTTTAAGATTCGCCCGCCGGCCTGATCCTGATTCTGGCGATCCGGTTTTTGTCGCGCTTCATCACCACGAAGCGCTTGCCGTGGAAGGTGAAAGCCTGCTTTTCCTCGGGGATCGACTGCGTCTCGTGGATGACCAGGCCGGCAATGGTGGTCGCTTCCTCGTCAGGCAGGTTCCAGTCGAGCGCCCGGTTGAGATCGCGGATCGGCACGGTGCCGTCGACGACCACGGAACCGTCCGCCTCCTGCTTCACGCCCTGAATGTCTACATCGTGCTCGTCGGCGATCTCGCCAACGATCTCCTCGATAATGTCCTCCAGCGTCACCAGCCCTTCGACCTCGCCATATTCGTCGACGACGATAGCGAAATGCGCCTTGGCGCGCAGGAAGGCGTTGAGCTGTTCCTGCAGCGTCGTGGTGTCGGGCACGAACCAAGGCTTCGAAGCGATCTTCATCACGTCGATCCGGGAAAAGTCGTTGCCGACCTCGTTCAGCGCTCGCAGCAGGTCCTTGGCGTGCAGCACGCCGACAATGTTGTCGAGAGAGCCTTTCCACAACGGCATGCGGGTGTGCGGGCTTTGCAGGATCTCGCGCACCACCGCTTCCGGCCCATTGTCGGCATTGACCGAGCGCATATTGGTGCGGTGGACCATGATGTCGGAGACTTCGAGCTCGGCGAGATCGAACAGCCCGCCGACGCGGTCGCGGTCCTCACGCACCATCTGGCCGTCGCGGCGGAAATCGTCGACCGCGCCGCGCAACTCGTCCTGTGTCGAGCGCTGCGGCTCGATGCGCGACAGCTCATAGCCGAACATGGCAAGCAGGCGCGTGCGCACGGCCAGGACCAGCAGGATGAGGATGGCAAGGACGGCGACGACGGTCCAGCCGGGCTCGTTGATCATCGCTGCCGGCTTTCCTGGCCCGGGTGGTTCTCCCTGAGGAACGAAAGCACTTCCGACGCCGGTACATCCTTGGCAATAAAAGCCTGGCCAACGCCGCGCGTCAGGATGAAGGTCAGCGCGCCGCGCGACACTTTCTTGTCCTGGGTGATGAAGCCAAGCAGCGCCTCGGCATCGGGCAACTCACCAGGGATGTCGGCCATCCGCCAGGGTAGACCGACGGCGCGAAGATGCGCCTCCACGCGCGCCGCGTCGTCCGGGCTGGCCAGATTGAGCCTTGCGGAAAAGCGGTGCGCCAGCGCCATGCCGATGGCGACGCCTTCGCCATGGACGAGGCGGGCGCCATCATACTGTGTGGCGCCTTCCAGCGCATGGCCGAACGTGTGGCCAAGATTGAGCAGTGCGCGGTCGCCGGTTTCGAACTCGTCGCGGGCGACGACATCGGCTTTGGCGCGGCAGGCCTCGGCAATCGCCTCCGCCCGTTCCGCACCACCGGCGAACACCTTTTCCCAGTTCGCTTCCAGCCAGGCGAAAAACGCCGGTCGGTCGATCAACCCGTATTTGGCAAGCTCGGCATAGCCGGCGCGAAATTCGCGGATCGGCAGCGTGTCGAGCACTTCGGTGTCGGCCAGCACCAGCTTCGGCTGATGGAAGACGCCGACCAGATTCTTGCCGCGCGGGCTGTTGATGCCGGTCTTCCCACCGACCGAGGAATCGACCTGCGCCAGCAGCGAGGTTGGAATCTGGACGAAATTCATGCCGCGGCGCACGATGCCGGCGGCAAAGCCGGTCAGGTCGCCGATGACGCCACCGCCGAGCGCAATGACGACATCGCCGCGCTCCAGCTTGGCGGCGAGCACGCCGTCGACCACCTCTTCGAGATGGGCAAAGCTCTTGGTCTTTTCGCCGGCCGGCAAAGTGATGACGGCAGGCTGGATGCCGCCTGTTTCCAGACCGGCCTTCAGCGCGTCGAGATGTGCCGCCGCGACATTGTCGTCGGTGACCACCGCCGCCCTCGTGCCGGGCAGGCGGCGCGAAATCTCGGCGCCGGCGCGCGCCAAAAGGCCAGGGCCGATCAGGATGTCATAGGCACGCTCGCCAAGGCCGACCTCGACAGTGACCGGTTCGCTCACAGCCGCACCTCGCCTGGCGCAGTCGGAGCCGGAATGCCGAAATGCCCGCACAGCGCGTCGACAACCTCCGTCGCAATGACCTCCTTGCGGTCGTCGCGTGTCGGCACGGTGATGTTGGACGTGGCATAGACCGGGTAGCGCTCGCCCATCAGTCGCTCGAGCACGGCGCGCGGATCGGCGCTTTTGAGCAACGGCCGGTTCTGCTTCTTGGACACGCGTTCCATCAATAGGTCGATCTCGGCCTTCAGCCACACCGACACGCCATGCCCGGCGATCGCTTCCCGCGTCTGCGCATTCATGAACGCGCCGCCGCCGGTCGACAGCACCTGCGGCCCACTCTCCAGCACGCGCAGGATGACGCGCTGCTCCAATGCCCGGAATTCGGTCTCGCCATAGCGTTCGAACAGTTCCGGCACCGTCATGCGCGACACGGTTTCGATCTCCTGGTCGCTGTCGACGAAGGGCAGCGACAGCATCGTCGCCACCTTGCGGCCGATCGCCGTCTTTCCGGCGCCCATCAGGCCGACAAAGACGATCGAGCGGCTGCCCAGCCTGTCGAGCAGCGCGGCATGGCTATCGCCGGGAGGATTTGCTGGTAACGCGTTCATGAGACCATGCTGTTTCTAAGCCGTCTTTGCCGGCGTATCGACATCAAAAGCCCGTTTGCGTCAAGCACAGCGCCTTTCGCACGCAGAGCCCTTCGTCCTTGAATTGACGGAATTAGCGTCCCATAAGGACACAGGGCTTGGAATCGCAGAGCAAGAAGACGGGCGAAGATTGATGCCGACACTGTTCCGCTTTGTCGTGACGATGATGATTCTTGCCGGCATTGCCTATGGTACGATGGTGGCGTTGGCGATGTTCGTCGAGCCGAAAAAAGCCGAAATCACCGTGCGCATTCCACCGGAAAAGCTGAACCCCAAGAAAAACTGACCCAAAACTGACCCCTGGAACATGAACAGCGCGGCTCGCATCGAAGCCTTTCTCGAGATGATGAGCGCCGAACGCGGTGCCGCTGCAAACACGCTGTCTTCCTACCGCCGTGATCTCGAAGACGCTTCGCAGCAGATTGCCGGCGGGCTTGCCGCTGCCGCCGCAGCCGACATCCGCGCCTATCTCGACGATATCGCGGCGCGCGGCTTTGCGTCGACGTCGCAGGCGCGCAAACTGTCGGCGATCCGCCAGTTCTTCAAGTTTCTCTACGCCGAGGGCTTGCGCGGCGACGACCCGACCGGCACGCTGGACAGTCCGAAAAAGGGCCGGCCGCTGCCCAAGACGATGAGCGAGGCCGATACCGGTCGGCTGCTCGACCGCGCCGCGCTTGAGACAGGCGATGCCGTCAATGGTGACCGGGTGGCTGCACTGCGCCTGCACGCTTTGGTGGAGGTGCTCTATGCCACCGGCTTGCGCGTCTCCGAACTAGTCGGCCTGCCGGTGACCGTCGCCCAGCGCGACGACCGCTTCTTCATGGTGCGCGGCAAGGGCGACAAGGAGCGCATGGTGCCGCTGTCGGCCAAGGCCCGCACGGCGATGCGGGCTTGGCTCACAGCCCGGGCCACGGTGCCGGCTTTCGCCGACAGCCCGTTTCTGTTCCCGGCCGCCGGCGACAGCGGCTTTCTCTCCCGGCAGGTCTTTGCCCGCGATCTCAAAGGCCTTGCCGCGCGGGCCGGCATATCGGCGGCGAAAATTTCGCCGCATGTGCTGCGCCATGCTTTCGCCAGCCATCTCCTGCAGAACGGCGCCGATCTCAGGGCGGTGCAGCAGCTGCTCGGCCACGCCGATATCTCGACCACGCAGATTTACACGCATGTGCTGGAAGAGCGGTTGGTGCGGCTGGTCAACGATCATCATCCGCTTGCCGACTAGGCCTCATATCGCTATGTGAGGGCAACGTGCCCGCGCGGAGCCTACATCTGCGCGATGTTTGCCTTCCGACGCATCGGTCCGCTCAAGAATGTACAATTACCTCGATTTCGAAAAGCCGGTGCAGGACCTTGAACTCAAGATCCTCGAGCTGAAGAAGCTTGCCGAGAATGGCGAGGCGGTCGACGTCGGCGACGAAATCAGCCGGCTCGAGAAGCGCGTGCGCGACGCGCTGCGCGACATCTACAAGGCGCTGACGCCGTGGCAGAAGGTGCAGGTCGCGCGCCACACCGACAGGCCGCATTGCCTCGACTACATCAAGGGTCTGTTCAGCGATTTCACGCCGCTCGCCGGCGACCGCAATTTCGGCGAGGACCAGGCGATCATCGGCGGCTTCGCCCGCTTCCGCGGCGAACCGGTGGCCGTCATCGGCCAGGAAAAGGGCTCCGACACGGCGAGCCGGCTCAAGCACAATTTCGGCTCGGTGCGCCCTGAAGGCTACCGCAAGGCCGTGCGGCTGATGGAACTTGCCGACCGTTTCCAGATCCCACTTCTGACGCTGGTCGACACCGCCGGCGCTTACCCCGGCGTTGGCGCCGAGGAACGCGGCCAGGCTGAAGCCATCGCCCGCTCAACCTCGGCCTGCCTCGGCCTCAAAGTGCCATCGATTTCGGTTGTAATCGGCGAAGGCGGTTCGGGCGGCGCCATTGCGATCGCCACCGCCAACCGCGTCTACATGCTGGAACACGCCATCTATTCGGTGATCTCGCCGGAAGGCGCTGCCTCGATCCTGTGGCGCGACACCACGCGCTCGAAGGATGCGGCGACCAACATGAAGATCACCGCCCAGGACCTTCTGGAAATGAAGATCATCGACGCCATCATTGCCGAGCCGCTCGGCGGCGCCCAGCGCGCGCCCGAAACGGTGATCGCCGCCACCGGCGACCTCATTGCCAAGACGATGAAGGAATTTGCCGGCGCCAATACCGATTTTCGCGAGCAGCGCCGCGAAAAATACCTGGCGATGGGCCGCAGCCTCTGATTTCGGCGGGCAACGCACCGCAATGTGGCGTAAGGAGCAATTTCGCCACAAAAATGCCGCCGCATTCGGCTCAATAAAAAATCCGTGACACCGGGCGAATGCGGTGGGGGACGCCGTCCGACGCTTGCGGTAAGGAATTTTCAAGGTTAACGGGCTTAGGGTGTCCGTCAGTGTTCAGCATACAGGACCGGGCGCTATCCGGCCGTGCCGCGAGAAAAAGACATAGCCGTATCCATGTTTACAAAGCTTGCCCGCACTGGACTTCTGATCGCCGCGCTTGGCGTTGCCGGCTGCAACGATTCCTCGATGAAGAATTTTGCGCCGGAAGCCAGCAAACCGCTGCCGGACAAGATCCTGGCCGACATGAAGGCCAAGGGCATGATCCGCACCTCGTCGGTGATGGCTCGCATCTTCAAGGAAGAAGGCAAGCTCGAAATCTGGAAGGCCAAGACCACCGGCCGCTACGAGATGGTCGCCAGCTACGACATCTGCAAATGGTCGGGCAAGCTCGGCCCAAAATACACCGAGGGCGACCGCCAGGCGCCGGAAGGTTTCTATACGGTCCGCCCGTCGCAGATGAATCCGCGCTCGAACTATCACCTGTCCTTCAACATCGGCTATCCCAACGCCTATGACCGTGCCAATGGCCGCACCGGCGCCAATCTGATGGTGCATGGCGCCTGCTCGTCGTCGGGCTGTTATTCGATGACGGACCCGCAGATCGAGCAGATCTACGCTTTTGGTCGCGATGCCTTCCAGGGCGGCCAGACCGAGTTCCAGATCCAGGCGTTCCCATTCCGCATGACCGCCGCCAACATGGCGCGCTACCGCAACGACCCGAACTATGAGTTCTGGAAGATGCTGAAGGTCGGTTACGACAATTTCGAGATCACCAAGGTGCCGCCGAAGGTCGATGTCTGCGACAAGCGCTATGTCTTCAACCAGGTGGCGCCTGAGGGCACGACATTCGATCCGACTGGCGCCTGCCCCGCGACCACGCAGCCGGATTCGCTGAAGAGCGCACTCAACGCCTATCAAAGCAGCTATGACGCGGCCTTCACCGGCGCGGTCAAGGCCAGTGTTCCGGCGCCCAAGCCGACCATTGCCGGCATCAAGGAAGCCAGCATCGTTTCCGACTGGTCGAAGCGCCGCGCCCGGGGCGAGCGCGTGCCGATCGAACCGCCGTCGCTGAATTCCGACGGCACGTTGACCGAGACGGCGCGCATGGGCCGCATCGATTCGCCGGCCGGCCGCAAAATGGCGGCGCTGGACGCGGAGAAGGAGGCCAAGCGCAAGGCCGAGGAACAGCGGGTTGCTGCCATTGAGGCAGCGAAGGCCGCCAAGGCCCAGGCACTGGCTGAAAAGCAAGCGGCAAAGGCCCAAGCGCTGGCCGAAAAGGAAGCAGCCAAGCAGGCCGCCCAGCAGCCGGTCGCCACTGCGAGCGTCGAGGCGGCGCCTGCAGAACCGCCGGCGGACGAAAGCCGGATGTCGAAGATCAAGAACAAGCTGCTAGGCATGTTCGGCGGCTGAGGTTTTCGCCTTGTCGATGCATGCCGCCCAAAGTGCGCCGCGGTTTTGGGACAAAGACATGCATGAAGACAAACAAACAAATCACACCGCGATCTATGACCTCAAGGGCCTGAATTGCCCCCTGCCCGTTCTCAAGGCGAAAAAACGCTTGGCGGCAATGCGGCCGGGCAGCCGGCTTTGGCTGGAGACCACCGACCCGCTGGCGGTCATCGACATCCCCGCCTTTTGCGCCGACGCTGGCCACCAGCTTGTTGAAACATCAGCCGTCAGCGGCGGCCACCGCTTCCTGGTCGAACGCGGCGCAGAGCGAGCCTGACAATCAGCCCCCGGCTATCGCCAGCGGATTGCTCTCCAGCGCCGCGCGATCCGGCGTGTCGATCGACGGCCGGTTGGTGAAGGCGGAAAACAGCCGGCGCACATAATCTTCCGGCATATCGAGCGTGATCAGCACCAGCCTGGTGCCGCGTTGGCCGTCCGGCCAGGCCAGCAGCCGCGCCGGCGGATGCAGGATCTTCTGCACCCCGTGGACGACAAGCGGCCGCGACGGGTCCTCCGCAAGCTCGATGACGCCCTTCATCCGCAAAAGCTTGTCGCCATGCGCAGAACGCAGCAGGTCGAGGAACATCTCGATCGCCGAAAACGGCACCGGGCCGTCATGGACCAGCGAGTAGGAGCGCACGCGGGAATCGTGGCAGTGGTGGTGCTCATGTTCGCCGTGATCATGATGATGGTGGTGCTCATGGGCGGCTTCTTCGCCGAGCCAGCGCCGGACATCGGCGGATTTGGTCGCCGGATTGTAGAGGCCGCAATCGAACAGCGCCGTGACGCCGGTTCGGCCGTCGCCGGCGTCCAGCACCACGGCGCCTGGATTGAGCTGATGGAGTCGCGTTCGCAAAGCATCGACGTCGCCGGGATCGCTGGCCAGATCGACCTTGGTCAGCACGATGCGATCGGCGACTGCCACCTGCTTGACCGCCTCGACATGGCCGTCGAGCGTCGCGTTGCCGTTGACCGCGTCGACCAGCGTGATGACGCCATCAAGTCGGAAGGCCTGCACAAGGGCGGGATGCGCCATGATCGACTGCAGCACCGGCGCCGGATCGGCGAGCCCGGTGGTTTCGACGACGACGCGGGCAAGGCGGGCGATACGGCCGGTCTGCAGCCGGTCGACGAGGTCAGCCAGCGTATCGACCAGTTCGCCGCGCACCGTGCAGCACAGACAGCCGTCGGACAACTGGATGATGCCGTCCGAGGCCTGCTCGACCAGCAGGTGGTCGATCGCCACCTCACCGAATTCGTTGATGATGACGGCCGTGTCGACCAGTGCCGGATCTTTGAGCAGCCGGTTGAGCAATGTCGTCTTGCCGGCGCCGAGGAAGCCGGTGACCACCGTGACGGGTATCGGAAAGCCAGCCATCGCCTAGTTCGCGGCTTTGACCAGCTGGTCGCCCTGCACCGCGGTTGCCTGGCCCACCACGGCCGGTTCGGCGCCCTTTGGCGCCGGAATGTCTGGCCGCCAGCTCGGCAGCGGCACATCGGCGTATTCCTGGCCGCCCTGGTCGAGCATCGCCTTCGGCGCCGGCCCGGTGGCGCCGCCGAGGCCCACGGCAACCAGCGTCGGCACGTGGTCGAGCTTTTCCTGATAGGGCGATTTCGGCACGTCGGCACCCTTCGCGGCCACCGGCGGAGCCGCCTCGGACTGCTCGTGCGGCGCCTTCTTCCTGCAGATCTCATCATGCATGTCGTTGGGTGACATTGTATCGCCATAGGAAGGCATGGCCGCGACCGTGAGCCAGTTCGGGTCGGGCGTGGCAAAGCCCTGGTCGAGCAGCCTGGCGGCGGTCTCGGCACGGCTGATCGCCGATTTTTCGCCGAGCACGACCGCGACCAGCGTGCGGCCATTGCGTGTCGCCGAGCCGATCATGTTGAAGCCCGAGGGACAGACGAACCCGGTTTTCATGCCGTCGGCGCCGGGATAGCGCCCGATCAAGAGATTGTAGTTGGAGATCGCCTTCTTGCCGACGGCAAGGCCTTCGATCGAGAACCAGGGGGCGTATTGCGGGAATTCCTTGCGGATCGCCATCACCAGCAGGGCAAGATCGCGCGCCGTCGTGTACTGCTCCGGCGAAAACAGGCCGTTCGGATTGACGAAATGCGTTCCGGTCATGCCAAGCCGCGCCGCCTCCGCATTCATGCGAACGGCGAATCCGGCCTGCGAGCCGCCTATGTTTTCGCCGATGGCCATGGCGATATCGTTGGCCGATTTGACCAGCATCATCTTCAACGCATTGTCGAGCCGCATCACCGAGCCCGGCTTGAAGCCCATCTTGCTCGGCGGTTCGCCCGCCGAATGCTTGGTCACCTTGATCGGTGAATCGAGCTGGACCTCGCCGGCGGCAATCGCCCGGAAGGTGACATAGGCGGTCATCAGCTTGCTCAGCGAAGCGGGATACCAGCGCTTGAAGGCGTCCTGGTGCTGCAGAACCTTGCCGCTGTTGAGGTCGAACAGGATCACCGGATTGGCCAAAGCTGGCCCAGCCAGCATAGGTAGCGCCAAGCCGCCCGTTAGCAGTAATTTGAGGATATGGCTGTGCCGCATCATGGAATCCGAAATCGCCTCTTGCCGTAGTCGCCCCTGGCTCCGTAAGATTTCGTTACGCGATGGCCAGCATGACCTGATCCGGCCCTCAATTTCCGGATCACATTGTCTGGGGTGCTATTTACCCTATGTGACGCCAAGATGGCAAAGTGCCAAGATGGCAACAAGCATGGCAATCACAATTGCAATCAAGCAGGCCAGATCGTCTGCTCCAACAGCGAGATGGAACCATTATGCCGATTCTCAACCGCGCCGCCGAGATGCAGGATGAAGTTGCCGGCTGGCGACGCCATCTGCACCAGACGCCAGAACTGAATTTCGATGTCTTCAAGACCGCCGCCTTCGTCACCGAGAAGCTGAAGGAATTCGGCTGCGACGACGTGGTGACGGGCCTCGGCAAGACCGGCGTCGTCGGCATCATCCATGGCCGCAAGGGGCAAGGCGCGACCATCGGCTTGCGCGCCGACATGGACGCGCTGCCGATCAACGAGATCACCGGCAAGCCCTATGCCTCGACCATTCCTGGCAAAATGCATGCCTGCGGCCATGACGGCCATACGGCGATGCTTTTGGGCGCCGCCAAATATCTGACCGAAACGCGCAATTTCGCCGGCTCGGTCGCGGTCATCTTCCAGCCGGCGGAAGAGGGCGGCGGCGGCGGCAACGAGATGGTCAAGGACGGCATGATGGAGCGTTTCGATATTTCGCGCGTCTTTGGCATGCACAACATGCCGGGCCTGCCGGTGGGCCAGTTCGCCATCCGGCCGGGCCCGATCATGGCGGCGACCGCCGAGTTCACCATCACCGTGAAGGGCCGCGGCGGCCATGCGGCGATGCCGCACGGCACGATCGACCCGATCGTCATCACCAGCCAGTTGGTCGGCGCCCTTCAGACGGTCGCTTCGCGCAGCACCGATCCGGTCGAGGCGGTGGTGGTTTCGGTGACGAAGTTCCACGCCGGCGACGCCTACAACGTCATTCCCGAGACCGCCGAGATTGCCGGCACGGTGCGCACACTGAAGAAAGAGATCGCCAAGAAGTCGGAAGAGCGCATCCGCACCATCTGCGAAGGAATAGCCACCGCCTTCGGCGCGACGATCACTGTCGACTATGACGCCAACTATCCCGTGACCTTCAATCATCCGGAAGAAACGGTCTTTGCCGGCGATGTCGCGGCACATGTCGCCGGCGACACCCAGGTCCACCGCGCCATCCAGCCGGTGATGGGCGGCGAAGACTTCTCCTACATGCTGGAAGCCCGACCTGGCGCCTTCATCTTCATCGGCAATGGCGAGACCGCCGGCCTCCATCATCCGGCCTACGACTTCAACGACGAAGTCATACCGCACGGCATGAGCTACTGGGTGAAACTGGCCGAAACGGCGCTGGCAGCCTGACCTGCCCCGACGAAAGGCCGGCCGATTAGCCTTCGGCCGGCCTCTTCATTGCCTTCGGCGAGCCTCTTGGCGAAACGATCGGAAGCGGCTATGTGTCGGGCCGCGTGGTCCCGTAGCTCAGTAGGATAGAGCGGCAGATTCCTAATCTGTAGGTCACAGGTTCGATTCCTGTCGGGATCACCAGCAAGATCAAAGGCTTGGTGACTGAGATAGCCTGTCGGCATGTTGCAGCACTGATGGACTGGTTTTCGGTGATTTTCACGGACGCGACCAAGCAAGCAGCCTGACTTTAGTTCCATAGAAAAAGTCCATCCCTGAGGTCTCAGGAGCGAGCTTTAAGCATCTACAGCCGCGAAGAGAATCGACCTCTTGCAAGTACAATTTCAGATCGAGCGATGGTTCCCAGTCGATCCGTTACGGTCTGAGTTCGGCGCCGCCAACTCAACGAAGCCGGCCGTATCCTAGCTGGCAACCAGGGGCACCGTGACGGTCGTGGCGTAATTTATCGGATACTGGTCGAAATACGGGAAAGCGATGACGAAGGCATAGCTGGCGGTCAGATGCGCCATCTTGAAACCGCCGCTGGCAGGGTCGGTCGCGATCGTCACAATGACGTTCTTCAGACCCAGGTTCACCAATTTCTGCGTGGCGATGGCCTGGATGTCGCTCTGCGAAAGCGTGTTGTTCAGCTGCAGCGCCCGGGAAGAGGTTTCCAGTGTATAGCGGACGGTCGACACGGCATTCATGGCCCAGCCGAAGGCGAAGATTCCGAACAAAAGCATCACCAGGAAAGGCGCGATCAAGGCGAATTCCAGCCCGGCTGCGCCGGAGCAGTCACGGCGCCACCTGGATCCGATCCTTTCAGCGGACACGGATCACCTGCTGATGACTGATCGCGCGCGGGTCCGGGAAGACACCGAAGTTAAACGGGGGCACCCAGGTGCCCGTCGCCGTTATCTGGACGAAGACGGTCGGCAGCTTCGTTCCGCCGCAAATGGTGGTCGCATCCACGACCGTGGCGCCGCACAAATAGGAGCGGACCAGTACGACCGCGGCGTCCTCGGGCTTGTCGTTCCAGCTCGAAAGCGCGACCGCCTGCGTTCCGGTGTCATTGGACGCGCCGGCCATTACGAGATTGGCCGCGGTTTTGACGCCCGCGCGCATCTGCAGGTAACTCGTTACGTAGGACCAGCCGTCGGCGATGCCGAGGCAGACGAGGCACAGGATGGGCAGCAACATGGAAAACTCGACGGCAGCTATCCCGGATTTGTCCAGGACAATGCGCAAGGTCCGCCCACCCATCCCGCTACTCGACGAGCTGAACGGATTGCGTCGCCGGAATGTTCTTCATCCCGAGGCTGGTGCAGTCCTGCTTGATGGTCGTACTGCCGGACCACTGGATGGTGTCGGCGACGACCTGAGTGCAGCCGCCGTTCCCCGAGAAGTTGCCAAGGTAGTTGACCTGCTGCCTGGGGAAATAGATGGCGCCGGTCAAAAGCGAGTCCGCTGTGCCGTTGAAGGTGCTCTGTGCCGCAGTCCCGGTCCTGTCGCCGTAGAACAGCACGCCGGAATAGGCTCCGGAGGTAGGCGCGCTCAGCGTCACCTTGGCGTTGCCGTTCATGCTGACGGTGTTGCTGCCTGCCATGAAGATGGTTACCCCGCTGCCGGCGACGACCGCGTTGGCGTTGACCTTCATACCGCCCTGCACGACGTAGACGCCGGGCTGCAGGGTGACGTTGCCGCTGAGGCTCATGCCGCTACAGTAGGTGCCAGGCTGGAGTGTTTGCGACGTCTTGTTGCCATTGACATTCTTGCAAGGGTTGCCGGCTGTCGGCGTCGCCAAGCCGGAGAAAGGATCGGCTGCCGGCAAGGCTCGGGTGATGTTGGACTTGCAGACTGTGGTCGCTGGATTGTTCAGCACCATGCCGCCGACCGTGATCAGGCAGTCGGCCTTGAGCACCGCCGAGCCCTGCGTCTTTATGGCGTCCGAGGCAATCGAGTCCGACATGACCGAACAGCCGGTGAGGTTGACGGTGGTGTTGCCGGAAAAGAGCGCAGCCTGGGAGGCCGACGGACTGAGCGCCAGCACGCAAGCTTTGGAGGCGTCATTGATCAGCGCCACCGCCCTTGCCTGTTCGGCAACGGGCGCCTGGTTGAAAATCGCCGTGAAGTAGCGGTCGAGGTTCTGCTTGACGATGACCTCCACTGCCTTCTTCGCGGTGTTCGGGCCGGACAATGGCGGCGTGTTGACCTGGATCGTGCCCGGCGTGGCAAAATTGTTCGAGGTCGCGGACTGCGTGGCGGCGGCGATGATGGTCGGGTTATCGGAACCCGCGACTTTCTCGAGCGCGCCGGCATAGGCCGCGGCATCGGCAACGGCCTGCAGCTTGAGGCTGCTGTAATACCAGAAGGATGTCTCCACACCGAGGCCGGCGCCGCCAACCACGACCGGCAAGGTGAAGGCAACGATGACGGCAACGTTACCGTTCGTGGCGCGCCTTAGGCGGCTCAAAGCAAACCAAATCCGGGTGAACGCGTTGGATGCCATATGTATTAGAAACCACGAATAGATAAACGAATGTCTAAAAACTCCATTCCGATTCGACGTAGTCGAACGGGCTAGCTAGGCGCAAGTTGCAGCGACCGCGCAACATCCTGTCGGAGGTTCCGCCCCAATCGACGAATGCGAAATATGCCGCTATCCCGAACTTTGTTGTCGACCAAGTGACATTTAAATGCCCCCTCTGCGAAGAAGCTATCGAGAAGACAGGGGACACCGCGCTGCCGGTACGGGGAAAGATCGGCTCACGCCGCCTCAGGAACTTTGTGCAATCCGTCCGGGGCTGGCTCTGAGGGCCACACACGCCCGAAACCAACCACTCCAGCCACAATCAGTCCGTGAGGCGCCCACGAAACAACGTGGTGCCGTCGGTCAGCTGCGACCTGGAGATATCCCGGAACCCAGCTTCGGCCATCCACCCGCGATACTGACCTTCCGTGTACGATTCGCCTGCGCGGTAAAGGTTCAGGAAGGTGAGATTGAGAAAGACACCCTCAGGCGGGCCGAGACGGTCGTCATCGACGACACCCCACCCCGCAATTGCGATCTCGCCTCCTTGGGTGAGGCAACGCGCCGCGTTCAGGATCGAACTGCGCGCCTGGTCCGGCGGCAGGACCTGGACGACAGCCTTCAGGATTGCCAAGTCATGCCGGCCGGTCGATGGCGCGACCGTTATGTCGCCTTCTTCGACAACCACATCGCCGGCACCGTATTCCGACAGGATCGCTGGTGCGACCGCCGCGACCGTCGGGAGTTCCATCAAAGTCGCCGCAATATGCGGCCATCGCTCGCGAAGACCGACCAGAATGGTCCCGGCGCCGCCGCCGATGTCGATCACCGAACTGACCGCCGAGAAGTCCAGTTCACGGGCGAGATTTCGGCCGAAAATCACCCCTCCCGGTGCGAGCATGCGGCTGAAGGCCGCTGCGGATTCTGGCCCCGCTTCGGAAAAGTCGTGCAGCGCGGCCGGCCGATTCTGCCGCAGCGACTCTGCGGTCAAAAGGTCGGCTCCCCAGAGTTCGCGCAGCAGCACATGATCGCCGCCGCGATAGGTCGGCTTGGACGCGTCGAGGAACTCCGACGCTTCGGCTCCGTTGCGAAACTGACCATCCTCGACGTCGAGGAGACCGATGCTGGCGAGCGCGTAGAGGAACCGCGACAGACGAGCGGGCTCGACTTTGAGCGCTGCCCCAAGGCTGTCGGCAGTCGCAGCATCGCCGCCGAGCCAGGTGAAGATGCCAAGGTCCAGCCCGGCACGAAGCGCCAAGGCGGGGGGCACCCCTGCGATCAGCTTGTCGATCCGATCGGAATCCACCATGTCATATCCCGTTGTGCGATCCAGGATCGACTTTGAACAGCTCGGCCAACCTCGTCAAATCAGTTCGCCAGCGCGCCGCTCTCCGCGTCGAGCAGGTTCAGCTTGGCGGTATCGGGTTCGACGTAAAGCGTATCTCCGGGGCCAGCGCTGATCCTACCAGCGCCCGCGACCGTTGTGCGCCGGCCCGGCATACCTCAAAAATCCGGCTGTGATAATGGCTGGTCGCGCCTTCGGACGCTACGCAGGCAAGGCCAGCAGCGCCAGTCCGGCCAGCGCCGAGCCGGCCAATGTCGGCAGCATGCCGATCCTCAGTTTCAGCATGGCGACCATGGCGGCCGCCGCCAGCAGCGCGGCGCGCCAATCCAGCGACGACAGCACCGGTAGCTCCATCCCAAGACCAAAACGGTGCACCGCGCCGAAGACGACATGCAGTGCGAACCACAGCGCAAGGTTCATCACCACGCCGACCACAGCCGCCGTGATCGCACTCAGCGCCGCCGACAGCGCCTTGTTGCCGCGCAGCGCCTCGATGTAGGGGGCACCCAGAAAGATCCAGAAGAAGCACGGCACGAACGTCACCCAGAGCGTCAGCAATGCGCCGAGCGATCCGGCCACAAGCGGTCCCATCGCACCGGCGTGACGATAGGCGGCGACGAAGCCGACGAACTGCAGCACCAGGATCAATGGTCCCGGCGTCGTCTCGGCCAGACCAAGCCCATCGACCATTTCACCCGGCGCCAGCCAGCCGAACGAGGTCACCGCTGCCTGCGCGACATAGGAGAGCGCAGCGTAGGCGCCGCCGAATGTGACCACCGCCATCAGGCTGAAGAAGCCGCCAAGCTGTGCCCAAACACTGGCAGGGCCGGTCAGCGCCAGGATCAGTACGACCGGCCCGAGCCAGATCGGCAGCCAGATCGCGATGGTGCGCGGCGCGTGCCATTTCGTCGGCTTGGTGTGAGCGAGGTCGCCGCGTTCGAACATGACGTCGACGGCGCCCCTGACATCGGGCAAATTGTCCTTGCCGCGTGCGGCTCCGGAAAAACGCGCCGGTGCCAAGCGGTTGCCGATCCAGCCGGTCAGCCCTGCAACCAGGATGATCAGCGGAAACGGCAGCCTGATGACATAGATGGCAAGGAACGCGGCCACCGCGATCGCCATCATCACCCGGTTCTTGAGCGCCCGTTTGCCGATGCGGAGGACCGCCTCGACGACGACGGCCAGCACCGCCGCCTTGATGCCGAAAAACAGCGCCTCGATGACGGGCGCATCATTGTAAAGCACGTAGAAGATGCTGAGGCCCAGCATGACAAACGCACCGGGCAGCACGAACAGGATGCCGGCAACGAGGCCGCCGGCGGTCCGGTGCAGCAGCCAGCCGATATAGATGGCGAGCTGCTGTGCCTCGGGGCCTGGCAGAAGCATGCAGTAGTTGAGCGCATGCAGGAACCGCTGCTCGCCGATCCAGCGGCGATCCTCGACCAATTCCTTGTGCATCAGCGCGATCTGTCCGGCCGGCCCGCCGAAGGAGAGCAGGCCGATCCTTGCCCACAGTTTCGCGGCTTGGCGGAAGGTCGGGACGATCGGAGCCTCGGTAGCCTGTGCATCGTCGTCCGCGGCGAGGGCGCTCATGGCGCTTTGCCCGCGCTGGGCCAATTGTGGGTTTCGTCAGTGGCATCGCGGCACCATCTGAAGAACGCATCGTAGAGCAGCATGCCGGCATCAAGCTGTTCGAGATCGTCGCGGAACATGCGCGACAGCCCGAGCGATGCAGCGAGGAACCCGGCCGCCTGCGGTACGAGATCGAGGCGCGCCGTATCGGCTGCACGCACGATCAGCGCAAGGCGATCGAGCGCTTCGGACCGCAACCCGAACTCTTCGATCATCGTGTCGAAGGTGCAGCGCTCGCCGCGATGGCTCCAGAACACGTCGTCGATGTCGAAGGCAACCGCCCCAAACCGATCGGCGGCCGCCAGCACTTCAGACGGCTCGACAAACAGGAACACCGCCGAGGGATCGACGAAGCGGCGGATCAGCCAAGGACAGGCGATGCGGTCGACCTTGGGGCGGGCACGCGTCACCCAGACCGTGCGGCCCTTGTCGTCGCGGGGCGGTATCTTGTCGGCCTTGACCAGAAGTCCCTTGGCCGCCTGCCACGCCTCGAAGCCGCCTTCAAGGGATTCGGCAGCAATGCCCTCATGGCGCAGCCACGCGGCAACGCCTTGCGAGAGCTTCAGCCCCTTCTGGCAGATGACGACAGCATGAGCCCCCGTGAACTCGGCCGCCCAGCTCGAAACAGACTTGAAGTCGCGCCGGCACGAGGCCGGAAGCAGCCGCGGATCGACGTCGTAGTCTTCGTCGATGCGGACATCGACAAGAACAGGCGCGTCGGACAGACCGACAAGGCGGGAAAGCTGCGCTACGGTGATTGCGGTTGTTGACGGCATGGCGTCCACCTCCAGAGTGAGAGTTTGGACGCGATCATTGGGCTGACGCCTCACGGGGTCGTCGCGAAGGAACCCCTTGCCACAATGCTGGATTGATCTTTCGTCTTTGTCAAGGAAAGAGCGGCGCCGGGGGAGCGCGCCTACTGCGCCGTCCAGCCGCCATCCATCGGCAAAGTCGTGCCGGTAATCTGCCTGGCCGAGTCCGAGCACAGAAACAGCGTCAGCGCGGCGAGCTCCTCGACGGTGACGAATTGCTTCGTCGGCTGTGCCGCCAGGAGCACGTCGCGCTTGACCTGTTCCTCGGTCATGCCGCGCGCCTTCATCGTGTCGGGGATCTGCTTTTCGACCAGTGACGTCCAGACATAGCCGGGCGCGATGGCGTTTACGGTGATGCCGTCCTGCGCGACTTCCAGCGCTACCGTCTTGGTCAGACCCGCTATGCCGTGCTTGGCCGAGACGTAAGCCGACTTGAACGGCGAGGCGACCAGTGCATGCGCCGACGCGGTGTTGATGATGCGGCCCCATTTGCGCGCCTTCATGCCGGGCACCACGGCCTTGATCGCGTAAAAGGCGGCAAGCAGATTGATGCGGATGATGGCTTCCCACTTGTCGTCGGGAAACTCCTCGATTGGCGCGACATGCTGTATCCCGGCATTGTTGACCAGAATGTCGAGGCTGCCCAAGGCCTGCTCGGCTTCGCGCACCATGGCGGTCACCGCTGCGCCGTCCATCATGTTGGCGCCGGAGTAGCGGCACTGGACGCCAAAATCCTTCTCGATGCCGGCGCGCTCCTGTTCGATCGCCGCGGCTTCGCCAAGGCCGTTGATCGTGACGTTGGCGCCCTCGGCGGCAAGGGCGCGGGCAATGGCCAGGCCAATGCCGCTGGTCGATCCGGTGACGAGCGCATTCTTCGAAGAAAGGGAACCCATGGAGATCTCGCGACTGTTAGGAGGACTACAAAGGCACATAGTTTGTGCGCCGCAACATGACAATGCCATAACCATATGTCGGCGCCATCACAGCCCTAAAACGCGCTTTGCCGGCCTCGCCGAGCGCCGTCTCAAGGCTGACACGGCAGTGTTATGGTGCGGCGCAACATAGTCGGCCGCGCATTCGCACAGTCATTCCTGAAGCATCGATCCAACGAATCAGGGGGGCTGTAGCTTGAAATCGCCGATGTCGTGATGCGTGCCTATGCCATGACGCTCACCAACCGTCCTTTCCGCCCGGCCCGTATCGCTTCTTCGACCGCGACGCCCTAAGCTATCCCGCAATCTCCAGTAGGGCCGATACCAGCAAGTGGCGTTCGTCGGCGGACAGCACGTCGGAATCGAAGAGGTTCATGCTGCGCAGCCCTTCGATGGCCAGAAAGCAGACCAGCAGCGTCTTGAGGTCCGGCGTCTCGCTCTTCAGCCGCTGCAGCAGCTGCGACTTGAAGGCTTTTATCGGCGTCAGGAAATCCGGATCCTCGGCGATCGCCGAGAATATCCACGAAGCCGTCGGCTTCGGCTCCTCGCAATCATCCGCCGAGAGCCGGATATAGGTGGCGAGCAGGCTCTCGCCGCTGGCGCCGGCGACACGGCCCGATTCCAGCGCCAGCTCGAACGCGCGCAGGTAATTCTCCACCAGGCCCTGCATCAGTTTGGCCTTGGTCGGAAAGTTATATAACAGGCCGCCTTTCGACACGCCGGCGCGGCTGGCGACGGCGTCAAGCGACAGGCTGCCGGGACCGGCCTCGCGTGCGACATCGGCGGCGGCGGCGAGTATCTTGTCGCGCGAATTTGCCCTTTGGGTCTTCATCGATCCCTTCCCCCGCACCAGCCTAGGCGGAATTGACAAGACCGTCCAGACGGTACAGTAAGTCCGCCGTCATTTGTAATCGGGACCTGGCGTCGATAAGTGTCCCGCTATTCGGCTATTTTGCCGGACATCGGCCGAGGGGACAGTTCGTGAAGCGCTTCATCTCTATCACCGCAATTCTGCTTCTGCTCGCTCTGGTGTGCGTCGGCGTTGTCGGCTTCAACCTGTTCCGCGACAACGCTATCAAACAGTATTTCGCCACCATGAAGCCGCCGGCGACGACCGTATCGACGGTTGTCGTCAAGCCTTCCGACTGGACGCCGGGGGTCGAGGCGATCGGCACGGTACGCGCCGTGCGCGGTGTCGACCTTACCGTCGAGACCAGCGGCATCGTCAAGGACATCCTTTTCCATGCCAACCAGAAGGTGCCGGTCGATTCGGTCCTGCTGCAGCTCGACGATGCCGTCGAACGCGCGGATCTGGTCGCGGCCAAGGCGCAGTCCGTGTCCGACAAGACGGCGCTCGAACGCGCGCTGGAGCTGCAGCGGCGCGGCGTCGGAACGGATGCCACGCTCGACACCGCTCAAGCCGCTGCATCGGCCTCCGCCGCGCAGGTCAACAAGCTGCAGGCCGTGCTTGATCAGAAGCAGCTGACGGCGCCGTTCGCCGGCACCGTGGGCATCCCCAAGATCGACCTCGGCCAATATCTCTCGCCCGGCAACGCAGTGGTGACCTTGCAGGATCTGGACACCATGCGGGTCGATTTCTCGGTACCCGAACAGCAGCTGCCGCTGCTCAAGATAGGCCAGGCGGTGCGGCTCGGCCTCGGCGGCACCGGCGGCGGCGCCGACATGCCGTTTGCCGGCTCCATTCGCGGCATCGATCCCAAGATCGACGCTTCAAGCCGCCTGGTGTCCGTCCGCGGCGAGGTCGCCAACCCTGACGGCAAGCTGACGCCCGGCCAGTTCGTCCAGGTTCGCGTCGAGCTGCCGCAGGAGAAAAACATTCTGTCCTTGCCGCAGACGGCATTGACGTCGAGCCTCTATGGCGACTTCGTCTTCGTCGTCGTTCCGGCGAAGCCGGCGGAAGGCGCCCCAGCCGCGAAACCCGAGGAAAAGCCTGCTGCAGGGGCCGACGCGGCAAAGCCGGCGGCAGATGCAAAGCCGGCAGACGCGAAACCGGCTGCCGAAGACGCCGCGGCGAAGCCCGCGGACAAGCCGGCTGTCGACCCGGCGAAGCCCGCGGCAGAACCGGAAAAGCCGGCGCTCGTGCTGTCGCAGGTGTTCGTGAAGCCCGGCCGCCGCAACGACGGCATGGTCGAGATCGTCGAGGGCATCAAGGCTGGAGACGAGGTCGTCACCGCCGGCCAAAACCGTCTCTTCAACGGCATGTCCGTCGCTGTCGACAACACCATTGACCCCAGCAAGTCGGCGAACCAGCAGGCTCAGCAATGAACTTTTCCGACATCTTCATTCGCCGGCCGGTCCTCTCCACCGTCCTCGCCTGTATGATCCTGCTCCTGGGTTTCCAGGGCATCTTCAACCTGTCGATCCGGCAGTATCCCAAGGTTGACGAGACGGCGATCACCATCACCACCGCCTATCCCGGCGCCAGCGCCGACCTGATCCAGGGCTTCATCTCCGCCCCGATCGCGCGGGCCGTCGCCTCGACCGAGAACATCGACTACGTCACCTCGTCCAGCCGGCCGTCTTCGAGCACTGTGGTCGTCCAGATGAAGCTCGGCTCCAATCCGGATGTCGCGCTGACCGAGGTCCTGTCGAAAGTGCAGGGCGTACGCGGCACCTTGCCGGATGCATCTAAGGACCCGGTCATCGTCAAGGGCACCGGCCAAGAGTTCGCGATGATGTACATCTCGATGCAGAATCCGAACATGAGCAAGGAGCAACTCACCGAATATATCGAGCGCGTCGTGCGGCCCCGCATGTCGACGGTCGAAGGTGTCGCCGACGTGCAGATCTTCGGCGCCGAGGAATATTCGATGCGGGTCTGGATCGACCCGGTCAAGCTTGCTGCGCGTGGCGTCACCGCCGCCGAAGTGCTGGCGGCGATCAACAACTCCAACTTCCTGTCGGCGCCCGGCAACACCGAGAACGAATATGTCGTCTCCTCGATCACGGTTCGCTCGACGCTGCAGACGCCTGAGGCCTTTGCCGAGCTTCCGCTGCGCTCGACGGACGGCCAGGTGGTGCGCTTGCGCGACGTGGCGCGAGTCGAGCTTGCCGCCGAGAGCACCGACACGAGGGTGAGCTTCAATGGCAAGCCCGGCACCTTCCTCGCCATCTTCCCGACGCCGGCCGCCAACCCGCTGACAACGGCGGAGGCGATCCACAAGATCGTGCCTTTGATTCAAGAGACGCTGCCGAAAGGCATGACCATCGAAATCGTCTACGATTCCACCGAACAGATCAGCGCCTCGATCGATGAAGTGTTCAAGACCATCGCCGAAGCCGTCGCCATCGTCGTCGTGGTCATCCTGTTGTTCCTCGGCTCATTCCGCTCGGTGATGATGCCGATCGTGACCATCCCGCTGTCGCTGGTCGGCGTCTGCTTCCTTTTGTTTGCGGTCGGCTATTCGATCAACCTTCTGTCGCTGCTGGCCATGGTGCTGGCCATCGGCCTTGTCGTCGACGACGCTATCGTGGTGGTGGAGAACATCCATCGCCACATGGAGGAGGACCACATGTCGCCGATGCAGGCGGCCTTCAACGGCATGCGCGAGATTTTCTCCGCCATCGTGGCCATGACCATCACGCTCGCCGCCGTGTTCGCGCCGCTGGCCTTCACCGGCGGCCTGACCGGTGCGCTGTTCCGCGAGTTCGCGGTGACGCTCGCCGGTTCGGTGGTGCTGTCCGGCCTCATAGCCGTCACCATCACGCCGATGATGGCGGCGCGTCTGCTCAAGGCGGGATCGCACAGTCGCTTCCAGCGCGTCGTCGACGGAACCTTCAGCCGTGTCGAGCATGTCTATGAGCGGGCGGTAACCGCCTCCTTGAGAAATCGACCGGTGACGCTGCTGATGGTCGTGGCGCTGGTTGCGCTCACCGGCTTCATGTTCACCAAGACCTCGAGCGAACTGGCGCCGGAAGAGGACCAGGGCTTCCTGTTGTCGATCGTGACGGCACCGCGCTACGCGACCTCGGACTACACCGAGACCTACGTCAACCAGATCCTCGGCTTGGTGAAGGACATTCCCGAAACCAGGGCGCAATTCTCCGCCGTTGCCTTTGGCGGCGCCACCAACGGCGCCTTTGTCGGCTTCGCCTTTAGGGATTGGGCCGAGCGCCAGCGCAACTCAAAGGAGCTTCAAGCCGATATCCAGGGACGCCTCGGCAAGGTGGCCGGCGTCGAGGCCTTCGTCTTTGCGCCGCCGACGCTGCCGGGCTCCGGCGGCGGACTGCCGATCTCCATGGTGGTGCGCTCGACCGGTGGTTCCGCCGAGGTCTACGAGGCGGCCGAGCAGATTAAGAACAAGGCGCAGGCCTCCGGCCGCTTCATCGTCGTGCAAAACTCGATGTCCTTTGACGCTCCGCAGGTGACGGTGACCATCGACCGCGACCGCGCGGCGGCTCTCAACCTGCCGATCGCCGACATCGGCCAGACGCTGACGCTGCTGGTCGGCGGCGCCGAAGTGGCTCAGTTCGACCGCGACTCCAACAGCTACGACATCATCCCGCAGGTGCCGAAGGAATTCCGCGACAATCCCGAGAAGCTCGGCGAATATTTCGTGCGTAGCGTGACCGGCGAAATGGTGCCGCTTTCAGCGGTGGTGAAGATTTCGACCAACGCCGCGCCGGCCGCGATCGAGCAGTTCAACCAGCTGAACTCGGCGACGATATCAGCGCTGCCGCTTCCCGGCGTCACCACGGGCGACGGGCTGCAGACCCTGGAGAACCTTGCCAAGGAGAGCCTGCCCGATACCTTCTTCATCGATTATTCCGGCCAGTCCCGGCAGGAGAAGGAGCAGGGCAACACGATCCTTATCGCGTTCGCAGCCGCCGTAATCGTCATCTATCTGGTGCTGGCGGCGCAGTTCGAAAGCTTCCGCGACCCGCTGATCATCATGATGGCGGTGCCACTGTCGATCTTTGGCGCCATCGTGCCGCTCAATCTGGGGCTTGGAACGCTCAATATCTACACGCAGGTCGGCCTGATCACACTGATAGGTCTGATCACCAAGCACGGCATTCTTCTGGTCGAGTTCGCCAACCAGCAGCGCGAGTTGCATGGCATGAGGCGGCGCGATGCGATCGTCGCCTCGGCCAAGGTGCGCTTGCGGCCGATCCTGATGACGACAGCGGCGATGGCGCTCGGCGTCGTGCCGCTGATCGTGTCCAGTGGTGCTGGTGCGGCGGCGCGCTATTCGATGGGCCTCGTGATCTTCACCGGCATCCTGGTCGGAACCATGTTCACCCTGTTCGTGGTGCCGATGTTCTACACCTTCATCGCCAGCAAGGACCTGCCGCACCACGCCGAAAAGCCAGACCCGAAGCTGATGCCGGTGCACGCGGACTGAGCGCGAACGGCGTCAGCGAACAAACGAAAAGAGGCCGGAAATTTCCGGCCTCTTTTTTTGACTGGATTGATTTACCGCGAAGCCCCGATGGAGCTCCAAGGCGGGAACTTGCGGTGCGGCATGACCTGTCCGGCTGCGCTGCACCATCGCTCCAAACGCAGTCTGCTACTTGACGATGACGATGCTGGTGTTGGTCGGGCCGAAGGTTTCGACCAACTGGTAGAAGTCGGCGGCATTGTCGGGATGCAGCCGCACGCAGCCATGCGACGCCGGCCGTCCCAGCCGCTTGATGGCGTTGGTCGCATGCACGGCGTAGCCGCCGCTGAAGAAGACCGAATGCGGCATCGGCGCGTTGTCGTATTTCTTCGAATGCCACATCTCGTGCATGCGAGTCGGCTTGAACGAGCCGGTCGGCGTGACATGCGCACTGTCGCCGGTCGAGACCTTCCAGGCGAAAGTCGGCCGGCCATCGACCAGCACTTCCATGGTCTGCTGCGACAGCGAAACACGCGCGACGATCTGGTTTGCCGCGGCATGGGCGGTGCTGTTGGCGGCGCCAAGCAGAAGCGCGGCGCCGGCAGCGGCGGCGGTGACGCTGATGAGTTTGGCGGAAATGGCTTTGTACATGATGGCTCCCCTTTGCCGGCCCGGCCGGCGTCAATTCGATGGCCGTTTATCCCTGCGTCATGTTTCAAGCTGATTTCGGTTGACGCTCGTTTGTGTTTCGAATCTGTTTCCTCGGATTAACAAGCAAGGTGGACAACAAGGAGCGTGCTCCCGTCTTCGCTGCGCACTCCCGATCACCCACCGCGCCCACAAACGAAAGTGCTGATGTCCTTATATGAAAGAAGATTGGCTTCGCTCGAAACCGACTTGCAACAAAGCGCGGCCTGGGCGGCATGATCTGGTTACAGGCTCGCGGCACAGTCATCCCAACGAGAACAGCCGGCGCCAACGAAAATGAGCATCAAATCGACCACCCTGTCCTGGTACTTCAGGATAAGCATCGCCGCATTTGTCGTCGGCGGCATCGGCACAGTAGCCGGCACCCCGATGACGAAACTGGCGGTGATGAATTCGGGTGAGATTTCGACGCTGCATGCCGCGCTGTTCATAGCCTTGGTCTGGATTGTCTCCAGTCTGCGCATCAACCGTCTCAGGGCCCTCTGGCGGGTCGGCCTCGGGTTGAAGTGGATGCGCGGCCCCTCCGGCAACTTGCTGCCGAGAGGACCGAAGGCCCGCGTCGCAACGGGGGGCTCCGTGGGCGACGCGGGCACTTCGGGTTTATCCTGAAGCACCCGCGGTTCTGATTTTTGGGGACAACCGATGAAGACGAAATCTGCAGCCTCCGTGCTTTCGGTACTGCTCTATGCACAAGGCCTGCTCGGCTTTGCCGGTCTCGCCACGGTTCTTCTGAAGGACCGCGCGCATGCCGCCAGCGAAATCGTAGTCGCCAGCGAATTGCCGTCGGGACCATCGCTTCTGGTGGTGCGCTGACGCCTATGCATGGCGCCCGAGATTGCGCAGCTTTTTTGGGCGAGCCGAGGAACAATCCAGCCTCCCGACCCTCAGTCGGCGCGCTGCGTCGGCGGGTCGAACCGGTAGCCTGCGCCGCGTATAGTTGTGATGGTTTCGGTGTCAAGCTTGCGGCGCAGCCGCACGATGCGCGAATCGATCGAGCGGTCGAAGGCATCGGCATTTTCGGCGGGCGCCGCCGCAATGATGTCGTCGCGCGTCAGCACCTTGCGCGGGCTGGCCAGAAACAGCCTGAGCAGCGCCACCTGGCCCGGCGACAGCTGTTCTTCCGTACCCGAACGGTGCATGACGATGGCCGACCGCAAATCGACGGTGGCATTTTCCAGCACGATCAGTTCCTGGGCGGACCTGCCGCGCCGCGTCAGCAGGCCGCCGATGCGCGCGGCAAGCTCCCTGACATTGAGCGGACTTTCGACGACATCTGCGGCGCCAAGCTCGAGCGCCAGCACCTTGTCGACCAGATCGGCCGGCCGGCAGATCAGGATGAAATCCGGCCCCGCCTTCCCGTCCGCGCTCTGGCCGCCGCCATAACGCCTGAGCAGGTCCCGCCCCTCCGCCTGGCTGAGGCTGTCGCCGACGATGACGATATCGATGCCTCCGGCCGAAAGCAGGGATTCAGCTTCCCAGGGCTGCCGCGCCTCGCGCACGTCATGGCCGCGCCGGTCTAGATGATCGGCAAGATCGCCGGCCACCACATCGGCGACGGAAACCAGCGCGATGACGGATCGTGCAGCCATGTTTTTCTTCCCGTTCCCCCGCAACCGGATATGAGTGCTGGACATCATGTTTATACCCAATCTACTTTCCGCTGAAAGCGGGAGCGAGGCCATAGTGCGGGCACGGATTGTCATCGTCGAGGACGAGCCCGATCTCCGGGACGCGGTCGCCGAGTATCTCGGCGCCAACGGCTACGATGTGACCCAGGCCGGAAGCGCGGCCGAGGCGCGCGCCTTGCTGGAGACGGAATCGTTTCATTTGGCCATTCTCGACATCGCCATGCCGGGCGAGGACGGACTGTCGCTCGGCCGCTGGCTGCGCTCGAAAATACCGGTCGGCATCATCTATGCCACGGCCGCCGGCACCGCACTCGACCGCATTGTCGGGCTGGAGCTTGGCGCCGACGACTACATCGTCAAGCCCTACGAGTTGCGTGAGGTGCTGGCTCGTGTGCGCAGCGTGCTGCGCCGCGTGCCGCAGCCGAGCCCGCCCCAGGCGGCGAAGGCACAAGCCGATGGCGGCCGCCGCCTGACCTTCGGCCCGTTCCAGGCCGACCTCGACGGCAGGCTTGTCACCGGCGCCAACGGCGCCGTCATCGACATGGCCAAGAGCGAGTTCGATGTGCTGGAGGTTTTCCTGACCCGCGCCAACCGGCTGTTGACGCGATCGGCGATCTCCGAGGCGATTGGTTTTGTTGAGGATCCTGAATCGTCGCGCGCCGTCGACATTCGCATCATGCGGCTGCGCAAGAAGATCGAAACCGATCCGGCCAATCCGAAATTTTTGCGCACAGTGCGCGGCGAAGGCTATATCTTCTCGCTGCCGACCGGTGACGGGCACTAGAGCAATTACAGGAAAAGTGTACGCGGTTTCCGCCCGGAATTGTGTGAAAACAAAGAGATAGAGGCTTCTCCGTTTCCGTGAAACGGTGAAGCGCTTTAGCAATTCCAGGAACAGTGCGTAGCGATTTTCCGTTCGGGATTGCATTGAAACATGGAGCGTTTCACCTTTTTCGTGAAATGCTCCATAGCTGCCTAATTCGACGGCCCTTTACTGATGGCTGACATGACCGCTGAACCACGTATGGACCCGCAAGGCGCTCGCCAGAGCGCCGCGATGGCGGCTGTGCGCGTCGTCCGCCGGTTGCGCGATGCCGGCGACTGGCAGCGCGAGATGGAAACCATCCTCGAAACGCTCTGCAGCGCCATGAATTGCCAGCGCGGCATCCTGTTCAGGCTGCGCGAATTGCCCGGCCAGGGCTTCGCCCAATCGGTCGCCGCCTACTGGATCGATCCTCGCTTCGGCGGCGAACTGGCTTCGCCGACGGTGATCATGCAGTCGATCGTCGATACCGATCCGCTGCTGGAGCGGATTGGAGAGGACGAGCGGCAAGGCAAGATCTTCGCCGGCCATACGCGCGATCTCGACGGGTTCCTCAGGGCCGATTTCGAAAAGCAGCACATCAAGTCGTTCCTGTCGGTATCGGTGTTCGCGCACGGTCATCTGTGGGGCACGTTCGCGGTCAATGACTGCCTAAACGAGCGCGAATGGACCGAAGAGGAAGAGGCGACGATGCACATCATCGCGCTCGCCATCGGCGACGCCATCGAGCACTCGCCGTCCGACGCCCATGCCAGCGAAGTCATCCGCCGCACCATGCTGCAGGCGTCGCTCGACGCCATCATCGTCATCGACGAGACCGGCTCGATCATCGAATTCAATCCGGCCGCCGAAAAGATGTTCGGCTATCAGCGCAGCGACATCCTCGGCAAGGACCTGCTCGATACCGTGGTGCCGGAATATTACCGCAAGGGCTATGTCTCGGGCGCCGAATACATGTCTGGCCGCGGCGCGCCGATGGTTGGCCAGCGGCTTGAGACCGTGACACAGAATGCGGCCGGCGAGGTGTTTCCCATCGAATTGACGGCGACCGAGATGCGGGTGGCCGACCGTCAGCTCATCTTCGGTTCGATCCGCGACCTGCGCGATAAGCTGCGCGCCGAAGAAGAGATCAACCGCCAGCGCGAAAAACTGCACCAGAACGAGAAGATGGCGGCAATGGGTTCGTTGCTGGCCGGTGTTTCGCACGAGCTCAACAACCCGCTCGCCGTGGTCGTTGCTCAGTCGACGCTGCTGCATGAATTCGCCACCGACCCGCAGACCAAGGTTCGCGCCGAGAAAGTGCGCGCCGCTGCCGAGCGCTGCGGCCGCATCGTCAAAAGCTTCCTGTCGATGGTGCGCCTGCATCCGGCGGCGCAGGCCGAGACCGATCTCAACCAGGTGATCCGCGCCGCACTCGAAGTGACCGCCTATGGCGCACGCTCGAGCGGCATCATCATCGACACCGATTTCGCGCCCGGCCCGCTGCTGGCGATGGCCGATGCCGACCACGTCACGCAGGTGGCCGCCAATTTCCTGATCAACAGCCAACACGCTCTGGCCGGTATCGGCGGCGACCGCCTGATCAAGGTGCGGACATTCCGCAGCGATCGCGGCAACCCCGGGTTTTCGGTCGAGGACAACGGACCGGGCATTCCCGAGGCGATCCGCAGCCGCATCTTCGAATCCTATTTCACCACCAAGCCGGTCGGCGTCGGCACCGGCATCGGCCTGTCGATCTCGAAATCGATCGTCGAGCGCCACAACGGCAATATCTGGTTCGAGGAGGTGCCGCCGCGCGGCGCGCGCTTCGTCGTCCAGCTGCCGGTAATCACCGGCGGCGCGGCAGCAGCCGGCGACAGCCCGGCTCGTTCCAGCGGCTTGCGCCATGCGCTGATCATCGACGACGAACCCGACGTCGCCGGCTCCCTCTCCGACATCCTGGAACTGATGGGTATCAAGTCGCGGGTTGTGCCGGCCTGGACGTCGGCGGCGGCGACCTTGACCGGCCACATGCCGCCAGACATCGTCTTTTCCGACTTGCGCATGCCCGGCACCAGCGGCATTGCCATCTACCGCGAATTGCTCGCCGACAACCTGGCGCTCGCCAAACGCTTCGTGCTGGTCACCGGCGACCTGATCGGCGCCAAGGCCGAGATCGAAGCCTTGCCGGCGCCGCAGCGCCCGCAAATCCTGGAAAAGCCGTTCTCGACGCTGGACGTCCGCGGCGTACTCTCGGCAATAGCCGACCAGGTCGCCGCCGCCGGCTAAGTTTTCCGAAGCACCCACGTAGGGGTCTATCGAGATTCGGGTCAGGCGGAGTCGAGAATGGTGGTTCCCGAGAACCGGAGCGGAGCGTACTTGAAGTACGCGAGCACCGGAAGCGCAGGGAACCTCCATGCGCAGGCCGGCCTCACCCGAATGTCGATAGGCCCTAAAAAAGAGGCTCCCGACCGAGGGAAGCGGCGGGAGCCAAGAACGAGCGCGGGAGGAAGCGCTCGGGAGGTTCAGAAAACGTTGGGTGTCGTGGTCAGCGGCGCTGCGTTGGCGATCATGCGGACGGCACGCGCCTTGTGCACGCCGGACTGGGCGGCGATGACGCGCAGGCACTCCGCGCTCTCGGCGCCCCAGGCTTGGCCCTGGCAGGCAAAATCGATTTCCGGCTCCGGCAGCCGGGCGGTCTTGATGGTGGTCGGCGCGCCCTGGACGACATTGGCCGGCGGGTTGAGCGAAGCGAAGGCCGGACCGGAAGCCGGTGTCAGGAACATGACGGCCAGAGCGCAGGCGCCCAGCATGGAGAACATCGCAACCGGATGGTCGCTGGCGCGCTGACGCAGTGCCGGTTTGGCGCGTCGTTCGTTGCTAGTGATCTCGACTTTCGTATGCATTGCTGCTCCCCTTCGTTTTCTTATGAAACGAACCTAAGCGCGCCTGGTAACGGGCGAATGATGCGCTTGGCTTGCCCGCGTAACAGGTTTGAAACAAGAAATTCGGGCATATCCGGACAGATCCGGTCATGTGCCGACGACAAGATGCGTTTGCGAAGCTGTTTCATGCGGGCAATCAAATGTTGACGACAGGCGGGCCGCGAACGCACCAAGCCCGCTTCCTGTCGGCCGCACTATGAACAAGCTCACACTGCGGATCGAATTTGCGGACGCCAGGTATTTTCGTCTCGGAGCGGGCCGTGTTTGCAAGCTCGGCACGGCCAAATCCGCATGCCGGACAACTATTTCACGCCCCCCGGTTAACGCCCGTATTCCGGGATTTTCTGGCTTTCAGCTGGTCCTGTTGTGCCGACTTGAAAAGTTGAGATTTCTACAAACCATTGCATTTCAATGTAAAATATGGTTTTATTGAATGAGTATTCAATAAAAGAAGAGCTTTTTTATGAACCCGCATCTCCGTGACGTGGCGATCCCCAATGATTGGGACCGGCGGGGTCTGCCGGGCTGGAGTTATCACTCCGACGCGCTTCTCGAACTTGAGAAGGAATACGTCTTCCGCAACCATTGGCAGATCGCCGGCCATGTCTGCGACGTGCCGAATGCCGGCGACTATCTGACTATGGACGTGGTCGGCGAGCGGGCGCTCATCGTGCGCGGCAAGGACGGCGTCGTGCGCGCCTTCAACAACATGTGCCGGCATCGCGGCAGCCGCGTCGTCGCCGACAGCCAGGGCACCTGCAAGAACGCGCTGGTCTGCCCGTTCCATGGCTGGGTCTACAATCTCGACGGCACGCTGCGCGGCGCCGCCCGGCCGCGCTCCTTCCCCGAGCTCGACAAGACCGAATTCGGCCTGATGCCGCTCGACCTTGAGATATGGATGGGCTTCATCTTTGTCCGCTTTCGCAAGGGCGGCCCGCAGCCTTCGGTGGCCGAACTGTTGAAGCCGATCGAGGCCGAGATGGCACACTACAACGTGGCCGAGATGGTGCCGTCCTGGGGCATCTGGACACAGAAGACGCCGGTCAACTGGAAGTCGGTGCGCGACGTCGACAATGAAGGCTACCACGTCGCCATGGCGCATCCGGCGCTGCAGGATCTCTACGGCTCGACCTATTTCGACGAGCCGTTCATCAACGGCGTGTCGCGCTCCTTCGCCACCTACAGTCCGCATGCCGGCCGGCGCTGGAGCGTGCGCGAATACATCAAGCTCACGCCCGATGCCTCACACCTGCCGGAGCATCTGCGCAGGGCCTGGATCTATTACGGCATCTTCCCCAACAACGCGCTGTCGATCATGCCGGAATCGGTGCAGTTCTATCAGGAGTTCCCGCTGTCGACCGGCGAGACGCTGCTGCGCGGCGCCATCTACCGCTACCCCGACGAGACCCGGGAACAGGCGGCCGCCCGCTATCTCGCCTACCGCATCGACCGGGACACCATGAACGAGGACGTGCAGCTTTCCGTGTGGTCGAACGAGTCCATGATCTCGGAGGCCTTCGAGGGTTTTTATCTCTCCGACCTCGAATACGGTGTGCGCACCCACCACGACCATCTGCGTAAGCAGATCCCGGTGCTGGGCCTGGAGACGGCGCCGGAGGAGAAGGACATGTGGAACCTCAATGAGGCTATGCGCTCGCAGGTGTAGGGGCGGAACTGCCAGTCACCCCTGCCACACGCCCTCTTTGCGCAGATCATCCATGGTCCGCGAAATGCCTTCGCGCAGGATCGCCACCATGTCGTCGATCTGCTCTCGCGTGATGATCAGCGGCGGCGACATCACGCACATGTTGATCAGCGGCCGGACCAGGAGGCCGAGTTCGTGGCAATGCGCGTCGATGCGCTTGCCGACATCCTTGTCGAGCTGCAGCGGATCCTTGCTTTCGCGGTCGGCTACGCACTCGACGCAGCCCATCAGGCCCATGCCGCGGACTTCGCCAACCAGCGGCAGCTCCTCCAGCGTCTTTAACTGCGCCTGGAAATAGGGCGCGACATCGCGCGTGTGGGCAAGCACGCTGTCTTCCAGGATATCGAGGTTCTTCAGCGCCACCGCGCAGCCGATGGGATGACTGGTATAGGTCAGGCCATGGCCGAACATCGCATCGGGATGGTTGGAACGGCGCATTTCCTGAAGCAGCCGCTCCGAGATGATGACGCCGCCAAGCGGGAAATAGCCTGATGTGACGCCCTTGGCGAAGGTGATCATGTCGGGGTCGATGCCGAACACGTCGCCGGAGGCAAAGACATGGCCGAGCCGCCCGAAGCCGGTCACCACCTCATCGGAGATATAGAGGATATCGTTGTCCCTGCAGATTTCGCGAATGCGCTTGAGATAGCCATCCGGCGGCACGACGACGCCGCCGGATGCCTGCACCGGTTCGCCGACGAAAGCACCGATCTTCTCTGCGCCGACGCGGGCGACCGCATCGCGAAACTGATCGACCAGGAAATCGCAGAAGGCGGCGATGTCAATGCCTTTCGGCCGCCGGAACGGGTCTGGCGAGGACAGTTTGACGACCAGATCGTCGGCGCCGTCCATCCAGTCGCGGTCGCGCGGCCGCCCGTTGAGCGAGGCCGACAGATAGGTCGAGCCGTGATAGGCGCCGCCGCGGCTGAGGATCAGCTTCTTTTCCGGCCGCCCGCGCACATTGTTGTAGAACTGCATGAAGCGCAGCGCCGTCTCGACAGCCGACGATCCGCCGGTGGTGAAGAAGGTATGGCTGAGACCGCCCGGCGCATGATCGGCGAGGCGCTTGGCGAGCTCGGCCGACGGCGCATTCATCGTATACCAGGGCGTGTTGTAGGACAGCATCATCGCCTGGTCGTACATCACCCTGGCCAGCTCCTCGCGGCGGTGGCCGACATTGATGCACCACATGCCGGCCGGCCCGTCGATCAGTCGCTTGCCTGTTACATCGGTGATGTAGATGCCATCGCCCTCGCCAATCAGCGCACGCGCTTCATTGCCGACCGAGCCGGCATAAGGCCAGGGCTGGATGAGATGGCGCTTGGCCAGCTCGACCGCATCGCCACCGTCAGCCATTTCCATCGCTCTTAGGTCTCTTGCAGCCGCCATCATTGCCTCGCATCGTCTGAGCGTAATTTCACCGGACAGAAAGCGAAGCGCCAAGGGCAGGAAAGCCGGCTTTCTTCACTTCATTTTGAATGTCCGTTCAATCAATATTACAGAAATAGCGCTTGATTTCAATGCACGGATGCGCTCATGATGAAAGAAAGCCGGCAAGCTTGGAGCGCAACCAGCAAAGCGCGCTCCGCAAAAATTGGGAACAGGCAGCCGGCCCGGTCGATGGGAGCATCATGGCGGAACAGTTCGAGCCAGCAACCGAGATCACGCCCGGGTCGCTGCAATGACGGTAGCTGCCGAAGGGGTGCCCACGCGGCGCATGACGCGAGCAAGGCGAAACGCCCTTCTGCAGTCCGAGTCCGTCCAGGGCCTTGCCCTGATCAGCCCGACCTTGGTCTACGGTTTGATCCTGCTGCTCGTGCCGATCCTGGTGGTCTTCGCCCACTCCTTCTGGACGCAGAACTACCTCACCATCGACCATACATTCACGCTGGAGAATTATCGCATCGCGCTGACCGAGCCGATCTACCGCGATCTGCTCTGGCGCTCGCTCTACATTTCGCTGACGGTGAGCTTTTTCACCGTCATCCTCGCCTATCCGATCGCCTATTTCATTTCGTTCCATGGCGGCCGCCACAAGAGCCTGTGGCTGTTCCTGATCACCATCCCGTTCTGGACCAGCTATCTCCTGCGCGTGATGTCATGGAAAGTCATCCTCGGCTATAATGGCGTGCTGAATTCCGGCCTGATGGGCCTCGGCATCATCGACGAACCATCGACCGCGCTACTCTACAATTCCAGCGCCGTCATCATCACGCTCACACACGCCTGGGCGGCCTTCGCCATCCTGCCGATCTTCGTTTCGCTCGAGAAGGTCGACCGCACCTTGGTCGAGGCTGCCACCGATCTTGGCGACGGCCCGCTGCGCTCCTTCCTGCGCGTGACGCTGCCGCTGTCGGCGCCGGGCGTCATCTCGGCCGCTCTCATCGTCATGATCCCCACCGTCGGCGACTACGTCACCCCAAGGCTGGTCGGCGGCAAGGATGGCGTGATGATCGCCAATGCCATCGAGTCGCAGTTCCATAAGGCCTCCAACTGGCCACTCGGCGCGGCACTGTCCGTGACCACCATGCTGGTCGTGACGCTGATGGCGGGCGCCACCGTGCTCATCATCCGCGCGCTGCAGAGGCTGGCGCGATGACAGCGAGGCGGCGCCTTTTCCCCGGCGGCTGGCTGTCCGCCTACGCCCTCCTCTACGTCGTCTTTCTCTATCTGCCGGTGATCTTCCTGCCGATCTTCTCGATCAACACCGCGCCGACGCCAAAATTTCCTCTCACCGGCTATACGCTGAAATGGTACCAAGACCTGCCGAAGACGCCGGCGCTGCTTGACGCCGCCTGGAACAGCCTGATCGTCGGTATCTCGGCATCGGTGCTGGCGACGCTGCTCGGCATCCTCGCCGCCCGCTCGATCACCCGCTACCGCTATCCCGGCCGCCGCACAATCAATGGCCTGATCATGGCGCCGCTGGTGCTGCCGGAAATCATCCTCGCCATCTCCATGCTGCTGGTCATGCTGCAACTGGGCTTAAGCCTTTCGCTGTTCACCGTCGTACTCGGCCATGTCCTGATCTGCATTCCCTATTCGATGACGGTGCTGACCGCAGGCTTCGAGGGTTTCGACCGCAGCCTCGAAGAGGCCTCCGCCGATCTCGGCGAGAGTGCCTTCGGCACCTTCCGGCGGGTGACGCTGCCGATGGTGGCGCCGGCGATCATTTCCAGCCTCCTGGTCTGCTTCACCATCTCGCTCGACGAGTTCGTCATCGCTTTCTTCCTGACCGGCACCGAGACGACGCTGCCGATCTATATCTGGGGCCAGCTGCGCTTTGCCGCCAAGCTGCCGGGTGTGTTGGCGCTGGGCACGCTGCTGCTGGTTGCCTCTTTCGTTTTGATGACCGTTGCCGAGATCCTGCGCCGCCATGCGGCCAGACGCACCCAGAGCGAGGGAGGCCTCTATGCCTGAGCAGTCCCGGGCCGAACGGCCTCAGGATGAGCCATCCAAGCAAGATAAGTCCGAGCGGGCCCAATCTGATCGACCCCAAACCGACCGAGCAATGATCGAAATCCGCAGCGTTACCCGCAGCTATGGGACGTTCAAGGCGCTCGACGACGCCTCGCTGACCATCAAGGAGGGCGAGTTCTTTTCGCTGCTCGGCCCTTCCGGCTGCGGCAAGACCACGCTGCTGCGCATGATTGCCGGTTTCGACAACCCGACCAGCGGCTCGATCTCGGTCGGCGGCCAGTCGATGGAAGGCATCCCCGCCAACCGCCGGCCGACCAACATGGTATTCCAGAGCTATGCCATCTTCCCGCATCTCAATGTCGAGCAGAATGTCGCCTATGGGCTGAAACGGCTCAGGCTGGGAGGAACGGAAGAAAAGCGCCGCGTCGAGGAAGCGCTGGCGCAGGTGTCGCTCACCGGCCTCG
Organism: Mesorhizobium sp. M0478; assembly: GCF_040321305.1. Taxonomy (NCBI): domain Bacteria; kingdom Pseudomonadati; phylum Pseudomonadota; class Alphaproteobacteria; order Hyphomicrobiales; family Phyllobacteriaceae; genus Mesorhizobium; species Mesorhizobium sp. M0478. Next base: position 354,572 of record NZ_JAMYRH010000001.1, read on the forward strand.
GCAAACGCCTCGCCACCGAGCTTTCGGGCGGCCAGCGCCAGCGCGTGGCGCTCGCCCGCGCCCTGGTGATGCGGCCCAAGGTGCTGCTGCTCGACGAGCCGCTGTCGGCTCTCGACAAGAAATTGCGCGAGCAGATGCAGGTCGAACTGCGCCGCCTGCAGCAGGCGGTCGGCATCACCTTCGTGCTGGTCACCCATGACCAGTATGAGGCGCTCGCTATGTCCGACCGCATCGCCGTAATGTTCGGCGGCAAGATCGCCCAGGTCGCCTCGCCCAAGGAAATCTACCAGCGGCCGGTCAACCGTCAGGTCGCCGACTTCCTCGGCGGCATGAATTTTGTAAAAGCGCAGATCGTCGAGGAGAATGCCGCCTCGCTGGTCGTCGACACGCTGGGCTTCGGCCGAGTCCGGACCGACAAGCCGAAGGCCTTCGTGCGCAATGGCGGCGGCGCCACGCTGGGCATCAGGCCGGAGCGATTGCGCGTGCTGTGGGACAATGCGACGGCGAAATTCGAAGTGGCCGGCAAGCTGGTCGAACGCCACTATTTTGGCGAGATCACCCACCTCATCGTCGAGATACCCGGATTGGAAAAGCCACTGTCGGTCACCGAGACCAACGATTTCGGCGCCGACGATATCCCCGTCGGCACTTCGATCCGCCTCGGCTACGATCCCGAGGCCCTGGTGGCGATGGCGGACTGAGCATGATCCCGAAAAGTGGGAACCGGTTTTCGGAATAAGATCATGCTCCACTAAGAATTTTAAGTTCCGTCGCGATCTGTTTGGCTGCGATCCGCCCCATCACGATAGCGCCTTCGACATAGCCCGGGAATGACGGCGACAGTTCCGACGATGCCAAATGAACCGGGGCAGCGCCGGCACGGATCGTGCGCTCGGCATCCCGTGCCGTCACATCGACAATAAGGTCGCTGTAGGCGCCGCCGCTCCAGCGGTCATCGATCCAGTCGCGCTGGCTGAAATCGATAATGCCGGCCGCCTCCGGGCCAAGGGCATCAACGAGCCTTGCCGTGACCTCCGCACGCAGCGCCGCGTCCGCGAGCGGACGCCAACGCAACGCCAGTGGTCCGCCGACGAAGACGACCAGCGCGGCATGTTGCGCATCCTTGCTGGCGTCACAGGCGAACAGGCCCGGCAGGTCGCGCCACATCACCATGCCGCACAGGTCGCGCTCGCGCCAGAACGGCGTGGGATAGCGCACCAGGATCTTGATCACCGCACCGCTTTCCCAGACGCCGAGCGCCTTTGCGAGAGCCGGCGGCAGAGCGGGCGCGAAATCCAGCTTCGCGGCCGTCGCCGGCGGCAGCGCGACCAGCACTTTTCGCGCTTCGATGGCGCTGCTTGCCGAGACGGCACGAACCCCTTGCGGCCCGTGCTCGATGCGCGTAACCGGCTCGTTCAGCCAAACCCTGTCGCCGAGATCTCCCGCCATGTCCTCGGCCAGCGACTGCATGGTTTCGAGCAGCGAATATTGCAGCTCGGGCACCTCGTTGGTGATGCGGCGGTCATTGTCGATGAGGTACCACAGCGGCACCTTGTCCATCGCCAGGCACCACAGGCCTTCGATCATCGAGCGGAAAGCCGTCTTGGCGTCAGTGGGATCAGGCTGGCGTTCGAGCCAGGCGGCAGCGCTCATGCCGGCGATCGAGGGATCGTCCGGCTCGATCGCATTCATCCGCTCGCGGATTGCCATCGCGCCATGATAGGTCCGTTCGGCCTCTTCGACCGACAGCGACGGATGGGTGATGAAATCGCCATTCACATAGGTTTCGACGAAGGCCTTGCCACGGGACGCGGCCAGCGCCGTCACCTCCGGCATGTCTTCGCAGAAAAACTGGCCGCCGCTGTCGATGCGCTCGCCAAGCCCGTTGCGAATAGCCTCGACCCTGCCGCCGACGCGGTCGCGTGCTTCGAGCAGCACGACATCGATGCCGGCCTTTCTCAGCTCAAGCGCAGCCGACAGGCCGGTGAAACCGGCGCCGACGATGACGACATCGGTTCTTTCAGTCCTGTCGCTCAATAGCCGGCCTTGATCTTCTCGAATTCCGTGACCATGCGCTGCTTGAGCTCAGGCGGCACCGGCTGCTGGAACAGCGTCTTGTCCAAGAACTTGTCGAGATTGTCGAAGCCACGGTCGCTCAGCACCTGATGGTCGATCGCGGCCATCCCGGCGCTGTTGCCGTGGCCGTAGCCGAAGGTCTTGACCAAGTAATCGGACACGGCATGCGCGTTGACCGCACTGAGGAAATCATAGGCCTGATCGAGCTTGCCCGGCGCATCCTTCATCAGCACATAGCCGCACACCCAGGTGGATATGCCTTCCCTGGTGTCGCGGTTCATGGCGATCGGCATGCCTTGGCCCTTGAGCGTCACGAAGGTCTCATTCCAGCCCCAGACGAGGTCGACCTCATTGCCGGTAAAGGCCTGGTTGAGGTCGGTGTCGTCGGTCCAGTAAAAGCGGATGTTCTTGTGGACGTCACGCAGGAAGGCGGACGCCTCCTGGAACTGCGCGTCGGTCATCTTGGTCCAGTCCTTGAGGCCGATGACCAGGCTGGCCAGCGCATAGGCGTCATCGACATTGTCGCCGATGGTGACGCGGCCCTTGAATTTGGGATCGGCGAAAATCTTCAGCGACTGCGCTTCCTCCGCCGTGACCTTGTCGGTGCGGTAGAGCAGCGAAGTGTTGCCCCAGTCGAACGGCATGAACCAGGCCTTGCCGTCGGCGGTGACGGCGAGATCCTTCATCGCCATGATGCCGGGATTGAGATCCTTCCAGCCGGCGATCCGGGAGGTGTCGAGCGGCTGCAGAATGCCGGCCGCGCGCCACTTGGTCACGCTTTGCGAGCAGGGGTGGGCGATGTCGGCCTTGAAGCCGGCGCGCATCTTCTGGAACGCTTCCTCCTCGTCGCCGAAGAAAGCAAAGGTCGGCTCGGCGCCGTATTTGGCGGTGTAGTCGGGGTGCAGCAACGGATCTTCATAACCCGACCAGTCGAACACGACGAGGTCTCCGCCGCCTTCGGCATAAGCAAGCACGGCGCCTGCGCCGACCGTAAGGGCGGCAGCAAGAGCAAGGCGGCGAAGCATGGAATTCATGGCGCGAAACTCCTCATCGCGAAAAGCGGCCGGGCGACGTTACGGAATTTCAGCGGCCTTGGCGAGACCGTCTGCCCGGCGCACTGACAGGACGGAGGAAGCCGGACAGAGCTTTAGTACCCCGCCTTGATCTTCTCGAATTCGGCGATCATCTTGAGCTTGAGCGACGACGGCACGGGCGATTGGAACAGGGTCTTGTCGACGAATCTCTGCACATCGTCATAGCCCTTTTCTTTCAGGATCGCCGGGTCGACGCCGGCCATGCCCTTGGCGTTGGCCTGGCCATAACCCCAGTCCTTGACCAGCACCTTGGCGGTCTCGGGATCGTTGATCGCGTTGAGGTAGTCATAGGCCTTGTCGACATTGCCAGGTGCGTCCTTGAACAGCACGTAGCCGCAGACCCAGGTCGAGATGCCTTCGTCCGTATCCTTCTTGGACTTGATCGGCACACCGGCAGCGACGGATTGTACCGTGGCATCGTTCCATGCCCAGGCGAGATCGACCTCGCCGCCGCTCAGCAACTGGACGACGTCCGTGGTATCGGTCCAGTAGGAGCGGACATTCTTGTGCACCTGGCGCAGGAAGTCGGACGCCTGCTTGAACTGGTCGTCCGTCATCTTGGTCCAGTCCTTGAGCCCCATGGCAAGGCTGGCCAGCGCATAGGCGTCGTCGACATTGTCGCCGATCGAGACCCGCCCCTTGAACTTGGGATCGGCGAAGGCCTTCAGCGACTGCACATCCTTCGCGTCGATCTTGTCGGAGTTGTAGGTGAGCTGGGTGTTGCCCCAGTCCCACGGCATGAACCAGGCCTTCCCGTCCGACGTGGTGGCCAGATCCTTCATCGCCATGATGCCGGGATTGAGATCCTTCCAGCCGGTGATCTTCGAGGTGTCGAGCGGCTGCAGCAGCCCCGCCTCACGCCACTTTGTCACGCTCTGCGAGCAGGGATGGCCAAGATCGGCCTTGAAACCGGAGCGCACTTTCTCGAAGGCTTCGTCCTCGTCGCCGAAGAAGGCGAAGGTCGGCGAGTCGCCGTTCTTCTCGACATATTTGGGGTGGAAGCTCGGGTCCTCATAGCCCGACCAGTCGAACACGATCAGGTCCTTGTCGGCGGCGACCGCAATCGCCGCGGCCGAACCAGCCAGCGTCGCCGTCAGCGCCAATGTCAGTGTCAGGCGTCGGGTTATTCTTTTCATGCTGTTCCATCCTCTTTGTTTCTGATTGTTCGCTCCGGCTTGGATCCGCCGGTTGTTGTCAACGTCCGCTGTCCGGCGGGTAGTGTTTCGGAAAGGCGGCCGACAGGAATTCGTTTGCCGCCTGCAGCGCGCTCTCACGGGTGACGTCCTCGGTCCCCATCATCAGCCGCAGCCACAAGCCCTCGAGCATGGCGCTGAGCGCCAGCGCCATGACCTGCGGCTCATAGGCATAACCACCGCCGTGCTTGAGCGTGGCACAGAGGTCGATGAAGATCTTCTGGTAGGCCGCGTCGCGCGCGCCGCACAGCGCCTGGTAGGTCGGCCGCGACTTGGCCTCGCCCCAGAACGCGCACCACGCCGCGAGCTTGCGCTTGTTGCAGATCGAACGGTCGAAATCGGCGGCGACCAGCGCCCGCAGCTGCCGGGCTGGATCCTCGCCGGCCTTGGTCAGCGCGACGCGCCAATGCGCCGCATATTCGTCGGCCATATAGGCCAGCGTGGCGACGAGCAGCTTCTCCTTGCTCTCGAAATGGAAGTTGACGATGCCGCGCGACAGGCCGGCGCCGTCAGCGACATCGGCCATCGTCGTTTCCGAATAACCGCGCTTGGCCAGCGAATCGATGGTCGCTTCGATCAGCTGCTGTTGCCTGACCTCCTTCGACGCCTTGCGGCCGCGTTTTTCCGGCTCGGTTTTTCCAGACGTGTCGGAGGATCGCTCTTCGCGCGCTGCAGCTTTCATCGGTGCCGTCATGCTCCACATTGCCGGCTATCCCACCACAGCCGGCTTCCACCCGCGAAGATGAGTGGGACGGTGCTCGCCACTGTCAAGCACCTTCTGCATGGCTTCCCAGGTCTTGATGTTCTTGTCGACATAGGCCGCTCCGACCGCGACTGCCGCCGTCTCGTAGAGCGGGCCTTTCAGCCTTTCCAGCTCGCCGCGTGCGACCTCGCGGTACCAAGAATTGCGGTCCTTCACAGTGACATCGGCAAAGCCGGCGCTGCGCATCGCTTGCGCATAGCGTGCCGGCGAGGCCATGGCGAAGGACAGGCCTTCGGCCGCGACATAGGCCTTCATCTCAGATGACGGCTCGCCGTCATGGCCGATCAGCCAGTCGGAGGCGGCAAGGACGCCGCCCGGCTTCAGCACGCGGAAGATTTCCGCAAACAGCGCGTCCTTGTCGGACACGTGCACCAGCGCATCCTTGGAGAAGACGACATCGAACGAAGCGTCGGCAAAAGGCAGCGGCCCCGGCGGCGCCTGGACGAAGCTGGCGCGGTCTGAAAGCCATCGTGCAGCGGCATGCTTTCTGGCCGCCTCGATCACCGGCCGCTCGATGTCGAAGCCGGTGGCATGAGCAGCACCGTGGCGCTCCACCAGATGCAGCGCGATGCCGCCGGAGCCGCAGCCGATGTCGAGGATCGTCTTGCCCCTGAGCGACAGCCCTTCGACCACCCGGTCGACCTCGTCTGGTCCGCCCGGCGACAGATAGCCCTCGCCCCACAGCGCCTCGAGGAAGCGGATCGCGGCGTCGTCATATTCCGGCTCGCCATCTGCCGTTTCGATCATCAGACCTTAAGTCCCGTCAGCCGAATTGCGCAGGTTCGAATGCCGGCAAAGCGTAGCGTATTAACAGGAAAACGCAATATCATTTGTTGAACATTCATTCAGAATGGCTGGACAGAATAGCCGCTGCCGTGCCAAATTCCGCGCATTCGGCGACAAATCACGCGAAAATGAAGGGTCGAGCACCATGAAGGCTGGGCGCGAATGAAAGCTTGGGATGCGATCGTCATCGGCGGCGGACACAACGGCCTGGTCAACGCCTGCTATTTGCAACGCGCCGGGCTCGACGTGCTGGTGGTGGAAAAGAACGACTGGGTCGGCGGCGCCGCCACCAGCCGCGAGCTGACGCCGGGCTTCCTCTACTCCAACTGCTCCTATGTCTGCTCGCTGTTTCGCCCCGAGATCATGCGCGACCTCGAACTGCCGCGTTTCGGCTTGCAGGTTATTTCCTATGAAGGCGGCGCCGTGTTCACCCGCGACGGCGACTACCTCGCCAACTACCGTGACCACGATGCGCACCGGCGCGAATTCGCCCGCTTCTCCAGGCGCGACGCGGAGGCCTATGACCGCTATTCGCGCGACGTGACGCGGCAGTGCCGTTTCATCCAGCCGCTGCTGATGCGCACCGCACCGGACCCGGCCAGTCTCAAGCCGCGCGACCTCGGAGAGCTTCTCTATCTCGGCAAGAAATTCGTCGGCCTGTCATCAGAAGAAATGGCGCTGACGCTGCGCTTCTGGACCATGTCGATCTCGGAATTCCTCGACGAATATTTTGAGACCGATGTCATCAAGGCGAACTTCGCTTTGTCCGGCATCATCGGTACCGCGCTCGGGCCGATGTCGCCCGGCACAGCCTACGTGCTGCTGCACCATTATATGGGTGAGGTCGACGGCTCGGTCGGCGCCTGGGGCTATGCGCGCGGCGGCATGGGCGCCGTCACCAAGGCGCTCGCCGCTTCCTTCAAGGCGTCCGGCGGCAACATCCGTACCGGCGCCGAGGTCGACCATGTGCTGGTGAGCCGAGGCAAGGCCAAGGGCGTGGTGCTGGCTGGCGGCGAGGAGATTTACGGCAAGCTCGTCGTCTCCAACGCCGACGTCAAACGCACATTCCTGAAACTGGTCGAGGAGAAGGAACTGCCCGACATTTTCCTGCGGCGGGTCAGGAACTTCAAGATCCGCGGCTCCTCCGGCAAGGTCAACATCGCGTTGGATTCTCTGCCGGAATTCCCGGCACTGCCGAAGGATTCACCCGTTTATCGCGGCGACATGCATTTCACCGATTCCATGGAGCGCATGGAGCGCGCCTATGACGACTGGAAGGCCGGTCGCTGGTCGGCCGACCCATTCCTCGACATGGTCATCCCAACGACGCTCGACCCGACCATGGCGCCGCCGGGCAAGCATTTTATGAGCTGCTTCGTGCAGTACGCGCCGCCCAAGGTGAATGGCCAGGACTGGACCGATGCCGACCGCGACGGTTTCGCTGAAAGCGTGGTTGCGCAGATCGCGGAATACTCGCCAGGCTTCCGCGACCGCATCGTCCATATGGAGGTGCGCACGCCACGCGAGATCGAGGCCGAGGTTGGGCTGACCGAAGGCAATATTTTCCAGGGCGAGCTGACCTTCGACCAGCTGCTGTTCAACCGGCCGGTGCCGGGCTACGCACAATACCGCTCGCCGGTCGGCGGGCTCTATATGTGCGGCTCCTCGACACATCCCGGCGGCGGCGTCATGGGCGCACCCGGCCGCAATGCGGCAGCCGAAATCCTGCGCGACCTCGCCAAATCGACCTCCCATATGAGCCCGGCCCATGACGTCATTTGATGCCATTATCATTGGCGGTGGCCACAACGGCCTTGTCGCTGCCGCCACGCTGGCCAAGGCCGGCCGCAAGGTGCTGGTGCTGGAAGCCGCTGGCGATGTCGGCGGCGCGGCGCGCACCGAAGAGTTTGCGCCGGGTTTTCGGGTCTCCTCGATCGCGCATGTGCTGAACCGCCTGCACCCCGACGTGGTGAAGACATTGGAGCTGGAGAAACACGGGGTGCAGGTCACCCGTACAGACTTCATGCCGTCGGTCGCCTTGGCGAAGGACGGCCCGCCGCTTGTCCTGCATGGCGCCTATGGCGAAGTGCTGACCGGCTCCACTCCGTCCGAGCAGTCCGCCTGGAAGGAATTGCGCGCCCAACTCATGCGCTATGCCGGCATCCTGAAACCGTTCCTGTCGCGGCGCCCGCCCGATCTCGGTGGCATGTCGCTGCTTGAAACCGCAGCGCTCGGCCAGACGGTCGTGGCGCTGAAAAAGCTCGGCAAGGAAGACATGCGCGACTTCCTGCGCGTTCTCCTGATGAACGTCGCCGACCTGCTCGACGAGCAGCTTGCCGATATCAGGCTGAAGGGCCTGCTTGCCTTCGACGCCACGCTTGGTAGCCATCTCGGCCCGCGTTCGCCGACCTCCCTGCTCGGCCTCTACTATCGGCTGGCCGGCGAGACCGGCGGTGCGGCAGGGGCACAGATGCTGCCGAAAGGTGGCATGGGTGCGGTCGTCGCCGCGATCCGCGCGGCGGCGGAGCAAGCCGGCGTCACCATCCGCACGGCAGCGCCCGTGGCCAGGATAGTCGTCGAGAAAGGCCGCGCCGTCGGCGTGACCCTCGACAGCGGCGAGGTGCTGCAAGCCAGAACCATCATCTCCGCCATCAACCCGGCGACCACCATGCTCGGCCTGGTCGGGTCACGCGAGATCGGCACCGGCTTCGTGCGCAAGGTGAAGAACATTCGCATGAAGGGCGATGCGGCCAAGCTCCATCTGGCGCTCGACCGGCCGCCGCACTTCGCCGGCGTCGACGCCGCCAGCCACAAGGGCCGTCTGGTCATCGCGCCCTCGGCCAACCATGTCGAGCGCGCCTTCAACCCGTCAAAATATGGCGAGTTCTCAGCCGAACCGGTGATGGAGATCACACTGCCGTCGCTCTCCGACCCGTCGCTCGCGCCAAGCGGCGCCTACGTGCTGTCGGCGATCGTGCAATACGCGCCTTATGCGCTGAAAGAGGGTTGGGATGCCGGCAAGCCGAAATTCCTCAAGGCTGTTATGGCGCAGCTCGAAGCGTACGCCCCCGGTATCGGCAAGTCCGTGCTGCATGCCGAGCTTTTGACGCCAGCCGATATCGAAGCCAATTGCCGCATGCCGGGCGGCCATTGGCACCACGGCGAATTGCGGGCCGACCAGATGTTGATGTCGCGGCCCGTCTCCGGCTGGTCGGGCTACGACACGCCGATCGAGGGGCTGTTCCTGGCCGGCGCCGGTTCGCATCCGGGCGGCGGCGTTTCGGGTGCTGCCGGTTTGAATGCGGCGCGGCGCATCATCGCGATGAAGGGATGATCTGATGTTTCAGCCAGTCAACGCCGCACTTTACGGCGAAGGAATGCCGTCATGACGAGTCCGATCAACAACGCCGCCCGCACCACAGCGCAGTCGCATTTCCGCACACTGCGTCTCGGCACGCCGTTCCAGCCGCGCATCGATGCGCTGGCCAAAACTCAGGACTGGTACAATTGGGCCGGCTATCGCGCGCCGCGTTCGCTGTGGGACGAGGAACTCGAATATTTCGCCATCCGCAGCCAGGCGGCTTTGTTCGACATCTCGCCGATGACCAAATACCGCATCGAGGGGCCGGATGCCGAAGCCTTCCTCGATCGCGTCACGCTGCGCGATGTCACCAAGCTGAAACCGGGCCGCGTCCACTACACCGCATGGTGCGACGACGAAGGTTTTGTCCTCGATGACGGCACGCTGTTCCGGCTGTCGCCGACCCGCTTCCGCCTGTGTTCGCAGGAGCGGCACCTGCCCTGGCTGCTCGACAGCGCCATCGGTTTCGAAGTGACCGTCGAAGAAGAGACTGGAAGCGTCGCTGGTCTCGCTCTGCAAGGCCCAACCTCCTTCGCCGTGCTGCGCGAGGCCGGCTTTGCCGGCGTTGAAAAACTCAAAGTGTTCGATCTCGCCGAGTTCCCGCATGACGGTAGCACCGTCACCATCTCACGCACCGGCTTCACCGGCGATCTCGGCTACGAACTGTTCGTGCCGGCCGAAAAAGCGCTCAGCCTCTGGGACCGCCTGATGACGGCAGGCGAACTGCGCGGCATCCGCGCCATCGGCTACGCCGCCCTCAACCGCGCCCGGCTGGAAGCCGGCCTCATCGTCGCCAATGCCGACTTCACCACCGCCGAGCATGCCATTCGCGCCGACCGTCTGCGCATGCCGGACGAGCTCGGTCTCGGCGTTATGGGCGATTTGGGAAAAGGCCATTTCAATGGCCGCCGCGCCATGCTCGAAGCGCGCGCCAAACGCAAGCTGCGCCACATGCTGGTCGGGCTGGAGATCGAAGGCAACATCCCGGCCGAGCACGCCATCGTCTACCACAAGAAGCATCAGGAGGTCGGGCTGGTCAGCGCCGCCATCTGGTCGCCGATGGCCAAGCGCAATATCGCCATCGCCTCGCTGACGCGTCCCTATGGTGATACGATGGTGGAAGACCTCTGGGTCGAGATCTACGCCATGCGCGAGTTGCAGTACCAGAAGCTGATGAAGCGGGCCAAGGTGGTGGCCCGTCCTTTCATCAAGCTCGACCGCCGCACCGCCAATCCGCCGGCGGATTTCTGATCATGGCCGACGAACCGGATGATGAGACGGAAGCCGCCGAACAGTGGCAGCTGGTCAACACGCCGCTCGGCGAAAAATGGTCGGGTCGTACCCGCTATGCCGCCGCCATGTACTTCTACAAGCGCGGCGAAATGAGCGCCGAGACGCTCGAAGTCTACCGCATCTGCGCGCGGCTGGACTGGGAGAACCCGCTGCCGATGATCAGGGATCGCGGCGGCCAGGATTGGCTGAAGCGCATGGGCGCTTAAGCCTCAGCCTATGGTTCTTTCGAGAACGTTCAGCCAGTTGCGATAGGCGATCTTCTCGATCAGCGCGCGTCCGAAGCCGCGCGCGGCCAGCGCATCTACCAGCTTTGGCAGACCGGCAACGTCGCCGATGACCGCCGGGATCATGGCGCCGTCGAAATCGGAGCCGAGACCGACGCCGTCCTCGCCCAGCGCCTGCAGCAGCGAGTCGACATGGCGCACCATGATGTCGAGGCTGGTGTCCGAGTTCATCCGTCCGTCTTCGCGCAGGAAGCCGGTGGCGAAGTTGAGCCCGACCATGCCGCCGGTCTCGCGGATAGCGCCGAGCTGCCAGTCCGTCAGGTTGCGCGAATGGGTGCACAGCGCATGCACGTTGGAATGAGTGGCGACCAGCGGCGCATCGCTGAGCGCGGCGACATCGCGAAAGCCCTTTTCGTTGAGATGTGACAGGTCGACCATGATCTTGAGCTGATTGCAGGCCTTGACCAGCGCCTTGCCGGCATCGGTCAGCCCCGGTCCGGTATCGGGCGACGACGGAAAGCGGAACGGGACGCCATGGCCGAAGGCGTTGGGTCGGCTCCAGACAATGCCGAGCGAGCGCAGGCCGGCTTCGTAGAGCACGTCGAGCAAGGTAAGTTCGGGATCGATCGCCTCGACGCCTTCGATGTGAAACACCGCCGCGATCGAACCTTTCGCCATCGCCTCGCGAATGTCACCGGCACTGCGGCAGACGGTCAGCGCCCCCGCTCGCTCCAGCCGAAACAGGATCGAGGCCATGCCGATGGTGGAATTGAGCGCATCAGCGCGTGGCAGTTCCGGCGGCAATGGCTCATTGTCGCTCGGCGCCGGCGGCACCGCAGAGCGTTTGCTCTTCTCGACCGGCGGCGGGAAGATCGCGAACATGCCGCCGGCAAAGCCGCCCTTCTTGGCGCGCGGCAGATCTATATGACCGCCCTGCGTCCCCTCGATGAACAGCTTTTCGACGTCGGTGTCTTTCGACTGGTACAGTCGCAGCAGCGTGTCGTTGTGGCCGTCGAAGACGGGGACGAGATCGGATTCGGTCATCAGGAAGCCATTCGGTCAGTTGGCAGGAGCGGACGAACCGCAGCGAACTGTGTACTTAGGCAAGAAGGCCGAACTGCGCAAATGCCAGAGAGGCGTTCGCTCTTGTGGCTGAGCGACTCCGACCACCTGCCGGGTCCCCGCTGCTTCGCAGCGTCCCGGCGTTCGCCGGCCTTTCATCGTGCCACCGGCACGATGAATTCGCCTTCGGCGACCGGCAACTCACCCCACAAGGGGAGAAGGGAAAAAGGTCTATTGCTTCAGCACATCCGCCCATTCCGGATGGCGGCGGAACTGGGCGTTGGCGAAGGGGCAGAGCGGGATGATCTTCTTGCCCACTGCCCGCGCGTCCTCGACGGCGCGTGTGACAAGCCGAAGGCCGGCGCCCTGGCCGCGAAACACGTCCGGCACTTCGGTGTGATCGATGATGATCTGGTGCTCGCCGACCTTGGTGAAGGTCATTTCCGCCTCGGCGCCGCCGGGTCCGCGCAGCACATAACGTCCCTTCGAGCCGCGGTCCTCGAGTTCGATCTCAGGCAATTCGTCAGGCATCGCTTGCTCCTTCAACCGGCGCATCGGCAAAAAGCCGCCTCGCCGCTTCGATCTCGTTTGGTCGAATTTCGTGGCCGCCATCGTGCCACTCCACTGTGACATCGGCGCCATCGGCGCGCAAATAGGCCTCCAGCCGGGATGTCAGGTTGGGCGGGCAGATCGGGTCGCGCTTGCCGGCGGTGACCAGGATGCGGCGTCCGGCAAGGCTGCCCTGCACCTGCGGTTCGAACGGGATCAGCGGGTGCATCAGCACCGCCGCATCGAACAGCTCGGGCGCGGCGAACATTACGGACGCCAGGATGTTGGCGCCGTTGGAATAGCCGAGACCCAAGACCGAAGATGGCCTTGCCGCTGCCACCTGCGCCTTGATGAAACCGGCCATCTTGGCGGTCGCCCGCGCGAGGTCGTCCATGTCGTAGACGCCCTCGCCGGTGCGGCGGAAGAAACGCGCCGCACCATGCTCGGAAACATCGCCGCGCGGCGATACGATCGTCGCCTGTGGCGCGAGGTCGCGCCCGAGCGACAGCAGCTGGCTCTCGTCCGCGCCGGTGCCGTGAAAGACGAAGAGCAGCGGGCCGCCGGGCGAACCCGGCAGCGCCTTATGGATGTAAGCTTCCTTGCTCATCGTCTCAGCCTTCCAGCTTCTGCAGATGCTCTTCAAGATAGGGCCGCAGATGCTGGTGCTGCGTCGGCAGTTTCAGGGCTTCGCCGAGATGGGCGGTGTCCTCGTCGCGGTCGAAGCCCGGCTCATTGGTGGCGACTTCGAACAGCACGCCGCCCGGCGTTCGGAAGTAGATCGCCCAGAAATAGTCGCGGTCGATCACCGGCGTCACGCCATAACCCGTATCGATCAGCGCCTTGCGCACTTCGAGCTGCTGGGCGCGGTTCTCCACCGCGAAGGCGACATGGTGGACCGAGCCGGCGCCGAGATTGGCAAAGCCCGCGGTAGGAAGCGATTCGATATCGACGACATCAGCGCCGTTGCCGTTCTTGATGGCGAGCCGGCTGACACTGCCGGACTTGTCCACTTGCTCATAGCCCATGAACTTCAACAGCTCTTCCGTGGCGCCACCATCCTTCAATCTGAGCGAGACCGAGTGGAAGCCGCGTATCGCCTCATCAGCGGGAATGCCGCCTTTCAACCATGGCGCGCGGCTGTCCGCCTTGTCTTCGACCAGCGCGAAACCGTCGCCGTCGGGACCGGCGAAGGCCAGCCGCTTCTCGCCGAACGTCTCTTCGCGGGAGACACCCGCAACGCCTTCATCGGCGAAGCGCTTTTCCCAATAGCCGAGCGTGCCGGCCGGCACCGAATAGGCCGTGGTACCGACTTCCCCGACGCCATGGCGGCCCCTGGCAATGTCCGGGAACGGAAAATAGGTCATCACCGAGCCGGGCGTACCGTGCTCGTCACCATAATAGAGGTGATAGACATCTGGCGCGTCGAAGTTGACGGTCTTCTTGACCCGGCGCAGGCCGAGCTTGTGCGTGAAGAAATTATTGTTCTGGCGCGCATCGCCGGCCATCGACGTCACGTGATGCAGGCCCTTGATCTGGTCGAGCATTGTCTTGCTCCTTCCCTTCGGTTTGCGGCTCTTGCCGCTGTCCACGCCTATATGAGGGGCCGCCTGGCAATGGCAAAGGCGGCAAACTCAGAATGGACTGTATCCCAATAGTGAACAGCAGGAAATTTTCGTTCACCATTTAAGCAAGACTGACAGGCTTGCGCTGCCGCCAAATTCCGGTTCATTGAACGTCTTCCCGACGTGACAGGATAGAGCATTGGCCGCGAAAAGCAGACGCCCGAACATCCTATTGATCTCCTGCGACCAATGGCGGGGCGATTGCCTGTCGGCTGCCGGCCATGCCGTGGTGAAGACGCCGAATGCCGATGCGCTCGCCGCCGAAGGCGTCCTTTTCATGCGGCATTACGGCGGCGCGGCGCCCTGCTCGCCGGCCCGCGCGTGCCTCTACACCGGCCTCTACCAGATGAACAATCGCGTCTGCCGCAACGGCACGCCGCTCGACGCCCGCCACGGCAACATGGCGCTTTCGGCCCGCGCCCTCGGCTATGATCCGACTTTGTTCGGCTACACCGACGTCTCGCCCGATCCGCGCACGATGGCGCCGGGCGATCCCCGGCTGAAAAGCTATGAGGGCGTGCTGCCCGGCTTCAGCGTTCGCCAGTTCCTGCCTGAGCATCAGAAACCATGGCTGTCATGGCTGAAGGCACGTGGCGTCGACACCAGCGCGGGCTCTCCCGGCATTCACCGCCCCGTGGGCGGGGAAGCGGGCGACGCCGTGACCAGCGCGCCGCCTGTCTATTCCAGGGACGAGACGCCGACCGCTTTTCTTGCCGGCGAATTCATTCGCTGGCTGGACGAACAGGATTCGCCATGGTTCGCGCATGTCTCCTTCATCAGCCCGCATCCGCCCTTTGTCGTACCGCGGCCCTACAACACGCTGTATGATCCGGCGGACGGACCGCCCTTCCGCCATGTCGAGACTTGGCAGGCCGAGGCGCAAAGGCATCCCTATCTGGCTTACGACCTTGGTCGCCAGAAGCGGAGAAGCTTCCGCCCCGGCACCGACGGCCACGTGCGCGACTGGGGCGACGACAACATCCGGGCCATCCGCGCGATCTATTACGGCATGATCTCGGAGGTCGACGCGCAGCTTGGCCGCATCTGGCAAGCGATCAAGACGGCGAATGCATGGGATGACACCATCATCGTGCTGACTTCGGACCACGCCGAGATGATGGGCGACCATTTCATGCTGGGCAAAGGCGGCTTCTTCGACGGCAGCTATCACATCCCATTGATCGTGCGCGACCCGCGTCACGGCAATGCAGCCGGCTCGACCGTCAACCACTTCACCGAGGCCGTCGACATCTTCCCGACCTTGCTCGATCTGCTGGACGCCGACGCCCAGCTGCATCTCGACGGCCGCTCGCTAAAACCGTTCCTGCAAGATGAACCGCCTAAGGATTGGCGCGACGCGGCGCATTGGGAGTTCGACTTCCGCTCGATTGCCAGCGGTGAGGCCGAACGGCATTTCGGCATCGGCTCGCGCCAGTGCAACCTCGCCGTCATCCGTACGGAAAAATTCAAATACGTGCATTTCGGCGGCGGCCTGCCGCCGCTGCTCTTCGACATGCAGAAGGATCCGGGCGAACTGGCCAACGTTGCCGCCGACCCGGCCTATCTCAGCGTGCGGCTTGAATTTGCCGAGCGACTGCTTGCCTGGCGCGCCGAGCATCTTGACCAGTCGTTGGCGCTTGCAGAGCTGACGGACGAAGGGGTGGTGGATATGTGGTAGGCAGTAGGCAGTAGGCAGTAGGCAGTAGGCAGTAGAATGTTCTGGCGGCCTGATTGCCTCGTCACTCGGTTTCGCCTACTGCCCAATCCCTACTGCCTATTCCCTTACTGTACCATCATCCGCTGCTGGTCGCGCTTCTCGGCATAGCTGCCCTTGTCATACGCAGCCTGCGCCTGCAGCTGCTCCTTGGTGAAGTTGGTGTAGAGATATTTGTTGCCGTCCTTGTCGGTCATGAATTTGAGCTTGTCCATGCCGACCGCGACCTCCTTGGCGCCGATGCCTAGAAAGCCGCCGACATCGATGATGACGGCATCCGGCTTGCTGTCGGGCGTGAGCACGACGTCGCCGATCTCGCCGACCTTGGCGTCGTTGGCGCCATAGACGGTGGTGCCCTTCAGGTCGTCGCCTCTGATGTTGCCGACCGGCATTTCGGTCAGTGTCGACTTGTCGATCGCTGCCGTTTGCGTCGGATCGGTGGCTTTTGTACCGGCCGGAGCTTCCGCGGTCTTGTCCGCTGGCTGAGCATTGTCAGCCGGTGCAACGGCCGTCGGGGCAGCGGGAGCAGTCGGCTGCGTTGCGTCGGAGGTTGTCGTCACCGGCGCCGGATCATAGGGCTTGCGGTCGAAATCAGGCTGCGCCTGCAGTTCCTCCTTGGTCGTCTGCGCCACCAGCCAGCGATCGCCGTTCTTTTCGGCCCACCGTGCCTTGGCGAAATCATAGGTGACGTTCTTTTCACCCATGCCGAGGAAGCCGCCGACGCCGATCACCAGCGACTGCGCCTTGCCATCCTTGGTCAGCACGATGTCATTGACGTCGCCGATATTCTGGGCATCGTCGCCAGTGCCATTGTAGACATTCTCGCCGATGATGTTGGTTGCGAGATTGCCGTCAGCGCGTTTCACCGCCGGTTCTGACGGCGCGGCGTTGAGATCAACCGGCTTCTGCGGGTCGTTCTGCGCCGTGGAAGCAGGCGCCGGGGCCGGATCGTAAGGCTTACGGTCGAAGTCGGGCAGCGCCGTCAACGCTTCTTTCGTCGTCTCGGCGACGAGCCAGCGATCACCATTCCTCTCGACCCATTGCAACTTGCCGTAGTCGAAGGCGACGTTCTTGCTGCCTATGCCGAGGAAGCCGCCAACGCCGATAATGGCGGATTTCGCCTGGCCGTTTTCATCGAGGACGACGTCGCTGACGTCACCGATCTTCTGCGCATCGTCGCCAGTGCCATTGTAGACAGACTCGCCGATGATATTGGTCATCAGCGCGCCGTCGGCCTGTTGCGGCGCCGGCGCGATGGTAGCAGGGGCTTCAGCCGGCGCTGGGGTCGTCGCCGGGGTCGTCGTTGACTGCGCAAACGCACCGGTAGCGATCAGCGTTGCCAGTGCGGTCGTCGCGAACAGTGTGCGGATCATGATTAAGTCTCCTCTTGCGTGATCTCATGTGCGCCGCAATCGGCAAACCACTTGCCGGGAGACCGAAGGCGGCGCCTCCAATGGGATCACAACGTTGTGACAAGGCGCTTGTTCCGAAAAAACGGGAGCATCGAAATACTCTGGGCAAGTCCGCGGAATCGCCCGACATTCCCACCCGGCCGATGGAACCTTTCCCAAGCTTGCCCGTTTCAGCCTGCGGCTGGCATTCCGGCCGCTAAAGAATACGGAGTGGGGCATGCGATTTGCAGCGGTGCTGAACCGGGACGGCGGCACCTTGCGGACCACCGATCTTTCAGCGCTAACCGACCGGATGCGCCAGACGCTCGAGGCGGCTGGTCACTCCATCGAGATCGACATCGTCGCCGGCAAGGAGATTGTCGCGGCGCTCGACAAGGTCGCCGCGCGGCGCGACTTCGACGTCGTGCTGGCCGGTGGCGGCGACGGCACCATTTCGGCCGCCGCGGGGCGGCTGATGAATGGCAAGAAGGCGCTGGCCGTCCTGCCTGCAGGAACAATGAACCTGTTCGCCCGCGGCCTTGGAATTCCGCAGACCATCGATGGCGCGCTGAAGTCCTTTGCCGACGGCGAGATCATGGCGGTTGATATCGCGAGCGCGAATGGCCGGCCGTTCGTGCATCAGTTCTCGATCGGCCTGCACGCCAGGATGGTGAAGCTGCGCGACAATATGGAATTCGCCTCGCGCCTGGGAAAGATTCGCGCTTCGGCCAAGGCCGCCTGGACTACGATCAACAATCCTCCCGCCATGAAGGTGACATTGACGGTCGGCGAAGCCGAGATCGTGACCCGCATCAGCGGCATCGGCATTTCCAACAATCTGTTTGGCGAAGGCCATCTGCCTTATGCCGACAATCCTGCCGGCGGCGTGCTCGGCATCTATGTCACCGTGGCGCGGCAGCGTGGCGAGCTGGTCAGGGCGCTCTTCGACATGGCTCGAGGCAGGTGGCGCGACAGCGATCATGTCGAAACTCATCAGGCCGACAAGGCAATCGTGAAGATCCATACAGGGAGCAAGAAATTCGGCGCCGTCATCGACGGCGAACTGGTCAAGCTGGAGCGCGAAACGACAATCCAGATCCACCCTGGCGCACTGAACGTCCTGGTTCCGGCGCAAGCCGCCCAGGCGAAGGCCGCCTGATGCGATTACGAATGACGCGGAAAACCCTAGCCGCCCGACTGCCCCTCGCCGGCTGGCGCGCTCTGGTTGGCCGGCGCGCTCTGGCCGGTGGGCTGCCCCTGGCTTTCAGGGGTATCTGGATCGATCTTTTGGCCATAAATCTCGGCCGCTCCCCAAGCAATGAAAGCCAGGAGCAAAGCGGCGACCAATATGCGCAGGCCGTGCCAACCCCACCGCCCCTGACGGGCTTTGTTTTCAGGGGCGATCTTGGTCATTGGCGGCGTTCCTATCGCGCAACCGGGATGGTGGATAAAACCATCGCCGGCGAAACATGGTGGGGTAACGATTGCTTGCTACAAAAGTTCCGGCGCGCGACGACGGCCGCGCGAGATGCGCGCCGCCGCAGGTGGGGCCTGCAAGCGAGGGGGCTTGGTGGATAGCAAGGTGGCGAAGCAGGCTGGTTTGCCGGTTGAGGTCCGCCGCGCTGTGGCGGCGCCGGAGCGGCTTGCCGTACTGCATAGGCTTGACGCGATCGACACCGACTCCGATCCCGACTTCGATCGCATCACCGGCCTTGCCGCAGCCGTGATGCAGGCGCCGATCGCGCTCGTCACGCTGCTCGACACCGAACGACAGTGGTTCAAATCCTGTGTCGGCTTCAACGAGACCGAAACCGCGACCGACATATCGTTCTGCGCCCATACCATTGCCGCCGGCGACGAGCCCATGGTGGTGCCGGATGCCAGCATCGACCCTCGCTTCTCCCGCAACCCACTGGTCACCGGCGAACACCATGTCCGCTTTTATGTCGGCGCGCCGATGGTGGTCGCCGGCGCGCGCGTCGGTACGGTGTGCGTATTCGACCGGGAGCCGCATGAACTTCCGTCCGCTGCCGCGCTCGATCATTTGAAATCGCTGGCCAGCCTCGCCGCCAGCCTGTTTACCCTCAAGGACGCCACCCGCAGCGGCGCCATTGCCACGGCTGCTTTGGCGCAGGAGGAAAAGCGCCGAGCCATAGCGCTCGATGCCGCCTCGCTCGCCAGTTGGGCCTGGGATATCCGCACCGACATGATCGAATGCGACGTGCGTTTGTCGGAGCTGTTCAACCTGCCGCGTTCGAACCGGCTGCGGGCGCGCGACATTTTGGCCGCCATCGACCCGCGCGACGTCTACCAGACCGAGACGCGCTTTCGCGATGCCCTGACCGGCAGCGACGACTATTTCGGCGAATACCGGGTCAAAGGCTTCGATCCGCCGCGCTGGATAGTCACCCGCGGCCGCGTCATCGAGCGCGACGGCGAAGGCAAGCCGACGCTTATCTTTGGCGTCAACTACGACATCTCGGAACGCAAGCTCGGCGAGGACCGGCAAAGGCTGCTGCTGCGCGAGCTCAACCATCGGGTCAAGAACACGCTGGCGACGGTGCAGGCGCTGGCGACGCAGACCGTTCGCCACGCTCGCCGCCCAAGCGAATTCCTGGAAGCCTTCGGCGCCAGGCTGCAGGCGCTGGGCGCTGCCCATAACCTGCTGTCGGATCGCGAATGGCGCGGCATCGGTATTCGCGAACTGATGCAGATCGAGGTCAAGCCGTTCGATTCGGCAGAACGGCCGCGCATCGTGATCTCCGGTCCGGAGCTGCTGCTTTCGCCCGACCAGGCGGTGGGGCTCGGCCTGATCATGCACGAACTGGCCAGCAACGCGCTGCAATACGGATCGCTGTCGGTTGGCTCGGGGAAGGTCGATGTCGACTGGAAGGCGGCGGGCAAGAAAGGCGCGCACCGCCTTGTGCTGACCTGGATCGAAAGCGGCGGGCCGAAAGTCGACCCGCCGGAACGCCAGGGCTTCGGCTCTATCCTGATCCGCCGCAGCCTCGCCAAGGTTTTGTCGAGCGAAGTGACCCACGAATTCCGCAGCGAAGGCGTGTTCGCCGAAATATCGATGCCGCTTGAAGATCTGCCGGCTTAAAGCAATTTCAGAAGTGCGAAGCGGTTTTCCCGGGAACAGCGTATCAGCGCGACGCGCTTTAGTCGGCTTCGCTGTCTGGATCGCCCGGATCCGGTTTGACGTTCTCGCGGTAGATGGCATAGGCCGCGAGCGCGATCATCGGGCCGAGAATGACGCCCTTCCCGCCTTTCCCCTTGAGCAAGGCCGGCAGCACGGCAAGCGCCGCGGTGATACCGAGCGCCTTCAGGTCGGCATTGCGCCTTCGCGCACGTCGGCGTGCACGCGTTCCAGCCGCAAGTTGATGAATGAGCACGATAAGCCCGGCCAGTACCAGGAAACCAGCGGCGAAGCCAAGACAGGCGGCCATCGAGCCATAACGGTCAGCCGCCCAGATGTAGGCCGCCCCCAGGAGAAACCCGAGGCCGCACAGGGCAGCCACGGCGGCGAGCCCGTAGACGATTGCCGCCGTGCGCGCGCGGCGCATGGCGGCAATGGCTTCACCCGAGGCCAAGGCCGAGATAAGCGGTGCCAGCATGCCCATCTCTGTCGAAACTAGCGCCGGGCAAGAAGCGCAAACAGGAAGCCGACGCCGGCCGCGATCGCCAGTGAAGTGACCGGCTTCTCGCGCACATTGGCCGTGATCTGGGCCTCAAGATCCTTGGCGTTGCCACGCAGGCTGTCGAAGACGGCTTCACCCTGGGCGCGCAACTGGTCGACGCCTTCGGCAGCAGCGCGCCGCGCCGTGCCGTAACCATGTTCGCCGGTCTTGGCCAATTGCTTGGTCAACTTTTCGATATCCGCCTTCAACTGCCGAATGTCGGCTTCCAGGTCGGCGTTCGTCTGACTTTCGTTGGCGGTTTTTCCTGCGGCAGTTGCCATTCTAAACTCCTTGCGTTTGCTTGGCTTCAAACGCCCGACACACGTCATGGTTCCGAAATCGGAGACCGTATCCATGAAAGGGTGTTTGCAAGTGCGAGTCCAGCCCCAGATGGAGGCCTGCCTGTCAGATCAGCGGCCGACGGCCTTCGCTTAGGCCCTCCCAGCGCGCGAGATCCTTCAGCCCCTCCCCGTCGATCACTTCGCAACCGCCGTCGCGCCAGGCGATCAGCTTGCGATCGATGAGCTTGCGGATCGTCTTGTTGGTGTGGACCAGCGACAGGCCGAGCGTATCGGCGACATGCTGCTGGGTAATCGGGATTTGCACCGGCGCCTTGCCGTTGAGCC
Organism: Mesorhizobium sp. M0478; assembly: GCF_040321305.1. Classification (NCBI taxonomy): domain Bacteria; kingdom Pseudomonadati; phylum Pseudomonadota; class Alphaproteobacteria; order Hyphomicrobiales; family Phyllobacteriaceae; genus Mesorhizobium; species Mesorhizobium sp. M0478. The sequence continues at coordinate 376,006 of NZ_JAMYRH010000001.1, forward strand.
CGACTGCCGCCGCGCGGCTGGCGATGAAGGCAATGAGATAGGCGGTGCGCTCGACCGCCGTACGCCGGCCGACGCTGAGCAGGTTCTCGTCCAGCATGCGCTCCTCGCGCGACGCCAGCCAGGTAATGTCGTAGGCAAGGCCCGGATGGTTGCGGTAGAGCTCGTGCAGGTTTTCACGCTCGAAGACGCACAACAGCATGGGCGACAGCGCCTCGACCGAGTGCTGCATTTCGCCCATCAGGCTGCCCTGCAGCCCGATAAGATCGCCGGGCATGGAGTAGTTCAGGATCTGGCGCCTGCCGTCCGACAATAGTTTGTAGCGGAAGGCCCAGCCCGAAAGCACGGTGTAGAGATGAGCACTTTGGCTGCCTTCGACCAGCACTGTGGCGCCCTTGTCGACGGCCAGTTCGCCCTTCTTGAACATGCTGACATAGGCAAGCTCCTGCTTCTCGAATTCCCGGAACACCGGCAATGGCCGAAGCGGGCAGATCTCGCATGGGTACTGACGGCTGGAAAACGAACGACCATTCTGGCCAGACATTTCGATCCCTCTTTCGAACGTCTCTTGCCAGAGACTGAGTGCTACGCTTTTGCAAGGCCGCGGTTCCGCTGCCGATGGCATGTCTTTTTTAAATGACAGGATGGCAAATAGCGATCATGACTCGCTACACTCCACTGAGGCGAATTCGAAGCCCGCTTGTGGAGTAGAGCCGGTGGGCGAACTTTTCGGATTAAGGCCTGACCGATCCCCCAAGGTCCGCGATGCGGTTGACTGGAGTCACTGTACCCGATGCTGCAAGAATTGAGGAGAGATTGCCAAGTGCCGCCATTGCTTGAGGGATTGCGAATTCTTGTCTTGGAGGATGAATTCCTGATCGCCATGGATGTCGAGCAGCTTTGCCGCGACCATGGCGCGAACGACGTAGTGATTGCCCGCGCTCTGGCCGAGATCGATGAGCAGAAGGTCGTTGGCGAGTTCGACGCCGCTATCGTGGACCTCATGCTGGGCGGAACGTCCACACTCGATTTTGCCGCGCGGTTGCGCCAATCGGGCCTGCCGTTTGTCTTTGCCTCCGGCTATTCGGACCCCGATGAGATCAAAGGGTCTTTTCCCGGCATCCGCCTGGTCACCAAGCCCTATTCGGGGACCGATCTCGTCGAGGCTCTGGCGGCGGCCTGCGGCCGCGCGCCAGTCTGAGATATCTTCGATGCGTATGTGTAGAGAGCCCAGGCCCGCAAACGGGCCCTCCGCCGTCAGGCAGCGTTTGAACCCGTCACCTGGGACGAGATCGCGTCCGGCCCGTATTCGTCTTCGCCGGAGATTTTGAGGATCTCCTGCAACCGCGTGCGGGCCCGGCTGACCCGGCTCTTGATCGTTCCGACCGCACAGCCGCAGATTTCGGCGGCCTCTTCATAGGAAAAGCCTGAAGCGCCGATGAGGATGATGGCTTCGCGCTGGTCCTCGGGGAGTTGCTCGAGCGCGCCGCGAAAATCCTTGAGGTCAAGCTGGCCGTGCTGAGCCGGATGAACGGCAAGCCTGGCCGTCATGATGCCGTCGCTGTCCTGCACCTCGCGGCCGCGCTTGCGCATCTGGGAATAGAACTCGTTGCGCAGGATGGTGAACAGCCATGCCTTGAGATTGGTGCCGGGCTGAAAGCTCTCATGCTTGTCCCAGGCCTTGACCAGCGTCTCCTGCACCAGATCGTCGGCCTTGTCGGCATTCTGCGTCAGCGACACGGCAAAGGCCCGCAGGCTCGGGATCGAGCCGAGCAGGTCGGTCTTGAACCCTTGTGAGACAGCTGCCATGCCTCAGTCCTTCTTCTGTGCGGGTTCGGCCTTTTCCAGTTGGCTGAGCAACTGGGCAAAGCGATCCGGCACATTGTCCGAGACCAGTTCGTCATAATACTGTTTGAGTTTACGGCCAATTTCCGAATTCGCCCCGAGCGGGTCGCCGGAATTGGCCCGGCGCCTGTCAGCGGCGCCAGCCAGCGTTTCTTTATTCATGTCCTTCATTTCGCCCTTAAATCCAGCGCCCCGAGCCGCCCCATTACACAACGCAAAGCGGCCCCCTCGTCTGGTTGCCCATCGCACCACAAACGTCGCCCGTGCAGTTTCGTTCCACAAGTGTCGGAACTTTTTCGCAAAACCCGCGTTTGGGTGTTGGGGCTTGCAATCAGCTTGACCTGCAATCTATGCAATCACGTCATCTGAGGGAGACGTCTACCATGAGCCTTTCCGCAACCATCGCTCCGCACCTGCCGTTCCTGCGCCGCTTTTCACGCGCCGTATCCGGATCGCAGGAGAGTGGCGATGCGCTGGTAGCCGCGATGCTCGAAGCCATCATCGCCGACGTCGACATCTTCCCGCAAGCGTCAAGCGACCGCATCGCGCTCTATAAGGTATTCGCCAAACTGTTCACCTCCATTGCCATCCGCGTTCCGCAGGAGCAGGCGCAATCGGCATGGGAGCAGCGCGCCGCCGCCAATCTGAACGCCATTGCGCCACGGCCACGCCAGGCTTTCCTGCTGGTCGCGGTCGAAGGCTTCGGTGAAGACGAGGCAGCTGAAATTCTCGATGTCGACGCCAAGGAATTCTCCGAACTGCTTGCCCAGGCGAGCAACGAGATCTCTCGCCAGGTGGCGACCGATGTGCTGATCATCGAGGACGAGCCGCTGATCGCCATGGACATCGAGGAAATGGTCGAGAGCCTCGGCCACCACGTGGTCGGAACCGCGCGCACCCATACCGAGGCGGTGGCGATGTTCGGCAAGACAAGGCCGAAGATGGTGCTGGCTGACATTCAGCTTGCCGATGGCAGCTCGGGTATCGATGCGGTCAACGAAATCCTGTCGTCGACTTCGGTGCCGGTAATCTTCATCACCGCCTTCCCCGAACGTCTGCTGACCGGCGAGCGGCCTGAACCGGCCTTCCTCGTCACCAAGCCGTTCAATCCCGACATGGTAAAGGCGCTGATCAGCCAAGCGCTGTTCTTCGACCGGCAGGCCAAGGCCGCCGCGTGAAGTAGGGCCTTCAATCTCCAACTTTTCGCCGCCTCGCAGCGTTGCCGGCACTGGCGATCGCCTAACCTGGCGATCGGCGGCTGCCCGTCGCTCCGTATGGGACGCACGCGCGTGAATCAATTCGCATCCGGGCCTCTTCCAAAGACTTTCTTTTTCGGCAAATGGTGGAACAAACAGCAATCACTCACGTTTTTGATCCAGTATCGGAAGGAGACAGATCATGCTCTACTGGGCGCTCGTATTTCTCGTCGTGGCGATCATCGCCGGCGCGCTTGGTTTCGGCGGCATCGCCGGTACCTCGGCCGGTATCGCGCAAATATTGTTCTTCATCTTTCTCGCCTTCCTCGTCATCTCGCTTCTGGCCGGCCTGTTCAGACGGGCATCGTAGGAGCGGGCGAAGAACACTGGAAGCCGCACCCCTCAAACGGTTTCCAGCCACCGCCGGGCGATGTCCTCCAACGGGACATCGTCCGGCGGACCTTTTCTGGGGACCTACTCAGGAACTGAGTCCAAGTGAATCGTTCGGTCCTGATCAGGTGGACAGGTGATTGATGCGTTCCATTGGCGGAGGCGAGAGCGGACAGGGCGACGAGGTGATCGCACTGCACCCGGCTGAAAGCGGAATGCAGCTTGGCCGGGCCTTGCTTCACGCTCTGCACAATGCCGGCATTTCCGTCCTCTATCAGGATCGTGAATTGAAGACTGTATGGGCCCGCAACATGCGTGCGCCGTGGGTTTCCGACACAGCCGACAGCAACGGCGCGTTGCCACCGGCGCAAGCTGAGCAAATCGCCGCCGCCAAAAGCAATGTGATCGCTTCCGGCAATCCGGAACGCCTTGAACTGAGTGTTCCCACCGGTGATGGCATGCGCTGGTTCCAGGTATGGGTCGATGCCGATCGGGGCCATCGCGGCGACGTGCAGGGCGTCGTCACCACGATGGTGGAAACCACCGAGCAGAAACGCCGCGAACAGACGCTGAAGACGCTGTTGCGCGAAGTCAGCCACCGCTCCAAGAACCTGTTGGCCATCATCCAGAGTATTGCCACCCAGACCGGCCGCTATTCCGAGACACCCGACGATTTCCTGAAGCGCTTTCGCGGCCGCCTGCAGTCACTGGCTTCCTCCCAGGATCTGGTTACGTCGTCGAACTGGCGGGGTGCAGCACTTCGCGAGCTTATCCGCGGCCAGGTCGTTCGCTACGGCGCCGATCCCGCGCAGAGCCTGCGCTTCAATGGCGTCAACCCCTACCTCAATCCCAACGCGGCCATTCATATTGGACTGGCAATGCACGAACTCGCCGTCAATTCATTCAGCTACGGCGCCCTGGCGCGGCCGGACGGCTTTGTCGAGGTAACCGCCGATCTGTCGAACGTCGCAGAGGCCGCAGACAAGCCGGCTTTGTCGCTGACCTGGGTCGAGGCCATTGTCGCCAATGATAACAGGCGCACCGAGAAACGCTTCGGCAGCGTTGCCCTTGAACGTGTCGTGCCGGCATCGCTGAACGGCACGGCGACGCTGGAGATCACCAGTGACCGCCTCGAATATCGCCTGGTGGTTCCGCACGGCAATTTCGAAACCGAATGAGCGGCGGGATTCCTTAACCGGCTGTTCACCATAAAATCCGATGCTGTGGTTCCCAGAGATTGCTGGATCTTGACCGATTCAACCGATGTTCGGCCGCGGCCTGCAACGCAAGTATGGGAGGAATGATCATGACGGTGGCCGATATGAACAGGCTGGAGCAGGCCGCGCGGGTCTCGATGAGCGGCTTTCAGGATCCTGATGCTTCAGCCTCGCCTTTGCAGCACGCCTGGCACCCCTTGCTTCGCTTCGCCGCTGTCGCGCTCGTCGCCGCTGTTGTGCTGATCGTGGCGTCGCAATTGGCCTGAGCCAGATGCTCAGGTTCACGCTGCTCCCAAGCAGCCTGGCTCAGAAGCTGTCCAGCTCGTAGCCGACGAATTATTAACGCCCCTTTCGGCACAGGAACTTTGACGGCTGTGGACCGTTCTTATGGCGAGAGGACGTATCGCCGTGGAACACATCGCCGCTTTGCTTTTGGTAATTGGCTGTTCGAACAACATGACCGAATGTCGTGAACTGCCGGTGCCGGTCAGTGTTTTCGAAACCGCCGAAGCATGCACGGCAGAACGTCCATTCGCTGCCGGCGACGTGCAGGGTCAGGCCGAGCACGTCGTTGCCAAATGTCTTACGGTCGACCCCGCGCTGGAGGATGATTACGACCAGATCGTCTGGAACGTGCGCCCGGACGGCACCCTCGACGCGTCTTTGCAGATTTCCAGTGTCGTGGTCGCGTCGAACGCCACGCGCCGCGAAAAAGACTCTCTTAGCCAACAATAAGATCGAGCGGGCAAAGGCTGCTGTTTCGTGCTAAATAGCGGCTGGAGCTTACTAAAGTGAGGACAAAAGTGAGGAGAGATTCTATGCGGAAATTGATTATTGCCATGGTTGCGGTGGTCGCCGTCAGCGGCTGCAGCACGACCGAGCAGGATGTCGGTGTCGGCGCCGGTGTCGGTGCTTTGGCCGGCGGACTGATCGGCGGCGGCAAGGGTGCGCTGATCGGCGCAGCCGTTGGCGCCGGTTCCGGCCTGCTGGTGCGCAACCTGCGCAACGGCTATTGCCAGTATCGCGACAATCGCGGCCGGCTCTACACCGCTCGCTGCTGATCCGCTTCAAAAGCGTCAGACAATCGCGACGGAGACCGGTCAGCCGGTCTCCGTTTGTTTGACTGCATCAGGCTGCGGGATCCTGATTTCCACCGTAAGCCCATCGATGCGAAAATCTCGGGCAATCGTGCCGCGCAATTCGCGCGTGACATTGAGGTCGATCAGCTTGGTGCCGAAGCCGGTCTTCGCCGGCGCTTCGAGTTCCTTCTGCCCGGCCTCGCGCCAGTTCAGAACCAGCATCCGCTCGGACCCGCGCCCCTCGAACGACCAGTCGACCTTGAGCGCACCCACGGAATTGCCGGCCTCGCCATATTTCAGCGCATTCGTCGCCAGTTCGTGAAAGGTCAGGCCAAGCGCCTGCGTCGTCCTCTCGTCGAGCAGCACCTGAGGCCCTGACAATATCCCTTCCGGAAGCTCCTTGCCGAACACCTGGCCGAGCTCGATGCGCAGCAGGTCGCCAAGATCGGCCTTCTGCCAGCGCGAACGCGTCAGCATATCCTGGGAAGCCGCCATTGCCTGCAGGCGGGCTGAGAAGGAAGTTGAGAACTCCTTCACGTCGGTTGCTTGCGCTGCCGTCTGGCGCGCAATCGCCAGCACCCGCGTGATCGAATTCTTGATCCGATGCTTCATCTCCTGCAGCATCAAATCCTTTTCGAGCAGGCTTTTTTCCGTCGTTTCATGCAGCAGCGACTTGGCGTCGTAGGCGCGCTCCTGGTAGCGCGCCACCAACGCGATGGCCCCGGCCAGAAGCAGGCCGAACAGCCCGAGCATGACCGGAATGGCGCGCGAGGACGGTTGCGAAAATGCACTTGTCGGCCGAAACAGCACCGTCCACGGCCGACCGGCGACGATGATCTTGCGCGTCACCAACAGCCTGTCGCCAAAGCTCGCAACCGGCGGCGTTTCCGACTGGAACAGAAGATTGTCGGCGTCGGCCGTGCCGTCATAGACCGCGGTGTTGACCGGCAGCAAAGGCGTGCGGCTGAGCGCGGTCTGGAACAGGTCGCGGGCGCGGAAGGCCGCGTAGAGAAGGCCTGATGTCGATGATCTGGACGCATTGATACCATCCGGCGCGGTTTCGACATTGAGCCTGACGAAGACCAGGAAACCGGTAAAGGTCTGCGCCGCGCCAGTGTCCTGGCCGAGCTGGACCAGACCGCTTGCGTGCTGTGCGTCATCGGCCATCGCTTTTTCGATCGCCTCGCGCCGCACCGGCTCGGTGAACATGTCGTAGCCGATGGTGGATTCGTTGGCAGGGTCGAGCGGCTCGAACAGCACGACGGGCGTGCGCCATGGCTGTGTCGTGTCCGGATAGACCGTGTGGGCGGCGCCGCGGTCGAGCAACATGTCGCGCTCGACCGCCGCTTCGTCACCGGTCTTGGCCAGCCTGAGATAGCCGATGCCGCGCAGGCCGGCGAAATTGTTATCGACATCGAGGGCGCTGAAGAAGGCCTTGAATTCGCTACCTGAAATCTCGCCATTGCGGGCGTCGAACAGCGCCTGCGTCGAGCGCAGCAGTGACAGATGCAGATCGATACGGCTTTCGATGCGGTTGAGCGCGTCGTCGGCCGTCGCCTCGAACTTGATGCGCGCCGCTTCCTGGGTCGCGAAATAGGCGAAGCCCGCCATCGTCAGGCTGATCAGTGCAACGGCAATGAAGGCAAGGATCGGGAAAAACTTCTTCAACGCAGGCCCATGGACGGTTCGGGACCTTTATGGGCAAGTCGCCGCGGCAAGACAATGGCGCGGCCAAGCCATAATGACAGCTGGCATATCATGCATATTTAGCCGGCTTATCGATCTCGAGCATCAGTGAACATTACAGCTGACGATAGCGTGGTCTCAGGCCGCGATCTTCAGCGCACCCGGACCGGGAATGGCGCCGGGCGGGCACTTTCCCAGGATGATCATGCCGAGCACTTCGTCCTGCGTCACATCGGTGGTGAGCGCGGTGCCGACGACCTGGCCGTTCTTCATTACGCAGACCCGGTCGGCAAGCTCGAACACGTCGTGAATGTCGTGGCTGATCAGGAAAATGCCGATGCCGTCGGCCTTGAGCTGCTTGACCAGTTCGCCGACCTGCGCCGTCTCCTGCGGCCCAAGCGCGGCCGTCGGTTCGTCCATGATCAGGATGCGGGCGTTGAACAGGATGGCGCGTGCGATCGCCACCGACTGGCGCTGGCCGCCCGACAGCTTGATTACCGGCTCCTTGAACCGCTGGAAGCGCGCATTGAGCCGGCCCATCACCTTGCGCGCCTCGGCCTCCATGGCGACATCGTCGAGTGTCCCCCACGCGGTCATCAGTTCGCGGCCGAGGAAGAGGTTGGCGGCAGCGTCGACATTGTCGGCCAGCGCAAGCGTCTGGTAGATCGTTTCGATGCCGTATTTCTTGGCGTCGCGCGGATTGGAGATCGAGGCCTCCTGGCCGTTGACCAAGATCTGGCCGGCATCGCGCTTGTAGGCGCCCGACAGGATCTTGATCAGCGTCGACTTACCGGCGCCGTTGTGGCCAAGCAGCGCCACCACTTCGCCCGGGAAAAGATCGATGGACGCATCGTCGACGGCGCGAATGCCACCGAACGCGATCGAGATGTTGCGCATGTCGATCAGTGGCGTACCGGTGGGAGCAGTTTTTTCCATAATCGTTCCTCCCTAGACGCGCTTGCGGTAGACGGTGTCGAGCCAGACGGCGATGACCAGGACAGCGCCAACGACAATGCTCTGCAGCGGCGAGTCGATGCCGAGCAGCACCATGCCGGATTGCAGCGACTGCATCAGAAGCGCGCCGAGCATGGCGCCCATCACCGTTCCGGCGCCGCCCGCGAGCGACGTGCCGCCGATGACAGCGGCCGCGATCACCAAAAGCTCGTCCAGTGTGCCCAGCGCATTGGTTGACGCATTGAGACGGGCCGACGAGATCGCCGCGCTGATTGCAGCCAGCACACCCATGATCATGAACACCTTCATGGTCACCCAGCGCGTGTTGATGCCGGCGAGTTCCGCTGCCTCCGGATTGCCGCCGATGGCGAAGACATAGCGGCCGAAACGCGTGCGCTTGGTGATGAACGTCATGATGATGCCGACAATCACCGCCATCAGCACCGGTATGGCGATGCCATGCGCGATGAACAGCCCGCCTTCGGGAACGGTGATGCCGTTCTGCTGTGCGTACTGGCGCACGATGCCGATCGGCCATGGATAGGAATTGGCGATCCACACGGCGCCGAGGATGGCCGCGCAAGCGACCACGCCAAGCAAGGTCTCGGCCCAGACGGGGCGCAGTGGAAAGCTGAAGCGCTTGCGCTGCGAGCGACCGTTGAGCAGCGCGAAGGCGACCGCCGCGCAGGCGACGATCCCGACGATCCAGCTGGCAGCGGCGCCAATCGAGCCGCGTGGTCCGCCGCCCATCAGCTGGAAGGTGGCGTCGAGTGGCGCGACCGTGCGCCCGCTGGTGATGAGCCATGCCATGCCGCGCCAGACCAGCAGGCCACCAAGCGTCACGATGAAGGCCGGAACCTGCATATAGGCGATGATGAAGCCCTGGAACGCGCCGATCAGCAGACCAAGCACCACGCCGGCGGCAAGCGCGACGATCCAGAGCCAGGGGTTTCCAAGCTGGAAGCCGATGATGCGAATCAGGAATTCGGCCTGTGCCACGCCCATGATCATGCCGATCACGCCTTCGACGGAGCCCACCGAAAGGTCGATGTTGCGCATCACGATGACCAATACCATGCCGGTCGCCATGATCGCGACGGAGGACGTCTGCACCGACAGGTTCCAAAGATTGCGCGGCGTCAGGAAAAGCCCGCCCGACAGGATATGTATGCCGACCCAGATGACCAGCAGCGCGCCGACCATGCCGAGCATGCGCGTGTCGAGCTCGGTCGCTTTCAGGAACCGGGCGACCGCGCCGAGTTCAGACGCTCGTGCCGTATCGGCCTGCGGATTTGAGGTCGTGTCGGTCATGATGTCCTCCAGCGGCTTGCCGTCTGCGCGGATGCCGGACCACAGCCTAGAAGTTTGCCGCCGATGGCGGAAACACACAATTCTCGTAGAGAAAACGCCGCGGCTTGACAGCCGCGGCGCCTCATTTCTTCAAGTCGTCGAGATCAGTTGCAAGCCGCGACGCTGCCGGCGGCGACGCCCGTGCAGACTTCGTCCTTCTTGATCCAGCCGGCGTCGATGACGACGTTGAGGTTGTCCTTGGTGATCGCGACGGGGGTCAGGAACAGCGACTTGACGGTGTTGCCGCCAGGCGTGGTGAAGTCCTTGGCGCCGGCAATGTCGCCCGTCTTCTTGCCATCGGCAAGCTGCGAGGCGATCTCGGCGGCGTTCTTGCCGAGTTCGCGCGCGTCCTTCCACACCGACACCGTCTGCGTGCCGAGTGCGATGCGGTTCAGAGCGGCATGGTCGCCGTCCTGGCCCGAGACCGGAACCGTTCCTGCAAGGCCCTGCGCCGTCAGCGCGGCGACAACGCCGCCGGCGGTGCCGTCATTCGCCGCAACCACGGCATCGACTTTGTTGTCGTTGGCGGTCAGGAACTGTTCCATGTTCTTCTGGGCGTTGGCCGGCAGCCAGCCATCGGTATAGGCCTCGCCGACATTCTTGATCTTGCCCGAGTCGATGGCTTCCTTGAGCACTTCCATCGAGCCCGAGAACAGGAAATCGGCATTCGGATCCGAGCCCGAGCCCTTGATGAAGACATAGTTGCCTTCGGGCTTCGCCTTGAACACTTCGCGGGCCTGCATGCGGCCGACTTCCTTGTTGTCGAAGGTCAGGTAGAAGACGTCCTTGTTCTCGATCAGGCGATCATAGCCGACGACCGGAATGCCTTCGTCCAGCGCCTTCTGCACCGCCGGGCCGATGGCCGAGGCGTCCTGCGCCAGGATGATCAGCGAGTTGGCGCCCTGCGAGATCAGGCTTTCGACGTCGGTCAGCTGCTTGCCGGGATTGGACTGCGCGTCGGCCGAAATGTACTTGTCGCCGGCGGCTTCGATCGCCGTTTTCATCGCCGCCTCGTCGGTCTTCCAGCGCTCTTCCTGGAAGTTCGACCACGACACGCCGATGACCTTGTCCTTCGCCTGCGCGACCGACATCAGCGCCAGCGACATGGCGACACCCGCCAGCATGGCGGCTGCAAATCTGTTCATTATAACCCTCCCTGCGCCGCCCACGGCGCGACAAAACCGGCCCGAAGGCCTGCACAAAGAGGCTCCATTTTTTCGAGCCTCGAAAAAATACTGGTTCAATGATAAGGCACTGTCAACATCGATTATGATGGATTCTGATGGCGTTGCCGAATTTTTTCGAGCTCCGCAATAAACAATGACAGGGCTGCCGGCGTCTGCCAATATTTGGCTGGTGCCGTCGAACGCCTTCACTATCATGAGGCGCGAGGAGGCCGGGAGGAAAACAAATGTCGGTTGGGATCCGCCACGACGATCTGCGCCGTCGCAACCGTGCGATGGTGATTTCGGCCGTGCGCCGGGCCGGCCAGCCGTCGCGGACCGAGATTGCGGCGACCACCGGCCTCAGCCATTCGACGATATCGGCAATCTCGTCTGATCTAATTCAAGAAGGCATCCTGATTGAAGGCAAGCCTGGCGAGACCGGCTCGCTGAAACGCGGCCGGCCGCAGGTCGGCCTTGGCCTCAACCCGGAAGCGGCGGCGGTCATGACCGTGGTGCTGTCGCTCAATTTCCTGTCCGTCACCGTCATCGACTATGCCGGCCACGTCGTCGCCGAGGAACAGCGCCGGCTGGACACGCTGACCAAGCCGCGCGACGAGCTGATTGGCGAATGCGTAGCAATCGTCCGGCGGCGGCTTGAGGATCCCGACCTCGATGTCCAGAGCATCGCCCGCATTGCCATGGGCATCCAGGGCATCACCGATTCGCAGGCGCGGGCCATGCTGTGGTCGCCAATCACGCCACTGACCGACATTGCCTTCGCCGACATGTTGGAAGCGGAATTCGGCATTCCTGCCACCATGGAGAACGACTGCAATATGATGGCGGTGGCCCTGCAATGGCGCCAGCCCGAGCGCTACCGCGACAATTTCATCGCGATCCTCTTGTCGCACGGCATCGGCATGGGGCTGGTGCTGAAAGGCGAACTGTTCACCGGCACCCATTCCTCGGGCGGCGAGTTCGGCCACATGATCCACCGTCCGGGCGGCGCGCTCTGCCGCTGCGGGCGGCGCGGCTGCGTCGAGGCCTATGCCGGAAACTACGCCATCTGGCGCAGCGCCAAAATGATGAGCGAAGATGCCGAGCCGGTCGATATCGGCGACGCTGATATGCGCGCACTCGCCGCGCGCGCCCGCGAAACCGATGGCCCGGAGCGCGAAGCCTATCGCAAGGCCGGTGAGGCGCTCGGCTTCGGCCTCGGCAGCCTGTTTGCACTGATCGATCCGGCACCCGTCGCCATGGTCGGCGTCAGCGCCGCCGCCTTCGACTTGATCGAACCGGCATTGCGCGAAGCGATCGCCCAGACCGCCGGCGGCCAGCACTCGAAATCGATCTCCTTCGACACCGAGCCCAACGAGCTGCCGCTGATCCGCGAAGGCTGTGCCATGCGCGCGCTCGGCTTCGTCGATCAGGAGATTTTCGCGCCGGGCATTCAGGCCAAATCCGGCAAGCATGTCGCCTGAATGGCCGGCAACGGCGCGACGCGCAGCATCCTAGTCTTCCCTGATCGCGTAGCCGGCGCCGCGAATGGTACGGATGACATCCGGCATGCGGCCGTTGTTGACCGCTTTGCGTAAGCGCCCGACATGGACGTCGACGGTTCGCTCGTCGATGTAGATCGTCTCGCCCCAGACATTGTCGAGCAGCTGGCTGCGCGAGAACACGCGGCCGGGATGGCGCATCATGAATTCGAGCAGCCGGAACTCGGTCGGTCCGAGCCTGATCTCGCTCTTCTTGCGGTAGACACGGTGCGACTCGCGGTCGAGCACGATGTCGCCGACCTTGAGCACGCTGGACAGCACTTCCGGCTTGGCCCGGCGCAGCAGCGCCTTCACGCGCGCCATGAACTCCGGCGTCGAGAATGGCTTGACCAGATAGTCGTCGGCACCGGTGGACAGGCCGCGCACGCGATCGCTTTCCTCACCGCGCGCGGTCAGCATGATGATCGGCAGCCGCTCGGTTTCGGGCCGCACTCTAAGCCGCCGACAGAGCTCGATGCCGGAAACAGCGGGCACCATCCAGTCGAGCACCAGGAGATCGGGCACGTTTTCCTGCAGGCGGATCTCGGCCTCGTCGCCGCGTGTCACCACCTCGACGTGATAGCCTTCGGATTCGAGGTTGTAGCGGAGGAGCACGCCTAGCGGCTCCTCGTCCTCCACGACCATGATGCGTGGCGCGATCATAGGCAGTTCACCCTCATCAGGCCGGCGTGGCCATCGCCGTCTCGTCCTGCTTCGGACGATTGGCGGGCAATTGCTGGCCGGTCAGCACATAATACGCATTTTCGGCGATGTTGGTGACATGATCGCCGATGCGCTCAAGATTCTTGGCGCAGAACAAGAGATGCGTGCAGGCGGTGATGTTGCGAGGGTCTTCCATCATGTAGGTCAAGAGCTCACGAAACACGGACGTGTATTTGACGTCGATGCGCTCGTCGTCATTCCTGAGTTTTGCAAGAGCTGCCGCATCGGTGGCGGCATATTCCTCGACGACGCCTTGCACCTGGATCAGCACCAGTTGCGCCATGGCATCGATGGAGTGCGAGAGGTCGCGCGGCGTGACGCTCAAGCCCACGGTGCCGACGCGTTTGGCGATGTTCTTGGCGAGATCGCCGATGCGCTCGAGGTCGCCGGCCATGCGGATCGAGCCGACCACGGCGCGCAGATCGTTGGCCATCGGCTGGCGCTTGGCGATCAGCGTGATGGCGCGGTCGTCCAGTTCGCGCTGGCGCGCATCCATGATGGCGTCGTCGGAAACGACACGCTGTGCCAGCGCATTGTCCGAATTGAGCAGCGCCCTGGTCGAGCCGCTGACCATCGAGCCTGCCAGATCGCCCATGTCGCGGATCAGCTTGCTGATCTGCCCGAGCTCTTCATCGAAGGAGGCGACGGTATGTTCACCCATGATCTTGGTCCTCGTGCCTGAAAATTCACCCGCCGGACGGCTCAGCCGAAGCGGCCGGTAATGTAGTCCTGGGTGCGCTTGTCGTCGGGGTTGGTGAACATCTTGTCGGTGGCGCCCTCCTCGACGAGATAGCCGAGATGGAACATCGCCGTGCGCTGCGACACGCGCGCCGCCTGCTGCATCGAGTGGGTGACGATGACGATCGTGTAGTTCTGGCGCAGTTCGTCGATCAGCTCCTCGACACGGGCGGTGGCGATCGGATCGAGCGCCGAGCAGGGCTCGTCCATCAGGATCACCTCCGGCGACACGGCGATGGCGCGCGCGATGCACAGGCGCTGCTGCTGGCCGCCGGACAGGCCGGTGCCGGGCTCCTGCAGGCGGTCCTTGACCTCGTTCCAGATCGCCGCCTTCTTCAGGCTCTGCTCGACGATCTGGTCCATGTCGGACTTGCGCTTGGCCAGCCCATGGATGCGCGGGCCGTAGGCGACGTTCTCGTAGATCGACTTCGGGAACGGGTTGGGTTTCTGGAACACCATGCCGACGCGGGCGCGCAGTTCGACGACATCGATGTTCTTGTCGTAGATGTCGTCTTCATCGAGCGTGATCTTGCCGGTCACCCGCGCCGAATCGATGGTGTCGTTCATGCGGTTGAGGCAGCGCAGGAAGGTCGACTTGCCGCAGCCGGACGGGCCGATCAGCGCCGTCACCTGGTTCTGGCGGACGTCGAGATTGACGTCGAACAACGCCTGCTTCTCGCCGTAGAAGACGCCGACCTTGTCGCCGCGCATCTTGATGACTTCGTTCGACTTGGCGTTCATTTTGTCGCCCACTGCATTCTCAAGGGACTGTTCGGTCATGATGTTCATACCAAATTGCCTTTTTTCTACCAGCGCCGCTCGAAGCGGCGCCGGAGCACGATCGCGGTGATGTTCATGGCCATGAGGAAGACGAGCAGGATGATGATGGCGCCGGACATGCGCTCGACAAAAGCGCGCTCAGCCTCGTTTGCCCACATATAGATCTGAACCGGCAGCGCGGTCGCCGGATCGAAAGGCGTCGTCGGATAATCGGCGACGAAAGCGACCATGCCGATCAAGAGCAGCGGTGCTGTCTCGCCGAGCGCACGCGCCAGGCCGATGATGGTGCCGGTAAGGATGCCTGGGGCGGCAAGCGGCAGGATGTGATGGAACACCATCTGCATCTTGGAGGCGCCGAGACCTAGGGCCGCCGAGCGGATCGACGGCGGCACCGCGGCGAGGGCGGCGCGCGTGGTGATGATTATGGTCGGCAATGTCATCAAGGTCAGCACCAGGCCGCCGACGAAGGAAGCCGAGCGCGGCATGCCGAGGAAGTTGATGAACACGGCAAGGCCAAGCAGACCGAAGACGATCGACGGCACCGCCGCGAGATTGTTGATGTTGACCTCGATCAGGTCCGTAAAGCGGTTCTTCTTGGCGAACTCCTCCAGATAGATCGAGGCGGCGACGCCGATCGGCAGCGCCAGCAAAAGCACGATCACCATCATGTAGAACGAGCCGATGATGGCCACGCCCATGCCCGACGTTTCGGGCCGGCTGGAGGCGCCATAGCTGAACAGGCCGGTGTTGAAATGCTCGGCCATCGCGCCATCGGCTTTGAGCTTGTTCATCCAGTCGATCTGCTGGTTGGACACCTTGCGGCGCGCTTCATCGACGCCGAGGTCGATCTGACCCTTGAAGGCCGAGTCGAGGTTCGCGGCAGCCAGGATGTCGACGTCACGCGTCCTGCCGATCACCGACGGATCGGCGGAGACGATGTCGCGCAGCTGGACGCGGGCGCCTTCCGACAGGAAGCCCTTGAGCTTCAGCATCATCGGCTTGTTGGCCGGATCGATGCCGAGCTTGGCCACCAGCGCGTTTTCGGCGAGCTTGGGATAGTTCGCCTTGATCAGCACGGTAGGGTCGGTGGCGCGCTTGCCGGAGGGATCGATCACCTTCTCGTCGAAGGTCACCGGCAGCGTCACGGTCGTCTGCCAGAAGGCGGTGTAGCCTTTCGAGACGATGGTGATCAGCATGATGGCCAGGAACGCCAGGCCCACCGAGATCGCAATCACGCCATAGATGCGGAACCGGCGTTCGGCGGCATAGCGCGCCTTCAGCCCGATGTCGCGGCGCGGACGCGCGACGGCACCCGCCATCGTGTCCAGGGGGATGTCGGTCATTCGTACTGCTCCCGGTACTTGCGCACGATGTAGAGGGCGACGATGTTCATCACCAGCGTCAGCGCGAACAGCGTCAGGCCGAGCGCGAAGGCGACCAGCGTCTGCGGTGAGTTGAACTCGAGATCGCCGGTCAGCTGGTTGACAATCTTGACGGTGATGGTCGTCATCGCCTCGAACGGATTGGCCGTCAGATTGGCGGCGACGCCCGCCGCCAGCACGACGATCATCGTCTCGCCGATGGCGCGCGACGCCGTCAACAGGATGGCGCCGACGATGCCGGGCAGTGCCGCCGGCAGGATCACCCGCTTGATCGTCTCGGAGCGCGTGGCACCGAGGCCGAGCGAGCCGTCACGCATTGCGCGCGGCACCGCGGTGATGATGTCGTCGGACAAAGAGGACACGACCGGGATCAGCATGACGCCCATCACCAGGCCGGCGGTGAAGATGCTCTGGCCCTGGATGAAGGGAGAGCCGCCGGTGAGGGCTGCCGAGAGGTCGCGCAGGAACGGTCCGAGCGTGACCACGGCGAAGATGCCGTAGACGATGGTCGGGATGCCGGCCAGCAGTTCAAGCGCGGGCTTGACCACCGACCGGACGCTGCGCGAGGCGTATTCGGACATGTAGACCGCCGACATCAGCCCGACCGGCACTGCGACCAGAAGCGCAACGGCGGCGATGTAGAGCGTGCCGGCCAGTAGCGGGATCAGGCCGAACTGACCCTGGCTGCCGCCGGAACCGGCGGCGGCGAAACGCGGATCCCACACCGTTCCGAAGAAGAAGCTCATCGGCGACACGCTCTCGAAGAAGGTGATGGTCTGGAACAGCATCGACAGCACGATGCCGACCGTGGTCAGGATGGCGATGGTCGAGGCCGCAAGCAGCCCCCACAGCATCAGCTTCTCGACGTTGTTGCGCGCCCTGGCGCGCGGCGCGATCTGCCTCAGCGCATAGAAGGCGCCGGCGACCGACAGCGCGAAGGTCAGCACGGCGCTGAACAGGCCGAGCCGGTCCTGGACCTGGTTCGCCTCGACCGCGATCGGAATCATATAGTCCTGGGTGTCGCTGGCCAGTGCCACGCCCTTGGCGGCGAGCAGCGGCTGCAATTCGGCGAAAGTAGCGGGAAGTGCGGTATCGCCATCGAGCCGGCGCAGGCCCTTGGCCAGGCTCTTCACCAGGCTGGCGTCGAGCGCTTCGCTGGCCACCTTTGTGTCGGCGGTGCGCTCGGGCAAAGCGGCATGGATATGCCGGTCGAGATAGAAGGAAGAGCCGATATCCCAGACGGCGAGCAAAAGGACGGCAGGCAGGACCGCGATCAGAAAGGCCCACCAGCCATGATAATGCGCGCGCGAATGCGGCTTGACCTTGCCGGTATCCTGCGCCGCGGCGCGCTGGCGGCCGATCACAAAAGCGACCACGCCTATGGCAATGACTATGGCGAGTACGAGCAAGGACGACATCACCCACCCCAGGGAAAATTCAGATCGCCGCCGCCGTTGCGGCAAGCGGCGAAATCAGGGCGCGGATTTGGTCCGCGCCCTGATCCGGTCGGTTGATTACATTGTCTTTCCGGCGGCGAAGGCGTCGCGCTGGCCCTGACGTTCGGCGTCGGGAGCGGAAACCAGGCCGTACTGGGCGAGCGGGCTTTCCGGGCCGATCATCTGGTCATCAAGGAAGAACTCGACATATTCCTTGAGGCCGGGAACGACGCCCAGATGCGCCTTCTTGACGTAGAAGAACAACGGCCGCGACACGGGGTACGTGCCATCGGCGATGGTCTGCGTCGAAGGCACGATGCCTTCCACGGTAGCGACCTTCAGCTTGTCGGCATTGTTCTCGTAGAAGGCGAGGCCGAACACGCCAACGCCGGTCTTGTTGGAGTCGATGCGGGCCAGCGTCTCGGTGTAGTCGCCATCGATGTCGACAGCCTTGCCGTCCTTGCGGATGGCGATGCAGGTCTTGCCGATTTCCTTGTCGTCGGCGATGCCGGCAGCCTTCAAAGCGGCCTTGTCGCAGCCGGCGTCGAGCAGCTTGGTCTCGAACACTTCACGGGTGCCGTGCTTCTCACCCGGGATATAGGCGGCGATATCCCAGTCGGGCAGCTTCGGATTGACCTGGTTCCACTTGGTGTTCGGGTTGTCGACCAGCTTGCCGTCGACCACCAGCTTGGCGGCGAGCGCCTTGTAGATGTCGGCGGGAACCAGCGCCCAGTCCGGACCCTTGATGTCGGTGGCAAAGACGATGCCGTCATAGCCGATGCGGACTTCCTGGACGTCCTTGACGCCGGCGTCGGCGCAGGACTTCAGCTCGTCCTTCTTGATCGGGCGCGAGGAGTTGGCGATGTCGATCGTGTCTTCGCCGACGCCCTTGCAGAACTCCTTGATGCCGGCGCCGCTGCCGCCGGACTCGACCACCGGGGTCTTGAAGTTGGTGAAGGTTTCGCCGAACTGCTCGGCGACGATCTTGGCGTAAGGCAGCACGGTCGACGAACCGGCGACCTGGATCTGGTCACGCGCAGCGGCGACACCGGACGATGCGGCGAACGCTACCGCCACGGCCGATGCCGTAACGAGGAATTTCTTCATGTGGCCTGCTCCTGTTCGGAAGATGGTCTCTTGGCGCCCTCTTCAAACCGGCGCCCGCTGAGGCCAATAGCCTTCGATTATTACAGTCGCATGACAGTTTCGTGTCAGCCCGGTAACGTCGCACAGACGCCTCGTGAGCCGCAGCCTTTAAGCCGGTTTGTGGGGATGGAAGTTGCCGCTGGAATCAGACGCTTGCGCGATTCGTGCTGGCATCAAGTCCCGGCAGATCGCAGGCCGCGATGCCGAGAAAGAAAAACCGGACGGGAGCGCGTTGCCCGTGGCCAGAGCGAATTTTGGCCGAGCCATCGCCAAAAACAGGTCCGTTGGGGTAGATTCGACGCTGTTTCTTGTCGGCGGTCGCTTGCTCCCGCCCGTAACTGAATGAGCGGTTTCGTTGCGACCATTGTCCTGACTGGGCGCCAGCTTTGATATGGTGCGATCGCACCATAGCCTTGGCTGTTGCGGCGCGGCCGAATCCCGGCCGGCGCCGCAGGTTGCTATCCAGCGTCTCGTTGGGCTTCGCCTGATATGCCGACCCAGCGCTCGACCTTTTCGAGCAGCGCCCTGGGGCTGATCGGCTTGGGCAGATAGTCGTCCATGCCGGCTTCCAGGCAGCGCTCACGGTCGCCCTTCAAGGCATGCGCGGTGACGCCGACGATCGGGATATGCATACCCGTATGTTCTTCCAGCCGGCGAATTGCGGCGGTGGCCTCGAGCCCGTTCATCTCCGGCATCGAGACGTCCATCAGGATCATGCGCGGATTAAGCCGGCCGAAGGCATCAAGCGCCTTGCGGCCGTTGCCGACGATTTCGAAACTGTAGCCGGTTTCGCCGATTATCTGGGTGAACACCATCTGGTTCACTTCATTGTCCTCCGCAACGAGGATGTCGAGCCGACGTTCATCCCCGGCGGCCCGGGCGCGGGCACGAACCGGCGGCGGTTGCAGCAGGGCGCGTTCCGAGGCAGCGAGCGGCGGCTTTGCCGGCGACGGTTCGTTCCTGCCGCCGCCGGAACCGCTGCTTGCCGCCGGCAGCACACGGCCGTCTGTGATATTGTGATGGTGCCGCTGGATGGTGGCGACCAGCGTTTCCAGAAGCACCGAGGAACGCGCCGGCTTGATTAGCTGGGCGTCGATGCCGAGATCGCGATAGCTGGTGTTGGCGAGCGACTGGTCGACCGAAGTCAGCATGATGATCGGCGTGTCGGCCAGCCCTGCGGTGCTGCGCACGACGCGCGCCATCTCGGCGCCGCTCATCCCCGGCATCTGATAATCGAGCACGACGCAATCGACCGGCACGCCGTAGGCAGCCGCGGCGACCAGCACCTTGAGCCCTTCGGGTCCGCTTTCGGCGGCGCAGGAATCGAAGGTCCATGACGCCATCTGCTCGCTCAGGATCGATCGGTTGACGGCATTGTCGTCGACGATCAGCACCCGTGAGCCGGTCACGTCGACCGGCATGATCCGCCGTCCGGTCTGTTCCTCGGCCCTGGGCAATGTCACGGTGAACCAGAAGGTCGAGCCCTTGCCTTCGGCGCTCTCGACACCGATCTCGCCGCCCATCAACTCGACCAGCCGCGAGGTGATGGCGAGCCCGAGCCCCGTGCCTTCGTGGCGTCTGGTCGACGAGGTGTCGGCCTGACTGAATTTTTCGAAGACGAGCTTCAGTTTCTGCTGCGGAATGCCGATGCCGGTGTCGGTGACCGAAACGGTAAGCTTTGTCCCCGTCGGCCCCCTTTGTCCGGTCACGTCGACCAGCACGTGGCCTTCGTCGGTAAACTTCACCGCGTTGCCGACCAGATTGGTGACGATCTGCCTCATGCGACCGACATCGCCGACGAACAGGCTTTCCAGGCCCGGCTCGACGCGCACGATGAGCTCGAGGTCCTTCTCCTTGGCGCGCGTCGATATCAGCGTCGCCACATCCTCGATCGCTTCGGGCAGGTTGAAGGGCGCAGGGTCGAGCACCAGCTGTCCGGCATCGATCTTGGAGAAGTCCAGTATGTCGTTGATGATGGTCAAGAGCGCGTTACCCGATTTGACGATGATGTCGGTGAACGTCTTCTGCTTGGGATCGAGGTCGGATTTGGCCAGCAACTCGGCCATGCCGAGTACGCCGTTCATCGGCGTGCGGATCTCGTGGCTCATATTGGCCAGGAATTCCGACTTGGCGCGGTCGGCCAGTACGGCGCGCTGGCGCGCCTCGCGCAGTTCGGCCTCGCGCAGCTTCAGTTCGGTGATGTCGGTGGTCGACCCAATCAGATAGAGCGAACCATCGGACGCGATCATCGCGCCCTTGCGGGCGAACTGGTGGCGCACGCTGCCGTCGGCAAGCGTCACCGTTTCCTCGATCTCCTGTGTATCGCCTGTGCGCAGCACGGCGAGATCGCTGTTGACGAAGGCTTCGCCGTCCTCGCCGAAAATCTCGATGTCCGTCTTGCCGATCGCGTCTTCCCTGCGGAGGCCGGTGAGGTCGCACCAGCCCTTGTTGACGTAGAACTGCCTGAGGTCGGAGCGCTTGGCGTAGATCGACACCGGCACGTTGTCGATGAGATTGCGGAACACCTCGTTCTCGCGCATGCTCTCTTCCAACGCCTGCTCGCGCGCCTTGACGTCGGTGATGTCGGTGCTGGACCCGACCAGGTGCACCGACCCATCGAGCGCCACCAGCCGGCTCTTGCGCGTCATCAATTGCCGCACCGTGCCGTCGCGATGGGTAACGGGCTCCTCGATCTCGCGGCCGCGGCCGGTGACGACGACCTGGGTGTCGTCATGGGTGTAGGTTTCGGCGTCGTCTATGCCGAAAAGCTGGAGATCGGTTCGGCCGATGACCTCCTCCTTGGGGATGCCGGTCAGCGCGCACCAGGCCTTGTTGACGAATTCCATGCTCAGATCCTGCGCCTTGATGAAGGCGGCGACCGGCAGTTCGTCCATGACGTGGCGGAACAGGTCGATCTGGCGCATGCTTTCCTGCAGCGCCTTTTCGCGGCTCTTGATCTCCGAGATGTCGACGCGCACGCCGATGAAGGTGCCGTCCTCGGTGCGCATATCGTAGACCTGATACCAGCGGCCGTCGGGATTGCTCCGTTCGTAGGAGGAGTTCGGCAGGCGGTAGCGGGCGAGAATGGCATCCAGCCAGATGTCTCGATCGCCGTCATAGAGCTTGTCGGTCTCCGGATCGCCACTGAAGCGGAAATATCCCACGGAATGTCCAAGTTCCAACGCCTCGCGGAAGGTGCGGCCGGGCTGCCATGCCGGTTTCAGCGCCGGCAGCGTGTCCTGCAGCTTGCGATTGGCAAAGATGAACTTGTCGTCGCGGTCATAGATGATGACGGCCGCCGGCAGCGACTCCAGCACCGTGGCGAGGTTCTTGCGCGCGTCCTCGGCCTCGGTCTCGCGGCGCTTCATGTCGGAAATGTCGAACAGGAAACCGGCGACATAGTTGCGGCCACTGGGCATGCCGACGCGGTTCTTGCGCACGATGCGCGAGCGGCTGGCGCCCTCGGCGTCGAAAGTCTCCTCGACCTCGTAGGGCGTGCCGGTCGCCAGCACGGCGCGTTCGCTGTCTTCGAATTGCGCGGCGTCCTTTTGCTTGAGGAAGTCGCCGCCGGGCCTGCCCAGCATCGCTTGCGGGCTCTGTCCGAACAGTGCCGAAAACGCCTCATTGACGAAGACGAAACGCAGATTGTCGTCCTTTACGAAGATCGGGTCCTTGACGCCGTTGATCACCGCCTCGGCCAGCCGCGATTTCTCCAGCGCTTGGGCGAGTTCAGCCTCGCGATCCTTCATGTTGGTGACGTCGACATAGGAGATCAGCCTTTTGCCGCCGGCGAGCGGCGCCAGCGAGGCAATCAGCGTACGGCCGTCATTGCGTGGCAGTTGCCTGGAGCCCACCAGGCCGGCCGAGATTTCTGCTTCGCGCTCGGCGATGTGGTCCTGCCATTCCGCATCGTCAGCACCGTACGGGTCCATATCGCGGCTGGCCTGCATCAGTTCGCGGAAGCCGCAGCCGATGCCGGCGCGCCGGGGATCGATTTCCCAGAAATCATAGAAGGCGCGGTTGATCACCTCCGCGCGCATGTCGGCATCGAGGACGAGCACGCCGATCGGCATCTGGTCGACCATCGTGCGAAGATTGGCGAAGGTCTCGGTGATCTTGGCGTTGGCACTCTCGATCTCGGCGTCGCGACGCTTGAGCTCGGAGACGTCGTAGTAGGTCAACAGCCGCTTGCCGCCGGACAACGCCGTCACGGAGAACATCAT
Source organism: Mesorhizobium sp. M0478 (assembly GCF_040321305.1). Classification (NCBI taxonomy): domain Bacteria; kingdom Pseudomonadati; phylum Pseudomonadota; class Alphaproteobacteria; order Hyphomicrobiales; family Phyllobacteriaceae; genus Mesorhizobium; species Mesorhizobium sp. M0478. The sequence continues at coordinate 398,852 of NZ_JAMYRH010000001.1, forward strand.
CGTCCTGCCATTGGCATGGAGAAATTCGCGTGGCGCAACCGAGCCGGCGCTGATCTCCTCGATGCGGGTGGCGAGGTAGTGCTGCCACTGCTGTCCATCGAGATCGCCGTAGATGCCGTTGCGGCGGTTGAGTTCCATCAACAGGCTGAACGGCGCGCCGACCGTGACGGCGCCGTCGGGGATCCTGGAGAGCTCGCGATAGGCCTTGTTGACGATGAGCGTGTCGAACTTCGCGTCAAGCACCACGACGCCCATATGCATGGCATCCATTGTCCGCTCGAGATCGGCGAGGTGCTGCGTAGCCTCGCCGGCCGGCGGATCGCTCTCGTCCTGCCGCAGTTCGTCCAGCGCACCGGCCAGTGCCGTGACGTTGCGGCCGATGCCGCGATAGCCGATGAATTCGCCTTCGCCGTCGAACCGCGGGGAACCGGTGATCGAAACCCAGCGGCAGCCGGGACGGCCGCCCTTCAACTCATAAACAAAGTCGCGAAACGGCCGATGCGCCTGCAGATCCTCCAGATGCGCGGCGGCGTGTCGATTGCCGTGCACCATCTGCTTGAGGAAATCGAAGCGGAAACGGCCAAGAATGCTGGCGGGATCGATGCCGGTGGCGGCCTGGTAGTTCTCCGAAAGCCAGGAAAAGCGCAGCTCGGCGTCGGTCTCCCAGACCCAGTCGGCGCCGGCCCCGACCAGTTCGCGCAGCGCTTCGGGCGAACCCCCGACGGACGTATCCTCGCCGTTCACCACCCCTTTTAGGGAACCGCGTCCGCCACGTGTTCCAACAGTCCCGTCAGCCATCCCGTTCCCACCCCGAAAGCCAAGGCCGAACCCCCTCAGCGGTTCGCCGGCGGAATGTGCCCGAGAAGCATTAATGATCCGCTAACTATAACCAATCCAGACTGCGGCCAGAGCCACATTGCCCTGCGGTATTCCGCCGGTTGTCGGCGGAACCCCGGCCGGGCTATAAGTCAGCGGGGGTGTTGCTGATGACCGGTTGGATCGTGCCTTGTTTCCTGTGCCTGGCGCTGCTTGCGGGCAGCGGCTGCGCACGCAGCTATGACGGCACGGTGGTGATCCCGAAGCCGCTCGATATCAGGCGGGTCTGGGATCGCGATCCGTCGCAGACTGAGGCCAGCCAGATGCAGGCGGCAGCCGGTGTGTTTCCGACGCCACCGCCGCAGGAGCCCTACCGGCCCGCGGCACGCAGGCACACGACACAAATAGCTGCGCCAAGGCGGCACGTCAGGTCCAGCCCGCCCAGCATGGCTTCCGAACCGGCCAATCCGCTCACCTGCAAGAATGTCAGCGAACCCGGCAAACGCTACAGGATGGTTTGCGAATAGCTGGTACTAGAGCAATTCCAGGAAAAGTGTGAAACGGTTTTCCGTCCGGAATTGCGTAAAACAAAGACATAGAGCGGTTCGCCGTTTCGGTGAAACGGTGAAACGCTCTAGGCGCAGGTTACTCCGCCGGGAAGAAAGCCGGCCCGACCACCCTGACCGGCCGCGAGCCGGCCAATGGCTCGACCGACTGTCGCTGGGCGGCGCCCCTGGCCTCTGCAGCGTCTGCGCCAGGCTGGAGAAGTTGCGCCACGGTGCCAAGATCCGGCTTCGCTGACGGCAAAGGAATGATCGCGTTGGCCATATTGGCTGGCGTCACCGTGCGCGCTCTCAGCTCGGCAACGCGCCGGTGATAGCGCTTGAGGTCGCAGGCCCTGAAGTTCGCATCATTGCGATATTTGAAGGCCGTCGGCAGGTCCTTGTAGGATGTGCGCGTATCGAGCGCGACCATCTCTTCGGTTTCAAGGCTTGGGTCACTGAGCGTGTATAGGTCGACGCCGGCATCGTCGCAGATGTAGCGGCACTGATCGACCATCTCCTTGGCATCGCCGCCTTGCACGAACTGCGATTTCGGCGCCGGGAAGAAATAGCCGTCCGAGAGACGAACGCAAAACAGCATCGAATTGCTGCCGATCATGGCGCCAGCCGGACGCTGTCTTTGTTGCCCGGCGGCGGGCGTGCAGCCGAGCGCGACGAGCCTGGCCTGCAGTCCGGACGCATCCCGGCGCGAAATCGCGGCGCCGGCGATCTGGCGTTGCACCTGTGTGCGGCTTTTGGCGAGGTCGGCGCAAGCATTGAAGAAGCCCCCCACCGCACTTTGCGCCGTGCACCGGCGTTGCCTCTCCAGCCCCTGGATCGCCGCAAGCTGGCGACGTAGCTGCGCAAGCTCGGAGCTGATCCCGCCGCTGCGGCCGGACGGTGCCAGCTGGCTCCTGAGCGCGGCGCATGGATCGGCAAGGGAAGCCGAAATGCCGAGGACGCTTGCCGCTACCGACACCAGTGCAAAGGTCACGACAAGCCACAAACGCATCATCGGCGACACCTGGTTCCTTGTACCCCTGTGGAGCCGATCGCCGCTCCAGCCGATTGAGCCTCAATGCGGGAGGTAAGTCTAATTCAAGAGACGCCAGCAACCGCCAGGTATTTTATGCCGAGTGTATTATGCCGGTTCCTGTAAATTCGCTATTACACTTTTGTTTCAAGATGAGACGAAGCCAGGCTCGGGCGAGCCAGGCCGCCCGCAATCATCGATCCCGCGTTATCGGGCCCTTGCGGATGAAACCTTTCTCCGGTGTCTCGCGTTGTGTCGGGCAAAGGAGACGAAGATGTCTATTCACTTCACTGTCTCTGGCCTGACCAGGAACCTGTTCCACTCGCTGGGGCTGGACCATGAGCGGGCGCCGAGAGCGCTCGATCCCGAACAGAGCCTGTTGCTGGAATGCTATCTGGCCGGACAGATTCCGGAATCCGCCTGGGCCGACTACGTCTTCGAGACGCCGGAACTGCAGCGGCATGTCGATATCAGACGCCTGCACAACTGATCAGAGCAACTTCAGGAAAAGTGTGAGTCGTTTTTCCGGGAAAAGCGCGTAGCGCTTTCCCCTGGGAATTGCGTCAAGACAACGAGAGAGGGGGTCGCCGTTTCTGTGAAAACGGTGAAACGCTCGCCCGCTCGCCTACTGCTTGGGCGAAGCGAATTTCACGGTGAAGACATTGCCCGCGACGCCTTGCGCCAGCGTCGGCGAGAAGCTCAACGGCAGGCACTTTTGCAGGGCAGTGGTTGCGGCGTCGACGAACGACTTCCTGGTATCCGCATCGCCATCGACCTTGATCGCCGTCGGCCGCGGCGTACCGATCAGCGTGCCGTCGCGCTTGAAGCTGAAGCTCAAGGTGACGCTGGCATTTCCAGCACCCGCCGGCGGCGTCCAGCACGCCTGGATGGCATCGCCGACCTCCGCCATCGTGTCGAGCGGCGCGGCATTGCACGGGTAGCCTCCGACCAACACAACACCGGCAATCGCAAACACTCTCGCTACGCCCTTCATCGCAAAGCTCCTCGTGTGTCGTCCGCCGACCATGATGGTAGGGTCGAAGCAGACTGTGGCAATATGCCTGATGTCAGACTTTGCGGCATGAGACGGGCCTGATGGCGCATCGGCGAAAAGCAAAAGGCCGGCATTGCGCCGACCTTTCCCTTCACCCTTGCGCCAGTACATCCGTGGTCGCGCGGTGCCTTCAATAGACAGCGTTCTGGTTAATGAATCCTTAGCGTTGCGCGCTGGCCTGCGACTTCACATAGGCGATGTAGCCGCGCACGTCGCCGGCCGGCTCGGCATAGGCACGGCCGAGTTTCTTCTCCATCGCCGTGACATACTCCTTGGCCCATTTTGGCAGCGCATAGTCGATGACGGCCAGGAACTCCAGCGTCGATGCCAGGCGTATGTCGGCGATCGACGGGTGCTTGCCGCCGATGAACGGCTTGCCGTCCCTGAAGAAGGAGTGAAACACCTCCAGCGGCTCGGCAATGGCGGCCATGGCGGCCTTCTGCGCCTCGGACTTCTTCTCCGGATGAGCGTCGCTATGGCCGACCTCGCCGGCGTAATGCGGAAAACCCAGCGCCGGATAGGTGGCGCGCGCCACATACGGGTAGAGCGTGCCGATCAGGTAGAACATGGCGCTGTCGACCATCGCCCGCTTGGCCGGCGCCTTGGGATAGAATTTCTCCAGTCCGTGCTTGTTGGCGAGATACTGCATGATGGCACAGCTCTCCCAGAGCACGCCGCGCGGCAGCCCCTTGTCCTCGATCATCGGCGTCAGATGCGCCGGATTGCGCGCCATATATTCGGGCGAGCGCGTGTGGCCCCAAGCGTCGGTCTCGGCGGCGTCGAACCCAGCCGCACGGGCAAACACCCGGACGGTCATGTTGTTGACGCTCGGCTTCAGCATCGAGAGCTTCAGCGCCGGTTTTTTCGCCGCCTTGGCCTTCGGCCCCGACATCTTAGTAGCCGGCTTTGTCGCGGCTTTCGCGGCCGGCTTTGCGGCTGCCTTCGGCGCGGCCTTTACGGCCATTTTTGCCGCCGGCTTCGCAGCCGCTTTTGCCGCAGGCTTGGCCGCTGATTTGCCAGCGCTCTTGGTCACTGTCTTTGCCATTATGGTCCTCCCCTTTTGCTGGCAGTCAGTATGGATTCTTCGGCGTCCGGTCGTCTGACAAGGTCGCGCGCGACCATTCGACCAGCGTCTGGATCGCGTCGGCAAGGTGTACTTCGGCGATGTTGTAGTCGCCGCGCGCAACGCGCAGCTTGTGCGCCTGCATCAGCACGTCGGCATGGGTGAAACCTGCCGGCGGATCGAAGCGATAGGAGGCGAGTTCGATCAAGAGGCCGAGCGGATCCTCGAAATAGATCGAATCCATGAAGCCGCGATCCTTGACGCCGCTGTGCTTGATGGCGCGCTCATCGAGCCGAGCGACCGCCTGCAGGAAGGTCACGCGCGACACCGAGAACGCAATATGATGGACGCAGCCCGGTTCGGTCGGCGTGCGCCGCTTGACCGGCGTGCGGCTCTCGTCGGTGAAGACGGTGATCAGCCTGCCGTCGCCGGGATCGAAATAAAGATGGCTTTCGCTTGGCTTGTCGAGGTTGGGCTGCTCGAAAATGAACGGCATGCCGAGCACGCCCTCCCAGAAATCGATCGAGGTCTGGCGGCCGGCGCCGACGAGCGTGATGTGATGGACGCCCTGCGACTGCAGTTTCTGCATCGGTCTCCTCCTCGCCGACCCCTCGCCTTCCGGGGCGAGCTTGGATCCCGCCACCTCATACCATCGCCGCACGCCATGCGCGTGGCCGATGTGCATGCCTGGCGGCGTTTCCCCCTATCTGTTCCCCGGCGTTTTGCGCGCCGTAACGAGCCCTTTGGAAAGGCTTCGTACAATGATGCTAGTGCAATTGGCAGCGCCGCGCCAGAAGCGACGATAGCTAACGATGCGTGGAGAGCCAAGCGCTCAAGGTTGTCGAATCTTGGCTAAGCGACGGCTCTAAGTTCGGCCTCCGCCAGCGTGCCCAGGCCCGCGCATTCGGCGCATGCCATGGTCTGCCCGGGACAGCCGGCCCGATGCGTACCTTGCGGGCAGCAATGCCCTTTCGACTCACGCCATTTCAAGCAATCGAAAACCTGCCCGCTGCCGTGACAGCGCGAGCATATCATTTTTGCCGAACTCATACTTGCTATGCCCAACCAAATCCGCGTTGCCGCAGATGCTATCCCCGCACCGCAAGTAACAGAGATCGCTACGCTTTCAAGCGTCGCGGCCTGACTTAAATTGGGTGTATTCGGGTGCGCGGACTTGCCGAATTTCGCTGATGCCGCCGACCCTCGCGGTCACACGCGATCCGCGCGGCTGCTGCCCGAAATTTTCGATGATGCGGAAGGAAAGTCGTTGCTTGGTACGCCCAAGGGGAATCGAACCCCTGTTCCCGCCGTGAGAGGGCGGTGTCCTGACCGCTAGACGATGGGCGCGTTCAAGAACCGGCGATATAGGCTGACGGTTTGGAAAAAGCAACTGGCTTCGAACGGCCGGACCGCTTCTGTGCAATGTCGGTTCGTGGACCTAGCGTTTCGGCTCGATCAGGTCCCACAGATTGCCATAGAGGTCGGCGAAAACCGCCACGGTGCCGTAAGGCTCATGGCGTGGCGTTTCGTGGAACTCGACGCCGTTTTCCAGCATCGTCGCATGGTCCCTGGCAAAATCATCGGTTTCGAGAAACAAAACCACGCGGCCTCCGGTCTGGTCGCCGACGCGGCTCTTCTGCACATCGTCCAACGCTTCCGCCAGAAGCAGCCGGGGCCCTTGCCCGACCGCCGGCGTTACCGTCACCCAGCGCTTGCCGTCGCCGAGCTCGATGTCGTCGCAGAGGACAAAGCCAAGCTTGCCGACATACCAGGCGATCGCCTCGTCATAGTCGGCGACGACGAGCGTGATGGTTGCGATGCGGCGATGGTCGGCAAACCCGGTCATTGTTTCGGCCCGCTCATTTGTTGCGGATGGCGAAGCGGCCGATGATACGGCGCTCGGCGATGTCGTAGACGAAGATGGTGCGGCTGCCGTCGCTGATCTCGGCGTCGATCGAAATGCGATTGCCCGACAGAGCCTGGCTGATCACCTTGGCTCCGACCGGGAGCACTATGTCGGCCACGAGCGGCTCGCCGGGCGGAACTGGAATGTCGTTGGCGAGCGGCGGGTTCGCGGGCGGCGCTTTGCGCGATTTGTAGACAATGGCCGCGATCACCACCATAAGGGCCAGCAAAAGCAGGCCGAGATTGATGGCCATGAAACGGATGAGCCTGCCGCGCACCTTTTCGATCTCGGGATCGAGCGGCTTTTCTTCTTCATCGGCAACGGGCCGGGCCATGGCAGAACTTTCCGGAACTTTTTTCGATGAGCGCTCATAGCGAAGAGACCCCTGAATTGATAGAGGCTGGACAATTCATAGAGGCGGCGCCGACCGTGCTCGAAGCCGGCGCGGAAGCGGCCGGCCAGCGCCTCGACCAGTGGCTGGCGAGCGCCCTCGGGCCTGACATGTCGCGCAGCCGGGTGCAGATGCTGATCCGGCAAGGTGCCGTTTCGATCGACGGCAAGCCGGTCGACGAGACCAAGCGCAAAATGAGTGCCGGCGAGCGCGTATCGGTCGTCATGCCCAAGCCCGAACCGGCCGAACCGCAAGGCGAGCCCATCGCGCTCGACGTGCTTTATGAGGACGACGAGCTGATCGTCATCAACAAGCCGGCCGGCCTCGTCGTCCATCCCGGCGCCGGCAACTGGACCGGCACGCTGGTCAATGCCCTGATCCACCACTGCGGCGACAGTCTTTCAGGCATTGGCGGCGTCAGGCGGCCGGGCATCGTCCATCGGCTGGACAAGGAAACCAGCGGCGTCATGGTGGTGGCTAAGACCGACCGCGCCCACAAGGCGCTGTCGGAGGCCTTTGCCGACCACGGCCGCACCGGCGACCTCGAACGTGCTTATTTGGCGCTGGTTTGGGGCATCCCTCCACGGCCGACCGGAACGGTCGACGCGCCGCTTGGCCGTGCTGCCGACCGCGTGCGCCGCGCCGTCGTGCCGGAAGGCCGTGACGATGCCCGCCGCGCCGTGACCCATTTCACCGTCAAGGAGCGTTTCGGCGAGGGCCAGCAGGCGTTCGCCACCGCCAGCCTGGTCGAATGCCGGCTGGAAACCGGCCGCACCCACCAGATCCGCGTTCACATGGCTCATATCGGCCATCCCGTCATCGGTGACCCCGATTACGGCCAGGCCTTCCGCACCAAGGCCAACCGGCTGCCCGAACTGCTGAAGGGTCAGGTCAAGGCATTTTCCAGGCAAGCTTTGCATGCGTGGCTTCTTGCATTTCGGCACCCGGCTACCCATTTATCGATGAGGTTCGAGGCGCCGATACCGGGGGACATGGAGGAACTCGTCGGCGGCTTCCGCAAGCTCTGAACCCGAGCAATTCCAGGAAAAGTGTGAAACGGTTTTCCGTCCGGAATTGCGTCTAAACAAGCCAGCTAAAACCTGAGCGGCATTGTTCACTTCAGCGTGACACACTGTTTCGTGTTGAACAAATGCCTGTCTTTTCTGGTTTTGTTCCTATATAAATCAGTTGCCGCGGGCGAGCCTTTTGGTGCTCGCGTCACATGCCCGCCGCGTTTCGGGGGCATCACTCCAATAGAGAGGGGGCGCAATCATGGCCCAGTCACTACCCAGTATTGTTTCCGGCGAAGGCGGCCTCAGCCGCTACCTGGAAGAAATCCGCCGCTTTCCCATGCTTCAGCCGCAGGAAGAGTACATGCTCGCCAAGCGCTACGCCGAGCATGAAGACACCAGCGCTGCGCACAAGCTCGTCACCAGCCACCTTCGGCTCGTTGCCAAGATCGCCATGGGCTATCGCGGCTACGGCCTGCCGATCGGCGAAGTGATCTCGGAAGGCAATGTCGGCCTGATGCAGGCCGTCAAGAAATTCGAACCCGAGCGTGGCTTCCGCCTCGCGACCTACGCCATGTGGTGGATCAAGGCCTCGATCCAGGAGTACATCCTGCGCTCGTGGAGCCTGGTCAAGATGGGCACGACCGCCAATCAGAAGCGCCTGTTCTTCAACCTGCGCAAGGTGAAGGGCAAGATCCAGGCGCTGGACGATGGCGACCTCAAGCCCGACCAGATCACCGAGATCGCCACCCGGCTGAACGTGTCGGAAGCCGAAGTCGTGTCGATGAACCGCCGCCTGTCGGGCGACGCGTCGCTGAACGCGCCGATCCGCGCCAGCGAAGGTGAATCCGGCGAATGGCAGGACTGGCTGGTCGATGACCACGAAAGCCAGGAAGACATGCTGATCGAACAGGACGAGCTGGAAAACCGCCGCGGCATGCTGTCGGGTGCTTTGGCCGTGCTGAACGATCGTGAGCGGCGCATCTTCGAGGCACGCCGCCTCGCCGAGGAGCCACTGACGCTGGAAGAGCTGTCGTCCGAGTTCGACATCAGCCGCGAGCGCGTGCGCCAGATCGAGGTGCGCGCCTTCGAGAAGGTGCAGGACGCGGTCAAGGCCGCCGCCAAGCGCCAGATGCAGGCGCTGCGCACGATCGAGGCGCAGCCCGCGGCGTAAAGCCGGGTTCGGCTAAGGAACAGAAGGCGGCGTCGGGAAACCGGCGCCGCCTTTTTTGTTTTGTCGTCCGTCGGCGGTTAGCGAAAGTCGGGCAACAGCTGATCTCCCCCCTTGAGGGGGAGATATCCGGCAGGACAGAGGGGGGCGTGACGGATCGCAGCTTGCGATTTTAACTATCCCCAACCTGGAATTGTTCGAGCACACAGCAAAGGTCGGCGGGACAGCACCCCCCTCTGCCCTGCCGGGCATCTCCCCCTCAAGTGGGGAGGTTGGCAGCTTCGGCGACGGCGCCAACAGCATGAACCGATCTACAGCCCATCCAGCGGAAACTTGAGATACCTTCGGCCGTTGGCCTCCGGTTCCGGCAGCCGTCCACCATTCATGTTGACCTGCAGCGCATGCAGGATCAGCCGCGGCATCGGCAGTGTCTTGTCGCGCGCTTCGCGCAAGTCGACGAACTCGGCTTCGCTGCGCGCCGCAACGAGGTGGATATTCTTTGCCCTCTGCTCGGCGACCGTGCTCTCCCAGTACGGCTCGCGCCCGCCGGCCTGATAGTCGTGGCCGACGAACACGCGCGTATCGTCCGGCAGCGCCAGAATGCCCTCAATCGAATGCCACAGCCGCGCGGCACTGCCGCCGGGAAAGTCCGTCCTTGCCGAGCCGCTGTCGGGCATGAACAGCGTGTCGTGGACGAAGGCTGCGTCGCCGATGACATAGGTGATCGAGGCCAGCGTGTGGCCGGGCGAGAACAGCACCTTGACCGGCAGGTTGCCGATCATGAACGTTTCGCCTTCCCCAAACAGCCGGTCCCACTGCGAGCCGTCTGCGGGGAAATCCGGCCAGTTGTAGATCGCCTTCCACAGCGCCTGGACTTCGATGATCCTGTCGCCGATCGCCGTCGGCGCGCCGGTCTTTTCCCGGAGATAGTGCGCCGCCGAGAAATGATCGGCATGCGGATGGGTGTCCAGGATCCACTCGAGCTCCAGCCCGTTTTCGCGGATAAAATCCAGCAAGGCGTCGGCATTCTTCGTCGCCGTCGCGCCGGATTTTTCGTCGAAGTCGAGGATCGGGTCGATGACGGCGCAGCGTCTCGTCACCGGGTCGGTGACGACATACTGGATGGCGCCGGTCGGCTTGTCGTAGAAGCCGGCGACCTCAGGTTTGGCCGAAGCGATGTCCAATGTCCGGCCCCCTGCCCCTTGCCCGACAGGAACCGTTTTCTCCGTCGGGTTGAACAAGAGCATGGTCATCTGGCAAAGCGCGCCGGTCAAGCACGCCTTGCCACAAATAGGACTGAAGCCCCAAATAGCTCCGACGGAGAAAACCTAGGCTGACGGCTGCTTCGTCTTCCTGAGATAGGGCAGGATCGTCTCGAAAGCGCCAAAACGCTTGACCGCATCTTCGTTCGAAACCGCGGCGGTGATGATCACATCCTCGCCCTGCTTCCAGTTGGCCGGCGTCGCCACCTGGTGCTTGGCGGTCAGCTGCATGGAATCGACCGCGCGCAGGATCTCGTCGAAGTTGCGGCCCGTCGTCATTGGGTAAGTCAGCACCAGCTTGATCTTCTTGTCCGGCCCGACGACATAGACCGAGCGCACCGTGGCGTTGTCGGCCGGCGTGCGGCCTTCCGACGTCTCGCCGGCGCCCGCCGGCAGCATGTCATAAAGCTTGGCCACCTTGAGATCCTTGTCGCCGATCAGCGGGTAGTTCACCGTCTGGCCGGTCGCCGTCTTGATGTCGGCCTGCCACTTGTCGTGGCTCGCAACGGGATCGACGGAAATGCCGATGACCTTGACGTTGCGCTTCTTGAACTCGCCTTCGAGCCCCGCCATCGTGCCCAGCTCGGTGGTGCAGACCGGGGTGAAATTCTTCGGATGGCTGAACAGGATCGCCCAGCCGTCGCCGATCCAGTCATGAAACTTGATCGGCCCTTGCGTGGTCTCGGCGGTGAAGTCAGGCGCGATGTCGTTGATACGAAGGCTCATGGCATTATTTCCCCAGCAACAGATTTCGTCAGGAGCGGCCGTGGACGGCGTCAACGCTCCGGCATTGCCGCATCTTAGCGCAAAAATCGCGGCTGCAGGACAATAGGAAACTATTATTGGCGACGGAACGAGCACTTTCGTTCTACGGACCGACGTTGGGCCGACAATCTTTCGTTTGTGCGGGGAAGGCTCAGGCCTTGTTGACCGCCAGCGACGTGGCCAGGTCTTCCATGCGCTGGGCGAGCGCGCCGAGCGCGCTGGTCAGCACGGTGTCGTTCTTGTCGGCCTTGGTCAGCGCTTCGTCGCGCGTCTTGCGCAGCGTCTGCACTTCGGTCTCCATGCCCTTGACCCGCTTCTGCAGCTCCGAAAGCTCGTCCATCACCATGATGCCGGCCATCACCGTCAGCCGCTGGTCGCCGATCTCGCCGAATGAATCCTTCAGATGCGAGACATAACGGTCGAACCGCTCGGCGAGGTCGATCAGGTGCTCTTCCTGACCCTCGTCGCAAGCCATGCGATACTGCTTGCCGTCGATGGAAACCGTGACCTGTGCCATGGCCTGCAGCTCCTACCTGTCCAGCACCGCGCGGATGGTTTCCATGGCGGTCACCAAGCGGCGCGACACTTCCTTGTTGGCATCTTCCAGACGTTCGGCGCGGGCTTCGGAATTGTCGAGTTCCTGCGCCAGCCGTGAACGGTCGGCGTTCATGCGCTGCACCTCAGCCTCGGCTTCGGAATAGTCGCGTTCATGCTCAAGCTTGGCCGCGACTGCGTTTTCCAGCCCCTCGATGGCCTTGCCCAGCCTGTGGATGACTTCCTTGAGTGTGGTTTCGCCGGTCATGGCCTTCGTCCTGTGCCCTGCCCATCACCGAATCGCTTCGCGTTCAGAACGCGTTAACAAGGAAACATTAGGCACCGGGTGAAGGCAACGTCAACAAAGCTCTCGCGACTGTCCCCCGCTAACGCTAATGTAGGTCGCCCCATGAGGTCTCAAAGCCATCACAAGACCGGCAAATGTGCAGCCGATTTGTTGACTAAAAGCCCGTGGCTGCTATGTGTCGCGCACTCTTTCCTGGGCTCTGCCAAGCCCACAAATCCCCACCCCGGAGGTACCATGACGTCGCGTGAACAACATGACCGGATGGCCAATGCGATCCGTTTTCTCTCCATGGACGCCGTCGAGAAGTCGCAGTCCGGCCATCCCGGCCTGCCCATGGGCTGCGCCGACATCGCCACAGTGCTGTTCACCCGCTTCCTGAAATATGATCCGAAGAACCCCCATTGGCCGGACCGCGACCGCTTCATCCTGTCGGCCGGCCATGGTTCGATGCTGCTCTACTCGCTGCTGCATCTGACCGGTTACGAGGACATGACCCTCGACCAGATCAAGCATTTCCGCCAGCTGGGTTCCAAGACCGCCGGCCATCCCGAATACGGCCATGCCACCGGCATCGAGACGACGACCGGCCCGCTTGGCCAGGGTCTCGCCAATTCGGTCGGCTTCGCGCTCGGCGAGCGCATCATGAACGCCGCCTTCGGCAACGACCTCGTCGACCACTACACCTATGTGCTGGCCGGCGACGGCTGCCTGATGGAAGGGGTTTCGCAGGAAGCCATCGCGCTGGCCGGCCACCTCAAGCTCAACAAGCTGATCGTCTTCTGGGACAACAACAACATCTCGATCGACGGTCCGGTTTCGCTTGCCGACAACACCGACCAGGTCGCCCGCTTCCAGGCCTCGGGCTGGAACGCCAGCCACATTGACGGCACCGACCCCGAGGCGATCGCCTACGCCATCGAAGCCGCCCGCCATTCCGACAAGCCGACGATGATCGCCTGCAAGACGACCATCGGCTTCGGCGCCCCGACCAAGGCCGGCACCAACAAGGCGCACGGTTCGCCGCTCGGCGCCGACGAGATCGCAGGCGCGCGGAAATTCTTCAACTGGGACTCGCCGCCCTTCGAAATTCCGGCCGACATTCTCGACGCCTGGCGCACCGCCGGCAAGGCCGGCGTCAAGCCGCGCACCGACTGGGAAGGCCGCCTGGCCAAGGCCAAGCCTGAGTTGAAGGCCGAGTTCGAGCGCCGCCTCGCCGGCAAGCTGCCGTCGAATTTCGATGCCGTCATTGCCGACTACAAGAAGAAGCTGTCGGCCGACAAGCCGAAGGTCGCCACCCGCAAATCGTCGGAAATGGCGCTGGAAGTCATCAATGGCGCGGTGCCGGAAACCATCGGCGGCTCTGCCGACCTCACCGGCTCCAACAACACCAAGACCAGCCAGACCAAGAACATCACGCCGGACGATTACGGCCAGCGCTATGTCCACTACGGCATCCGCGAGCATGGCATGGCGGCCGCCCTCAACGGCCTGACGCTGCATGGCGGCCTCATCGCCTATGGTGGCACCTTCATGTGCTTCTCCGACTATGCCCGTCCGTCGATGCGGCTGGCGTCGCTGATGGGCATCCGCTCGATCTTCGTCATGACCCATGATTCGATCGGTTTGGGCGAAGACGGCCCGACCCACCAGCCGGTCGAGCACCTGGCGGCGCTCCGCGCCATCCCCAACCACAATGTCTTCCGCCCGGCCGACGCGGTGGAAACCGCCGAATGCTGGCAGATCGCCATTGAATCGGAAAAGACCCCGTCCACCCTGGCGCTGACCCGTCAGAACCTGCCGACGGTGCGCACCGAGCACTCGGCCAGGAACCTCAGCAGCCAGGGCGCCTATGAACTGGCCGCGGCGAGCGGCGAAGCGGCGGTGACGATCTTCGCCACCGGCTCCGAGGTCGAGATCGCGCTCGGCGCCCGTGATTTGCTTGAAAAGCATGGGCACCCGACCCGCGTCGTCTCGGTGCCTTGCTTCGAACTGTTCGACCAGCAGAGCGACGCCTACCGCAAGGAGACGATCGGCAACGCGCCGATCAAGATGGCGATCGAGGCCGGCATCCGCCAGGGCTGGGATCACCTGATCGGCTCCGACGGCATCTTCATCGGCATGACCGGCTTCGGCGCTTCCGGCACCATCGAGCAGCTCTACCCGCATTTCGGCATCACCGCCGAAGCCGCGGCCAAGGCTGCGGAAGCCCGCCTGCACGGCAAGTAAGATCAGGGTCAGTCCCGCGCACCTCCAAGGCGGATTCGCGGGGCTGGACCAACCTAATCGATTTAAATTCGGCCTTCTGCGGCTGGATTCTTGTGCCATCCGCCGCTATGAAGCTGCGGACCCATCTGCCGCCTCCAGCTCCCAGGGAGAGTAAAATGACCGTCAGAGTTGCCATCAACGGATTTGGCCGCATCGGCCGCAACATCCTGCGCGCCATCCATGAATCCGGCCGCAAGGATATCGACGTGGTCGCCGTCAACGACCTCGGCCCGGTTGAGACCAACGCGCATCTGCTGCGCTATGACAGCGTGCACGGCCGATTCCCGCACGAAGTGTCGGTCTCGGGCGACCAGATCACCGTCGGCAAGGAGACCTTTAAGGTCACCGCGATCAAGGACCCGGCGCAACTGCCGTGGAAGGAACTCGGCATCGACATCGCGCTCGAATGCACCGGCATCTTCACCGCCCGCGACAAGGCTGCCGCGCATTTGACCGCCGGCGCCAAGCGCGTCGTGGTCTCCGCGCCTGCCGAAGGTGCTGACCTCACCGTCGTCTACGGCATCAACCACGACAAGCTGACCAAGGACCACATCGTCATCTCGAATGCGTCCTGCACCACCAACTGCCTGGCGCCGCTGGCCGCAGTGCTGCACGAGACCGTCGGCATCGAAAAGGGCATGATGACGACGATCCACTCCTACACCGGCGACCAGCCGACGCTGGACACCATGCACAAAGATCTCTACCGCGGCCGCGCGGCTGCCCTGTCGCAGATCCCGACCTCGACCGGTGCGGCCAAGGCGATCGGCCTGGTGCTGCCCGACCTCAAGGGCAAGCTCGACGGCATCTCGATCCGCGTGCCGACCCCCAACGTCTCGGTTGTCGACTTCAAGTTCATCGCCAAGCGCGCCACCACCGTGCAGGAGATCAACGAAGCGGTGATCGCCGCCTCCAACGGCAAGTTGAAGGGCATTCTCGGCGTCACCCATCACCCGAATGTGTCGATCGACTTCAACCACGATCCGCGCTCGTCGATCCTGGCGCTCGACCAGACCAAGGTCATGGACGGCAACTTCGTTTCGGTGCTGTCCTGGTACGACAATGAGTGGGGCTTCTCTAACCGCATGGCCGACACCTCGGTCGCCTTTGGCAAGACCATCGCCTGACCTGAAGGCATCGTCTCGCAGCTTCGAACGCCCGGCTTGTCCGGGCGTTTTTCGTCAGGGCGGCGGGCAAGGCGCGCCAAGCCGCCAAACGCCGGAAAATCAGCGGCATCAGGCAAAAAGCCATCCTTGCGCCTTGCACCGGCCATGCCTTCGCCCCACTCTCCCGTGAATCGGTAGAAAGAGGAATTCGAGGGGCAAATCACGGATGGAGCATGCGATCTATCTCGTCACGCTGGTCGGCACAGCGCTAGTCGTCGCCGCAGCGTTCTCGAGCCTGATCGCCTTCCGCTTCGGCGCCCCTTTGCTGCTGCTCTTCCTCTGCATCGGCCTCGCCAGCGGCGTCGATGGTCTCGGCATCGAATTCGACAATGCGCGCGTGGCATATTTTGCCGGCTCACTGGCGCTGGCGGTCATCCTGTTCGATTCCGGTTTCGGCACGCCGCTCAACGCGCTGCGCCAGGCGGCCGGACCGGCGCTGTCGCTGGCGACCTTCGGCGTAATCCTGACCACTGGCCTGTTTGGCGCCGCCGCCTATTACCTGCTCGACCTCAGCTGGCTGGAATCCTTCCTGCTTGGAGCTGCCGTCGCCTCGACCGACGCGGCTGCGGTGTTCTTCCTGCTGCGCGCCGGCGAGATCAATCTGCGCGAGCGCGTGCGCGCGACACTGGAAGTCGAATCCGGCACCAACGACCCGATCGCCATCTTCCTGACCATCACGCTGGTCGAGATCATCGCTGCCCACGCCAATCCCGAGACCCATGTGCTGGTCACCGACCTGATCCTCGGCTTCCTGCTCAATATGGGGCTCGGCGCCGTCGTCGGCGTGCTTGGCGGGCTCGGCATCGTGCGCCTCGTCGACCGGCTCAACCTCGACCATGGCTTGCTGCCGATCTTCGTGCTGACCCTGTCGCTGATGGTGTTCGCCGCCGCCGGCGCCATTGGCGGCTCGGGCTTCCTGGCGGTCTATCTCGCCGGGCTGATTGCCGGCAACTCCGACATCCGCGCCGTCACCATCCTGAAGCGCTTCCAGGACGGCATGTCGTGGCTGGCACAGATCATCATGTTCCTGATCCTCGGCCTGTTCGCGACACCCTCGCAGTTTCCGGCGATCATGGTGCCGGCGGTGCTGCTCGGCCTGTTCCTGATGTTTGTCGCGCGCCCTGTCGCCGTCTGGCTCTGCCTGATCCCGTTCCGCCTGCCGCGTCCCGAGATCGCCTTCGTCTCCTGGGTCGGCCTGCGCGGCGCCGTGTCCATCCTGCTTGCCATCACTCCGCTGCTCGGAGGGCTGGAGAACGGCCGCACCATCTTCAACGTCGCCTTCATCATCGTTCTGGTATCGCTGGTGGTGCAGGGCTGGTCGGTCGGTCCGCTGGCGCGCCGGCTCGGCCTGATCGTGCCGGCGAGACTCGGGCCGCTCGACAAGGTCGAACTCGAACTGCCGGGCTCCGCCCACCACGAACTGCTCGCCTACCGCGTCGCGCCCGGCAGCCCGGTGGCGCGCGGCGAGCGCATCCCGCGCTGGGCACGGCCCTCGCTGGTGCTGCGCGACGGCCGCTCGATGCGTTTCCAGGACATGGGCCGGCTCGCGGCCGGCGACCAGGTCTACATCTTCGTGCCCGACCGCTATCCGCGCCTGCTTGACAAGCTGTTCGCCAGCCGCGCCGTGGTCGACCCCGAGGATGCCGACTTCTTCGGCGCCTTCGCCGTCGATCCCGCCCGCTCGGCCGCAGAGCTCGAGGCCGCATACACTCCGGGATTGAGCGAAGCCGAGCAGAAGCTCACCGTCGGCGCGCTGGTGACGGCGCGGCTCGGCGGCCATGCCGAATATGCCGACCGGGTGCTGATCGGCCCGATCGAATTGATCGTCCGCGACGTCGACGACAAGGGCAAGATCACCGGTCTCGGCCTCTCCTTCGAGCCGACCGCGCCGGTGGCGCGGGTTCCGGTGTTCCTGAGCGCCGGCGAGATCGGCGATCGTGTCTCCGCCTTCATCCGCAACTGGCGCAAGCCGACCGAGACGCAGACTGCAGAGGCGACAGCCAATGAGAAGGCCCTTGAGCCGACGGCGGAAAAGATAACGACCGAAGGCTGACAAGCGATCGGTTCACGCTGACGTCCCGCATCATCACGACAGCCTTCGCCTTGATCTCAAAATTTAGCTCGCACCCCGGCTCAAGCCTTGCATCGTCATCGATGCGAGGTATGGTCCCGGCGATTTTCCACGGAAAGGAACCCGCATGGCCGCCTTCAAGACACTCGACGATATCGGCAATATCAGCGGCAAGCGCGTGCTGGTGCGCGTCGACCTCAACGTGCCCGTCGCCGACGGCAAGGTCACCGACGCCACCCGCATCGAACGCATTGCGCCGACCATCGCCGAACTGTCCGGCAAGGGCGCCAAGGTCATCCTGCTCGCGCATTTCGGCCGCCCGAAGAATGGTCCCTCACCCGAATTCTCGCTGGAGCCGATCGCCAAGGCTGCCGCGGAGGTGCTTGGCCGCCCCGTCGGCTTTGCCGGCGACTGCGTCGGCGACACGGCGGGCAGTGCGGTCGCCGCCATGAACAAGGGCGATGTGCTGCTGCTGGAAAACACCCGCTTCCACAAGACCGAGGAGAGGAACGACCCGGCCTTCACAGAGCGGCTCGCCGCCAATGGCGATATCTTCGTCAACGACGCCTTTTCCGCCGCCCACCGGGCACACTCCTCGACCGAAGGCCTGGCGCGGCTGTTGCCGTCCTATGCCGGCCGCACCATGCAGGCCGAGCTCGAGGCGCTGGAGAAGGGGCTCGGCAATCCGATCCGCCCTGTCGTCGCCATTGTCGGCGGCGCCAAGGTTTCGACCAAGATCGACCTGTTGATGAACCTGGTGAAGAAGGTCGACGCGCTGGTGATCGGCGGCGGCATGGCCAACACTTTTCTCGCCGCGCGTGGCACCGCTGTCGGCAAGTCGCTGTGCGAGCATGACCTTGCCGCGACCGCCAAGCAGATCATGATCGAGGCCGCCGAAGCCGGCTGCGCCATCATCCTGCCTGTCGACGGTGTCGTCGCCAAGGAATTCAAGGCGGGTGCGGCCAGCGAGACCGTTGCCATTTCGGATGTCCCGGCTGACGGCATGATCCTCGATGTCGGCGAAAAGACCGTGAAGACGATCGGTGAATGGATCGACCGCGCCGCGACGCTGGTCTGGAACGGCCCGCTCGGCGCCTTCGAGATCGAGCCTTTCGACCACGCCACGGTGGCTGCGGCAAAGCACGCGGCGTCCCGCACCAGGGCCGGCAAGCTGGTCTCGGTCGCCGGTGGCGGGGACACGGTGGCCGCCCTCAACCATGCCGGCGTCGCCGACGATTTCACCTATGTCTCGACCGCCGGCGGCGCTTTCCTCGAATGGATGGAAGGCAAGCCGCTGCCCGGCGTCGACGTGCTGAAGAAACAAGCCTGACCGGATCGGGGGCACAAAAACGGACGCCAGGAACTTTCAACCGATTCGAGCTTTCCGATGCCATTCCTTTGGCGGTAGAGTTCCGTTAAGCGCGGAACAACGCCGTCAAGGAGAAGCAAAATGAGCGAACGTCTCGAAGACATTGCCGCCGCGATGGTGGCCGGCGGCAAGGGCCTGCTGGCCGCCGATGAGAGCTCCGGCACCATCAAGAAGCGCTTCGACGTTATCGGCGTCGAATCGACCGCCGATAGCCGCCGCGACTACCGCGAGATGATGTTCCGCGCCACGGACGCGATGACGAAGTACATCTCCGGCGTCATTCTCTACGACGAGACCATCCGTCAGAAGGCTGCCGACGGCACGCCTCTGGTCGACATCATCAAGGCGGCGGGCGCCATCCCCGGCATCAAGGTCGACGCCGGCGCCAAGCCGCTGGCCGGCTTTCCCGGCGATACCGTTACCGAAGGCCTCGACGGCCTGCGCGAACGGCTCGCGGATTATTACAAGCTCGGCGCCCGCTTCGCCAAATGGCGCGCGGTGATCGACATCGACACCGGCAAGGGCGTGCCCTCGGTCAATTCGATTGGCTCCAACGCCCATGCGCTGGCCCGCTATGCCGCACTGTGCCAGGAGGCCGGCATCGTGCCGATCGTCGAGCCGGAAGTGCTGATGGACGGCGCGCACGACATCGACACCTGCTACGACATCTCGAAGGCAACGCTGATCAAGCTCTATGACGAGCTGCATGCGGCGCGCGTTGTGCTGGAAGGCACCATCCTGAAGCCGAACATGGTGCTGGCCGGCAGGAAGTCGGGCAAGGTGAGCAGCCCCGAAGAGGTCGCGGAAAAGACCATAAAACTGTTCCGCGAAACCGTACCGGCAGCGGTGCCGGGCATCGCCTTCCTTTCGGGCGGGCAGTCGGACGAGGAGGCGACCGCCAACCTCAACGCCATCAACGCCATCGGGCCGCATCCGTGGAAGCTGACCTTCTCCTATGGCCGCGCCTTGCAGGCCGCCCCACAAAAGGCCTGGAGCGGCAAGGCATCGAACGTCGCCTCCGGCCAGGCCGCCTTCACCCATCGTGCCCACATGAACCATCTGGCGGCGCTGGGACGATGGACGGCGAGCCTCGAACAGGCCGCCTGAGCGCAGTCCTCCCGTTGTCATACAACCCGGGCCGATGCGCCCGGGTTTTGTTTATGACAAGGCGGGCTTGGGACGGAGTTCGCCCATCCTTATCTCCTTTTCGGCAAAAGCTGACGGCGATGTCGGTTTCTGCCCACCCCAAACGTCCTTGGGTGAACAGACAGGGAGAACTTCATGACTCGCAAGAAGGTGGTTTCGCGTGAAGACTGGTTTGAGGCGCACAAGGCGCATCTGGCGCGCGAGAAGGAATTGACACGGTTGCGTGAGCGCATCGCCGCCGAGCGGCGTGAACTGCCCTGGATGAAAATCCGCAAGGACTATGTCTTCGAGACCGAGCAGGGTCCGAAGAACCTGGCCGGACTGTTCGGCGCCAACAGCCAACTGATCGTCTACCACTTCATGATGACGCCAGGATCGAACCACCGCTGCGAAGGCTGCTCCTTCCTTGCCGACCATATAGACGGCGCCGATCAGCATCTCAGGCGCCACGACGTGTCGCTGGTGGTGGTTGCGCGCGCGCCGCTGGCGGAACTGCTGCCTTACAAGCAGCGTATGGGCTGGAAATTCGACTGGGTGTCGTCCTACGCCTCGGATTTCAACTTCGACATGCAGGTCTCCTTCACCGACAAGCAGATCGCGGCCGGCGACACCACCTACAATTTCG
Organism: Mesorhizobium sp. M0478; assembly: GCF_040321305.1. Taxonomy (NCBI): domain Bacteria; kingdom Pseudomonadati; phylum Pseudomonadota; class Alphaproteobacteria; order Hyphomicrobiales; family Phyllobacteriaceae; genus Mesorhizobium; species Mesorhizobium sp. M0478. Next base: position 419,348 of record NZ_JAMYRH010000001.1, read on the forward strand.
AGACGCGTCCGCGCACGTCAAAGGACCTTCCCGGCACCAGTGTTTTCTACAAGGACGAGAACGGCGACATCTTTCTCACCTTTATGTCGCGCGCCCGCGGCGGCGAGGCGCAGATCGGCACCTATGACTATCTCGATATGACGCCGAAGGGCCGCGGCGAAAATGGCCCTTATCAAAGCCTGATGGACTGGGTGCGGCTGCATGACGAATATCAGGAAAAGCAGGCGGCTAAGGAAAACTGCTGCGACTAGAAGCGCGTTCACCTGCGCCCAAACATGCGCTAAGGCTGCCGTTAACCTCTAACGGTATTGCCATGCGCTTCCCGGCCCTTCTTACCTGGCTCGCCTACCCCGTCTATGTCTGGCAGGGCCTCGGCGTGCGCCGCCGCACCACCCGCATGCTGCCGGCACAAGGGCCGGTCATGCACGAAATATCGGGCAAGGCGCCGGCCATCTCGCTGCTGGTGCTGGGCGATTCCTCGGCCGCTTCCGTCGGCATCGGCAATTCCGAGAACGGGCTTGCCGCGCAGCTTGCCGTCATGATCGCGCAGCGAACCGGCCTTGCCGTGCGCTGGCGCGCCGCCGGCTTCAACTCGGCAACGTCGGGCCAGATCCGCGACCATGTGCTGCCCAATCTGTCGGCCGATCGGTGGACGCATATAGTGCTGGCCATCGGCACCAACGACACCAAGAATTTCCACTCGGTGCCGCGCTTCAAGAAAGAGTTCGGCGGCCTGCTTTACGCGCTGCGCGCCAAATGGCCGGAGGCCCGCGTCGTCTGGTCGCCGGTGCTGGAATTCACCCGTGCGCCGGCCATGCCGCCGCTGCTCGGCAAGATACTCGAAATCCGCGCTACCGCAATGAACCGCATGGGCGAGCGCCTCTGTTTCGAGCGCGGCGCCGTGCCGGCGCCACGGCTGCCGATCACCAACCCTGAGGCCGGCTTTGCCTCCGATGGCTTTCATGCCTCGGAAGCCGGTTACCGCGCCTGGGCCGAACATCTGGTCGGATGGGTGCTCGCCGATTGACCTGAGGGGGCACAAGCTCGGACTGGTGGGCTTCAGAGAACTGACGCGAGTATTTCCAAATACTGTTGATTGCAGCCTGCTTCCAATGGATCTGAGCCAGAATATCATCCAGCAGCAATGGACGAGCTACGGCCTGGATTCCGAAACCGGCAACGACACCTGCACGCTGACCGGCAACCGCGCCGAATCGAGCAAGCATGTCATTCCGGCCGGCCCGGCCAACGCCACGCCTTTTATTGCGGCGAACCTGCCGGAATTCATGACGACGCGCGGTGGCGATTACTTCTTCGTGCCCAGCCTCAACGCCATCCGGATGATTGCCATGGGAACGGTGGACCCGACCTGACCCTCAAGGCTATGCCCAGTGCCCCAGCGCACCCGCCAGCGCGATGGCCGCCATGGCGATCAGGGCCAGCTTCCAGAAATCGCCGCGCCGCTTCAGGCCCGGCCAGCCGAGCGGCTTGATCAGCTGAATGGCCATCATGCCGATGATGACGAGCGCGAGGAGTTTCGACATGCCCGCCTTTGAGCAGCATCGCGACAGGCTGTCAAAGCGGTTCTTGCATGGTCTCGGTCGACTTGGCCATTCCTGACAAAAGGCTCGTTTCCGAACCGACCGCCAAGCACCTCGCAGCTTTCTTCAACGAGCTGACATGCTCCTGACAGACTGCTGTCAGGAGGGGTATGCGATAGTGTCTCCATCAGAGAAGAGGAGATGGTCATGAACAGCTTTGGTATTTTGAACAGCGTACAGCACTATGTCGGCAAGATCCGCACGATGCGCAATGAAGTCCGTACCCAGCGCTTCCTGAACTCCTTGCCGGCGGACATCCGCAAGGACATTGGCTGGCCGGATATGTATGAGGGTCACAGCCGCATTCGCGAGATCTGAGGCGTTTTACATGACAATGCTTGGATGCGGACCCCGCAACGCCCGGATCATTGACATGGACCCCCGGGCGGCGACGCCTTGGGCTGGCGCAAAGACTTTTGGCGCCTGCTACGGACAATGCTGAAGGCTCCTGACAGAATGCTGTCAGGAGCACCATGCCATAAACGTGTCAGGAGACATGAATGGTGAAAAGCTGGAACGACAGGCTGAACACGCCGGGCGTCAACGGCGTGAAGCCGACGCCACGCACAATGGGCGACGTCGTCGAGGGCCAGCCGATGCTGGTGCCGACGGCCCGTCAGGTCGATGATTTCATCCGCACGATCCCCAACGGCCTCGAGATGGATGTACGCGCCTTGCGCACCGCGCTCGCCATCGAGCATGGGGCGCAAGTGACATGTCCGGTCACCATCGGCTATCATCTGCGAACCGTCGCCGAAGCCGCCAATGAGGATCTCGAACGCGGCATGACGCTGAACGATATCACGCCGTACTGGCGTGTGCTCGACGTGAACACGCCGACAACGAAGAAGTTGTCCTTCGGCGCGGAATTCGTCGCCGTGCAGCGCAAGCGCGAAGGACTTAAACCATAATGCGTGTCGCCCAAAAGTGCGCAGCGGTTTTTGGGAGAACGACAAGCATAAAACAGGACATGGATGTCACCCGGAACCGGTTTTGGCCCCATGACATTCATAGACAAGCAGCCGAGGGACCATACGATGCGACGTGCCGACAGGCTCTTTCAGATCGTGCAGCACCTGCGTGGCGGCCGGCTGGTCACCGCCCAGAAGCTCGGCACATGGCTCGAGGTTTCCGAGCGGACCATCTACCGCGATATCGCCGATTTGCAGTCGACCGGAGTGCCGATCGACGGCGAGGCCGGCGTCGGCTACATGATGAGGGAGGGTTTCGACCTTCCGCCGCTGATGTTCACGCGTGACGAAATCGTCGCGCTGGTCGCCGGCGCCCGCATGGTGCGGGCCTTTGGCGGCGCGGCCATGGCGCGTGCGGCCGACGAGGCGCTGGTCAAGATCGGCGCCGTCCTGCCCGACGCCGAGAAGGACCGCATCGCCCGCACCGAGATCCACACGCCGATGTGGGTGGTGAGCGACGCCGCGCGTGAGGCGATCGACGTGATCGAGCGCGCTGTCGAGAAGCGACAGGTGCTGACCATCGACTACCGCGACGAGGCCGGCCGCGGCACCGGGCGTGACATCCGTCCGCTCGGTCTGTGGTTCTGGGGCAAGGTATGGACGCTGGTTGCCTGGTGCGAGATGCGCGACGATTTCCGCGCCTTCCGCATCGACCGCATCGCCTCGGTGGTCATCGCCGGCCGCATCTTCAAGCCTGAGCGAGGCAAGCAGCTTGCCGACTTCTACCGCGCCGTCGAACGCTCGGAGGACTATGGCATGACGCCGGACCGGGCGGCGCGCAGCTGAGACTTCGATAATCAATGAAAAAGCCCGCTCGAAGCGGGCTTTTTTGATGAACTGTCGCAAACCTTACTCGTCGTCCGCATCTTCCTTCTTGGACTTGAGCGCCGAGAGCTTGGCGAACACGGCGTTTGCGTCGAGCTCGGCATCCTCGTCCTTCGGCTTCTCCGGCGCCGGCACCAGGCGCTCGGTCACGGCAGCCGGCAGCAGCGTGTCGCCGACAGGCTGCGCCTGCTCGCGGCCGCGCGAGGCGCGGTTGACTTCCATGTCGAGGTCGATCTGCGAAGCGAGACCCAGCGTCACCGGGTCCATCGGCTGCAGATTGGCCGAATTCCAGTGCTTGCGCTCGCGGATCTGTTCGATCGTCGACTTGGTCGTGCCGACCAGGCGCGAAATCTGCGCGTCCTTCAATTCCGGATGGTTGCGGACCAGCCACAGGATGGCGTTGGGCCGGTCCTGGCGCTTCGACAGCGGTGTGTAGCGGGGACCCTTGCGCTTGGATTCCGGCACCCGCACCTTGGGGTCGGACAGTTTCAGGCGCTGGTTCGGATCCTTCTCGGCGCGCGCGATCTCGTCGCGGGTCAGCTGTCCGGTCATGATCGGATCCATGCCCTTGATGCCCTGCGCCGATTCGCCGTCGGCGATCGCCTTGACCTCGAGCGGATGCAACCCGCAGAACTGCGCGATCTGCTCGAAGGAAAGCGCGGTGTTGTCGACCAGCCAGACGGCGGTCGCCTTGGGCATCAGCAGCGTATTGGCCATTTCAAAAATCCTTCTCGTTCGCCCGCGTTCCCGCGCGGGCGGTGGTTTAGAGCCACCAAAATGGGAAATTCGCGGCCTGTATAACCGCTCCGCTGCCGTTTCGCAATGTTTTTGGCGCAGGGCGCAGCCGTCGGACACCGGACAGCGGGGGAGGCCAGGAGGACCTCGGCTCCGGCGATCATTGATGCCGAGTTGTACAGGGGGTCCAAGACGACAAAACCCGCCGGACAGGGTCCAGCGGGCTCGGAACCGGCGACGGGATACCGTCTGCGGCGGCTCTTGCTTCTGCCGCGTGGTCAGGCCTCATCGGCCGACCAGGCTTCGAATTAGATGGCCTTGCGGGCAATCCTCTCGATGTCGCCGCGGCTGATGCCGAGGTCGCTGAGCTGACGGGCGTTGAGCTTGTTCAGCTCGCGCACGGTTTCGTTGTACATACGCCAGTTACGGAAAGCGCGGATCGGGTTCATGGTTGTCCTCCAGTTGTTAGATCAAATCGTTTCGATGACGCTTAGATAGGCAGTGCTGCCCACGAATTGAACAGACGTCTTTGCATAGCCGCAATGCAAATGCTGCATTGCAGCATTAAGCTTGTGTTCATCTTGCCGACAGGCTGAGCGCGGAGCATGGCGCGAGGTTCAGGTCAGGCCGAGCAGAGAATGGCGGCTCCCGAGAACCGGCCTACGCCCGCCGTAGCCTTCATAGAGCGGAGGCATTTATGACGGCTTCGGCCGGCGAAGGCCGGAGCGAAGCGTACTTCAGTACGAAGCACCGGCCTACGCCGGCCGTAGCCTTAACTGCCGCAACGCCTCATGAGGGCTTCGGCCGGCGAAGGCCGGAAGCGCAGGGAGCCGCCATTCGCAGGCCGGCCTCACCTAAATCTCGCCCCATCTAGCCGACGTCGAGAACGATCTTGCCTATATGCTCGCCCTCTTCCATGCGCTCATGCGCCCGCCAGGCGTCGGTCAGCGGGAAGATCATGTCCATCACCGGCGCTACCTTCCGGGTGCCGAGCAGCGGCCACACCTGTGCTTCCAGTGCGGCGGCGAGCGCCGCCTTGAACTCGACCGTGCGAGGCCGCAGCGTCGAGCCGGTGTGGGTCAGCCGCTTGACCATGATTTTCGAGAAATCGGCGCTCGCCACCGCGCCGGCCTGGACGGCGATCTGGACGATCCTGCCCTCGACCGCGGCGGCCTCGTAGTTGCGCGCGATATAGTCGCCGCCGACCATGTCGAGAATGACGTCGGCCCCCTTGCCGCCGGTCGCATCCTTGACCGCCGCGACGAAATCCTCCTCGCGGTAGTTGATCGCCCGGTCGGCGCCGAGTTTCAGGCAGGCGTCGCATTTTTCCTTGCTGCCGGCGGTGGTGACGACATAGGCGCCGAAGGCCGACGCCAGCTGGATCGCCGTGGTGCCGATGCCCGATGAGCCGCCATGGACCAGCAGCGTCTCACCCTTTTTCAGGCCGCCGCGCTCGAACACATTGTGCCAGACGGTGAAATAGTTTTCCGGAACCGCGGCCGCCTCCGTGTGGGTGAAGCCGGCGGGCAGCGGCAGCACGCTGCCGGCATGAACCTTTACATATTCGGCATAACCGCCCCCCGGCGTCAGCGCGCAGACCCGGTCGCCGATGCGCCAGCGCGATATGTCGTCGCCAAGGACGGCCACTTCGCCCGATGCCTCGAGACCGGGCAGGTCGGAAGCGCCGGGCGGCGCCGGATAGGCGCCCTTGCGCTGCTGCACGTCGGGGCGGTTGACGCCGGCCGCACGCACCCGGATCAGGATTTCGCCGGGACCAGGCACCGGCACGTCGCGCGTTTCCGGTTTCAGCACCCGCGGCCCGCCCGGTTGCGAGATTGCAATGGCCGTCATCGTGGCTGGAATTTTATGTCCGCTCGCCATGAAATTTCCCGTCTCGGTCCGCCGGCTGCCAGCTTCTTGCCGGCTGTTTGCATCTACGCCCCTGCCCTATGTATGCTGATTGCCGGATCAGGCAAATGGCCAAATCAGCCCCAATACTGAATAGGGAGGAGCGACGATGGCGATCTTCGACGACGAACCCAAGAAGAAAGCCCGCCCGCATGAGATCGGACAGGATCTGTCGCTGCTTTCGGTCGGTGACCTGACCGAACGGATCAGCATCCTGCGCGAGGAGATTGCCCGGCTCGAAGCCGAGCTCCAGACCAAGGGCAGCACCAAATCGGCGGCCGAAGCCCTGTTTCGCCGCGGCTAGTTTTCGCGTTAGTTTCGGCGTTGAGCATCCGCCGCCGAAAAGCCCGAATGCGCCTGTCTTCAGACCCCGCCACCGAATCTCCAGACGGATCAAACAATGTTTGCAAGCTACAGGCCGATCCTCTCGCTGCTTCGCGGCACCGCTTTCCTGCTCGCGGCTTCGGGATTGCACGGCCTGTTGTTGCCGTTGCGCGGCCAGCTCGAAGGGTTTTCGACCGCATCGCTCGGCCTGATGGGCACGGCCTGGGCCGGTGGCTTCGTCACCGGCTGCTTCTTCGCACCGCGCCTGGTGCGCCGCGCCGGCCACGTCCGGGCGTTCGGCGCCTTTGCCGCTTCGGGCGCCATCGTGGCGTTGCTTACCGGCCTGATCATCGACGAATATGTCTGGATCCTGCTGCGCGCCTTCACCGGCTTCACCATGGCCGGAGCCTTCATGGTCATCGAAAGCTGGCTGAACGAGAAGGCCACCAACGAGAACCGCGGCACCGTCTTCGGCCTCTATATGATGGTCACCTATGCCTCGATCATGGGCGGCCAGATGATCGTTGCCGGCGGCGACGTCAGATCGGCATCGCTGTTCATGATCACCGGCATATTGTTCTGCCTGTCGCTGATCCCGACCGCGGTGTCGTCGGCTTCGTCTCCCAAGCCTTTGCAGGACGTCAAGCTCGACGTCAAAGGTCTCTACGCCAACTCGCCGGTGTCGGCGATCGCCTGCCTGTTGGTCGGCATCGCCAATGGCGCCTGGGGCACGCTTGGCGCCGTCTACGGCGCCCGTATCGGCATCTCCACCGCCCAGATCGCACTGATGATGAGCCTTGTCGTTATTGCCGGCGCGGCCATGCAGCTTCCGGCCGGACGCCTCTCCGACAAGACCGACCGCCGTTTCGTGCTGGCGGGCGCGGCTTTCGGCGCCGCACTGTTCGCCATCCTGATCTTCCTGTTCGAACCGCGTTCCGCCGTCCTCGTCATTGTCTTCGCCGCTGCCTACGGCGCCTTTGCCTACACGCTCTATTCGATCGCCGTGGCGCATGCCAACGACCACGCCCGATCGGAGGATTTCGTCAAGGTCTCGGGCGGCCTGCTGCTTCTGTATGGCTTCGGAACCATGATCGGGCCCTTGCTGGCTGCCGCCCTGATGGGCTGGCTCCGCCCCGAAGGCCTGTTCCTGGCCACCGCGCTGGCGCATCTCAGCCTCGCCGCCTACACGTTGCTGCGCATCAGCCGCCGCGCGCCGGTGCCGATCGAAGACCGCGATGCCTTCAAGACCCAGCCGGCCGATCGCTCGGTCACCCCTGAAGCACTGCGGCTCAGAAAAGCGGAAGCCGACGGTTGAGATTTGAAAAGCTTTGCCCCACAAGTATAGGCATGATCTTTTCTGACGCCTTCATGGCGATTGCCGACCCCAACCGGCGCTATCTTCTGGAAGAGCTCCGGCGTGGCCCGAAAACCGTCAACGAGCTGGCTTCGGGCCTTCCAGTCTCCCGCCCGGCCGTGTCCCAGCACTTGAAAGTGTTGCTGGACGCCGGTCTGGTTCAGGCCAGGGCCGAGGGCACGAGGCGGGTCTATACAGTCAGCAGTGGCGGCTTCCTCAAGCTCAATATTTGGCTTGATCAGTTCTGGGAAGCATAGGCCGCGATTCCAGCTCGCCTCCCTGGCTTTCAAGTGTCCGTTGCCAGCGCCTTGCCCAGCGCATCGAGCAGGAATCCGGTACCATGCTCGCGCGATGACGGTGTGTCGTGCCCATCGAGAAACGCGCCCTGCTCGGTGAGCACCAGACGCGTGCCCGTGCCTTCCGGGCGAAGCTCAATTGTCGCCAGCGAAACCGAGATTCTGACATCACCGAACAGCATGTCGTAGCTGTAGACGATGCGCTGGTTGGGCACGATGTCCTGATAGGTGGCGGTATAGGTGTGGATCGGCCCGTCCTTCGGCCCGCCGGCATTGACCTCCTGGCCGCCGACGCAAAAATCCATTTCGTGCCTGTGGGTCATCGGGTTGTCGGGGTCGGCGAACCAGCGCCGCTTGGCGGCCGGATCGCTGAGCGCGAAATAGACTTTCGCCGGCGCAACTGGATAGAGGCGCTCGAGGACGAAGGTGGAGTGGACGACGGATCGTTCGGCCATGGTCGGGTCCTCTTGGTCAGCTTGATGGTTTCTGCGCGACGAAGACGCCGTCGCGATAGGACGCGCCGAAATAGACTTCGACGGCGCGCAACCTGTCGCCATGGAACAGATGCAGTTCGGTGTTGCGGAAGGTCTTTCCGTCCGCCGTCTCGCAGCGATAGAGGACAAAGGCGGCGTCCTCGTCCTCGCATATCCGCTCGATGACGATCGAGCTGAAGGCCGGGCTGTCCGGCCAGCAGCGCTCGAAATAGGTCGCACGGTCGATGGCGTCGTCATAGGGGCTGGTGAAGGTGAAATCGTCGGCGAGCACCGCCGCGACGGCAGCCTTGTTATTCGCCTGGTAGGCGGAAAAATAGCCGCGGATCAACTCCGCTCTGCTTTTGCCGGGCATGGTCATTTCTCCTCTGCTTCAGGTCATTCGGTCCCGGCGAGAAAATCGCCGAGCCGGTCGAGCCGACGCTCCCATGTCAGCCGCCGTTCGTTGATCCAGTGTTCTGCGCTGCGCAGCGCCTGCGGCGCGATCTGGCAGGTGCGCACGCGGCCGAGCTTTTCCGAGCGCACCAGCCCGCTTGCTTCGAGCACGTTGAGATGCTGGACGACGGCCGACAGCGACATCGCCAGCGGTTCGGCCAACTGGCTGACCGAGGCCGGCCCACGCGACAGCCGTTCGACCATGCTGCGCCTGGCCGGGTCTGCGAGCGCCTGGAACATCAGGTCGAGCTGGGCGGGATCGTGCAGCATCGCGATCAGCCGTTATTGTAGGGAAAGAACTTGAAGTAGGGCTGCGCCTCCTCGACCACCCGGGCGAAGGACGGCCGCTTGAGCAGGCGGTCGTGGTAGTGTTTCACGGCCGGATAGCTGTCGCCGAACGGCTCGACCTTGTTGGCGTAGAACAGCGCCGGCGAGGCCGCGCAGTCGGCCATGGTGAAGGTGGGGCCGGCCGCCCAGATTTTCGAACGCATCTCCTCCTCGATGATCGCATAGGCGTTGCGCAGTTGCGCGCGCGCTTCCTCGACCCCGAACGGATCGGTCTTGTCCTGCGGGCGCAACCTGTCGCCGACGATCTTCTGCATCGGAGCCTGCACGTAGAAATCGTAGAAACGGTCGGCCTGGCGGACCTGGAGAGCAAGGTCGGCCTCGGCCGGGATGAGCTCGACCGGCCCGGGATAATGCGCGGCCAGATATTCGATGACGATGGTCGATTCCAGCACCGTGCGATTGCGTGCATCGTCACGCAGCGCCGGCATCTTGCCGGTCGGCGACACCTTCAGGAATGCTGCCCGCGACTGCTCGTCGCCGAGGTCGACGATAACCGGCGTGAAGGGCGTGTCGTTCTCGTAGAACGCAATCAGCGGTTTCCAGCAGAACGATGCCAGCGGATGGAAATGGAAGGTCAGGGACATTTTTTGCTCGTCTGTTTGTGGTTCGCCGATGCTGGAGCGGTGCCAGCCTGCGCCGACACTGAAGCAATTACTTAACTATTTCCGTGAGGCGAATGTGTCAAGGTTCCAGACTGCCTTCAGGGTTTGGTATGCGTGACGATGGCGGCAACGATCGTGCCCCAGTCGTCGGGATGCAGTTCGTGGCCACCGCCTTCGACGCGGACAAGCCGCCCGCCGGCAACAGCGTCGGCAAGGGCTGCGCCATGCTCGACCGGAAAGATCGGATCCGATGTCCCGTGAATGACGAGCAGCGGAACCTTGATCTCGCGCAGGCGTCCTTTCAGATCCTCGCAGCTCTTCAGCATGAAATGGTTAGTCGCGCTCAGGAAGCCGCCGGATCGGTCGTAGTCCCGTTCGACGAACGCCCGCATCGCCTTCTCGTCGAAGGGATGCGCGGTGCTGGCGATCGCACGCGCATCCTTGACGACGAAGCCGACCACCTGGTCGCGGTTCGACCAGTCGACTCTGGCGCCATCGGCCGAGTGCTCCATATAGGCTTCGGTCGTTCCCGGCAGCTGCGATGTGTCGATCCCCACCGGCGAACTGCTGATTACGGTCAGCGAGATGACACGCAAGGGATGTTTCAACACCAGTCGTTGCGCGATCATGCCGCCCATCGACATCCCGATCACATGCGCCTTGCCGATGCCGCAACTGTCGAGGACGCGCACCGCATCGTCCGCCATGTCGTCGAACGTATACGGCGGCTCGCCCGGCGTATATTTGGTCGACAGGCCGGTGTCACGATTGTCGTAGCGGATCACGAAGTGGCCTTCGCCGGCGAGCTTTTTGCAGAGCGCCTCCGGCCACCAGAGCATCGAGGCCATGGCGCCCATGATCAGCAGAATGGCTGGATCTCCGGGATCGCCAAACGTCTGGGAGACGATTTCGGGTGCTGCGGCCCTTGTCATGGGACTCTCCTCCTATCGGCCAATCAAAGGCCAATCAAACTGGTTGCATTTTGCAATCGGTTGCACGATAATAAAACTGATACGATAATGCAACCGGTTTTTTGAGGAGAGTCGGATGAAAACCGAACACCGCTCGGGATGCCCTATCAATCTGTCGCTGGAAGTGTTCGGCGATCGCTGGAGCCTGATCATCCTGCGCGACATGATTTTTGGCGGCAAACGCCACTTTCGCGAACTGCTCAACGGCTCGATCGAGGGCATCGCTTCCAATATCCTGGCCGACCGGATGAAGCGGCTGATGGAACTCGGCATGCTGACCAAGGCCGACGACCCCTCGCACAAGCAGAAGGCGATCTACAGCCTGACCGAGATGGCCATCACGCTGGTGCCGATCATGGCGCATCTCGGCGCTTGGGGCCGCGTCTGGCTGCCGGTGAGCGAGGAGCTTTCGATCCGCGCCGAGCTGCTGGAGAAAGGCGGGCCGTCAATGTGGGAGCAGTTCATGGACGAGTTGCGCCACGACCATCTGGGCACGCCTGTCGCCACACCCGCGCAGCCTTCCGTCCGCGCTACATTGCAGGCCGGATATGAGGCGGTGGTAGCCCGCAAGGCGTCGAGCGGCATCGAGGCCCCGGCCGCTTGACCAACTTATTTCCCCATTATCAGGCCGGCTCTGCTATCAAGGGGCTGAAAAACATAATTTACGGGATTGGATAACGCTCTTGGTCGAGAACTCTAAGGATACTGCCCGCGCCAGGGCAGATATGCGTTTCAAGAAGCAGGAAGAGGCAGCCACGGTGCGGCAAAAGGCGATGGCGGAGTATGTCGCCGAGGCCGACGCCCGCCAGGCCAAGACCAACAAGCTCCGGGCATTGCGCCTTGCCAAGGAAGCGGAAGACCTCGCCAACGCCCCTGCCGTTCCGGTCAAGAAAGCGCCCCGAGCCAAGAAAAAATAGCGCGGCCTTCTTCATCGACGCCCGATCTGGATGCCGGCGGATCGTATCGGCCATGTGCCACGATCAGCAATGCCCGCCATTTCCGCTTTCCCACGCGAAGCAATTTCAACCGCAACCGGGATTTCGCATCCCGCATGTCAGGCGATGATTGACGCGTTTTGATCAGGAGACAGCCATGACCGCACTGACCCTCGAAAAAGCCAAGCACATCATCGACGCCGCCTTCGCCAAGGGCGCCGAGCTGAAGCTCAAGCCGCTCGGCGTTTCCGTGCTGGATGCCGGCGCGCATCTCGTCGCCTTCCAGCGTCAGGACGGCGCCTCGTTCCTGCGCCCGCAAATGTCGGCCGGCAAGGCCTATGGGGCGCTGGCCATCGGCATGGGCTCGCGCCGTGTCGAGGCTTTCGCCAAGGAGCGGCCGCATCTCGTCGCCGGCATTTCGGACGTTTCGGGTGGACGCGTATTGCCGGTCGTCGGCGGCGTGTTGATCCGCGACAAGGCAGGCGCCGTCATCGGCGCCGTCGGAATTTCGGGCGATACGTCGGACAATGACGAGGCCGCCGCCATCGCCGGCATCGAAGCGGCGGGCTTCACCGCCGATCCGGGCTGAGGGGGAGCTTCGTCATCCCAGGGCGAAGCAGGAGCGAAACTCCGTCGCGAAGACCCTGGGATGACGACCAGAAAGAGCAGCCACGCCAATCGCGAACGGATGCGACCATCCAACGAAGGCGGCTAGTTCAAATTTATGTCTCTACTCGCCGACCGCATCGACACCGAAAACCCGGCCAGCACATCGAACAGGGCGATCACCATCAGCGTGAAGAAGACGGAGTGCGCCGCGCCCTTCACCAGCAGGAACTCGACCAGGAACGCCACGAAGACCAGCGTCGACAACAGATGGTCCATGATCGAAGCGTTCGTGGTGCGCACCGACTTCACCATTTCGAGGAACAGGAAGATCAGCCCGATCACGACCATCAAGTCGCCGAGCGTCATCGAAAACACTCCGCCCGACATCATGCTGAACGAGAAGATCTCGGTCGCCCACGGATCGTCGCCGCTGCCGAATATTCCGAGGAGTCCGAGATTGTAGGCCACGAAGGGCACGATCAGCAGCGGGATGGCACCGAACATCAGGCGTCTCCTCTAGCAATTCCAGGAAAGCGGTTTCCCAAGGAATTGCCTAAACAATGGGGGCACCTTCTGTAGAATGCCCCGCAGGCACGCCGTCAAGATTTTTCGCTAGCGCCCGCAAACACGGAAAAAGACCGCGCGAAACAACCCTGTCAGCCACAGTTGCCCCGGCTGACCACCGACACGCCGGGATTCAGCGCTTGAACTGGCCTGTCCGCACGGCGGCGCCGATAGCGTTGAGGATGAAAAGGCCGGCGGTCATCGAGGTGATCTCGTTGACGTCGCGCGCCGGCGCGATCTCGACGATGTCGATGCCGACGACACGTCCCTTGGCGAACAGGCCCTTGATCAGTTCGATCGTCTGCCGGTAGCTGATGCCGCCAGGCGCCGGCCCTTCGACCGCCGGCATGACAGCGGGATCGAGACCGTCGGCATCGATGGTCAGGTAATAGCGGCCACGGTCCGGGATGCGCTTGAGCAGCGCCGCCGTACCGATATCCTGCCATTCATTGGCGGTGACGATGTTGGAGCCGTAGGCGCGGGCCGCCTCGACCTCCTCGAGCCGGGCGCTGCCCTGGCCGCGGATGCCGAGCTGGAAAATCCCGGCTATATGCGCCATCTCCGAAGCGCGGCGGATGGGGCTGGAATAGCCTTCCCTGACCCCGTTGACATTGTCGCGCCAGTCGAGATGGGCATCGATCTGAACCAGGGTGATCGGCCCTTCGTCGTCAAGCGCCCGCAGGATCGGGATTGGAATGCCGTGATCGCCGCCAATGGTGATCGGCAAGGCGCCGGCGACGCGGATCTTGCGGATCGCCGTTTCGGCCAACCTGTAGTGGCCGCCGGCGGCATCGCCGGGAACATCGCCGACATCGACCACCTTGACGTCCTGCCCGTCGAACAGGGTTCCGCCAATGTCGAAATCATAGCGGTCGAGCCCGAGGCTGATGCGCTGCGAGGCGCGCCGCACCGCGGTCGGCGCGTTGGTCTGGTCGTTGACCAGCTCGTCGATCGTGTAGGGACTGCCGTAAGGCATGCCGATGATGGCGACATCCGCCTTCAGCGCATCGAGGTCCTCGACCAGCGGGAAGTTCATGAAGGTCTGGAAGATATCGCGCGGTGCTGTGGTGAGCTTGGTCATGCGGTCCCTCTGAAGCCGGCCGATCATCGCGCGGAAGCGCCGCGACAAGGCATCACTCAATACAGCACCGCCGCCGCAGCTTGTATCGCCACGGACGCCCGGTCTTTGGCATAGTTGGCGGCGCGACGCGCACCAAACGCAAAAAAACCGGCCAATGGCCGGTTCTTTTGGCATTCAAACCCTTCGAAAGCTGGTCTCAGCTTTCCTTGGGCGTCAGCACCTGGCGACCGCGATACATGCCGGTCTTCAGGTCGATATGGTGCGGGCGGCGCATTTCGCCGGAATTCTTGTCCTCGACATAGGTCGGGGCCTTGAGAGCGTCGGCCGAGCGGCGCATGCCGCGCTTGGACGGAGAGGTTTTTCGTTTCGGAACGGCCATGGATATGCTCCACTACATGGTCAAAATGCCCCGATAGCCCTCGTGAAAGGGCCGCGTCAGGGCCATAATCTGAGAAAGTCGGGTGCCTATACACGCCCTGCGCCGTTTTGGCCAGCACCGTGGCGATTTTTTTTGAACTGGCAGCGGTTCTACCTAATCAAGACAACCGACATACGCGCCCGAACGGCCGGCGCGGCGTTCGATCAGCGACGCCAGCCGCCGCAGACCCGGACCGGGCTTGGCCGGATTGCGGGCGATCGGATTGGGCAGCGAGACGGCCAGCAATGCCGCCTGCCGCCGCGACAGCTGTTTGGCCGAAACGCCGAAATGGTGCTGCGCCGCCGCCTCGATGCCGTAAATGCCCGGCCCCCATTCGGCGATGTTGAGGTAGATCTCCATGATCCGCCGTTTCGACATCACCGCGTCGAAATAGACGGCCAGCGGCAGTTCGACCACCTTGCGCACCGAGCCCAGCGGCCGCGACCACAGGAAAAGGTTCTTCACCGTCTGCATGGTGATGGTCGAGGCGCCGCGCGTCGCCTCGCCGGCCAGCGCATCGTCGACGACGCCGCGCAATTCGCCGAGATCGATGCCGCGATGGAAGCAGAATTGCCCGTCCTCCGACATGATCACCGAATTGGCCAGCACCGGGGACACATCGTCGATCGACACCCAGCGCCGGTCGTAACCGGAGAAGGTCGCGAGGTCTTTGACCATCAAGGTCGATATCGGATGCACGAAGGACGGCAGATAGAGGAAGGTCAGCACAATGGGTATCGCCGCCAGCACGACGGCGACGACCAGGCCGCGCCGTGCCAGGCGCTTCAGACCGGCGCGGTTCACGCGCCTTGGTCGCGCCATCTCAAACCCTTCGGTTTCATGATCGACGATCGGTTCCGTCAAGCCGCCCCCACCCGCGCCACTCTCCCGCCTCCGGCATAATGGCGCGAGGCTTCTTGCGCAACGTCTGAGTGTCGGCTACCGCTCCCGGCCATGACGAAAGACGAGCAATTGGCCTTTGAGGCCGCACTTCTGGGGCGGGCGGCGGCGATCGAGGCCGGGCTCAGGCTGCTGCTCGACGGCCGCACGCTTGCCGGCGAGATCGCCCGGCCGGAGCGTCTGATGGCGGCCATGCGCCATGGCGTGCTGAACGGCGGCAAGCGGCTGCGCCCCTTCCTGGTCATGGAAAGTGCCGCCCTTTTCGGCGCCGATGGCGAGGCGTCGCTTCGCGTGGCGACAGCGCTCGAATGCGTGCATTGCTATTCGCTGATCCATGACGATCTGCCTGCCATGGACGACGACGATCTGCGCCGCGGCCAGCCGACCGTGCACAAGGCCTTCGATCAAGCCACCGCCATACTTGCCGGCGATGCGCTTCTGACGCTTGCCTTCGATGTCCTCGCCGATGAGGCGACGGCGCTGCCGGCGGAGCGCAGGGCGGCACTGGTACTGGCGCTGGCGCGCGCGGCCGGCACTGGGGGCATGGTCGGCGGGCAGACGCTCGATCTCGAAGCCGAGCGCAACAGGCCGGACGAAGCCGGCATTATCCGGCTGCAGGCGATGAAAACCGGCGCGCTGATCCGCTTCGCCTGCGAAGCCGGCGCGATCATTGCCGGCGCCGCACCGCAGAACCGCGACCGGCTGGCCGAATTCGGCTCGGCGGTCGGGCTTGCCTTCCAGCTCGCCGACGACCTGCTCGACCTGACCGCCGATGCCAGCCAGATGGGCAAGGCGACCGGCAAGGACGCAGCCGCCGGCAAGGCGACGCTGGTGGCGCTGCATGGCGCGAACTGGGCGCGCAGCCAGCTCCATGGGCTGGTCAAGCAGGCCCATGAATTGCTTGAGCCATACGGTGAACAGGCATCCTTGCTGAAGGCAGCGGCAAGCTTCGTGGCAATCCGCAACAACTGAGGTTTGGGCAATCGGATGCCGAACCGTTTTCGGAATTTGTCGGCCTTGCGCTGCCTGCTTGGTGTCTCTCAAATGCCCCAAAGCAACTGGGCGCGCTATCTGACCTTGACGACGACCTTGCCCTTGGCGCGTCCTGTTTCGACGTAAGCCAGCGCCTCATTGGTCGCTTCAAAAGGAAAGACCCTGTCGACGACCGGGCGAATCGCCCCATCTTCGATGAGGGACGTGATTTTGCTCAGCTGCTCACCTTGCGCCGACATGAACAGGAACGAAAATCCCACGCCCCGGCGCTTGGCTTTGGTCCTGATACCACGGCTCAGCAGCCGCAGCAGCAGCCTTAGCACCACGTTCAGTCTCTGTTTCCTGGCAAATTCGGGATCCGGAGGACCGGAAATCGAGATGAGCTTCCCACCCGGTTTCAGCACAGTCAGGGATTTCTCAAGCGTCTTGGCGTCCTGGCTGTTCAGGACGACGTCGTAGCCCGACAGGATTTTCTCGAAGTCGTCCTTCCTGTAGTCGACGACGACATCGGCGCCGAGATCCCTGACCAGATCGTTGCTTGCCGCGCCCGCTGTTGTCGCAACGATCGCGCCGAGGTGCTTTGCCAACTGGATGGCGAATGTCCCCACGCCGCCGGAGCCAGCCTGGATGAAGATCTTCTGGCCTGTCTTCAGACCCGCCCTCTCGATGAGAGCCTGCCAGGCGGTCAGACCGACCAGCGGGATCGAGGCCGCCTCTTCCATGCTGAGGTTCGCCGGCTTCAGCGCCACGTCGGCTTCATCGATTGCGATGAATTCGGCGAATGTCCCGATCCGGCCGTCGCGCGGCCGCGCATAGACGGCGTCGCCGGGTTTGAATTTGCGGACTTTCGAGCCCACCCTGACAACCCTCCCGGCAACGTCGTGACCGAGGATGAAGGGCCGGCGATAGGGAAGGACGAGTTTGAATTCGCCGGTCCTGATTTTGGAATCCAGCAGGTTCACCCCGGCGGCATGGACCTCGACCAGGACGTCATTGTCCAGCAGCTCCGGCTCCGGCATCTCGGCCAGCCGCAAAATGCCTTTCTTGCTATATTTGTCGACAACGAATGCCTTCATGGCAGTGACTTTCTGAGAGTGTCTGTTGGCCTGCTGTCTGTGCGTGAAATTCTCCGTCCCACCGTTGTTCAGACCGGCAGGCGGAACTGCTTGCGCAAGGTCTTGTCGAACATCCCCGCGGGGGCGAAGCGGCGCAGCAGGCTGACCTGGCGCGCTGCCTTCCCTGCGGTATAGCGCCGTCGCGGACGGGCGTCGGTCGCTGCCTTGACGACCACATCCGCCACCACTTCCGGCCGATCGGCTTTGGGCATCACATCGGCAAGCAGCGCCTTGAGCCCGGCGCGCGCTTGATCGTACTCCTTTAACAGGGAATCCGGCTCGATGCCGTTCTGGTCGAAGACGGTGCGCACGAATGCCGGCTCGATGACCGAGACGCGAATGTTGAAGGCGCGAACCTCATGATCGAGCGATTCCGAATAGCCCTCCAGCGCGTGCTTGACCGCCGAGTAGTGCGCTGAGTATGGCGCGGGCACCAATCCCAGAATCGAGCCGATGTTGACGATGCGCCCTTGGCCGCGGCGCCGCATCGACGGCAACACCGCATTGGTCATGCGCATGACGCCGAACAGATTGACGTCGAACAGAGCCTGCACCTGTGCGACCGAAGATTCCTCGGCGCCGCCAAGCAGGCCGACACCGGCATTGTTGACCAAGAGGTCGATGCGGCCGGTCTGGGCCAGCACGGCTGAAACCAGGGCGCTGACCGACTCCCCGTCGGTCAAGTCGCAGGTTAGCATGGACACCTGCGCCGGGCCGTTGCCGGCCTTGCTGCGGCTTGTCCCGAAGACGGTATACCCCGCCCCCGCCAAGGCCTCGGCACTTGCGCGGCCGATGCCCGAAGAGGCTCCGGTCACGACTGCGGTTCTTCCCGAAAGGGTATTCATTTGATACTCCAGAGACATGAGGGCTAGCTTTTTGCCGTTGATTGAATTATGATCGTAATATCACATTACACCTATAATGCAATAGCAGAAAGGAAGAGCCCATGCGCTACGAAAAGGGCCGAAAGGACGCCTCTCGCGATCGCATCGTCGAGGTCGCAGCCCAGCGTTTTCGCGGTGACGGCATCGCCGCGTCCGGACTGGCAGCCATCATGGGCGACGCCGGACTGACGAACGGAGCCTTCTATCCGCATTTCCAGTCCAAGGCGGAGCTTGTGCGTGAAAGCCTTGTAGCGGCACTGGAGGCCCAGTCGCAGCAACTGCAGGAGGTATTGGCAGCCGGTGGTCCGGAGATGGGCATAGCGGCGTATCTGTCAGCTGAGCACCGGGACAATCCGGGAGCCGGCTGCGCGTCGGCCGCCCTGTTGCCGGAACTCGCGCGTCAGCCGCCCGAAACGCGCCAAGTCTACACCGAACGCTTGCTGGTTTTGGTGCGCCAGTTGTCTGCAGCGCTTCCGCAGGCCAGGGATCCGGAAGGCGTTGCCACGGGCGTCTTTGCGACCCTCATCGGCGCGCTTCAACTGGCCCGCGCGGTGGCAGGGACCGAATTGTCGGATCGCTTCCTTGCGGCAGGAGCAGATGCCGCGCGCAGGCTGATCCAGCCACGTGACGGGGAGAAGGCATCCTAGAGGTCGGTGGCGGCAGCGGCAAAGGGCAGCCCTGACATCGTCCTCGGGTCGCACACAGGAAGGGCCGGCTTTTGGAGGCGGGCCGAACCGGTATTTCGCTCCGATTCAATCGGGTCTAACGCAGATGCCTGAGCTTGTCGGGATTGCGCATGACATAGACGGCCGCGATCTTCCCGTCCTCGATGTCAAGCGCGGTCGTCTGCAGTTCGCCATCGGCCTCCCGCGTGACGAACCCCGGCAGTCCATTGACGAAGCCGATGCGCACCAGCGTCGAGCGATTGTCGCGCAGCCAGGCCGCGACTTGCGCGTATTGCTTCATGACGGCGTCGAAGCCCAGCACCGGCGCCAAAGCCGCCGGACGCTTGCCGCCGCCATCGGCATGAGCGCTGACATCTTCCGTCAGCAGCGCGCCGAGCGCCTGCATGTCGCCGCTGCGCGATGCCGCGAAAAAGGCTTCGGCGATCTCCAGGCCACGCTGCTTCTCCACCTTGAAGCGAGGCCGCGCCTCGCGGACATGGCCCCGTGCGCGAGCGGCAAGCTGGCGGCAGGCGGCTGAATCGCGCTCGATGGCGGTCGCGACCTCCTCGAATTCCAGCCCGAACACATCGTGCAGCAGAAAGGCCGCCCGCTCGAGCGGCGAAAGCCGCTCCAGCGCCAACATCAGCGGCAAGGTGACATCTTCAAGATCGTCCTCTTCGACGATCGGCTCGGGCAGCCAAGGGCCGATATAGGTCTCGCGCTGGCGCCGCGTGGATTTGAGCTGGTCAAGGCAAAGCCGCGTCACCGTGCGGCGCAGGAACGCTTCTGGCTCGCGAACCTGCGAGCGGTCGGTCCCCATCCAGCGGATGAAGGCATCCTGCACGACATCCTCGGCGTCGCTCACCGAGCCCAGCATGCGATAGGCGACCCGCATCAGCTTCGGACGCAGCGGGCCGAAGCCCGCTGCCGCGTCGTCGGGTGCCGTCGCCGTCATCAGGCCGCCTTGGCGCTGGCGCGTATCGTTGCTGCGTCGGTGTAGAGCCCGAAGCCAACGGCGATGCGGTTCCAGCCATTGATGATGTTGATCAAAACGGTGAGCTTCACCTGCTCCTCCTCGGTGAAATGCGCCTTAAGATCATCATAGGCGCTTTCGCGGTCCTGTCCTTCCGAGAGGCGCGTCAGCGCATCGGTCCAGCCGAGCGCGGCACGCTCGCGGTCGCTGTAGCAGGGCGCTTCGCGCCAGGCCGGCAGCAGATAGATGCGCTGCTCGGTCTCGCCATTCTCGCGCGCTTCGGTGGCATGCAGATTGATGCAGTTGGCGCAGCCATTGATCTGCGACGCCCGAAGCTTCACCAGCTCGTTGAGGCTGTGCTCGAGCCCGGCGGCGACGGAGAGTTCGGTCGATGCGCGCTGCCACTGCTTGATCAGCGCAGGGGCGGCGGCGAAGAGGTCGATCTTGGCGGTCATGATTGCAGTCCTTGTGTTGGGTACGCCATCATGACGAGACAAGACCGGCCGGTGTGACATTCAGGCTGGATTTTTTCGAAGGTGCTTTCCCGGCGCGTTCAATCGTCTTTGATCAGCACGATCTTCGCCGGATCGAAATCGATCCCGACCATCGTCCCTTCCGCCACGGCGGGTGTGACATCAGGCGATGTCGCGAACAGTTCGACCGCCGGATCGCTGATCGCGATCCGGTATTCCATGTGGGCGCCGAGATACGAGCTCTTGACCACCCGGCCCTTCATGGTGCCCGCTGCCTGGCCGGGCAAGATGCGCACGGCATTCGGGCGTACAGCGAGCATCGCCGGCCCCGGAGCGTTACCGCGACCCGGCATGTCGAGCAGCAAGGGTCCGACCTTGACCCTTGCACTGGTCGCATTGCTGGAAAGCACCTCGACGTCGAGCAGATTGGCGTCGCCCATGAAGTCGGCGATGAAACGGTTGGTCGGCTCGTTGTAGAGGTCGCGCGGCGTGCCGTCCTGGGCGACGCGAGCGGCGTTCATGACGATGATGCGGTCGGAGACGGCGAGCGCCTCTTCCTGGTCATGCGTGACATAGACCATGGTCAGCGCCAGATCTTGCTGGAGACCGCGGATTTCGTCGCGCACCCGCCGGCGCAGCTTGGCGTCGAGATTGGACAGCGGCTCGTCGAACAGCAGCACCTTCGGCTCCAGTACGATGGCGCGCGCCACCGCGACGCGCTGCTGCTGGCCGCCGGACAACTCGCTCGGCTGGCGCTTCTCGTAGCCGGACAGGCCGACAAGCGACAGCTTTTCGGCGGCGCGCTCGGCTGCCTGCGCCTTGCCAAGCCCCATCGCCCGCAGGCCGTAGCTAACATTCTCCATCACGTTCATGTGCGGGAACAGCGCATAGGACTGGAACACCATGGAGACATCTCGCTCGGCGGCGGACAGCAAGGTGACGTCCTTGTCGTCGATCAGGATGCGCCCGGTGCTGGTCTGTTCCAGCCCGGCGATCAACCTGAGCGTCGTCGTCTTGCCGCAACCCGAGGGCCCGAGCAGCGTCACCAGGCTGGCCGGCGCGATGTCGAAGCTGACGTTGTCGACGGCGGTCACCGCGCCATATTTCTTGGTGACGCCCTCGAACCGCACGGCCGGCCTGTCCGTGACAACCGGGGCAGCATTCTTCGCCGTCTGATCCACGCCGCTTCTCCCCATCAGATTGCCGCCACGACGGCTTCCGGACCCGCACGGCGCCGGCCGAGCCGGCGTTCGCCGACCAGCAGCTGGATGCCGATGAGGATGACCATCATGACGACGATCATCACCGCCGAATAGACAATCGCGATGCCGTATTCGCCGACATCTGCGCGCCCGACAATGTAGACCGTGGCAAGGTTGAACCGGCCGCTCGCCAGGAAGATGACGGCGCTGACCGCCGTAACCGCGCGCACGAAACTGTAGATCATCGCGGTCACGATCGCCGGCTTCAGGATCGGCAGGATCACCCGCCGCAAGGTGGCGAAGGATCGCGCCCCAAGCGTCAGCGATGCCTCGTCCAGGCTCTTGTCGATCTGTCCGAGATTGGCGAGCCCGGCACGGATCGCCACCGGCATGTTACGGAAGATGAAGGAGATGACGATGATCAACCCGGTACCGGTCAACTGCACCGGCGGCACGTTGAAGGCAAGGATATAGCTGACGCCGATCACCGTGCCGGGAATGGCGAAACTCATCATGGCCAGGAACTCGAACATGGTACGCCCGGCGAAACGCTGCCGGTCGAGCAGATAGGCCGTCAGGATGCCGAGCGCCGCGGTGAACGGCATCGCCACCAGCGCCAGGCCGATGGTCATCAGCAGCGACGGCCAGGCCGAGCCGCTGAAAAACCAGCCATTGACGCCTTTCTCGATCGAAAAGGCGGTGAGGAAATATTGGAGCGTCGGCGTGTTGTCGCGCCCGATCGATTGCACGAAACCGCCGCCCAGGATGATGCCGTAGACCACGATGGTCAGAACCAGCCACGGAACGACGGTGGCGTAGCAGCCGATCCGCAAGGCCTTGGGCAGCGTCGCCGGTACGCCGCCATCGCCCTTGCCTGCAACGGTGACGTAGCTGCGGCTGCCGATCCAGCGGCGCTGGATGACGAAGGCTGCCAGCGTGAACATCAACAGCACGATCGCCAGCACCGCCGCGCGGCCCTGGTCGTGCGCCGCACCGACCACTGCAAAGAAGATGTCGGTCGACAGCACGTTGAAGTTTCCGCCCAGCACCAGCGGATTGGCGAAATCGGCCATGCTCTCGATAAACGAAATCAGGAAGGCGCTGGCCAGCCCCGGCCGGATCAACGGCCAGGTGACGGTGCGAAATGTGCGCCAGCGGCTGGCGCGCAGGGTTTGTGATGCTTCCTCCATGCTTGGGCTGACGCCTTGCAGCACGCCGACCAGAACCAGGAAGGCGATCGGCGTGAAGGCCAGCACCTGCGCGATGGTGATGCCGGCCATGCCGTAGATCCAGCGGCTGCGCGGAATGCCGAGATGCACCGACATGAGGTTGGTGACGATGCCGGCGCGGCCGAACAGCAGGATCAGCGCCAGGCCGATGACGAAGGGCGGCGTGATGATCGGCAGGATGGACAGGCCGCGCAGCAGCCATTTGGCCGGCAGCTTGGTGCGAAGCGCGATCAGCGCCAGGGCCAGGCCGAGCGCCGTGCAGAAAAAGCCGACGAGGACTGCGATCGCCACCGTGTTCCACGCCACGCCGCAGGAGCCCTCGCCATAGAGGCAGCGCAGGCTCCATATGTTGGCGCTGAAGATCTTATCGAAGAACAGCGCCGGCACGACATTGCCGTCATTGTCCTTGATGGCCGAGGTGAGGATCGACAGCAGCGGATAGGCGACGAAAAGGATCAGCGAAGCAATCACGATTGAGAGCGAGCCGACGACGAAACGGTCGCCCTTGCACCAGCCGCGCGCGGCGAGCGCCTCGGCGATGAACATCAGCATCGCCACGGCATAGAGCGTCGCGCCCCAGCCGAGCCCCGGCTGTATCGGTCCCGGCGTGCCGGCGATCCGGGTAAGCAAGCCAAATCCCCAGCCCGAATGGATGATGGAAAAGCCTTCGATGGCCAGCCACAGCAGGCCCGCCGCGCCTGCAACCGCCAGGCTCTTGGGGTTGTTGCGCGCCACCAGCCAGCTCGCCAGCAGAAGCGGCAGAATGAGGGGCAAGAGCCAGAGCCGGCCATCAAGGACCAGCAGTATGGCCGGCGTCGCATCCGCCGGCTGTGCCAGCCAGTCGAACGACAGGAAGCCGCCTTCGACCTTGTACCAAGGCAAGAGCACGAAGCTCGCCCACGCGGCCATCACCCACGCGAGCGCGCTGCGTCCAGGAGCGGAACTGACCATGGAACCGGCCGCGGCCATTCAATGTCTTTCTGTGCCAAAGGATGGTGCGCCGGCTGCCGCGAGGGGCAGCCGGCGATCAGATGCTAGAGTGAGCGCAAAAGAACGCGCTCAGCCGCCATTGCGGACCTCATCGGTGAACTTCTTCAACAGCCGCTTGCGTTCGGCCGACGAGCCGTATTTGGCGAAGTCGTAGTCGATCAGCTTGATCTTCGAGAGGTCCGGCGCCTCGGGCGGCACCGGCGTGGCGGTGTTCGACGGGATCTGGAAGCTGCCGTTCGGCGCCGCGAGCTTCTGCGCGTCCGGGCTCAGCGCCCAGTCGTAGAATTTCTGCGCCTCTTCGGCATGCTTGGCGCCCGTCACGATGCTCATCGAACCGATCTCGAAGCCGGTGCCTTCGCAAGGCGACACCACCTTCACGGCAGGGTTCTGTTTCGCGGCATTGATCACGTCGTGCTGGAAGGAGATGCCGATCAGCGTCTCGCCCTTGCCGACGGCGAGCGCCGGCGCGGCCCCTGCCTTGGTGTATTCGGCGATGTTCTTGTTGAGCTGCTTGAGATAGTCGAATGCCTTGTCCTCGCCCATCAGCTGGACGATGGTGGCAAGCATGGTCCAGGCCGTACCCGATGAATTCGGGTCGGCCATCTCGATCTCGCCCTGGAATTCCGGCTTGACCAGATCGGCCCAGCACGCCGGCGCGGTCAGCCCGCGCTGCTTCAGATCTTCCTCATTGTAGCCGTAGCCGAGCGCACCGAGATAAATGCCGACCGTGCGGTTCTTCGACCTGTCGGCCTGCTTCAGCGCCCAGTCGCGCAGGTTTGCCAGTTGCGGCGACTTGTATTCCTGGGTGAGGCCCTCTTCCGCCGCCTGCAGATGCGGGTCGCCGGTGCCGCCCCACCAGATATCGGCTTGCGGATTGTCCTTCTCGGCCCGGAGGCGGGCGTAGATTTCGCCGGCGCTCATGCGGGTCATGTCGACGCTGACGCCCGTCTCCTTCTGGTAGGTGGTCGCCATCGCCCGGCACCAGGCCTCGTCGACGGCGCAATACATTGTGAGGCTCCGGGCGGCCGCCTGGGCGGCACTCGCCAATCCGAACAAGGCCAGCGCCGCGCCAAGGCCAAGCCAGGCGGCGCGCAAGCCTTGCTTACTGTCAAATGTCTTCATCGATATTCCTCCCTGTCTTCTCACTGGAAACGATCTACCCGTCGTCGAGCGGCACTCCGATCACCTGGGACAATGTCGCCGCAACGCCGGGTGCTGCCGCTAGCACGGGATTGCCCTTCGCCATGCCGTCGCCGTCGAGGAACCGGTTCACACGGCCGCCGGCCTCCTCCACCAGCAGCAATCCGGCCAGGCAGTCCCACGAATTGATGTGCAGCTCGGCATAGGCATCCGAGCGGCCGTCGGCCACATAGGCCAGCCCAAGCGCTCCGGAGCCGGAGCGCCGCACATTGGCGCCGAGTGCCCAGACAAGGCTCACCTTGTCCAGATAGTCGCGATTGGGAATCCTGGGCGACCAGCCGAACTCGACAAAGGCGCGGTCGAACGCTTGCGTCGGCGACACATGGATCGGCGCGCCATTGCGCGTCGCGCCCTGCCCGCGACGGGCAAAGTACGTTTCGCCGATGGCCGGATTGGCAATGCCGCCGATCTCGCTGCGGCCGTCCTCGACGAAAGCTATCGAAATGCAGAAATGCGGAATACCGCGCATGAAATTGGCGGTGCCGTCGATCGGGTCGACGACCCACATGCGGGCAGAGCCGATGCCACCGCCTTCCTCGCCCAAAAACCCGTCCTGCGGAAAAGCGTCTGCCAGCGTCGCGCGGATGTGCTCCTCGACCTTGCCGTCGGTTTCAGTGAGAAAATCCTGCGGGCCTTTCATCGCCACCGGCTGGACGGCGCCCTGCCGGGCATAGCCTTCCATCGCCAGTTGCCCGGCCGTGACAAGCAGTTTCCGGCAGACCTCGGCACGCCTGTCCATCTCGGCCTCGGACAGCCGGTCCGCCTTCGAATGCGCCGCCGCCCTGCTCATGCAGCCGGTCCGGACAGTCGCGCCCTCAATGCCGTCTTCGGCGAAATGGACAGGGTATTCCTCCGATGCCACTCTTGAGCCCGCTTGTATTGCACGGCTGTGCAAAGCTGTTGCATTCCGCCATGCCTGTCAAGTGCGGTGGGTGGCAATGGCAGGAGAGTTGCATTACATTGCACGGGCGTGCAAAGAATCACGAAAACAGCAGCGAGAGCGTTCGCTTGACGGTTCCGAGAATCCGCACCGGATTTTCCAGCGCCCAGCAGGTTGCCGACCTCGCCGGGGTTTCACGCTCGGCCGTGTCACGTACCTTCACGCCCGGCGCTTCCGTTTCCGGGGAAACCCGCGAGCGAGTGATGCTGGCGGCCGAGCAACTCGGCTATCACGTCAACCATCTGGCTCGCGGCCTGATGCGGGCCTCGACCGGCATTGTCTGCCTCATCGTTGCCGATGGCGACACGCCCTATCATGCCCGCCTGCAGAAGGCGCTGACCCAACATCTGCGGGACGCCGGCAAAATGGCCATGGTGTTCAACACCTCCGGCCCCAGCCACCATGTCGACCAGGCGTTGCGCAACACGCTGAACTATCGCGCCGATGCGAGCATCGTTCTGTCCGGCTCGCCGCCGCAGTTGCTGATCCGCACCTGTCTTGAGAACGGCCAGCGGCTGGTGCTGATCAATCGCGATGACCGCTTCGACGGCCCGCACAATATCGGTGTCGACAACGCTGCAGCCGCAGAGGCAGCGCTGCATGCCTTCATCCGGGCCGGCTGTACCCGCCCCGCCCTGGTGACCTCGGCTGCCGGCACGCCCAGCCTGCTCTCCCGCGAAACCGCCTTCCTTACCGCCGCGCAGAAGGAAGGGCTGGAGGTGACCGTGTGGCGCGAGGGCCGCACCGGCTATGCCACCGGAGCCGATGGCGCCAGGCGGCTCTTTTCCGGCCGGCAGCGGCCGGATGCGGCGTTCTGCGTGACCGACCTGATTGCGTGCGGCTTTCTCGATGCGGCCCGCCACGAGTTTGGCATCAACGTACCCCGCGATCTCTGCGTCATCGGTTTTGACGACATCGAGCAGGCCGACTGGGCCTCTTACCGGCTGACGACGTTCTCGCCGCCGATCGAGGAGATCGCCAGGCGCGCCGTGCGGCTCGCGACCGGCGCGCGGGAGGAGGCTGGCAGCCGCCTGATCTGCCATGCGCCCATGGTCTGGCGCAGCACGGTGAGGCCGGGCCAGGGCTGATGCGAAACATGTGTCGGTCAAGACGGGAAACGTACTGATGTCCAAGAAAAAGGCCAGGAAGACCCGCCAGGCGGCAAGACCGGTGGAAATAGCTGTAGGCCCCGAAATCCGGAGCATGATGCGCAAGTTTGGCCTGACCGAGGAAGAAGCACTGCGCATGATGCGCGAATGCGATGCCACCCTCTATGGCGCCAACTCCGGGCACGTGCAGCCAGGATCTTGACGGCCCGCCAGGCGCGAACGGAATTTTAATGTAAATCAAGCGTAATCCCGACCGTTAAAATGATGCGTATGTGTTGGGGTTGCGCATGCCGGAATATTCTTTCTTCATCCGCTCGATCCGGATCCGCTACATCTCGGGATTGCTCATCTTTGCGCTGGCTTCCACCGCGGTGATGTTTGCGCTCAATCGCGTCAATTCCTTCCGCCACGACATCGACGCGCTGAGCAGCAATCTCGTCATCTTCACCCGCGACCTGCGCAACGCCTCCAGCTTTGCCGAAACCGCCAGCACGGCCTGGCGCACCGAAACCCGTGACGGCCTTGCCGCCGCCGCGCGCGGCCATTCGCAACGCCTGACCAGCGAGATCGAAACACTGTCCGCGGAGTTGGCCGCGATCAAGCCGAGCCTGTCGGCCAAAACGCTGGACGAACTCTCGTCGGCCGCCGTCAACGGCGACCTGTTCTGGTCGTCGCGTGACATCGTGCGCAACTTCAACCTGATGTCGGCCGCGCAACAGACCGACGAATGGAGCTCGCGCGAAATCCTCAACCAGAACGACCTGTTCGTCCAGCCGATGCTGATGCGTGTGCGGACCGCCATGGATGGCGAACGCCATCTGGCCGACGCCTCCAGCGACAGGCTGCTGTTGTGGGCAAGCGGCCTTCTGTTCGCGGTTCTTGCCATCGTTGCCCTCTGGATCTTCCGGCCGATGGAAAAGGCGATCCGCCGCGCCTTCACCGAATCCGCCGTATCCTTGTTCAAGGCCGAAGCGGCCGACCGCGCCAAATCGGAATTCCTGGCCAATATGAGCCATGAGATCCGCACGCCGATGAATGGCGTGCTGGGCATGGCCGAACTGCTCGCCAAGACCGAGCTTAACGCGCGCCAGAAGACCTTCACCGATGTCATCGTCAAATCGGGCAATGCGCTGCTCACCATCATCAACGACATCCTTGATTTCTCCAAGATCAATGC
Source organism: Mesorhizobium sp. M0478 (assembly GCF_040321305.1). Classification (NCBI taxonomy): domain Bacteria; kingdom Pseudomonadati; phylum Pseudomonadota; class Alphaproteobacteria; order Hyphomicrobiales; family Phyllobacteriaceae; genus Mesorhizobium; species Mesorhizobium sp. M0478. Next base: position 447,666 of record NZ_JAMYRH010000001.1, read on the forward strand.
CGGTCAGCTGACGCTCGATCCTGCACCCTTCCGGCTTGCCGAAGCGGTCGAGGACGTGGCCACACTGGTGTCGGCGCGCGTCGCCGAAAAGAACCTCGAGCTGATCGTGCGCGTCGACCCGCGCCTGCCTGCCCATGTCGTCGGCGATGCCGGACGGTTCCGTCAGATCGTCACCAATCTGCTCGGCAATGCGGTGAAGTTCACCGAGAAGGGCCATGTGCTGATCGATGTCGGCGGCGAGGTGGTCGACGGCATGGTCCAGCTCAAGGTCCGCGTCGAGGACACAGGCATCGGCATTCCTGCCGAGAAGCTCGAGAACGTGTTCGAGAAATTCGCGCAGGTCGACGGCTCGTCGACGCGCCGCCATGAAGGCACCGGCCTCGGCCTTGCCATCGCCGCCCGCCTCATCGACCTGATGGGCGGCAAGATCGGCGTCGAAAGCGAGATCGGCCGCGGCTCGGTGTTCTGGTTCGCCGTGCCGCTGCCGGCGCATCAGCAGGACACGCGCAACGAGATCGTGCCGGTCGATGTCACCGGCGCCCGCGTGCTGGTCATCGACGACAACCCGGTCAACCGCGAGATCTTGCTGGAGCAGCTCAGAAGCTGGAGCTTCGACTGCGCGGCCGCCGAAAGCGGCGCCGTCGGCCTCGCCTTTCTAGACCGGGCCAGCCAACTCGGTGCTGCGGTCGACTGCATCATCCTCGACTACCAGATGCCCGGCATGAACGGCGCCGATGTCGCCAAGGCGATTTCCGCCGACAGCCGTCTCTCCGCCATCCCGGTGGTGCTGCTGACCTCCGTCGACCAGGTCGATTTCGGCAAGATGGTCATCGATTTCGGCATCGCCGCGCATCTCACCAAGCCGGCGCGCTCGGCCATCCTGCTCGGCACCGTCATCTCGGCCATCCAGAAAGCGCGGGCCCAGATCGGCAAGGCCCAGTTCGTTCGCGAGCCTGTTGTTCAGCAGGCGGCACCCGTGACGCCACCCGCCTTCACCGTCATTCGCGGCCCGGCAATTCCGGCGGCCACAGTGCCTGAATCGATCGCCACGCCAAACGGCCCGATCGATATTCTGATCGCCGAGGACAATGACGTTAACCAGCTGGTGTTCGGCCAAATCCTCAATGGGCTTGGCCTCAGCTACCGCATCGCCAGCAATGGCCGCACGGCCGTTGAGATGTACCGGGCGCTGCGGCCGAAGCTGATCCTCATGGACGTCTCCATGCCGGAGATGAACGGCTACGAGGCGACCCGCGCCATCCGGGCGGCGGAGGCAGCGAGTGGCAATCACACACCAATCATCGGCGTCACCGCTCACGCACTGAAGGGCGACCGCGACAAATGTATCGAGTCCGGAATGGACGACTATCTGCCCAAGCCGGTGTCGCCCGACCGCCTCGGCAGTAAGATCGGCACATGGCTCAGCGAAACGGTCGCGGTAAAGAGGGCTTGATCAAATCGCCGCGTCCAGACGATAGCGGCGCATCCAGTCCAGACTAATCTCGTCCGAGAGCTTGGCGACGCCCGGCTTTACGTCGGCGGCATTCGGCGCCGGAACGCCCAGGGCCTTGCAGATGGATGCCAATGCCGCTGCCGGATCGCCTGACAGGCGCTCATAGCCGATGCGCAGCGGGACGATCCCCTGCTCCGCGAACCAGACGTTCCAGCCCGCGTCATAGGCTTCGAGTTCGGCAAGCTCGCGCTGGATCCGCTTGAAATCGTAGCGGGGTTCCTGCGGCGGTGCGACCCGTTCGATCTCGGTTCCGTCGGGCGCGATGTGCCAAAGCCCAGTCTGCTCGGCCTTGATCAGCGACACCGCCTGCGCCAGCTTGTTTTCGCGCGAAAGATGGATGTAGAGGATCCGGCCGAAGGCCTTTTCAAAGCGTGCTTTGTCCGATGGCAGGTCTGGGTAGATCCGGTCGAGGATGGCCGAGAGTTCACCCAGGTTTTCCCGCATCAGGCGCAAGCCGAAGACGGCTGTTCCGCCCTTTCCCGCGCTGATTGCCGCCTTGAGGTAGGCGACATCGAAGTCATGCGCGCTCATCGTATCGGGATGCGGCAATTTCCACTCTTCTGCCCATTCCGCCTTGTCCTGCCGCCCGTAGAACGAGTGCGGATCGCCGGCTGTTTTCGTCGAGGCCAGAAGGCCGCACAGCAAGGTGCTTCCGGTTCTCGGCGTGCCGCAGATTATGTAGCCGTCACGCATCTCGGGGCTCTGTCGCTTGTCATGGATTGGGCTAACCTCGCCAGGCGCGGTGACACGCGCGCTTCGCGAAGGACTCCAGTCTAGCCGCGCCGGAAGGGATAGAGGAATTGCTGCCAATATCCGTTCGGAACGGGATGTCCGTGAATGCCGTAGCCGTTCGGCCAGCGCCCTTCGGGCATATGGTGGGTACCGAACAGCCGGTCGAGCAGCGGGAAATGGATGGCGAAATTTACGTCGATCGCTTCTTTCTCGAGGCCGTGATGCCAGTGGTGGTAACGCGGCGACACCAGCATCTTTTCGACTGGACCGAAACTGGTCCCGATGTTGGAATGGATGAAAGACGAATAGACGTAGACGATCAAAATATACGTCTGGATAGCCGATTCATCGAACCCCAGCACGAACATCGGGGTTGCCGTCAGGCTGCGCAGCATGATGATTTCCAGGAAATGCATGCGCGCACCGGCAATCCAGTCCATCGACTTGGCGGAATGGTGCACGGCATGGAACTTCCACAGCCAGGGAATGCGATGAAAGGCCCGATGCACCCAATACTGGGCAAAGTCGGTCAGGAACATTACCGCCAGCAGTTGCACCAGCCACGGCAAGTCGTGGACCCAGGCGCGCACCGAACCAAGGGCGCCCTGCGCATTGACGAAGTTGGACGGCGCCAAGGTCAGGTAGGTCAAAATCTGCACCAGCAGCGATGAGACCAGATAGTAGAACAGGTCCTCGCGCCATTCGTCGCGGAACACGGTCTGATCCTTGTTGCGCGCGAAAAGACGTTCGAGCGGAACGAACAGCACACCCATGAACAGGGCGTTCAGGATGAAGAAATCAAGCCCGAAGAACACCCCTTCGATGTGCAGTTGATGGCGCACCGGAAGCATGCCGACCAGCGACGCCAGCAGCACAGTGAACATCGCTGCCGCGCCGAGCGTCTTTTGCCTGCGCAGCGTCATGCTGAGGATCGCCAGGATATAGCCGGAGATGAGGACGAAATAGAGCACCGGCTTGAAGAACAGCATCTGGTGGATGGGGGCCAGATCCGGCATCGATGTAAGCGACGGGTAGCGCAGCACGATGACCATCAGCAGGGCGGTGACCCCGGCAAGCAAGCCAATCGAGCCGGACAGCCAGCCAGAACCGAACGGCCGTTTGGCGCGCGGCGTTTCAAGTTCACTTACAACGCGTCTAAGGAAATTTGCCACCGCCATGATGCTCCCCCGTTAACGGCCTTCAAAAGGTCTCGCCGGAAATTTCCACCGTCTTACTACAGCAGGGCTCATAAATATTTAATCGACACGACTTTGCAGGCCAGAGACGGCTATCGGCTTTTGGGGCAATTGGTAAAAGCTGCGATCGTGTCAAAGACACCGGCCACTATAGTCGGAATCTTTCCTGGATGCGACGGGCGCATTCAAGCGGCGTCAGCCGGCTGGTGTCGACTTCGAGGTCGTAGTCTATGCCCCTGTGGATGCGTCCATATTGCCAGCGCGCCAGACCGGGCAGCCTGTCGGCGCGCGCGGCCTCGCGCGCTTCCAGCACCTCCAGCGGCGCCATGACGCCGACCAGATGCAGGTCAAAGCTCGACAGCAACTCGACATACTCCGCTATCTCGTCATTGAAGATCACGTCGTCGACAATGAGATTGTTGCCTTGCCCGGCCATGGCGGCGATGGCATGGCGCATGCCGCGCATGGTTCGCGCGCCGATCAGCCCGCTCCTGATCACCACCGACGGCTTGCCGTCCTCCAGCACCGTCTCAAAGGAAAACCCGTCGGCATGATCCTGCAGCGCCGGCGGCAGCATGTCGATGAAAGCATCCATCTGGACATGCAGGAACGGCTCGGTGGCGATCGTTTGCAGCGCCCTGGCGATCGAGCTTTTGCCGGCGCTGCCGACGCCATTGAGCAGGACGATTTTGGCCGTCATGTCGCCCCCTCGGCCTATCGGTTGCGCACGACGATACAGGCGCCGCCGACGCTTTGCAGTTTCTGGCAGATGACGTTGGCGGCGGCACGGTCGTCGACACCGATCCTGACGGCGTAGATGCCGCGTCGGCCGATCGGCGTGCGCACCCGGCTGACCACCGGGTCACGACCGGACAGCAGCGCCGGAAACCGGCTCCTGACCCGCAGCCACTGATTGATCGCAGCTCCCCTGCGGAAATTGCCGGCCACCTGGACGCCCCATGGCTTCACATTGATCGAGGCCATCGCCACGGTTCTGGACATGATCACCGGCAGCTTGCGGCAGGCGACGGCAAAGCTGGTTTTCGCGTCGAGCGGCTCGATCGTTCCGGCGTAGGCGCTGTCGGAGAACTTGTCGGCCGGTTCGCCCATGATGTCGAAGACGTAGCTCTCGGTCTCCATGGGCAGGAAACCGCCGGAACCCAGCCAGCGCGAAACCCGGCTCTCGCCGGCATTGTAGGCAGCCGCCGCCAGGCCGAGATTGCCGAAGCCGGTCTTCATTTCGGCGAGATATTTCGCCGAAGCCGGGATCGCCTGGTCGATGTCGAAAGGATCGGCCAGCCCGCGCATCTTGGCGGTGCCCGGCATGAACTGGGCGATCCCTTCGGCACCGACCGGGCTAACCGCATTGGGATCGAAGCGGCTTTCTTTCCAGATCAGCCGGGCGAAGTAATCCTTCGGCAGGCCGTTCCGCTCGGCATGCGTCTCGATCAGGTCACAGACACGGCCAATCAATCGTTTCGCCGCCGAGCGCGATTGCGGTGGATCGGCGAGCGCCTGTCCGGCACCCAGCCCGCAGAGCAGGATCACACCGGCTTTGAGCAGCCCCCGCATGGCTTATTCGGCCGCAGCCTTGCCGTGTTGGCCAAACCGCTGCTCGATATAGTCGGCAACCATCTTCTCGAAATCGGCGGCGATCGACGGACCGCGCAGCGTCGCCGACTTCTTGCCGTCGACGAAGACGGGTGCGGTCGGCGTCTCGCCGGTGCCGGGCAGCGATATGCCGATATCGGCGTGCTTGGATTCGCCGGGGCCGTTGACGATGCAGCCCATCACCGCGACCTTGAGGTTCTCGACGCCGGGATATTTCTCCCGCCAGACCGGCATGTTCTTGCGCAAATCGGCCTGGATGTTCTGGGCGAGCTCCTGGAACACGGTGGAGGTCGTGCGACCGCAGCCGGGGCAAGCGGCGACGATCGGCACGAACTGACGGAAGCCCATGGTCTGCAGCAGTTCCTGCGAGACCTGCACCTCACGCGTGCGGTCGCCATTCGGCTCCGGCGTCAGCGAGATGCGGATGGTGTCGCCAATGCCTTGCTGCAAGAGGATGCCCATGGCAGCCGACGAGGCGACGATGCCCTTGGATCCCATGCCGGCTTCGGTGAGGCCAAGATGCAGCGCATGGTTGGAGCGCGTGGCAAGCTCGGCATAGACGGCGATCAAATCCTGCACGCCGCTGACCTTGGCCGACAGGATGATCTTTTCGCGGGCGAGGCCTATCTCTTCGGCCATTTCGGCCGACAGGATCGCCGACTGCACGATCGCTTCGCGGGTTACTTCCTGCGCCGTCAGCGGAAAGCCTTGGCGCTGGTTTTCGTCCATCAGCCGGGTGAGCAGCTCCTGATCGAGCGACCCCCAATTGACGCCGATGCGCACCGGCTTGTCATGCCTGATCGCCATTTCGACGATCGCGGCGAACTGGCGGTCCTTCTTGTCCTTGAAACCGACATTGCCAGGATTGATGCGGTATTTGGCCAGCGCCTCGGCACAGGCCGGATGATCGGCCAGCAGCTTGTGGCCGATATAGTGGAAGTCGCCGACCAGCGGCACATTGATGCCGAGCCGCTCGAGCCGTTCGCGGATGCGCGGCACGGCGGCGGCGCTCTCGTCACGATCGACGGTGATGCGCACGATCTCGGAGCCGGCGCGATGCAAAGCCGCAACCTGCGCGACGGTCTGGTCGATATCGGCCGTGTCGGTGTTGGTCATCGACTGCACGACGACCGGCGCGCCGCCGCCGACGATCACGCCGCCGACATCGACGCCGACCGATGTCCGGCGCGCAAAGGGGGAGGAAAAATACCCGGTCATGCCGGCAGCCTCTTGATCAACCGAGCGACACACGTCCACGTCGACGCACGCTCAATCAGCTATCAGCGCATAGCGCTGAGGTTCGGGCATGAGGTGGAGGAGCAAAGATGGCTTGTCAATGGCGACAGACAAGCAGAGCCGCCAAATCGCAGCAGCGCGGCGACCCCACAGACGGGTTTCGCCGGCCAACAGTATCGGAATCAGTAGCAAAAACAGGCCTCCGGCGGCATGTCGCCACCGGAGCGATAGTCACGCGCCAAGGCGGCGCGTCTAATCCTGGAAGGGCGTCAGTGTCTCGTCGGTTTCGCCTTCAGTTTTTCAATCTCGTCCTTGAGTGCCAGCTTGCGTCGCTTCAGATTCACGATTTCGAGGTCGTCGACCGATGGATGGTTCATCGCATCGTCGATCTCGCGTTCGATATCACCGTGTTTCCGCTGCAACTCATCAAGATGGGATGCAAGAGACATGATTGGTTCTCCCTTTCATGGTTTCCTCGATTGCAGCCGTCAAAGGCACGTCCACCGCAGGTCGCATCTGTGACGGCACCACGACAGTCTGCCACCATCCGGCTGCGATGTCGAATGCTGCGTGGTAGCATTCCACGACAATGTGATATGTGATATTGGCTGCGCGCCGGCGGCAATTGATGCCGCCCCCGCCCAATCATGCCCATTGCCGGGCGCCGCAGACATGCAGACGGTAGAGAATGTCCGACCAGGAAAAGGCCGATGTCCGCCTCGAATTTTCCCGCCTGAAGCAGGAGCATGCCGATTTCGACGCGGCCATCAATGCGATGATCGCCATGGGCTGCGACCCCTTGCAGATCCAGCGCATGAAGAAGAAGAAGCTTTTCCTCAAGGACCGGCTGATGGCGCTGGAAGACAAGATCATTCCGGACATCATCGCTTAGCCGACGGCCTCGGGGCCTAACTGCTCACCCCGCTATCGACAGCCGCGCCGCGCGATGGCGCAGCAACGTCAGCAATTCGTCGGTCTTCTCCGCTGAAGTGTCGATCGGCACCACCAGGCACATCGTCGCCTCGACCTTGCCGGCGGCCGCGAAGACAGGGGCGGCCAGGCATTTGGTGTAGGCGTCGACCAGCCCCGAAGTGATGCAATAGCCGGTCGTTCTGGCCGTCGCGATATCGGCAATGAAGTCGTCGAACTGCAGCCTGCGGCCGTCGGGCAGCAAAAGGTCGTCTTCCGAGACCATGTCCTGGATGGCGGCCCTTTCCAATCCGGCCAGAAGCAGCCGCCCCGATGCCGTCCATGGCAGCGGGATCTGCAGGCCAGTGGCCGAGCTGATGCGGAACGGCCTGGTGCCGGGGCTGGAATGGACGATGGTATAGCGCCCGCTTTGCAGCATGCACAATTCGGAGGTCTCGCCGGTCTCGCGCGACAGATTGTCGACCTCCTGCCGGCCCCGCCTAAGCAGGTCGTTGCCCCTGACATAGTCCATCCCATAGAGGTAGAGCTTCTTGCCGAAATAGACCCGGTTGCCGTCGCCCTCCATCTCCAGGAGACCCGCATCGACCAGCGAACGCACCAGCGTATAGGTGGTGGAGCGCGGCGCATTCACCCCCTTGGCGAGATCGCCAATGCCGATGGCGCGCTGCGTGACATGCAGGAATTCCAGGATCTCCAGCACCCGGTTGAGGCCCTTCTCGCGCGAGCCGGAGGTCTTGTCGGGCGTCGGGCTCTCGGCTGGACCAAGCTCCGCCCGATCCGTGAGTCCATTGCTGTCTTGCATAACTGATTCCTGATGTTAGTATCTGTCTTGTATAGGATACATGTGTCTATTGTAAGAGACAATTCAGGTCGGCGACACGTGTGTCTGTAAGGGGAACTCAAACAACAGGAGGTCGCAGTGAACGACGCATCCAAGCGAGATTTTCTGAAACTGGGCATGGCCGGGCTTGCAACGGCGGGCGTGATGACCGCTGTCAGCGCCGAAAAGGCGGCGGCACAAGCCGCATCCGACAGCGTTCTGCGCACCGCGCTTGACCGCGGCAAGCTGATCGTCGGCACCGGCAGCACCAACGCGCCATGGCATTTCGAAAACGATGCCGGCGAGCTGGTCGGCATGGACATCACCATGGGCCGCATCCTGGCCAAGGGTCTGTTCGACGATCCGAGCAAGGTCGAGTTCGTCATGCAAGATCCGGCGCAGCGCATCCCCAATGTCACCACCAACAAGGTCGACATTACCATCCAGTTCATGACCATGACCGCGCAGCGCTCGCAGCTGATCCACTTCTCCAGGCCATACTATGTCGAGGGCGTCGCCCTGCTGACGCTGCCGACGGCGGAAAACAAGACCTTCGACAAGCTGCTCGCCGGCGGTTCGGCGACGCGCATCTCGATCCTGCAGAATGTCGACGCCGAAAGCTCGGTCCATTACGCCCTGCCGGAGGCGCAGGTGCTGCAGATCGACACCCAGGCCAATGTGCTGCAGGCACTGGAATCGAAACGCGCCGATGCCGCCGCTGTCGATCTTTCAACCGTGCGCTGGCTGGCCTCGCGCAACCCCGACAAATATTTCGATGCCGGCAAGAGCTGGTACTCGATGCTCTACGGCGCGGCGGTCAGGCAGGGCGACCTGGACTGGCTGACCTTCGTCAACCAGACCTTCACCATCGCCATGTTCGGCCATGAGACCGCACTCTACGACGCCGCCTTCAAGGACTATTTCGGCCAAGAGCCGCCGGCCCGCCATCCGGGTTTCCCGGTTGTCTGACAAGCGCTGGCGGAAGGGTTAGCCCTTCCGCCTTCTAGTTCGCATCCCCTTGGTTATTGCGGGAGACGCATGGGCTATACGCTCAACTTCAACCTGATCTGGCGGCATTTCGACAAGTTGTGGGGCGGCCTTCTGCTCAGCCTCGAGCTTGCCGTGATTTCGATTGCCATCGGCGTCGTCATCGGCCTGATGCTGGCGGTCTGGTATGTCTCGGCCGGACGCGTGGTGCGCGCCATCATTGCGGCTTACGTCGAATTCATCCGCAACGTGCCGCTGATCCTGCTCGTCTATCTCGTCTTCTACGGCCTGCCGACGGTGATCGACGTCGCCTACGACGCGCCGACCTCGTTCGTGCTGACGCTGTCGGTCTATAGCGGCGCCTATCTGGTCGAGGTGTTCCGCTCCGGCCTGGAAGCCGTGCCGCGCGGCCAGCTCGATGCCGGCAAAGCCATCGGCCTGACGCCCTGGCAGCGGCTGGTTCATGTGCGCCTGCCGACCATGCTGCGCATCACGCTGCCGGCGCTGTCCAACACCTTCATCTCGCTGTTCAAGGACACGTCGATCGCCTCGGTGATCTCGGTGCCCGAGCTCACCTTCGGCGCCCAGTGGATCAACTTCAACACCTTCCGCATCGTCGAGGTCTATCTGGTGACGACGGCGATGTATCTGGTGACCGGTTACACCCTGCTGTTCGGACTGCGGCTGGTCGAACGCCGGTTCAGGGCTGCGCGCTGACATGCTGAGCCAGATCCTCTACGCCGTACCGTTCCTCGCCCAGGGCTTCGCCATCACTTTGTGGGTGTCGCTGCTGGTCGTGGTGCTGTCGCTGATTGCCGGCGTCGCGCTCGGCGTCGGCCTGGTCTACGGCCCGGCGCCGGTGCGCTGGGCCGTGCGCATCTTCTCCGACACCATCCGCGGCATCCCGATCCTGGTGCTGATGTTCTTCGTCTATTACGGCCTGCCGGCCATCGGCCTGCATCTGCAATCCTTCTCGGCGGCGGTGTTGGCGCTCACCTTGTTCAAGACCGCGCAGGTCATTGAGTATCTCCGCGGCGCCGTCGGCTCCATTCCCAAAGGGCAGTCCGAGGCGGCGATGGCGATTGGGCTGACTTTTCGCCAGCGGCTCACCTACGTCATCTTTCCGCAGGCCTTCCGGCGCTTCCTGCCGCCCTGGATCAACGGCGTCACCGATGCGGTCAAGGGCAGCGCCCTGGTCTCGCTGCTCGGCATCACCGACCTGATGCAGGCGATCAACCAGGTCATCGGCCGCACCTATGAGGCGATGCCGCTCTACATCCTCGGCGCCTTGATCTATTTCGCCGTCAACTATGCGCTTTCCTACGCCAGCCGGCGGCTGGAACGGCGCTTTGCCTTCATCCGGGACTAGCACGATGGCCACAAGCTCGAACGACAATGCTGCCCTTCTCGACATTGCCGGGGTCTCGAAAGCCTTTGGTTCGGTCGAGGTGCTTCGCGCGGTCAGCCTCAAGGTGGACAGGGGCGAGGTGGTCACCGTCATCGGCCCTTCCGGCAGCGGCAAAACCACCCTGCTGCGCTGCGTCAACTTTCTCGAAAGCTACGACTCAGGCTCGATCCGAATCGACGGCAAGGAGGTCGGTTTTCGTGAGGTCGGCGCGCGCAAGCGGCGCAGCGAGCGCGACCTTGCCAATATGCGCGCCGAAACCGGCATGGTGTTCCAGAGCTTCAACCTGTTTCCGCACCTCACCGCCGCCGGCAACATCATGCTCGGCCTCACCAAGGTGCGCGGCAAGAGCAAGGCCGAGGCGCGCCAGATCGCCGAGCATTGGCTGAGCCGCGTCGGCCTCGCCCACAAGGCCGACAGCCTGCCGGCGGAACTCTCCGGCGGCCAGCAGCAGCGCGTCGGCATAGCGCGGGCAGTCGCCATGGAGCCGAAGATCCTGCTGCTCGACGAGATCACCTCCGCGCTCGATCCCGAACTGGTCGGCGAGGTGCTGGCCGTTGTGCACAGCCTGGCCGAAGACGGCATGACCATGGTGATGGTCACGCACGAGATGGCCTTTGCCCGCGACGCTTCGAGCCGCATTGTCTTCATGGCCGATGGCGGTGTCAGCGCTGTTGGCCCGCCGAAGGAGATCCTTGCCGAAGAGACCACCAATGAGCGCCTGCGCTCTTTCCTGGCGCGCTTCCGCGCCTCGCATTTCTGACATGGGCGGCCCAAAGCAATTCCAGGAAAAGTGTAAGCGGTTTTCCCGGGAAAAGCGCGAAGCGCTTTGCCTTGGGAATTGCGTAAAACAACAGGCCGGCCCAAGGAGAATTCTTACATGACGCCTTACATCCGGCTCGCCGAACTCGGCCTGACGCTGCCCGAGCCGCCGACGCCGATCGCCAATTTCGTCACCCATGCGGAAAGCGGCCGGCTGATCTTTCTTTCGGGTCAAGGGCCGTTGCGCGCCGACGGCACGCTGTGCACCGGCAAGGTCGGCGAGGACGTCACCGTCGAGCAGGCCTATGAGCATGCCCGCCTCACCGGCCTCAACCTGCTCGCCGTCATGCACGCCGCCGCCGGCGATCTCGGCCGCATCGTGCGCGTCGTCAAATTGCTCGGCTTCGTCAATGCGACGCCGACCTTCAGCGACCACCCGAAAGTGGTCAATGGCTGCTCGGACCTGTTCGCCAGCGTCTTCGACAAGATTGGGGGCCATGCCCGCTCGGCGATCGGGGTCGGCTCGCTGCCTGGAAACATCACCGTCGAAATCGAAGCGGTCGTCGAGATCGCCGCCTGACCGTCAAGGGATTGCTGAACATGAAAACCTATTCCGACACCGGCTCCAACACCACGATCCGTGAACGACTGGGACTGAGGCCGATCATCAACGTCTCCGGCACGATGACGACGCTCGGCGCCTCGATCATCGTTCCCGAGGCGATCAGCGCCATGGCCGAGATCGCCTCGCAATGGGTGGAGATGGACGATCTGCAGCGCGCCGCAAGCGTGATCACCGCCCGCCTCACCGGCAGCGAGGCCGGCTTCATCACCGCCTGCTGCGCCTCAGGCATCACAATGGCGATCGCCGGGGCGATGACCGGCACCAATTTGCTGGCGATCGAACGGCTGCCCGACGATACCGAAGGGCTGAAGTCCGAAGTCGTCATCCAGCTCGGCCATATCGTCAATTACGGCGCACCGATCGACCAGTCGATCCGCGTCGCCGGCGCCAAGGTCATTCCGGCTGGCACGGTCAGCGTCACGCAGGATTATCATGTGCGCGAGGCTATCAACGAGCGCACGGCGGCGGCGCTCTACGTCGTGGCGCACCACACCGTGCAATACGGCATGCTTTCCCTCGAGGAATTCTGCGATATCTGCCACGCCAGGGGCGTGCCGGTGATCGTCGACGCGGCTTCCGAATATGATCTGCGCAGCTTCCTGGTCCGCGGCGCCGACATCGTCGTCTACAGCGGCCACAAATTCCTGTCGGGGCCAACCAGCGGCATCGTCGCCGGCCGCAAGGATCTGGTCCGCGCCGCCTATCTGCAAAACCGCGGCGTCGCCCGCGCCATGAAGGTCGGCAAGGAAAGCATCGCCGGCACCATGGCTGCGCTCGAAGCCTGGGAAAAGCGCGACCATGCCGGCATCCGCCGGCGCGAGGAAGCGGCGCTCAATCTGTGGAGGGATTCGCTACAGGGAATACCCGGCATCGTCGCAAACATCATTCCCGACCCGACCGCCAATCCGCTCGACCGGCTGCAAATCTTTGTCTTGCCCAAAAGCCGCTTCACCGCCGCCGGCCTCGCCTCGGCATTGGCGGCCGGATCGCCGCCCATCATCGTGCGCAACCACGAGGCCGAGCGCGGCCATTTCTTCCTCGACCCGTGCAATCTGCACCCCGGCGAGGCCGAGATCGTCGCCGAGCAGCTGCGCGCCGTGCTCACCGCGGCCGACAGGCCGGCGGATGCGATGAGACAGCCGCGAAAGGATTCATCCGGCGCCCTGCGCTGGCCGGACTAGGCTGCGGCGGCCGCCATCCTTGCGGGCCAGCCCGAATTCCGCTAAGGCGCGCCTTTACCGCCGGGAGCATGCGCTTGACCGACCACCGCGCCGACGTCGCCATCATCATGGGCAGCCAGTCCGACTGGGCGACGATGCGCCACGCCGCCGAAACGCTGGAGGCGCTGGGCATTCCGCACAAGCGGCTGATCGTCTCCGCCCACCGCACCCCGGACCGCCTCTATGATTTCGCCAAGGGCGCCAAGGCGGCCGGCTACAAGGTGATCATCGCCGGGGCCGGCGGCGCCGCCCACCTGCCCGGCATGACGGCGGCTCTGACGCCGCTGCCGGTGTTCGGCGTGCCGGTCGAATCGAAGGCGCTGTCAGGCCAGGATTCGCTGCTCTCCATCGTCCAGATGCCGGCCGGCATTCCGGTCGGCACGCTTGCCATCGGCAAGGCGGGTGCGGCCAACGCCGCCCTTCTGGCGGCCGCCGTGCTGGCGCTGAACGACGAAGAACTTGCCGCCCGCCTGGATGCCTGGCGCACCGCCCAAACCGCCAGGGTCGCCACCGAACCGACGGACGCGCCGTGAGTCTGCCCGCGGGATCGAGCATCGGCATCATCGGCGGCGGCCAGCTCGGCCGCATGCTGGCTGTTGCCGCAGCGCGCCTCGGCTACCGCACAATTATCCTCGAACCGCAGGCCGATTGCCCGGCGGCTCAGGTCGCCAACCGCCAGATCACCGCCGCCTATGACGATGCGGACGCCCTTGCCGAACTGGCGGCAGTCAGCGCCGTCGTCACCTACGAATTCGAGAATGTGCCGGTAGCGGCTGCCGGCGCGCTCGCCGCCAAGGTCCCGGTCTATCCGCCACCCAGGGCGCTGGAAGTCGCCCAGGACCGGGTGGCGGAGAAGCTATTCCTGAACGGCATCGGCATCAGGACAGCGGATTTCCGCTCCGTCGACAATGACGACGAGCTGACGGCGGCGCTGAGAGAGTTCGGTGGCAGCGGCATCTTGAAAACCCGCCGCATGGGCTATGACGGCAAGGGCCAGCGCGTCTTCCGCAACATGGAGACGGGCGGCTTTGCCGGCACATGCGAGACCATGGGCAATGTGCCGCTGATCCTCGAATCCTTCGTCGCTTTCGAGCGCGAAATCTCGGTCATCGCCGCGCGCGGGTTGGACGGCGCGGTCGCCGCCTACGATCCGGCTGAGAACGTCCACCGCGACGGCATCCTGCATACCTCGACCCTGCCGGCCCAGATCAGGCTGGAGACGGCGGCGACGGCACAGGGGTCGGCAGCGAAAATCCTGTCGGCCCTCGACTATGTCGGCGTCATCGGCGTCGAGTTCTTCGTTCTTGCCGATGGCACGCTGCTGGCCAACGAAATGGCGCCGCGCGTGCACAATTCCGGCCACTGGACGGAAGCCGCCTGCATCGTTTCGCAATTCGAGCAGCATATCCGCGCCATTGCCGGCCTGCCGCTGGGCAACCCTGGCCGGCATTCAAACTGCGTCATGGAAAACCTGATCGGCGACGATGTGCTGCGCGTACCCGCTTTGCTCGCCGAGCCCGATCTGATGCTGCATCTCTACGGCAAGGCGGAAGCGCGCCCAGGCCGCAAGATGGGCCATTTCACGCGCATCAGCCGCCGTAGCTAAGCCATTCCGGCACTTTGCGCGAGGGCGTGGCTCGAGCCCTATTGCAGCTCGTCGTTCAGATCTCCGTCCTCGTCGGGGCTGGCGCAACTCGCATCGCCTTCCCTACAATTGGCGCCCGCGGTGAGCTGTTTGATGCGCTGGTCCGTCAGTTCGGTCAGGCATTGTGAAACCTCCATCGGATGGATGGAGCCGCCCTCGCTGTCTGTCGTCGTATAGGCGCATTCGGCGTCGCGGAAGGCGATCCAGGCGCGTTGCGCGACCTGCAGCAGCTTCCTGCCCTTGTCGTCGTTGCGACCGACGAGATCCTTGTAGGCCTGGTTGAGCTTGGCATCGGCGGCCCGATAGTCCTCGCCGGCGCAGATGTTCATCATCTGCTGGCTGTCGTCGTTGCGGTCGCATTCCTGCGCCTGCGCGATGGAGGCGGCTGCCATAACGGCAAGGCTCGCGGACACAAACAACAGGCGCATGGAGGTCTCCAAATCGGCTTGCGGGTGCCGCACCATTCCAGCCCGCCTTCGGCCGCGCAATGGCGTGGAGCCGAGATGGCGGATATTTGATGGCCAAAGCCATTCTCGGCCTCTATCCAGCACGCTTGCGGTTGACACGGGCAAGGCTCCTCGTTTATGAGCCACCGCAAGTTCAAAGGCGCGCTTTTCAGGCGCGCCTTAATAATTCGGCCCGGACAGGGCCCAGACCGACGGGCAAGACCATGAAGATCAAGAATTCGCTCAAGGCGCTGAAGGCGCGTCACCGCGACAACCAGCTGGTTCGCCGCAAGGGCCGCGTCTACATCATCAACAAGACCGCTCCACGCTACAAGGCGCGCCAGGGCTGAGTGTTCGGCCGGAGGCTCGTTGCCTCCGTCCATACGATGGTAATTGCCTGGTTTCAGGCACTTTCACGCTAATTTCAGTTTGACGATCCGCCGTCCGGGGTTAGATTCCGGCGATGCGGATTCTTTTTGCATTTTTGGCGACCCTGTTTCTTTTCGGCGTCGCTCCGGCGTCGGCGGACGATCCGCCGGCAAAGCCGCCGGTTGCCCTGACCAGGGAAGCCAGGCTCGACCAACTGTTTGCCGAGCTGAAGCGCGAGCGCAACGAAAAGGCGGCCGAGCGCATGGCCGGGCGCATCTGGGGCGAATGGTTCCAGTCCGGCAGCGCCTCGATCGACCTGATGATGCAATGGTCGCAAAAGGCGATGGACGACCAGAAGTTCGACGTCGCCCTCGACTTCCTCGACCAGGTTGTCATCCTGCAGCCAAAATATGCCGAAGGCTGGAACCGGCGCGCCACCGTCCATTACATGATGAAGAATTTCGGGAAGTCGATGTCCGACATCGACCAGACGCTGCAGCTGGAACCACGCCATTTCGGCGCGCTTTCCGGCCTGGCCCAGATCATGTCCGCCACCGGCCACAAGCAATCGGCGCTCGAAGCCTGGCAGAAGGTGCTTACCATCTATCCGATGATGCGTAGCGCCCAGGACCAGGTCGCGGCAATTTCGGAAGAGCTTGCCGGCGAAGGAATTTGATTAGGCAGTAGGAATTAGGGATTAGTCAGTAGAGAGATTGGTCGAGACGCCTACTCCCTACTCCCTACTCCCTACTCCCTAGAACTTATCCCCCTCCACCCCCGTATCTCCGCGCATGAACCTCATTTACGCCGCCTGTGCTTTGCTCCTCGCGCTCGTCTTTGCCCTGGCCGGTGTCACCCGCGCCGGCACGTGGCTGATCGAGTGGCGGAACCCGCCGGCCGGCGAATTTGCCGACATCGACGCCACCCGCATCCACTATGTCCACGTGCCGGCGCCTCAAAATGCCGAGCTGCCGGCGATCGTCTTCATCCATGGCGCCAGCGCCAACCTCAGGGATCAGATGCTGCCGATCAGGCCTTTGCTCGAAGGCCGCGCCGAGATGGTCTTCCTCGACCGGCCGGGCTTCGGCTGGTCGGCACGCGGCCCCGGCAATGAGAGCCCGTCGGGGCAGGCCGACACCATCGCCAGGCTGATGGACCGTCTCGGCATCCACAAGGCGATCATGGTCGGCCATTCGTTTGGCGGCGTGATCACCGCCGCCTTTGGCCGCGAACACCCGGAGAAGACGCTCGGGCTGGTCTTTCTGTCGCCGGTCAGCCACCCCTGGCCGGGCGGCGCGACCGCCTGGTACTACAAGCTGACCGCCACCCCCATCATCGGCTGGCTGTTCTCGCAGACATTGACCTATCCGGCAGGCACGCTGCAGATGGACAGCGCCACGGCCTGCGTGTTTTCTCCCAACAAGGTGCCGGAAGGCTATGTCGGCAATGCCTCGATTCCGCTGGTGCTGCGTCCCGGCGCTTTCCGCGCCAACGCCATCGATGTCGCCGGCCTCTACGACTATACGCTGAAGGCCGCGCCGCATTACCGCGACATCACAGCGCCGACGATCGTCATCTCGGGCGATCGCGACAAGGTGGTCTATGCCTCGATCCATTCGGTCGGCCTGGTCAGGGACATCCCCGGCGCCGAACTGATCTGGGTCCACAATCTCGGCCACAAGCCGGATTGGATCGCCTCCGACCTCGTCGTCGGCGCGATCGAGAAAGTCGCCGGCAAGGTCGTCGACCTGCAGGCAATGGCAAAAACCGTGGAAGCACGCATCGCCGGCGATGCGTACAATGAGGGGCGATGCCCCGACATCACAGTGCCCGACGCGGAACTGGCCCCGACCTGATCGCAATGTATGTCCTGAAACACGGCGTCAAGAGAAACCCGGAGAAGCGATGGGCGTTGCCGGACCGCATCTTCTTCGGCTATGGCGCGTGCGCCATTCTTGCTGGCGCCTTTCTCGAGCATGCTCCTCTGGAAGGATTCTACGGCGAACGGATCATTCCTGGCGAGGGCTTTTCCGGGAACCATATTTACGCGACCAACGGCGTGATCGCGTTCGACTACCACGGCTATTCCGCCCGCGAGCGGCTTTTGGAACACCACAAGAGGGGCTGGGCGTCGCGCAATCCCGGGTGGCACTGCACGATCGCCACGGTCGATTTCGATCTGCTCGACACAGTCGAACTCAACCGGCGAAAGATGCTGGGTCCGGACCAGTACCTGCACCACCCCGTTCCCCGGGCTCGCCGCTTCCTTCGGCGCATCGATCACGCCGAAGGTGCGGCAAGAGCGCAGCGAACTGTGACGAGGTCTCAGCCTATGTTGCGGGTGGCCTGCACGTCCGATCCGACATAGGCGATGCGCAGCATGTTGGTCGAACCCGGCGTCCTCAGCGGCACGCCCGCCGTGATGATGACGCGGTCGCCCGGCTGGCCGAACCCCTCTTCGAAAGCGATGCGGCAGGCGCGATCGACCATGTCGTCGAGGTCGCTGGCGTCGGGCGAGACGACGCAATGCGTGCCCCACAAAAGCGACAGCCGCCGCGCCGTGTTGAGGATCGGCGACAGCGCGATGATCGGCACTTGCGGCCGCTCGCGCGCGGCGCGCAGGCCGGTGGTGCCCGACGCCGTATAGGTGATGATCGCCGACAGTTTCAGCGTCTCGGCAATCTCGCGGGCGGCGAGCGAAATGGCGTCGGCGCCGGTTGCTTCCGGTTCCGAGCGCTGCGCGTTGATGATGCCGGCATAGGTCGGGTCGGTTTCGACCTTGGTGGCGATGCGGTTCATCATCGCCACCGCCTCGACCGGATAGGCGCCGGCAGCGGATTCGGCTGAAAGCATGATGGCGTCGGCGCCCTCGAACACGGCGATCGACACGTCGGAGACCTCGGCGCGGGTCGGCACCGGCGCGGTGATCATCGATTCCAGCATTTGCGTGGCGACCACCACCGGCTTGCCGGCGCGGCGCGCGGCGCGCGTGATCTGCTTCTGGATGCCGGGCACCGCTTCCAGCGGCATTTCCACACCGAGATCGCCGCGGGCGACCATCAGCGCGTCGGAGAGTTCGATGATTTCGGCCAGCCGGGCTACCGCCTGCGGCTTTTCGATCTTGGCCATGATAAGCGCCCGGCCGCGCGCGATCTTGCGGGCTTCCGCCAAATCCTCCGGCCGCTGCACGAACGACAGCGCCACCCAGTCGACGCTTTCCGCCAGCACCGCATCGAGGTCCTTGCGGTCCTTTTCGGTCAGCGCACCGACCGGCAGGTCGGTGTCGGGCAGGCTGACGCCCTTCTTGTCGGAAATGGTGGTGCCGGCGACGACCGCGCAGGTGATCGACTTGCCGTCGCTCTTCACCGCCCTGAGCTCCAGCTTGCCGTCGTCGATCAACAGACGGTGGCCGGCCTCGACCGAACTCAGGATTTCGGGATGCGGCAGGTAGACGCGGGTCGACGTGCCGGGCTCGGGATTGTTGTCGAGGGTGAAGGTCTGGCCCGGGGTCAGCACCTCCTTGCCGTTGGCGAACTTGCCGACGCGCAGCTTCGGTCCCTGCAAATCGGCCAGGATGCCGATCGGACGGCCGACCTTTTCCTCGACCGCGCGGATGCGGCCGACCAGCGTGCGCATCAACTCGTGATCGGTGTGGCTCATATTGATGCGGAAGACATCGGCGCCGGCTTCGAACAGCTTCTGCAGCATCTCCTCGGACGAGGAGGCAGGACCGATGGTGGCGAGGATCTTGACCTTGCGGCTACGTCTCATTGACTGTTTGTTCCCGGGGCGGCTGGAGCGCCTCCCGTTGTGGACTCATCGGTCAGCTGGACCATCCAGCTTGCCTGCTCGCCCGTGTCATATTCCTGGAATCCGGCGCGCTGGAAGCCCCGGGCGACGCAATCGGTAACGCCGGCAATCTTGAATTCTTTTTCGGCCACGCACATGTTGATCGGGCCATCCCAGCGCCCGCCGCGCTCGGCGTCTTCTGCATAAAGATAGTAAAACCTCGATGACAGCGGACCTTCGATCAGCGTCTTGCAGCTCGATCCTTCAATGTGCCACCACCCCTCGGTGATCCAGCCTGCCTTGGCGCGGTAGCCGATGCCAACGCCGACCAGGTTCTGCGTGGCGTTGCAGACGCGGAAATCGGCGCGGGCAGGCGAAGCCGCGACCAGCGCGGTGAGCCCTAGCGTCAGGGCCAGGAGCGGCACGGCAAAGGCGGTGCGCGCACGCGGCCTGCCGGCGGAACCCATCCCGAAACCCCTCAATAACGTCATCTGCATCTCTCAACGCCCCTTTTCGGAAAAGTCCGGGCGCATGTCAACGCGCCGTTCTGTCCAATTCCAATCGATTTAGAAAGGCCCCCGACACGCGATCTGCCGCACGTCACAGGTTTTTCGCAGAAACCGTGGCTAAACAACGGCATTGCGCAACAGTCCTCTTCGTGGGAATGACGATACCACCCTCCCCGGAAGCCAGCGAACAGACCTTTCCAGCCAATGACCCGATCCACAGTTTTCGCGCCTTTCGATATCGTCGAAGGCGACCGCAAGCGAGGCATCGTGCTTGTCGCCGACCATGCCCGCCGCGACCTGCCGGAGGAGTATGGCAGTCTCGGCTTGCCGGCGGCGGAACTCGATCGCCATATCGCCTACGACATCGGTGTCGAGACGGTGACGCGCGAACTGGCCGCAGCGCTCGACGCGCCGGCGGTGATCGCCAATTTTTCGCGGCTGCTGATCGATCCCAATCGCGGCGAGGACGACCCGACGCTGATCCGCCAGCTCTATGACGGCACTGTCGTGCCGGGAAACTACCCTATGGCGCCGCAAGAACGCGAAAGGCGGCTCGACGGCTTCTACCGGCCTTATCAGGACGCGGTCGGCGCCATGATCGCGTCGGTGGCGCACGCCTCAGGCAAAGCGCCGTTCATCTTCTCCGTACACTCCTTCACCCCTGTCATGCAGGGCTTCATCCGCCCTTGGCATGTCGGCATATTGTGGGACCTCGACGACCGCGTGGCGCGGCCGCTGATCGACATGCTGGCGCAGGATAAAAACCTCGTCGTTGGCGACAATGAACCCTATGACGGCGCTTTGCGCGGCGACACCATGTTCAAGCACGCCATCGTCAACGGCTTTGCCCATGCGCTGATCGAGATCCGCCAGGACCTGATATCAGACCGCAAGGGGGCGCTGGCCTGGACGGAACGGCTGGCGCCGATCGTTGACGCCATCGACCGCCGTCCCGATATACATCAGGTGAAGATGTTCGGCTCGCGCACCGGGCCGCTGTGAGGATCCAAGGCAATGACCGAACTCAGCGATGACCATAAACGCGATTTCGAGGCCGCGGCCTTCCGCCGGCTGGTCGATCATCTGCGCGAGCGCAGCGATGTGCAAAACATCGACCTGATGAACCTCGCCGGCTTCTGCCGCAACTGCCTGTCGAACTGGTATCGCGAAGCGGCCGAGGCTGAGGGCGTCGATCTCGGCAAGGATCAGTCGCGCGAAATCGTCTACGGCATGCCCTATGCGCAATGGCAGGCGCTGAACCAGACCGAGGCTTCGGACGCCAAGAAAGCGGAGTTCGAGGCAAGACGGCCGAGGGATCACTGAAGTAGCGCGCGGTTCACAGGATTGACGTCGGCGGGACAGCGCCTAACGGTTTCCCCTTAGATGTGGCCCACAAGCTTTTCGCAGCCAAGCGCTTGACGAGAAATTGAATCGATTTAATTTGCCGCGCAAAGCCATTCCTTGACCGGATTCGAACCATGGACGCGCAAGACACCATGCAGAGCGCCCTTCAGGGGCGATGGGCCGTAGCCGCGATCTTCCTCGCCAACGGCTTCCTGACCGGCAGCTGGGCGCCGCAGATACCGGTGTTCCTGACCCGGCTCGACATCTCGAAATTCACCCTCGGTCTGCTGATCCTTCTGTTCGGCGTCGGCGCGGTCGCGGCCATGAGCTGGTGCGGCCATCTGATCTCCAGGCATGGCTCGCGCACCGTGTTGCGCTGGTTCGGCCTGTGCGGCAGCCTCGGCCTGCTGATCGTGGCGCTGGCGCCCAACGTGCCGCTGGCGGCGATCGCCATGATCATCTTCGGCGGCTCGATCGGCGGCATGGATGTCGCCATGAACGCCAATGCCGTGGTGGTCGAGCGCCGGCTGTCCCGCGCCATCATGTCGTCCTCGCACGGCTTCTGGAGCCTCGGCGGTTTCGCCGGTGGCGGTCTGGGCGGTTACGCCATCCAGACTTACGGCCACCTCGCCCATGCGGCTGTAGTCACGATCATTGCTTTTGCCGTCATCGCCGTGGCGGTCGGCTACCTCATCGCCGAGGACAAGCCGCAGGCCGCCGAGCATCACAGATTAACGCTGCCGGCCAACCCGCTGGTCTATCTTGTAGGGCTGATGGCGCTGCTGACGATGATTTCCGAGGGCGCCGTGCTCGACTGGGCAGCGCTTTATCTCAGGCAGGAGCTCGGCGCCGACCTCGCCATCGCCGGCCTTGCCTACGCCGCCTTCTCCGGCGTCATGGCTGTCATGCGCTTTTTCGGCGACGGCGTGCGCAACCGCTTCGGCGCGGTGGCGACGCTGCGCGGCTCGGCGGTGGTCGCCGCCGCCGGCATGCTGGTCGCCGGCCTGTCGCCTTCGCCCTGGATCGCCATCGCGGCTTTTGCTCTCTGCGGCTTCGGCATCGCCAATATGGTGCCGATCATCTTCTCGGCCGGCGGCAACCAGGAAGGCATGTCGTCGGGCACCGGCATGAGCGTCGTCACCACCATGGGCTATTCCGGCATATTGGTGGCGCCGTCGGCGATCGGCTTCGTCGCCGAGCATTCCAGCTTCGGGCCGATCTTCGTCGCCATGTCGGGGCTGCTGACCGTCGTGCTGTTGATGGCCGGGCTCGCTCACCGCGCCGAATTCGCGGCCGCCCCCGCCGAATAGCGCTTCAGCTCCTCGTAGAGGAAATCCGCTACGCGGCGGATGCGCACGCTGGTGCGCACGTCGCGATGCATGGCCAGCCACACCGGCAGGCTGGGCAGTGGCAGGCCGAGCAGCAGTTTCTCCAGCGACGGGTCGCTGTCCGCCAGCGGCTCCTGGCCAAGACCGACGCCGTTTCCCGCCCGCAGCGCTTCCCACAGAACGATCTGGTTGTCGGTCCTGAAGCGGAAACTGCTTCGGGTGACGGGGATGCCGGCCTGGGTAAAGCCCCGGATCATCTCGTCGCTGCGCTCGAAGCCGATCAGCGGATGGTCGAGAAGGTCGGCGGGCTTGAGCGGGCGTCCGTGCCTGTCGAGATAGGATTTCGCCGCGCAGCAGCAGAGCTTGATATCGCAGACCTTGCGCGCCGTCAGCTCGTTCTGCGCTGGCTTGACCATGCGGATGGCGATATCGGCATCCCTTCGCAGCAGGTTCTCGACCTGGTTCGAGGCGACGATCTCGACCTCGATGCCGGGTTCCTCGATGCCGAGCCGCGCCGTCATCCTCGGCAGCACATAGGCCGCCACCACCTCGCTGGCGGCAATACGCACCGTGCCTTCGATCGCCTCGACCGAGCCCAATGCCAACAGTGCGAACGCGCTCGCCTGCTCGCTCACCGCTCTGCCGCGTTCGAACAGCGTGGCGCCTGCTTCCGTCAGCGCATAGCCGCGCCGCCCGCGCCGGAACAAGGTGACGCCCAACGCCTGTTCGAGCTCACCGATGTGACGCCCGAGCGTCGGTTGGCTGGCCGACAGTTTGCGCGCCGCGGCCGACAGGCTGCCGGTCTCCGCCACGGTGACGAAACTCTTGATCAGGTTCCAGTCGATATCTTCCATTCAATTATGAATAACAAAGCTGCATCCCTAGTCAATTTTCGTTCGCATATGGAGGCATCATATTCGCCGTGCAAACACAAACACGGAGAAGAAAATGACCAAGATCGCAATTCTAGGCGCCAATGGCCGGCTCGGCCGCGTGGTTGGCAAGGCCTTCATCGACGCCGGTTTCGACGTCCGCGCCGTCACCCGCAGCGGCAAGGTCCCAGCCGAACTCAAGGGCGCCACCGCCGTCGCCGGCGATGCGCTCGACCGCGAGGCGCTGATCCGCGCCACGCAAGGCGTCGACATCATCTTCAACGGCCTCAACCCGATCTACACCGACTGGGGCAAGTGTCTGCCGATGGCGGAGAACGTCATGGCCGCCTGCCATGCCAATGGCGCGCTGCATCTTTTCCCCGGCACTGTCTACAATTACGGCTCGCCGATGCCTGAGGTGGTCACCGAAGACACGCCATTCCGTCCGACCACCGAGAAGGGCCGCATCCGCTGCGCCATGGAAGCGCTGTTTCGCCGCGAGGCCGATGCCGGCCGCGTCCGCACCATCATCCTGCGTGCCGGCGATTTCTTCGGCGGCACCGGCAGCGGATCATGGTTCGACCTCGTCGTCGCCGCCAAGATGAGCAAGGGCGTCTACACCGCGCCTGGCCCTGCCAACCTCGTGCACGAATGGGCCTATTTGCCGGACTTCGGCATCGGCTTCGTCGGCCTGGCGCGTAATCAGGGCAAGCTCGGCTTCTTTGAGGCGCTCAACTTCCCCGGCCACGCCGTCACCGACATGGACATAAAGGCCGCGGCCGAGAAAGCGTTGGGACGTCCGCTGAAACTGGCCTTCATGCCTTGGTGGGTGCTGCGCGCCGGCAGCCCGTTCGTGGCGATGTGGCGCGAGATCGTCTCGATGTCCTATCTGCGCTTCGAACCGCACCGGCTCGTGTCCGACCGGCTGGCAGGCATCATCGGCGAAGTCCCGCACACCCCGCTGGACGAGGCCGTGGCCGAGGCCTTGAAGGACATCGGCATCAGCCTCGACCGTGCAAAAGACGCCGCTTGAATGCATGTCGCCCAGAAGTGTGCGCGGTTCTGGGACAACGACATGCATCAAAACAAAGACTTTAGACAAAAATCTCTCTCGCGGTGCTGGCCCAATCGCTGGAAATCAGCAACCGGATGGTCATTATGAGGAGACTGTTTATAACGGTCGGCGAGATCACCATCACCAAGGGGAGACGATGCGTTACATACGTCCGCTTTCAATCGAAGACGCCGTTGGCCTGCTGGCCGACGCTTCCGGCACATCAGCCATTCTCGCTGGAGGCAGTGACCTCCTCGTTCGGATGAAGGGCGGGTTTGTCGATCCCGACCTGATCGTCGACATCAAGGCGATCGAGGGCTTGAGCGAGATCAGGGAGACGGCCGACGGCTTCAGCATCGGCGCCACCGTCCCCTGCGCCGTCCTGGGCGAGAGCTCGGTTCTGAAGAAGGCCTGGCCCGGTGTCGTCGAAGCGTCGAAGCTGATCGGCTCGAAACAGGTCCAGGGCCGCTGCACCATCGTTGGCAATCTGTGCAACGCATCGCCGGCCGCCGACAGCGTCCCGGCCTTGGTGGCCGCCGCCGCAAAGGCCGTGGTTGCCGGTCCGTCGGGCAAGCGCACCATTCCGGTCGAGGCTGTGCCGATCGGGCCTGGCAAGACCTCGCTCACCAAGGGTGAGATCGTCGAGGCGATCCTGCTCGACAAGCGCGCGCCGCGTTCGGGCGACGCCTACCTCAGATTCATCCCGCGCACCGAGATGGACATCGCGGTGGTCAGCGCCGGCGTGAACCTGACGCTCGACGAGCATGGCGTCATAACAGCCGCCCGCGTCGCGCTGGGCGCCGCGGCCCCGACCGTGCTTCTGGTGGAAGAAGCAGCCGAGGCTCTCATCGGCAGGAAGCTGGATAAGGCGGCACTTGAGCGGCTCGCCAAGGTCTGCGCCGGGGCCTGCCGCCCCATCGACGACAAGCGCGGAACGATCGAGTTCAGACGAAAAGTTGCGGGCGTGCTGGCCGGACGGGCCGCGACGACCGCCTACGCACGCGCAGGAGGCAAATGATGGCCGGTGTAGCAGTTTCAACGACAATCAACGGCGACAGCGTCGAATACCTTTGCCAGCCCGACGAGACGTTGCTCGACGTCCTGCGCGACCGGCTCGGGCTGACCGGCGCCAAGGAAGGCTGCGGCACGGGCGACTGCGGCGCCTGCTCGATCATTCTCGACAATCGGCTGGTCTGCTCCTGCCTTGTGCTTGGCGCTGAAGCCGAAGGCCGGCATATCGAGACCGTCGAAGGCATGGCGCATGGCGATCAGTTGCATCCGCTGCAGCAGAAATTCCTCGAACACGCAGCCTTGCAATGCGGCATCTGCACGCCGGGCTTCCTGATCGCGGCGAAGGACCTCCTGGCCAAGAACCCCGATCCGACCGAGGAAGAAATCCGCTTCGGCCTCGCCGGCAACCTCTGCCGCTGCACCGGCTACGACAAGATCGTGCGCGCGGTCCAGGATGCGGCCAATGTGATGAAGGGAGCGCACGCATGAACTTCGATCCACGCTTTTCGGGCCGCAAATTCTCCTCCGTCGGCACGCGGCCTATCCGTCCCGACGGCGTCGACAAGGTGACCGGACGCGCCCGCTACGGCGCCGACTTCAACATGGCTGGACAGCTGGTCGGGCGTGTCCTGCGCAGCCCGCATGCGCATGCCAGGATCCTCAAGATCGACACTTCGAAAGCGGAAAAGCTCGCCGGCGTGAAAGCGGTGATCACCGCCGCCGACCTGCCCGATCTCACCGATGGCGATGCCGCCATGTATGACGTCCTCGACAATTGCATGGCGCGCGGCAAAGCGCTCTATGACGGCCACGCGGTGGCCGCGGTCGCCGCCGTCGATGCCCGCACGGCCAGGCAGGCGCTGAAGCTCATCGAGGTCGAGTATGAGCTGTTGCCGCATGTCACCGATGTCGACGAGGCGATGAAGCACACCGCCCCCTTGATCAACGACACGATCTTCACCGAGGGTCTCGAGGAAAAGCCGGTAAAGCCGTCCAACGTCACCAAGCGCAGCCAGTTTGGCCATGGCGATGTCCATCAGGGTTTCGGCCACGCCGATGTCATCGTCGAGCGCTCCTTCAAGACCGAACAGACGCATCAGGGCTATATCGAGCCGCATGCCTGCGTGGCGAGCGTCTCGTCCGACGGCACCGCCGACCTCTGGGTCTGCACGCAGGGCCATTTCGTCTACCGCCAGCATTGTGCGCAACTGCTCGGGCTGGAAGCCTCGAAGCTGCGCGTCACCTCGTCGGAAATCGGCGGCGGCTTCGGCGGCAAGACCCATGTCTGGGCCGAG
Source organism: Mesorhizobium sp. M0478 (assembly GCF_040321305.1). NCBI lineage: Bacteria > Pseudomonadati > Pseudomonadota > Alphaproteobacteria > Hyphomicrobiales > Phyllobacteriaceae > Mesorhizobium > Mesorhizobium sp. M0478. The sequence goes on from NZ_JAMYRH010000001.1 coordinate 474,365, forward strand.
CCGGTGGCGCTGGCGCTGTCGCGCAAGGCCGGCCGTCCGGTGAAGCTGGTGATGACCCGCGACGAGGTGTTCCGCGCCTCGGGTCCGACCAGCGCCACCTCGATCGACGTCAAGATCGGCGCCCGCAAGGATGGCACCATCACTGCCGCCGAAGCGACGCTGCGCTACACCAGCGGCCCCTATGCCGGCGCCTGGGCCGAGATCGGCGCCATGACGGCCTTCGCCTGCTACAAGCTCGATAACGTCCAGACGGTCGGCTTCGAAGTGCTGGTCAACCGGCCGAAGACCGCCGCCTATCGCGCACCCTCGGCACCCATGGCTGCGTTCGCGGTGGAAAGCGCCGTCGACGAGCTGGCCAAGGAGCTTGGAATGGATCCGGTCGAGTTCCGGATCAAGAACGCCGCCCAGGAAGGCACCCGCTCTTCCTACGGCCCGGTCTACGGCCCGATCGGCATCGGCCCGACGCTGGAGGCGGCCAAGCACCATCCGCACATGAAGGCGCCGCTGGGCAAGAGCCAGGGCCGCGGCATGGCATGCGGCTTCTGGTTCAACTTCGGTGGCCAGACCTGCGTGGACCTGAACATCGGCATGGACGGCTCGGTGTCGCTGGCCGTCGGCACGGTTGATGTAGGCGGCTCGCGTGCGTCGCTGTCGCTAGTGGCGGCGGAGGAGCTCGGCATCGACTATGCCCAGCTCAAGGCGGTGGTCGCCGACACGTCCTCGCTCGGCTACAACGACATGACCGATGGGAGCCGCGGCACCTTCTCGTCGTCGATGGCGACCATCTCGGCCGCCCGCAACGCCATCAAGATCCTGCGTGAGCGCGCCGCCCAGACGTGGGACATCCCCGTCGACGACGTGGTCTGGGAAAACGGCCACGCCATCGCCAAGGGCGAGAAGTACGGCAATCTTGCAGCCCTGTCGCTGAAGGAGATCGCCGCCGCTTCCGGCAAGACCGGCGGGCCGATCGCCGGCCACAGCGAACTCGTCGCCGACGGCGCCGGCGTCTCCTTCGCCACCCATATATGCGACATCGAGGTCGACCCCGAAACCGGCTCGACCAGGGTGATCCGCTACACGGTGATCCAGGATGCCGGCAAGGCGGTGCACCCCACCTATGTCGAGGGCCAGTACCAGGGCGGTGCGGCGCAAGGCATCGGCTGGGCGCTCAACGAGGAGTACATCTACGGAAAGGATGGGCGTCTCCAGAACGCCGGCTTCCTCGACTACCGCATCCCGGTCTGCTCGGACCTGCCGATGATCGACACGCAGATCCTCGAGATACCCAATCCCAACCACCCCTATGGCGTGCGCGGCGTCGGCGAAACCTCGATCGTGCCGCCGCTGGCGGCGATCGCCAATGCCGTCTCCAACGCAGCCGGCGTGCGCATGACCCACATCCCGATGTCGCCGCCAAGGGTCCTCGCCGCGATCGAGGCGGAACGGGGAGGCTAGGGCAAAAATGAGGTTCTTGCCCTAATGGTCGAAGTCACGCTCTGGGGCGCGCTGGGCCAGCTCGCCGGCGGCCAGAGCAAGGTCGAGGTCGAGGCCAAGGACATCAGGGAGCTGTTCAGGAAACTGGCTGAACAGTATCCCGGCATCGAGCCCTGGATCGAGAAGGGCATCGCGGTGGCGATCGACGGGACGATTTATCGCGATACGTGGTCGAAGGAACTGCCGCCGGGGGCGGAGATTTTTCTGCTGCCGCGGCTGGCTGGGGGGTGAAGTGGGGTGTCGCCCTACGTCCCAGAGCGGACCGGCATCCTCGGTCTGCGAACTTCAAGTGCAATGTCGGTCCTCGCCTAGATGCCAGTTTTGCTGACCGCGTCTTATCGGCGGCGGGGGCCAACAATCCAGAGAACCTGATCCGCTGGATTACTATCGGCAAGGGACATCAGTCCGCACACGGCTCTGAAGTGACTCGAGCGGGTCACCGTTTGACGGACAACACCGGCCCCTTTCTGGAGAGGCCGGCTATCGTTGATCCAGGATCATCAAGCTAGGTTTGGCGCTGAGACGTATCGGAAATTCGTTCGCGCACGGCATGCTCGGTCTTGTCTGCTGTGGACTTCACGATCTCGCCGAGCTGATCGGCTATCGTGTCTGCTTCCATATCTTGCCGGCCAGCTTCCTGCTTGATGGTCTCATAGGCTTCGGCGGCGACCTGCTTGGCCTCATCGAGGCCCCTATTGAGCAAAGTTTCGGCGGAATCGCGAAGCTTGTCGCCATAGGCGCCTAGTTGCTCGTCCTCCGTTGCGGTATGGGGCAGCATTGCACCTATAGCGGCGCCGATGGCGAGACCGACGGCCGCTACGGCCAAGGGTTGGTCCTCCAACAGATCTTGCGCGGAGCGGCTGGCTTTCGCCGCCATGTCCCCAGTCGTCGAGCTTGCATTGGCAGCGCTTCCCGTCAGACCCGCCGCAGCGGCTCTTGCGGTGCTCGATATGGTGTCGCCGACGCTGGTAGCGCTCGAGGAGAGCGATTCCGCGGCGTCGGAGAGCGTGCCGCCCAAACCGCCGCGCTCCCCTGCTACATCATGTCGTCCCGGCGCTGAAGGCAATGGATAGCCAGCCGAACGGTGGGCGGTGTTTGAGGCACCGCTGCCGAACATCAGCCAGGCCAGACCTGCGCCCACCATGGTGACCGGCAAAGGATTGTCTCGGACCTGCGTTCTGAGATTGCTGAGCATGGCCGCGCTCTCCCCTCCCGAGAACAGCCCGGTGAACTCATCCAGCAATTGTCCCGGCGTCATCTTGCCTCGAATGGATTCGGCGGTCTCCATCACCCGGGCGCGCGCCGCCTCGGCCTCGCGTTCAAGTTCGGCTGCGGATTTCTCTTTCATCTCACCTGTTCCTTAATCGCGCTCGCGTCGCGCTTCAGCTGTCCCTGGGTCCGGTCGGGGGTAAGTTCCGAAGGCGCCATGCTGGCCGTCCCGGTCCGCAGCAGGATGACGCCGAGGACCGCCACGACCACACCGACCAGCAGGGAAGACCACCCCGCGCCAAGCCCTGCCCGCGTCAGTGCGATAATGAGCGCCTGCAGCAACACCAAGAGCGCGGCGAGCAGGCAAATCGCGCCGCCCAGCACTTCCGCGGCACCTGCTCCGGCTTTGGTAAGCTTTTCAGAGAGCTCGGCCCGAAACAGCCTCGCCTCGGTTTGCACCAGAGTGGTTACATTCTGGGCCAAATCGGTGACTAGCCCGGCAAGGCTGGGATTGTCCTGGTTGTTCATCTGTCCTGCTCCGCGATCTGCGTGGCGCCATCATCGCCGACCACGCCAAAATCTTGTGGACGATCAGCGGACCAACCCTGTGGCTGATCGGTGTGTGATCTGAGGCCTCCCGGAGCGGCCTCAGAATCGGGCGTTGCCGGCGGAGAAGCCTTGATGAACCGCCCGAGAGCCAATCCGGCCAACACCGATCCCGCAAGCAGGACACCGGGATTTTGCCGGCCGAAGGACTGCACGTCATCAAGGACTTGGCTAAAGGGCTTCTGTTTCAAGGACGATGAAAGCCGCTCAAGGCCACTGGCAGCATCCAAAGCGAACTTCGATGCGTTCCTTTCATCGTTGCTGGCAAGGTGATCGCTGGCGGCTCGCAGTGCACCACCCAACGCCGCCAAGCTCGATCCGATGTCGCGCTGCGCCTCCTCCGCCTTGTCGGAGATGACCTGCGTGGCTTCAGATGCATAGTCGCCAGCCTTACGGGTCACCTCGTCCCGCGCGTCGTGAAGCAACTCGCTGGCACGCTCATTTTCCTGGCGAAGTCTGTCGGAGACGTCGCTTTTCGCCTTGTCGAAATCGGTGGGCTGTCCGCCCTGATCGTTCTCATGCTGCATGAGGCCACCTAGTGAAAACCGAGGAAGGAGAGGACCGCGAGCACGACAACGATAAGGCCGATAAGATAGATGACACTGTTCATGTGCACGTCCTCCGTAGCTTTCCAACTTCGACGAACCTGCGATGTTCCGTAAGTGAGAGCATTTATCTCAGCCGAAACGAAGAGCTTCGTCAGGCACGCACCCAGTCACCAGTGAGTTGCCCTGTCCCTCGTGCGGAGCGCCAGTTGCTCCCGTACGAACCGGTGCGCCCGACTCCGCGGGAACCGAGTGCCGGCTGCGTCCTTATTGCAATCTTTTGCCTATTCGGCGGCCCCGCCTCGGCGTACCGGCGACCAGGGAGAACTCTCCCTTGCCATCCATCGACGGTCCATCGCTCCAACGGCCCCACGCTGGTTCGGCATCTTCGACGAAGCAATGATGAAGGCATAGGATACGGCTTGAGGCGTAAAGCGGCCGGTCATGCATGCCTGAACTGGGCTATTGGTGAACGCGTCTCCATGGGCCAAGTCTCTACTTTGCAGAACGCCCTCCCTAAGCCCCCAGGGTCGGTTCCGTATTCACCTCCAGCGCCTCTTCCGCTTCATCCTCTTCTCCCAGCACCTCGCCATGCACCCCCAGCGGCCGCCCGATCCAGATCGGATCGACCAGATGGTCGCGCTTGGGGTTGGTGGTGTTGGGGTGGATGAGGATGCTCAGGCCGCCATGGTTAAGCATCAGCCAGGGGACCAGCGTGGCGAAGATCTCGGTGGCGAAGGAGACCTGGTACATGGCCTGTTCGTGCGGGCCGACCGGCTCGTCGCGCCAGTTGCCCAGGCGCACGCGGAAGCGTTCGCCGATGCGCAGGCGCAGCCATTCGGCCTGCTGCCGTTCGGCTTGCCCGACATAGTAGATGTGGGCGTGATAGCTGGCGATCTCGGCGAGCGGCCTGGGCGGGCTGGCGGTGTTCACCTTGATGGCTCCCTCGGTGATTGTCGTGCCGGCAGCGTATACGCAAGGGTGCGGGGTGGCCAAGGGGGCACAGCGTGTGCTCGTCATCTCGATTTCGGGCCAATCGCATATGGAGCTCCCCCGCTCCGTCTCGGCTTCGCCCAGCCACCTCTACCCCCACATTCGTGGGGGAGAGGAAATGCTAATCGCCAAGATCGCTGCCTTGAAAAGCTTGGCATTTCCTCTCCCCCATGGACATGGGGAGAGGTGGCCGCGCAGCGGCCGGAGTGGGGGTTGGCACCGCCGTATGCCTATTGCCAGCACTTCATCGGGCGAGGACCCGCTGATCGCAGAGGTCTCCTGCCCCGATCAAACCCTGCCCATCAGCACCAGGATCAGCAGCACCACAAGCACAACGCCGACTATTCCGGACGGCCCATAACCCCAGGAGCGCGAATGCGGCCAGGCCGGTACGGCGCCGATCAGGATCAGGATCAGAACTATGATGAGAATGGTGCTGACGGTCATAAGAGTCCCTCGCTTTGCTCTTCAGATGCGAGGGGACAATGCAAAAGGCCGCCCGGTTGTTCCGGGCGGCCTTTTGTCCGACTGGTCGAATGCAGCTATTCCGCGGCTTTCGGGAAGGCGATTGCCGGCTCATCGAGCGGACCCGGCTTCGGCCCCGTGGACGCATCCCGTTTCTTGTCGCGGCCGAACAGCCGGCGGAAGAAGGCATAGAAGCGGCTGTTCTTGCTGCGCGTGAAGATCATCAGCATGGACGGCGTCACCACCAGCGTCAGCAGCGTGGCAAAGGACAGGCCGAAGACGATCGCCGAGGACAACGAAATCCACCATTGCGTCGACGGCGCGTTGATCGTCGTCTCGTGATGGAAGATTTCGAGGCCGAGACCAAAGGCGATCGGCAGAACGCCGAGGATGGCCGAGACCGCCGTCAGCACCACCGGGCGGGCGCGCTCGCGGCAGGTCTGCAGCACCGCTTCCATCTTGTCCCAGCCTTCTTCGCGCAGCCGGTCATAGGTGTCGATGAGCACGATGTTGTTGTTCACCACCACACCGGCCAGCGCGATGACGCCGATGCCCGACATGACGATGCCGAAGGCTTCGCCTGTCAGCAGCAGCCCCAGGAACACGCCGATCGTCGCCATGACCACGCAGGACAGCACCAGCAGCACGCTGGTGAACTTGTTGAACTGCATTAGCAGCACCAGGAAGATCAGGAAGATCGCGGCGCCAAAAGCCTTGCCGAGGAAGGCGCTGGCTTCGGCGCTGTCCTCGTTCGACCCCGCCAGCTTCCAGCGTATGCCGTTGTCGAGCTTCATGTCGGTGACCGCCTTGGTCACCTCCGCCTGCACCGCCGCAACCTGGTTACCGGCGGCGACGTTGGCCTGGACGACCACGGTGCGGGCGCCATCGATGCGGTTGAGGATGCCGACGGTCGGCTCCGGCTTGCGCACGACGAAGTTCGAGATCGGCACCGAGCCTTGCGCGGTCTGCACCCGGAGTTCGTCGAGCGTCGACAGCGTGCGCCGGTCTTCGGGCAGGCGCAGCCTGATGTCGACGGCATCGTCGGCGCCGGCCGGCCGGTATTCCGACAGCTTCAACCCATTGGTCACCAATTGCACCACCGTGCCGACGGCCGTCGGGCTGATGCCATACTGCGCCGCCTTGGCGCGGTCGACCTCGAGCGCCCAGTCGACGCCGGGCGGCGGCAGGCCGTCCGACACGTCGATGACGCCGGGCACCTTGGCGATGCGCGCCGCAACCGCGCGGGCCTGGTCGTCGAGCCCTTTGGGATCGATGGCCGAAAGCCGGAGCTGGACCGCCTTGCCCGTCGGAGGACCGGCCTCCGGCACGCGCACCTCGACATCGACGCCGGGAATGCCGGCCATGACGGTGCGCAGCTCATCCAGGATATTGTTCGCCGATTTGCGCTCGCGCCAGTCGATGAACTCATACTGGATGACGCCGACGACGTCCTCCGGCACGTCCTGTCCGCCGCCCTGCGTCTTGCCGACGCGGGTATAGACCGATTTGACGCCAGGCCAGCCAAGCAGCCGGTTTTCGGCGATCCTGGTCGCCGTGTCCATTTCGGCCAGGGAGAGATTGCCGCGGGCATGCACATAGAGCAGGCCGTAATCGGGCTCGACGCTGGGGAAGAACTCGACGCCGGCGCCATATTTCGAATAGGCGAAGCCGACGCCGGTGAGCAGCACGGCGGTGAGCACCAGCACGGTGATGGGGAAGCGCACCGCCTGCTTGACCAGCGCCATGTACCAGCCGTCGCGATTTTGTTCCTCGTGATGCTCCGGCGCCTTGGCGAAAAGCGCGCCCAGCGTCGGCGCGAACACCAGCGCATAAAGCATCGAGGCCGACAGCGTGACGATCAGCGTGATCGGCATGTATTTCATGAAGTCGCCGATGATGCCGGGCCAGAACAGCAGCGGCGAAAACGCCGCGATGCGCGTCATCGTCGCGGCGATGACCGGACCGGCCATGCGCTTGGCGGCAAGCGTGAAGGCTTCCGCCTTCGGCATGCCTTCGCCCATGCGCCGTTCGGCGAATTCGGTGACGATGATGGCGTCGTCGACCAGCATGCCGACCGCCAGGATAAGGCTGAACAGCACGATCATGTTGATGGTGTAGCCCATCATCGCCAAGAGCAGGATGCCGATCAGGAAGGATGACGGAATGGCAAGCCCGATCAGCAGCGAGGCGCGGCCGGACAGCGCATAGAGGATGACGATGAACACCAGGATGACGGCGATCATCACGTGGTTCTGCAGGTCGCCCAGCAACTGGTTGACGAAGACAGACTTGTCCTGCGTGTAGGTGATGTTCATGCCTTCCGGCATGGTCTTGACATAGGCGTCGGACACTTCCCGCACCTTGGCCAGCGTGTCGATCAGATTGGCGCCGATGCGCTTCTTGACTTCGATGGCGATGGCCGGCTTACCGTTGAGGCGGGTGATGGTCTCGGCGTCGGCGAAGGTCGAACGCACCGTGGCGATGTCCTTCGCCTGCACCACGGCATTAGGCCCGGCGACCACCGGAAGCGAAGCCACATCCTCGGGTGTCTCGATCAGCGACGGCACCTTGACCGCGTATTTGCCTTCCGAACCCTCGATGTTGCCGGCGGCGACCAGGCTGTTGGAAGCGCCGACGGCGCCGATCAGCTGGTCGAGCTGCAGCCCGTAGGAGGACAGCTTCATCGGGTCGATGACGACCTCGACAAGATCGTCGCGCGCGCCCTGCAGCGAGCCTTCGAGAACGCCGGGCACTTCCTCGATGCGGTCGCGCAATTCGCGCGCGGCAGCCGTCAGCACGCGCTCGGGCAATTCGCCCGACAACGTCACCACCAGCACGGGGAATTCGGAGATGTTGACCTCGGTGACGACGGGTTCTTCGGCCGCCTGCGGCAGGTCGGCCTTGCCGTCCTGCACCTTGGAGCGCGTGTCCTGAAGTGCTGTCGCCAGATTGGTCTGCGGCTGGAACTCGACCAGCACATAGCCGCCGCCCTGGAAGGCGGCCGAGCGCATTTCCTTGAGGCCCTTGAGGCTCTTCAGCTTGCTTTCCATCGGCCGCAGCAGAAGGCGCTCGGAATCCTCAGGCGAAATGCCCTGATAGATCAGGCTGACATACATCATCGGAATCGGAACGTCGGGTTCCGCTTCCTTCGGCGTCGACTGATAGGCGACCCAGCCCGCCAGCAGCAGGAACACCAGCACCGCAATGGTCAGCCGGGCATTGTTGATCGCGAGTTTGACGATATCCATGGCCTGTTCTCAAGATTTCAGGAGCCGCATTGCCGCCGGTTGTCCCCGCCCCGGCTGTCCCCGGCCGGGGCCGCTCCGGCGCTACTGCGTTGTCGCTTCGCCCAACAGCTTCTGGATGGTCGCCTGGTCGGCCTCGACCGGCTTGACGACGTCGCCTTCCTTGACGAGTTCCTGGCCGGCGACGATGACGCGGGCATCGGCTGGAATGCCGCCAAGCACCAGGCCCTTCGGCGAGTCGTCAACGAGGTCGATCGGGAAGAACACCACCTTGTTGTCCTTGTCGACGGCACGGATGCCAAGGTCGCCCTTGTCGCCCAGCGTCACCACGGAGCGCGGCAACATGACGGCATCGGTCGGCTGCGCGCTGAGCGAAATCTCGGCCGTCATGCCCGCCGGCACGGAGCCATCGGCATTGGGCACGGCAATCTCGACGCGGAAGGTGCGGGTCGCCGACGAGGCGTCGCGGCTGATGTAGCGCACCGTGCCTTCGACGGTCTGGCCGCTGACCAGCCGCACAGCAGCCTTGTCGCCGAGCTTGAGATAGCCGAGGTCGCGTTCGCTGACTTCGCCGCGCGCAATCACCGGATCGAGCTTGAGGATGGTTGCCACCTCGCCGCCCTGCATGATGGAACTGCCGAGCTCCACCGGCACCCGGTCGATGACGCCGTCGAAGGGCGCCTTGACCAGATTGCGCTCGAGTTCGGCCTGCGCCGTTTCCAGCTGCGACTGCGCAGCGGTCAGGTTCGAACGCGCCGTGTCGAGCTGCAGCTTGGGCAGATTGCCGGTCTTCATGAGCCGCAGCGATGCGTCGAGTTCAGCCTGGCGCTGCGCGACGAGCTGCCTGGCACTGTCGACCATCGAGATCTTTTCTTCGGCCGCCAGCATCAGCACCAGGTCGCCGGTCTTGACGTGATCGCCCTGCTTGACCGGCAGCTTTTCGATGACGCCGGCGACGCGCGTCGCCAGCACGGCGCGCTTGTCGGCCTCGGTCAGCCCGGAAATGCGGATGGCGCGGGCATAGGTCTTGCGCGGCGGCGTCACCACAGCGACGGTGCGCAGCGGCGCCTTCGGTTCGGCCTCGGCGGTCTTGGTTGCATCCGGTGCCTTGGCCTGATCGCCCGGCTTGGCCTGATCGCCTGCCTTGCCAGCACCTTCGACAGCGGCGCTGCCGACGGACGAGAACGCGCCTGTTCCCATCCAGGCGGCGAAGCCGATGAGCACGACAATAGCGGCAAGCTTGTGAAACCTGATCTTCGGCATCATTGTTTTTCCACTGCGGGGTTCGGCCAAGTCGTTATCCAACAGGAGTCCGTCGTCTAACAGCTACCGTGTCTTCCAACTCGGGCGCGTCGCCGATATGGGTGCGCGCCAGGCCGTGTTCAATTTGCCGTGAACGGCGAAGCCGGGCTTCTACATCAAAGTAGCATCGCAATACAGTCGAAAAGTTGCAGGAACATTGTGCCAGGCGATGTAGTGTGGCCAACGAAAACGGTTTTATCGGCGCCCCGTCAGGCGGCGGAACGACAGTCTCGGAACCATACGGATGTTGGAGGCGCTTTGTTTTCAAGGCGTTTTGAGCACTGATACCCCCTGTGCCCGCACTAGTTTTTGACGCTCAAATGTGGGCGCGACCTGCGTAGCCACTCAGTGAATGGCAGCAGGCGTCAGTATGATTTTGTATACCGTCACACGCAACGGTTGTTCCGGGACGGAAAGTCATCGGCGCTACTCCGATTTCCGAACACTTCGCTGATCGTCTTGATCGATCCGGGCGGACTCAGGCCCGCCGGCGTTCCGCGTCCGGCTTCTTGCGGGCGGCGAGAAATTCCTTCACCCGCCGTCCCGGTGCCGGCCCGCGCACCGGTTTGAAGCCGTCATCTAGTTCGCCGGAAAGATCGAGCGTCGGCCGCTTGCCGACGGCGTCGTAATTCTCCTCCAGCCAGTCGCTCGCCGCTATGCGGCCAAGGTCGCGCAAATAGGTCAAAAAAGCCCATTCGGCGTTGACCTTGGATGACGCCGACAGATCCTTGAACGCTTCGTCGGCATCGATGCGGTGCATGCGGATGTCGCGGTATTCGCCAGGCGGCAGCCGGCCGGCGGCGATCAGCTCCTTGACGAAGGCGATCGAGCGGAATTCGTTCAGCAGCCCGGCATTGAAGGTGATCTCGTCGATGCGGTTCTGGATTTCGTTGGCGCTTTTCGGCGTGCCCTCGCGCACCACCGGATTGATCTGCACCAGCAGCACATCCTCCGTCGCCGCCGTCTTGAAGAACGGAAACAGCGCCGGATTGCCGCCATAGCCGCCATCCCAATAGGGCACGCCCTTGATCTCGACGGCGCGGAACAATTGCGGCAGGCAGGCCGAGGCCATCACCGTGTCGAGGTCGATCTCGCCGTCGGAAAAGACGCGCAGCTGGCCGGTCTCGACATTGGTCGCCGAAATGAACAGCTCCATCGACTTGCAGGCGTGGACATTTTTGAAATCGATCTCCTGCTCGACCACGTCGCGCAGCGGGTTCAAGCCCAGCGGATTGGCGACATAGGGCGAAAACACTCGCGACATGGTGTCGAAGAAGAAATAGCCGGGCGTGTTCTCGATCGACCAGTTGCCCCAGGCGACGTCCCACGGCATGCGCTGCACCGGGCTGAAGCGGCCCTTGGCCGCCACCGCGCGCCAGAAATCGTCGAGCTTTTGCCGTGCACCCTCGACGCCGCCGCGCACAAAACCATCGGCCAGCGCCACCGCATTCATCGCGCCGGCGCTGGTGCCGGACACGGCTGAAATGTCGAGCCTGCCATCCTCCAGCAGCCGGTCGAGTACGCCCCAGGAGAAAGCCCCGTGCGAGCCGCCTCCCTGCAGCGCAATGTTGATCTTCTTCGTTTCCTCCGCCTTGCCGTTTTTGGTCATGGCGTTCCTGTTCAGTTTGGTCGCTGCTGCCTCATTCCGCCCGGAAATCGGGCGGGTTCGACGGCAGCGGACTTATATTGCAGTGCAGCATATAAGGGATGACCAAGGCAAGAACACGAACACGGTCGCGTGATCACATGAAATTTTGGTCATGGGGAATGGTCCTCCACGCCCAGGTCTTCGCCCTACGAATACCCCCACCCTTGATCCCTCCCCACAAGGGGGAGGGAGACTTGGTAGACGCTGATCTCAGCAAACCACCGACGTTTCGGCGGCGCGCGCCAGCTGCCCTCCCCTTGTGGGGGTCCGAAGGACGGGCGAGATTCGTGGCTCGCCCCGGCAAGCTAGGGTGGGGTCCTCTTCGCAACAATCTGAACTTGGAACCTCAGGCCACGAGGTCCGGCACCGGCCCGACATAGCGCGACTGTGGACGGATCAGCCGCCCCGTCGTCTGCTGTTCGCGCGCATGGGCGATCCAGCCGGCGACACGTCCGGCGGCAAAGACATTGCTGAACGCCTGTGGCGGAAAGCCAGCCGCCTCAAGCACAAGCGCTGTGTAAAACTCGACATTGGTCTGCAGCGAGCGCTGCGGCTTGGCGATCCGCAGCACTTCGAGCGCCGTGTGCTCGACCTGTTCGGCGAAGGCCAGGCGGCGGCCGGCTTCGCCCTCGCTGCCGAGCTGCCGCACGACGGCTTTCAGTACATCGGCGCGCGGATCGCGCACGCGGTAGATACGATGGCCGAAACCCATGATGCGCTCGCCATGCGCGACCTTCTCGCGCAGCCAACCGGCCGCGTCGCCATGCGCCTGGATTGCATCGAGCATCTCGATCACCGGGCCGGGCGCGCCGCCGTGCAGGGGCCCCTTGAGCGCGCCGAGCCCGGCCAGCACCGACGATGTCAGACCGGCCAGCGTCGATGCGACGACGCGGGTGGCGAAGGTCGAGGCGTTGAGGCCGTGATCGCAGACGGTCACCAGATAGGTGTCGAGTGCCCTTGCCAGCGCCGGCGACGGGACGGATCCCTCGAGCATCCTCAGCATGTCGGCGGCATGATCGGCCTTCGCGTCAGGTGCGATCGGCTGCTCGCCACGCGCCACGCGCAGCAGAGCCGGCGTCAGCACGGCGGGCGCCGCGATCAGCCGCAAGGCGTCCGTCGGTGTCTCGCCATCCGGCAGCAGCGCCATGCCGGCGCGCATGGCGCTATAGATCTCAAGCGGTGCGAGCAGCGGCAGCGAGGGCGCAAGCCGCTCGAACACCTCGACGCGAGCCTTGCCCAGCCTCGCTGCCAGTTCGGCATCGCCGGGAAGGCCGTCGAAGAAGCCGTCGAGCAACAGGCGAACCACTTGCGCATAGCGCCAGCGTCCCGCCAATTCCGGCAGCGAATGACCGCGGATCGTCAGGCGGCCGCCAAGGCCATCGACATCGGAGAGCACGGTCTCCGCCGCCACCACATCATCGAGCCCGTTCGCCATATCTCATCTCCTTGCAGCTTTTCTGCATGGGAGATAAGGGTTAGGCTGCGCCTCGATCAATCTTGATCAATATAATCAATGTATGGGCTGAAAATGTCCGAATGGCTGTCGCGGGAAGAGGCGCTGGAAAGGCTCAAGGTCCGGCCGCAGACGCTCTACGCCTATGTCAGCCGTGGCCGCATCGGCATGCGGCCGGATGAGAGCGACCCGCGCCGCAGCCAGTACCGCGCCGACGACATCGCCGCACTGGCGACCCGCCGGGCGCGCGGCCGCAGTCCCTCGGCCATCGCCGAGAGTGCGATCGCCTGGGGCGAACCCTCGATCGCAACAGCAATTTCGACCGTTCTGCACGGGCGCCTCATCTACCGAGGGCAAGACGCCGTTGCGCTCGCCAAATCGGCGACGCTGGAGGAAACCGCCGCTCTGCTGTGGGCCTCGGCCGAACCAGTGACGTTCAAAGCTCCGTCACCTGAAGCGCCTCATCCAGTCGGCCGCGCCTCGGCCTTTGGGCAGCTTGCCATGCTTGCCGGCCAGGGGCGGCCTTCGCTCGGGCGCAGCGCCGCCTCGCTGTGCACTGAAGCCGCGCACACAGTCGCAGCGCTGGCGCAGTCGCTGGGCGCCGGAACCGGCACAGCGCCCGTCCATAAGCGCCTGGCGCAGGGCTGGTCGGTGAATGATGCCGGCGCGGAAGCGATCCGCTGCGCCCTCGTCCTGCTCGCCGATCATGAACTCAACGCATCGACCTTCGCCGCCCGCGTCGCAGCGTCCACAGGCGCCTCGCCTGCCGCATGCCTGCTGGCCGGCCTGGCAACGCTGTCCGGCCCGCGCCACGGTGGTGCCGGCGAAGCGGTGATGCAACTGGCTGAAGATGCAGCAGCCCACGGCGCGGATGCGGCGATCCGGCGCTGGCTCGGCCATGATCGGCCCTTGCCGGCGTTCGGCCATCCGCTCTATCCCGACGGCGATCCCCGTGCCACCGCACTTCTGGAAGTCATCCCTGTCGACGAGACGCTGCAACAGCTGCAAAAAGCCGCCATGGCGGCGGTCGGTGCCCAGCCCAACATCGACTTCGCCCTGGCCGCACTAACGCGCGGCCTTGGCTTGCCGCGCGATGCACCGTTCCAGCTGTTTGCGCTCGGACGCAGTGTCGGCTGGGCCGCGCATATGGTCGAACAGATCATTAGCGGCAGCATCATCAGGCCGCGTGGCCGCTATGAGGGACGCGTGACTTAAGCCGACCTGGCCGTGTTCCCGAACCGCGCACGGTACGCGACGGGCGTCGTGGCGAACTGCTGACGAAAATGATGCCGCAGCGTGCCTGCCGCGCCAAAGCCGGCAGTCTCGGCAATCCGTTCGATCGGCATGGCGGTGTCTTCCAGCAGCGTGCGCGCACGCGAAAGCCGTTCCGAGAGCAGCCAGCGCGCCGGCGTGACGCCGGTTGCGGCCGCGAACCGGCGCAGGAACGTCCGCTCGCTCATACCGGCAAGCTCGGCCAAGATGGCGACGGGATAGTCGGCGGCAATATCGGCGCGCATCCTGTCGATCAACGGTCCAAGCCGGCTGCGCTCGTGCAGCTCGGGAACGGAACTTTCGACATACTGCGCCTGGCCGCCGTCGCGATGCGGCGGCACGACCAGACGGCGCGCCACCATGTTTGCAGCCTTGGTGCCGAAGTCGCGCCGAACCAGATGCAGGCAGAGGTCGATGCCCGCGGCACTGCCGGCGGAAGTCAGGACATTGCCCTCATCGATGTACAGGACATCCGGAACCACGGTGATGTCAGGGTAGAGCTCCGTCAGCTTCTCGCTATAGCGCCAGTGCGTCGTCGCTCTTTTGCCCGCAAGCAGGCCGGCCGCCGCAAGCACGAACACGCCCGAACAGATCGAAAGAATGCGAGAGCCGCGCTCGTGTGCCTTTCGAAGCGCCTCGATCAGCGCCGGCGGCACCGGAGCCTCCGTTCCGCGCCATCCCGGTACGATCACCGTGCCGGCCTGGCCGATCAGATCGATCCCGCCGTCGGCAACAATACGCACGCCGCCCAGCGCGCGCATTTCACCGGTATCAATACCGGCAACCGCAAAACGGTACCAATCCTCACCCATTTCCGGCCGGGGCAAGGCGAAGATCTCAACCGCCACGCCAAACTCGAACGTGCACAGCCCGTCATAGGCAACGGCAACGACAAGAGGGTTGGCAGGGCGCGGATTGGCAGAGGATGGCATGATCTTGACGATATATGGCAAAGCTGCCAGCTGCAATCGCCCTGCTTCCTGTCTTATCTCTCCGTCGCATCAGCAATGGAGATACGAGGATGAGCCACGTGACAGACATTCCGGCGGCATCGCCGGATATCGCCCGCGACCATTTTCTGCGCCGGCTTTCCGTCGAGACCGACTGTTCCGACGTCGCCGCCGCACTGCGTGCCGGGGAGCCGGACTTTGTTCTCCTGCATGTGGTCGGTTCGCCGGAAGCCTATGGACGCCGCCATGTGCCGGGCGCGCTGCATCTGCCCCACCGCGAAATATCGGCCGAGCGGATGGTGCAATGGCCCGAAAAGACGCTGTTCGTCGTCTATTGCGCGGGACCGCATTGCAATGGCGCGGATCAGGCGGCCTTCAAGCTGGCCAGCCTCGGTCGTCCCGTGAAGATCATGATCGGCGGCATAACCGGTTGGCAGGACGAGGACCTTCCTTTCGCTTCAGGCAAGGAGCCCGGTGTCTTGCACGCGTGAGGCCAAGGCCAGGCTGCGCGGCAGCGTCCACGCGATATGGTCGGGCTGGAGCAAGCATGCAAAGGCGATGGTTAGAATTCGTCCATTCGTGCGCCAGGATGTCGGTGCGGTGCTCGCCCTCATGCGGGCGCTAGCCGTCTTAGGGTTATGACGACAAGCTTCGCGTCACCTAAGCGAACCTCATCGAGCACGGGCTGGGACCATCGCCCCGGTTCGGCGTGTTGGTGGCGGAGCGCGAGGGCGTGATCGTCGGCATCGCCGTCCACTACCTCATCCCCTGGACCTACGACCTGAAGCCGGTTGTCTGGCTGAAGGAACTCTACGTCACTGAAGCGACGCGCGGCATGGGGGTCGGCCATGCGCTTGTTGAACAGCTTCGCCAACACGCTTTGAGCATTGGCGCCTCCGCCATCAAATGGACGGTGCTGAAATCCAACTCGCCGGCCAAAGCCTTCTACCGCTCGCTCGACGGCCAGCCCGACGATATCTGGGAACCGTGGCAGCTGAAAATCGACCCGTGACGGCCGCCTCGACCAACTGAGGGCGATCGACCATGCGGCGGTCGCTTACGACATGGTGTCGAGCTTGCGCTGCATGGCGGCGATCTGTTGCTTCAGTTCCTGAAGGTCGTCGCCGCTCTTTTCCGCGACGTCCTTGCGGGCCGGCTCGGGTGCAGCCGCGGCCGCAGCATTTGTGGCGGCGGTCGGGAAGGGCGTGAACAGGCGCATCGCGTTCTGGAACATTTCCATGTTGCGGCGTGTCTGCTCTTCCAGCGCCTTGATCGGAGTGGCGATCTTCATCACATCCAGCGGCGACTTGCCGATCGCGCCCTTCATCTGCTCGCGGAACCGCTCCTGTTCCTTGGAGAAGGCCATCATCGACTGTTCGAGGAAGCTCGGCACGATCTGCTGCATCTGGTCGCCATAGAAAGCGATCAGCTGACGCAGGAACGGGATCGGCAGCATGTTCTGCCCATCCTTGTTCTCCAGTTCGAAGATGATCTGCGTCAGCACCGGATGGGTAATGTCGTCACCGGTCTTGGCGTCCTGGACGGTGAACTCCTCGCCCTTCTTGACCATCTCGGCCAGATCCTCGAGCGTGACATAGGTGCTGGTGCCGGTGTTGTAGAGCCGGCGATTGGCATATTTCTTGATAATGATAGGGTCGTCTTTCGCGGCCATCAGCATCCTCCCGGGACACCGGCGCGCCTGAGTAAGCCGCCGGTAACGATTGCGCCATTTTTAAGGATATGCGCAAAAGCTCTATAATTCCAAGCGCTTTGTGCAGTGCGGCATCATTTATTGCTGCATGGCCGGCCAATTATGCTGCGCAGCAAAGGTTGGGCGATCCCGCCGGCCGCTCACGCCCTGCTTGCGGCGCTTGGCCGGCATGCCCATTTCCGGTTTGACTTGGGGTGTGGAACGGGCAAGAAAAGTCCCAGCAAGCCCCCAAGAACACGACACCTCGAAGTCTGGAGAGAAAAATGT
This sequence comes from Mesorhizobium sp. M0478, assembly GCF_040321305.1. Classification (NCBI taxonomy): domain Bacteria; kingdom Pseudomonadati; phylum Pseudomonadota; class Alphaproteobacteria; order Hyphomicrobiales; family Phyllobacteriaceae; genus Mesorhizobium; species Mesorhizobium sp. M0478. The sequence continues at coordinate 491,525 of NZ_JAMYRH010000001.1, forward strand.
CCGCTTCCAATTCAATCGTCGTTGCCAGCGCCGCACGCACGGCTGTCGGCTCTTTCAACGGCGCCTTCGCCGCCACCCCGGCGCATGAACTTGGCGCCGTCGTCATCAGGGAGCTTTTGGCGCGCGCCGGCGTCGAGCCGGGTGAAGTCGACGAGGTCATTCTCGGCCAGGTGCTGACCGCCGCGCAGGGCCAGAACCCCGCCCGCCAGGCGTCGATCAATGCCGGCCTGCCCCAGGAGACCACCGCCTGGGGGCTCAACCAGGTTTGCGGCTCTGGCCTGCGCGCCATCGCGCTCGGCATGCAGCAGATCGCCGCCGGCGACGCCACTGTGATCATCGCCGGCGGCCAGGAATCGATGTCGCTGTCGCCGCACGCCGAGCACCTGCGCGCCGGCGTCAAGATGGGCGACTACAAGATGATCGACACCATGATCAAGGACGGGTTGTGGGACGCCTTCAACGGCTACCACATGGGCAACACCGCCGAGAACGTCGCCCGCCAGTTCCAGATCACCCGCGACGACCAGGACCAGTTTGCGCTGGCCTCGCAAAACAAGGCCGAGGCCGCGCAGAAGGCCGGCAAGTTCAAGGACGAGATCGTCGCCTTCACGATCAAGGGCAGGAAGGGCGACACTGTCGTCGACCAGGACGAGTACATCCGCCACGGCGCCACCATCGACGCCATGTCCAAGCTGAAGCCGGCTTTCGACAAGGACGGCACCGTGACCGCCGCCAACGCGTCGGGCATCAATGACGGCGCCGCCGGCGCGCTGCTGATGAGCGAGGCCGAAGCCACGCGGCGCGGCATCACCCCGCTGGTGCGCATCGCCTCATGGGCGACGGCCGGCGTCGATCCGGCGATCATGGGCACCGGACCTATTCCCGCCTCGAAGCGGGCGCTCGAGAAGGCCGGCTGGTCGGTCAAGGACCTCGACCTTGTCGAGGCCAATGAAGCCTTCGCTGCGCAGGCCTGCGCCGTCAACAAGGGCATGGGCTGGGATACGTCGATCGTCAACGTCAATGGCGGCGCCATCGCCATCGGCCATCCGATCGGCGCGTCGGGCGCCCGCGTCTTCAACACGCTGGTTTTCGAGATGCGCCGCCGCCGCGCCAAGAAGGGCCTTGCCACGCTGTGCATCGGCGGCGGCATGGGCGTCGCTCTGTGCGTGGAAGCGCTGTGAACAAGAAGTGAGTAGTGAATAGGGAGTAGTGAATAGGGAAGAAGGAGCAGCGCGGCGGGATATCGATCCCTACTCGCTATTCCCTACTCCCTATTCCCTTCTTCCGACCAAAGGGAGGAAGAACTTTCAATGACCAAAGTAGCGCTCGTCACCGGTGGATCGCGCGGCATCGGCGCCGCCATATCGATCGGCCTGAAGAATGCCGGTTACACCGTTGCCGCCAACTATGCCGGCAATGACGAGGCAGCGGGGAAGTTCAGCGCACAAACCGGCATCAAGGCCTACAAATGGTCGGTCGCCGACTACGACGCCTGTGCCGCCGGAATCAAACAGGTCGAGGCCGATCTCGGCCCGGTCTCGGTGCTGGTCAACAATGCCGGCATTACCCGTGACGCCATGTTCCACAAGCTGACGCGCGAGCAGTGGAAGGAAGTCATCGACACCAATCTGTCTGGCGTCTTCAACATGACGCATCCGCTGTGGGGCGGCATGCGCGACCGCAAATTCGGCCGCGTCATCACCATCTCCTCCATCAACGGCCAGAAAGGCCAGGCCGGCCAGGTCAACTATTCCGCCGCAAAGGCCGGCGACATCGGCTTCTCGAAGGCGCTGGCGCAGGAGGGCGCGCGCGCGGGCATCACAGTCAATGTCATCTGCCCCGGCTACATCGCCACCGAGATGGTCAAGGCGATCGACGAGAAGGTGCTGAATGAACGCATCATCCCGCAGATTCCGGTCGGCCGCCTCGGCGAACCGGAAGAGATCGCGCGTTGCGTCGTCTTCCTCGCCTCTGAGGACGCCGGTTTCATCACCGGTTCGACCATCACAGCCAATGGCGGCCAGTATTTCGCCTGAACGACAGCATTTCGCCCGGTAGGACGGGCCGGCTTATGGCCCGTTTTTTTCATCGCCGGCCGGCGATGTTCCCGGGCTGCGCGCGAGACAATGACCCGTTCCGGCACGCAAAGATTAACGATTTCCAGGCGCCCTGTGCAAAACCCGGTTCGCAAGCTGAGAATTCTCGGTGGACAAGCTGTGGATAACACAAGATGTTGGGGTGAACAAACCAGGAAAATCCCGCCATCGCTGATTCGTCACCCATTCGTTCCGGCTTTGAGCGGAACGTTAACGACCAGGGCCGAATACCACCGGAAAATGGTTAAGGCCGATTAAGAAAATTCAGCAATTTCATAATGTTGGCCGAGGCGTATCGGATCACGACGATGCCCGGCCGGCAAAGGTTAACGCCAATGGTCGCCTTGCAGGAATCGGGCCAGTTTCCGCGATTCAGCATATGGTGAGACTCAGGCTCGCAAAATCCACATGTAGCCGTGAACAAAAGCTGAATCTGCCGGAGTCACTGATTCGTCGCCGATTCGTTCCAGACTCGTTCCAACTGTTAATTGAGACCTCAACGACGAACCGTGGGACTGCCGGCCGGAACATTCCGCTTTCGCTTCGCGCCTGAAATCCCTATGTGTCGCCTGTCATACGCGCCATGCGAGGCGCGCTCCCGACAACACGATGCAGAAAGCCTCATCTCCAGGCCGATGAACATCCAGCCGAAACACACCGAGCCGCTGATCCTGTCGGGTCGCGACGTGACTGCCGTGCTGGGTCCGACCAACACCGGCAAGACCCATCTCGCCATCGAGCGCATGGTGGCGCATGAGAGCGGCATTATCGGCCTGCCGCTCCGCCTTCTGGCGCGCGAGGTCTATGCCCGCGTCTGCGAAAAGGTCGGCGCCCACAAGGTGGCGCTCATCACCGGCGAGGAAAAAATCCAGCCGCCCGGCGCGAAATATTCGGTCTGCACCGTCGAAGCCATGCCGCGCGAGACCGACGTTGCCTTCGTCGCAATCGACGAGGTGCAGCTCGCCGGCGACCTCGAGCGCGGCCACATCTTCACCGACCGTATCCTGCACCTGCGCGGCCGCCAGGAAACGCTGCTGCTCGGCGCGGCCACCATGCATGGCATCCTGCAAAAGCTGCTGAGAGGCGTCTCGGTGGTGACGCGCCCTCGCCTGTCGCACTTGGCCTATGCCGGTTCGAAGAAATTGACCCGCCTGCCGCGGCGTACGGCCATCGTCGCCTTCTCCGCCGACGAGGTCTATGCCATCGCTGAGCTGATCCGCCGCCAGCAAGGAGGAGCGGCGGTCGTGCTCGGCGCGCTGTCGCCCCGCACCCGCAACGCCCAGGTGGCAATGTTCCAGGCAGGCGACGTCGACTATCTCGTCGCCACCGACGCCATCGGCATGGGCCTCAACCTTGATCTCGATCATGTCGCCTTCGCCCAGAACCGCAAATTCGACGGCTACCAGTACCGCAACCTGACGGCGGCCGAGCTCGGCCAGATCGCCGGCCGCGCCGGCCGGCATCTGCGCGACGGCACCTTCGGCGTCACCGGTCAGGTCGATCCGCTGGACGAGGAACTGGTCAAGCGCATCGAGGGGCACGAGTTCGATCCGGTGAAGGTGCTGCAATGGCGCACCGCGCATTTCGACTTCGCCAGCCTCGACGCGCTGAAGCGCTCGATCGAAACCAACGCGCCGGTCGAAGGCCTGACGCGGGCGCTGCCGGCGGTCGATGCGCAGGCGCTCGAACATCTCTCCCGCGACGAGGACATCCGCGCGCTGGCTACCAATGCCAAGCGCGTGGCGCTGCTGTGGGAAGCCTGCGCGTTGCCGGACTACCGCAAGATCGCGCCGGCCCAGCACTCCGACCTGATCGCTTCTATCTACACCGACCTCGCCAAACACGGCCATGTCGACGAGAACTACATGGCCGAGCAGGTGCGCCGCGCCGATACGACCGAGGGGGACATCGACACGCTGTCGCACCGCATTGCGCAGATCCGCACCTGGACATTCGTGTCCAACCGGCCGGGCTGGCTGGCCGATCAGGCACACTGGCGGGAAAAGACGCGCGAAATCGAAGACAGATTGTCGGATGCGCTGCATGAGCGGTTGACGAAACGGTTTGTAGACCGCAGGACTTCCGTCCTCATGCGGCGCCTTAGAGAAAATACAATGCCTGAAGCCGAAATCAGTCCTACCGGAACCGTCCTTGTCGAAGGCCATCATGTCGGCGAGTTGCAAGGGTTCCGCTTCACCGCCGACCAGAGCGCCGGCGGCGAAGACGCCAAGGCCGTGCGTACGGCAGCGCAAAAAGCGCTGGCCGCCGAGTTCGAGGCGCGTGCCGAACGCTTCGGCGCCTGCGCCAATGGCGACCTTGCGCTCGGCTCCGACGGCACGCTGCGCTGGATCGGCGCGCCGATCGGCACGCTGGTTGCCGGCGAGGACGCGCTGAAGCCGCGCCTGGTGCTTTTGGCCGACGAGCAGTTGACCGGCCCCGCCCGAGACAAGGTCGCCGCGCGCGCCGAGCGTTTCGTCAATTTCCAGATCGAGTCGCTGCTGAAGCCGCTGGTCGACTTGAAGAATGCCGAGCAGATCGCCGGCATCGGCCGTGGCATCGCCTTCCAGCTCGTCGAGCATTTCGGCCTCATCAACCGCCGCGACATCGCCGAGGAAATGAAGTCGCTCGACCAGGAGGGTCGCGCCGCCTTGCGCCGGCTCGGTGTGCGCTTCGGCGCCTACCACGTCTTCGTGCCGGCGCTGATCAAGCCGGCGCCCGCCGGACTGATTACGCTGTTGTGGGCGCTGAAGAACGACGGCAAGGACAAGCCGGGCTTTGGCGACGTGGTGCACGCACTGGCTTCCGGCCGCACCTCGGTGGTCATCGATCCTGCTTTCGACAAGAGCTTCTACAAGCTTGCCGGCTACCGCAATCTCGGCCGCCGCGCCGTGCGCATCGACATTCTGGAACGGCTGGCCGACCTGATCCGGCCTGCGACCAACTGGAAGCCCGGTCTGGGACAGCGCCCGGACGGCGCCTATGACGGCCAGTCCTTCATGGTGACGCCGCCGATGATGTCCATCCTCGGCGCAACCGCCGACGACATGGAAGAGATCCTGAAAGGTCTCGGCTATCGCGCCGAGCCGAAGCCGCCGGCAGAGGTCAAGGCGCGGCTGGAAGCACAGGACAACGCGGTGCGGGAAGCGGCTGCCGCCAAGCTGGCTGCGGACGCGGCTGCAAAAGCTGAACAGGCCAAGGCGGCGGAAGCCGCTGCAAGCGAAGCCGTCGCTGAAGCGCCGGCCGTTGGATCGGAGCCGGATGCGGTTGCCGCCGCTGAGCCTGCGGCTGAGCAGCCCGTCGCCGAAGCCGCAGCGGAGGCTGTTGCAGACGCTCAGCCGGAAGCGCCTGCCGAGGGTTCGGAGCCAGCTGCGGCCGTTGAAGCTACCGCCGAGGTCCCAGCCATCGACGAAACAACTGCAGAGCCTGCAGCGCAAGAACACGCTCCGGCCGTTGCAGAGGCTGACGACACTGTCACCGAAAGCGCCGACGCTTTTACCTCCCCCTCGATGGGGGAGGTCGCGGCGCGAAGCGACGCGGGTGGGGGTGACAGCGCTGACGAAACCGATAGTGCAGACCGCGTAGCCGATGCAGGCGCAACCGCCGACGCCGGCGCTGCCCCCACCCCGGCGCTGCGCGCCGACCCTCCCCACGAGGGGGAGGGTGGAAGCGCTGAGCCTGTCCCCGAGGCCGAAGCGCCAAAGCCCATCTTGCTGTGGCGGCAGGGTCGTTTCGAGCAGCGCCCGCGCCATCGTCAAGGCCGGGACAATCGCCCGCGTAACGGCCAGGCTAGCCGCGCCGATGCGCCGGCCGACGCTGCCGGCGGACAGCCGGCACCGGGCGAACGGCCGGCCTATCAGGGCCGGCGCGACCAGCGCGACGGTGCCGCCAAGCCACGCTTCGACCGTTCGAAGTTCAAGCCCAAGCCGCAGGCCGAGGGCGAACAGCGCCGCGACGGCAAGCCGCAAGGCGAGCGTCCGCGCGAGGGCCGGCCTGACTGGAAAGGCGGCAGGCCGGAAGGCAAAGGCGGACCGCAAGGCGCCAAGCCGGCTTTCCAGGCCAAGCCACGCGAGGAACGCCCTGCGCGCTTCGATCCGGACTCGCCCTTCGCCAAGCTCGCCGCCTTGCGCGACCAGCTGAAGAAGTAGGCTCTGAGCATGATCCCGAAAAGTGGAACCGGTTTTCGGACAAGATCATGCTCCAACAAGAGATAACTCGCTGCGATGGTTGCTGAAGGTCGTCAGCGCATCGACAAGTGGCTGTTCTTTTCGCGCGCGATAAAATCGCGCTCGCTGGCGGCCAAGCTGGTTGTCGCCGGACGCGTCCGCATCAACAGCGACAAAGCAGCGCAGGCCTCCGATCTGGTCAAGCCTGGCGACGTTTTGACCATTACGCACGAGCGCCGTATTTTCATTTGGAAGGTGCTTGGCACCGGCGTGCGGCGCGGTCCGGCCGAGGAAGCGCGCACGCTCTACGAGGACATGTCCCCGCCGCCGGCGCCGAAAGGCGAGGCTGTTGCCGATGCCATTCCGGCGCTGCGCGACGCCGGCAGCGGCCGGCCGACCAAGAAAGAGCGCAGGCAAACCGACCGGCTGTTCGGGGAAGACTGAAGCCTTGGCCGTCTGCGCCATGCCGGCGGTCTGGAATTTCATTCCGGACACGCGGGCCCCGCCTGCAATGGCTGCCCTTGCAAGCGGCAGGCAAAGGCGTTACCTCACCAAAAAAGCCGCCGCATCGGCCCGAAAATCGGAAATCGATTTTTCGGAAGGCACGATGCGCAGATTCAAAGTGTCAGAGCGTACTTTGTGCGTCCAATTGGACGCACGTCGCTCTAGCAAGAACGGGACGTCCCGGAGCCGACCAATGACCTATGTCGTGACCGACAACTGCATCAAATGCAAGTACATGGACTGCATCGAGGTCTGTCCGGTCGACTGCTTCTACGAGGGCGAGAACATGCTTGTCATACATCCCGACGAGTGCATCGACTGCGGCGTCTGCGAACCGGAATGCCCGGCCGATGCAATCAAGCCCGACACCGAGCCGGGCCTCGACAAATGGCTGCAGGTCAACACCGAATACGCCGAGAAATGGCCCAACATCACCGCCAAGAAGGAGCCTCCGGCAGATGCCAAGAGCTTCGACGGCGAGGCCGGCAAGTTCGAGAAATATTTCTCCGCCGAGCCCGGCGAAGGCGACTGAGCACATGACGCTGGAATCGGAATCGATTTCGGAAAGGGTGATGCGCAAAGCAAAAAAGTGCGGCCTATTGGATCGTCATAACGCTGCGTAACGCGCATCATACATTAACTGCCTTGACAGGCGGCGATGGCGCTCGACCTTCGCGTTTGCAGCAAAACCTTGATTCTTCCGACTTTTTGTGCTACACCAGTTGAAACATGCCGGTGACACAACGTCGATTTATGGCGCAAGCGCCCCAAATCACTGAAAGGTGAAATCCCCAATCGGACCAGAGCGATCTGGGCCAGGCAGTCGCTATGTATGCGGTTTGCCGGTCCCGGCTTTTTCCGATGGGTTCATCTGTTGTGCGGCTAACGATCGGTGTCCCCGGTCGCATGCGTTCGGACCGGCAGGCCGCCGGTGCCACAACAAGGAGTTCAGGGCGTAATGGCAACGATCACCCCGCAGAAGAAGTCCACCTCGGCACGCCACGGTTTCAAGACCGGCGAGTACATCGTCTATCCGGCGCACGGCGTCGGCCAGATCGTCTCGATCGACGAGCAGGAAGTTGCGGGCCACAAGCTGGAACTGTTCGTCATCGACTTCCAGAAGGACAAGATGCGCCTGAAGGTTCCGGTCGCCAAGGCGACCTCCATCGGCATGCGCAAGCTGTCGGAAGAGGATTATGTCGAGCGCGCGCTGAAGGTCGTCCAGGGCCGCGCCCGCGTCAAGCGCACCATGTGGTCTCGCCGTGCGCAGGAATATGATGCCAAGATCAATTCGGGCGACCTGATCTCGATCTCGGAAGTCGTGCGCGACCTCTATCGTGCCGACAACCAGCCGGAACAGTCCTATTCCGAGCGTCAGCTCTATGAGGCGGCACTCGACCGCATGGCGCGCGAGATCGCGGCAGTCAACCGCATGTCGGAAACCGAAGCCGTGCGCCTGATCGAGGTCAACCTCAACAAGGGCCCGAAGCGCGGCGCCAAGGCCGACAATGAGGAAGCCGAGCAGGAAGAAGCTGCCTGATCGCTTTCACCGTCGAATTCATGAAAAACCCGGCCTTGTGCCGGGTTTTTGTTTTTACCCCCTTGTGGGGTTCCAAGGAAGGGCGAGACCCGTGGCTCGCCCAGGCAGGGTCGCTGCGAAGCAGCGAGGATGGGGGACGGCACCAGACCCGACCCGGACCTTCCGTCCGACCTCCCACAAGGGGGAGGTAGAAGGCTCAGCCGCCGGCTTCCTTCTCCGCCTCCTGCTTCAGCGTCGCAATAAAACGCTTCGTCCGTTCACGCTCCGGGTTGGAGAACACCACGGCGGACGGCCCCTTCTCGACGATGACGCCGGCGTCGAGGAACACCACCTCCTGCGCAATCTTGGAGGCAAGGCGAAGGTCGTGCGTGGCCATCACCATGGTCGTGCCTTCGCTGGCGAGTTTTCCCAGCACGTCGACCACTTCCTGCGCCAGTTCCGGATCGAGCGCCGAGGTCGGCTCGTCGCAAAGCAGCACTTTCGGGGACGGCGCCAGGGCGCGGGCGATCGCCACACGCTGCTGCTGGCCGCCCGACAGCGTTGCCGGCCAATCATCCGCCTTGTGCGCCATGCCGACCTTCTCGAGCAGCGCCAGTGCCCGCTCGCGCGCCTTTGCCGTCGGCCATTTCAGCACCGTCACCAGGCCTTCCATGACGTTCTCGATCGCGGTGCGATGCGGGAACAGCTGGAAGTTCTGGAACACCATGCCGGTCTGCAGCCGCAGGCGCTGGATGTCGCGGCTGGGGATCTTGATGCCGGGACGGAATTCCAGCGTCTCGTCGCCGATGCGCACCATGCCCGAGGTCGGGATCTCCAACAGGTTGATGCAGCGCAGCAGAGTGCTCTTGCCACCGCCGGAGGGACCGACAAGCGCGGTGACGCTGCCTTCGGCAATGGTGACCGTCACGCCCTTCAGCACCAGATTGTCGCCGAAGCGCTTTTCGATATCGGTGAGGCCGATCATGAGCGCGCCTCCAGGAAGCCGCCATAGCGGTTGAGCCGCTCCTCCAGCCGCGTCTGCAAGGCCGAAAGCACCGAGCTCATCGCCAGATAAAGGATCGCCGCCTCGACATAGAGGATCAGCGGTTCATAGGTGGTGGCGACGATGCGCTGCGCCGCCTGGAACATCTCCGGCACGGTGATGGCGGCGGCCAGCGACGTATCCTTGACCAGCGAGATGAAGGTGTTGGACAGCGGCGGCACGGCGACGCGGCCGGCTTGCGGCAGGATGGTGCGCCGCATCGCCTGGCTCCAGGTCATGCCGATCGAATAGGCCGCTTCCCACTGGCCCTTCGGCACCGAGCCGATCACGGCGCGGATAATTTCCGAACTGTAGGCGCCTATGTTGAGGGTGAAGCCAATCAGCGCCGCCGGAAAAGCATCCAGCAATATGCCGACCGAAGGCAGGCCGTAAAAGATCAGGAACAGCTGCACCAGAAGCGGCGTGCCGCGAAAGATCCAGACATAGAAGCGGACCACGGCAACCAGAGGCTTGGGGCCGAACAGCCGCACCAGGGCGACAACCAGGCCGACGAACAGGCCGAGTGCGAACGATAGCAATGTCAGCGGTACGGTGAAGATCAACGCCGCCCACAGCAGTGTCGGCAACGAGTCCAGCATCAGGTGTAGCCAGTGCGGCACGAACGGCTCCTCCCTCACAGACCGCCGCGGTGACGGCAGTGCGATTGTGTGCTTCTCATATCATGCGAATAACGGCGAGCCGTCAAAGACGGCCCGCCGCTATTTGTCATTGCCGGCAAACCGCCGGGAGATGGTCTTTACTGCGAGACATCCTGGCCGAAATAGGTATCGGCGATCTTCTTGTAGGTGCCGTCGGCCTTGATGTCGGCCAGCGCCTTGTTGATCGCCGCGACCAGCTCCGGATCACCCTTGCGCACGATGACGCCGGAATAGTCGGCGTTCTCTTCCTGCGCGGCGATCTTCACATTGGCGTCCGGCTTGTGCTTCTTGAAGTCGAGGAAAGACAGGCTGTCATTGATGGTGGCGTCGGCGCGGCCGGTGAGCAGCAGCTGGATCGACTGGTCGAAGCCGTCGGTGCCGACAAGTTCGGCGCCGTTGGTCTCGGCGAGCTTGCCGAAATTCGATGTCAACGACTGTGCCGACTTCTTGCCCTTGAGGTCGGCGAAGGTCTTGATGTCGGTATTGTCGCCGCGCACGATCAGCACGGCCTTGGAGGCGATGTAAGGATCGGAGAAATCGTACTTGGCCTTGCGCGCGTCGGTGATGCCAACCTCGTTGATCACGGCGTCGTAGCGGTTGGCGTCGAGGCCGGCGATCAGCCCGTCCCATTTGCCTTCGAGGAACTCGACCTTGACGCCGAGCTTGTCGCCGATCGCCTTGGCGATCTCGACGTCGAAGCCGACCAGCGCGCCGGAAGCATCATGATAGGTGAAGGGCGCATAGGTGCCTTCGGTGCCGACTTTGAGGGTGCCGGCCTGCTTGATCTGGTCAAGATTGGCGCCGGCATGGCCTGATGTAACAGCCAGAACCTGAAGCGTTCCGGCGACGATGAGCGAATTGAGCCATTTCATTTCTATGTGATCCCGTCTTGGCCGGTGTCCGGCGCTTGTGAGAGCCGGAAACTGACAGATACAGCGCAGCAAAATAAGGAACCAGATTTCAAAAAAACGGCGATCCAGAAATCAGATTCTCAAAGCAGCTCGGATCGGTGCCAATAGTCCCGATCTGCGGTGCCGATGCGCCCTGTCGGACCGCACAAAACAACCGCCATCGGCGGCGGAACCAATCCCCGGTGTGGCACGTTCATGGCTTGTTGTAGGGCGCCGCGTTTCCATTTCAAGAACCCTTGGCTGCGCTAGGCCCGAAGCAATTCCAGGAAAGTGGGAAAGCGGTTTCCTTCGGAATTGCGTCAAACAGAGATAACGGCCGCCAGGCCGTCCGAAAATGTCCGGGAGCAGGAGCGCGGCATGATCGAAGACACGGCAGGACGGACCATGGTCCGCACGGCAATGAAAGCCCCTTACCTCGAGCGCGATGAGGAACATGTTCTCGCCTTGCGCTGGAAGGAAGACCAGGATCAGCAGGCGCTGCATCAGATTACCGTCGCCCATATGCGGCTGGTCATCTCCATGGCTTCGAAATTCCGACATTACGGCCTGCCGCTCGGCGATCTGGTCCAGGAGGGCCATGTCGGGCTGCTGGAAGCAGCCGCGCGTTTCGAGCCGGAGCGCGAGGTGCGCTTCTCGACCTATGCGACATGGTGGATCCGCGCTTCGATGCAGGACTATATCCTGCGCAACTGGTCGATCGTTCGCGGCGGCACCTCTTCGGCGCAAAAGGCGCTGTTCTTCAACCTGCGGCGCCTGCGCGCCCGTCTTGCCAATGGCGCCGAGCCGATCTCTAACGCCACGCTCTACCGCGAAGTCTCGGTAGCCCTCGGCGTCTCCGAGGCCGATGTCGAGAAGATGGATTCCAGGCTTTCAGCACCTGACTCTTCGCTCAACGCACCGCTCGCCGACGAAGCCGGCACCACCGAGCGGATGGACTTCCTGATTTCGGACGATCCATTGCCTGACGAGGTCGCCGGCGACACTATCGACGTTGAACGGCGCCTGATGTGGCTTAAGACGGCGCTCCGCGCGCTCAATGCCCGCGAACTCAGGATCATCGAGGAGCGCCGGCTGACCGACGAAGGTGCGACGCTTGAGGCGCTCGGCGAGACGCTCGGCATTTCCAAGGAGCGTGTCCGCCAGATCGAGGCCCGCGCCATGGAAAAGCTCAAGCTCGCGCTGGTGAAGCAGAATCCGGAGTTCATGGCGGCCTGAGATTGCCAGGAACAGGGGTACCGCCCCTGAGTTATCTCAGAAAAAAGCATGCGAAGGCTGGGGTTTCTGACGAAGACCGGCGCTATCTGTCCGTGACGATCTTGACCTTGTCGCCGGCCGAAACCGAGGCGCCCGGCGACATCGCGTTGAGCACGCGGAACAGATCGAGCTTGCGGTCGACGCCGACCATCTGCGCCGAAAGTGTGCCCATCGTCTGCCCGGCCTGTACCGTGACGACGCGGATATGCAGCGGCTTCAGTGCCGCTTTCTCGGCGGGGCTGAGCACGCGGAACGAACCGCTGACCGAGCGTGCCACCGGATCGAGTGTCGTGCTGGCAGAGGGGGCCGCTGTCAAAAGCCGGTAGACCTGACCGCCGGCGCGGATCACCGCAATGTCGAACTGCCAGCCATCGGCGCCGGCGTGCGCGGTCGCCGCCTGGTTGCCGTCGATCGTCTCCTGGCGCACACTGGTCTCGTCGAGACCGGCCACCCAGCCGCTTCTGATGTAGTCGGTCAGCGCACGATCCTTGTCGATCGACACACCGTCGAAGCGGATCGCCATGTCGCCGGGACCGGTCGCCGTCACTGCCGCCGCCGAATTGTCGATGATGAAGCCGTCGGGCACCGTGAACGATACGCCGAGGCCCGGATGCAGGAAGGTCTGGCCGCGCACATAGCCCTCTTCCGGCGTGTCGCCATAGAGCAGGCCGTCTATCCCGGCCAGGAAGGAATCGCGGTCGCGGGTGCCGATGCCCGGCGCGCCGAACTGACGGGCGTGGCGCTGCGCCAGATCAATTCGCTGCGGCGTGTTGGGGTGCGTGGCCAGGAAGTCGAGGCTGGCGTCGGTGGCGCCGCTGATCGAGCGGAAATCGGTATAGGCCGACATCGACTGCAGGAAACGCCCGGCGGCATAGGGATCGTAACCGGCCTCGCCGATCGACTTGATGCCGATGGCGTCTGCCTCCAGCTCCTGGTTGCGCGAGAACTGCGCCAGCCTCAGCTTGCCGCGGATCAATGCCTGCTTGGCGGTCGGGCTGTCGCCCAGCACATCGGAGACCACCTTGGTCGCCAGGCCTTCCTCGGCCTCGAGCTGCTGGCGCTGCAAGCCGTGATTGGCGGTGACGTGGCCCATCTCATGCGCGATGACGGCGGCGAGTTCAGCCGAATCATTGGCCAGTGCCAGCAGGCCGCGGGTGACGTAGAGATAGCCACCCGGCAGCGCGAAAGCGTTGACGTTGGGCGAATTGAGGATGGTGATGCGATAGGTCTGGGTCGGATTGGCCGACACCACGGTCAGGCTGCCGACAACCTTGGCCACCATGCGCTCGAGCTTGGGATCGGAATATTCGCCGCCATAGGTGGCAAGGATGCGCGGATGTTGCGCCTTCGCCAGTTCGGCAAGCTTGCTGTTGGCGGCGACATTGTCGACCGTGATCGGCTTGTCGGAAGGCTGGAAGCCGGATTCCTGCACTTCGGGAGGCGTGAACATCTGGCAGCTGGCCAGCGCCACGGCAAGGCCGGCCAGCGCGAGGAAGCGCACCAGCGGTCTGCGTTTCAAAGTGTCAGTGCCGGTCGGCAGCACGGCGTTCCTTCAGCTCTCGGCGCATGATTTGGACCGGGGTCCGCGCCAGCGAAAAATCGGTTTTCGTTGGCAATCCTGCACACATCAAAAAACCTACAGCGTTTACGCATCCGGCCGGATGCGGCGCTGTAGGGGGCAAATCACGGCTCGTGCCGGACCAGTACTAAGCGGACCTAGCCACATCGACTGGACCATGGCAAGCAAGCGCCACATCACCTGTAGCCGGTTTGGTCGTAAATTATGTCCGCTTCCGGGCAATATCGCGTGATCAGCCCGAACTTGCGCCGATATAGCGCCGAAACGCTTCAGGGCCAGTGCCGTCGAAAAAATCGGCGGCAGGTCCCGTCGCGGCAACCCTGCCATTGTCCAGAAAAACCATCTGCTCGCCGATACGGCGAGCGTCTTCCGGCTGATGCGTGACGAACAGCACCGTCATCGCCCGCTCGGCATGAACGCCGGCCACCAGGTCGAGCATGTCGTCGCGCAGTGCTGGCCCGAGCGAAGCGAACGGCTCGTCGAGCAGCAGCACTGGCCGGTCGCGCACCAGAACGCGGGCGAGCGCCACGCGCTGCCTTTCGCCGCCGGAGAGTTCGCGCGGCAGGCGCATTTCCTTGCCGGCCAGGCCGACGCGGTCAAGCGCCTCGGCGATCGCGGCGCGATCGGCGTCGGTCAGGTTGAGCGATGGCGAGCGGCCGAGCCCGACATTCTTCTCCACCGAGAGATGAGCAAACAGATTGTTTTCCTGGAACACCATCGACACCGGCCGCGCCGAAGGCGGCTTGGCGCCGACATCGGCGGCGCCGATCAGCACACGACCGGACTCCGGCGTCTCGAAACCAGCCACCAGATCGAGCAAGGTCGATTTGCCCGAACCACTTGCCCCCATGATGGCGGTGATCTTAGATGTATCGAATTCGACATCGAACAGGAATGACGTTTCGCCATAGCTGAACGAGACCTCGTCCAGCCGGACAGTCGTGCCTTTCTCCACAGCGGACGTCACGATCTCTCTCCCCGTCCCAGCCAGTCTGCCGCGACCACCAATGCAAGGCAGACCGCCCCGAGCAGCAAAGCCAGCCCGGCAGCATCGGCCGTGCGATAGCTGCCCATGCGCGCCAGCAGGAGATAGGGCAAGGTCTGCACCGAATCGCTGCCGAACAGCGCGATGACGCCGAGATCGCCGAGCGACAGCGCCATGGCGAAGGCAAAGCCGGTGGCCAGCGGCCGCCGGAGCGATGGCCAGTCGACCAGAAGCAGCCGGTTCCAGCCCGCAATGCCGAGCTGCGCGCACAGCTTTTCGTGGCGCTCGCTCGCCGCATCATAGGCCGGGCGCATCGCGCGGATGGCAAAGGGCATCGCCATCACCGCATTGACGGTGACGACCATGACCGGCGCGATGGCAAAGACATCGCTGACCGTGCGCAGCAGGAGAAACCAGCCGGCGCCGATGACAATGGGCGGCACGACGAGGACGAAGCCGGCGCCGGTGTCGGTGGCATGTTCGAGCAATGAACGGGCACTGGACCGGCGGCGCAGCGACAATGCCCGACGCGCCATGATCAGCGACAGCGACAGCGCCACCGAAAGTAGCGCCGCCGAGAAGGCGAGACCGGCGCTGGTCAGCGTCGCCTGACGCACGGCACTCTCGCCCGCCAACCGGCCGAGATCGGCGTCGAGGCCGGACGCGACGGTGGCCGCCATTGGTCCGGCGACGAACAGCAAGGCGAGCACGATCAGGACGGCGTTGAACGCTGTTTCTGCTTTGCCGGCCAAGTGATAGCGGCGCGGCGCGACAGGCAAATTGGCGTCGCCGGTCACATTGGCGCCGAGCCGCGTCAGCGCCAGCATGACGGCAAAAGTCAGCGCGATCTGCAGCACCGTCAGCGTCACCGCTCGCGCCGGATCGAAGTCGAAACGCAGCGCCTGATAGATGGCGACTTCCAACGTCGTCGCCGCCGGCCCGCCGCCGAGGATCAGCACGATGGTGAAGGAGGTGATGCAAAGCATGAAGACAAGCCCGGCGACGCCCGGCAGCGCGGCGCGCAGCACCGGCCACTCGATCAGCCGGAAGGCTGGCCTCGCCCCCATGCCGAGCTGGCTCGCCAGCCGCCATTGATCGGCCGGCACCGTTCCCAGCGCTTCGAGGAAGAGCCGGGTGGCCAGCGGCAGGTTGAAGAAGACGTGGGCGACGAGGATGCCCGACAGCCCATAGATGTCGGGCCAGCTCTGGCCACCGATCGCGGCGAAATAACCGGCGCGGCCATAGAGCGCCAGTATGCCCAGCGCTCCGACAATTGCCGGCAAGGCAAGGGGCACAGTGAACAGCTGCAGGATGAAGCCGCGTCCGAAGAAGCGCGGATGCCGCGACAGCGACCGGGCGACGAAGAGCGCCGGTACGGCGGAAAGCAGAGTCGAGAGCGCAGCCTGCCAGAGCGTGAAGCGGACAACGCGCAGGAGATAGAGGTCAAAGGCGGACGCGGCGCCGGAAAGGTCGTGCGCGCCTTCGCGGATAAGGCCGGCGAAGGCGCCACCGATCAGCAGCGCGATTGCCGCAAGCGCGACAATGCCGGCCGTGATGCGGGGGTCAGAGCGTTGCACTCTTTACCGGGCGTCGCGTTCCTTCGCGCCCCCCTCTGTCCTGCCGGACATCTCCCCCACGAGGGGGGAGATTGGCGGTTTTAGCGCTCCGCTCATTCCTGCAGCTTCGGAGATTGGCGAAAGTCAACGTAAAGGCCAATCTCCCCCCTCGTGGGGGAGATGTCCGGCAGGACAGAGGGGGGCGCCGTAGAGCACTCATCTTTTGACTATACAGCCAAATCTACTTGCTCATCACCGCCAGCCATTCATCCACCCAGGCCTTGCGATTTGCCGCGACCTCTTCCGGGCTGAACAGCAAGGTCTTCGCCGGCTTGACCAGCCTATCAAAAGCCGGATTGAGCGGCTTGTCGGTTTTCCCGGCCGGGAACATCCAGTTGGTCTCCGGAATGACATCCTGGAATTTCGGCCCGGTCATGAAGGCCAGGAACTTCGCCGCCAGCGGGTTCTTCGCGCCCGTGGTGGTGATGCCCGCGACCTCGACCTGCAGATACTCGCCCTCCTCGAACGAGGCGGCCTGGTAGCGCCCGGTGTTCTCGGCCACCATGTGGTAGGCCGGCGACGTCGTATAGGAAAGCACCATCGGCGCCTCGCCCTTGGTGAACAGGCCGTAGGCCTCGCTCCAGCCCGGCGTCACCGTCAGCACTTTGCCCCTGAGTTTCGCCCAGGCTTCCGGCGCCTTGTCGCCATAGACCGACTTGACCCACAGCAGCAGGCCGAGGCCCGGCGTCGACGTCCTCGGATCCTGGATGACGATCTTGTCGGCGGCATCGCCCTCGACCAGTTCCTTCAGGCTCTTCGGCGGGCTCTTCAGCTTTTCGGTGTCGTAGACGACGGCGAAATAACCATAATCATAGGGCACAAAAGTGTCGTCGCTCCAGCCGCCCGGCACGTTGTTTTCAGCCACCGCGCCATGTCGGACAAACAGGCCGGAAGCCTTGGCTTCCGCGGTGAGGTTGGTGTCGAGGCCAAGCACGATATCTGCCTTGGTCGAGGCACCTTCGAGCTTGACGCGGTTGAGCAGCGCGACGCCGTCGGCCGCCGAGACGAAGTCGACGCTGCAGCCGCACTCGGCTTCGAATTCCTTCTTCACCTGGGGTCCCGGACCCCAGTCGGCAGTGAAACTCTCATAGGTATAGATCGTGAGTTTTTCCTGCGCTGACGCAGGGCTTGCCAGTAGCGAAACAGCAAGCCCCAGCGCTGGGACAAGACGGGACAAAAACATGCGCATCGGCGCCTCCTTCATTCGTGTTGAAAGGAATTGAGGCGTCGGGCTGTCCGAAGCGTCTAATCCCTCCGCCGGTACAAACCGGATCAGGTTCAGCGGGTTGGCGAGACTGCCTCTCAGCCGGCCCGCGAAGATCGCGTCCGGCACCCCGTTAGAGCGTTTCGACACATAGGCTCGGCCAAGGTGCCACGCAAGCGGAAGTTTGCCCGAGCATGATCCCGGAAAGTGGAATCCGTTTCCGGAAAAAGATCATGCTCCAACAAAGAGTGACGGTGCCGCTCGGCCTTCCGTTTCGTCGGCGGGGCTGGTAAGGGCCAGCGGATATGAGCACATTCACCATCCTGCTTGGCGGCGATCTCGTCCGCACGCCGCGGCTCGACCGCCAGGTCGCGGGCACGCGCGTCATCGCCGCCGACGCCGGCATCGGTCATGCCCGCCTGATCGGCCTGATGCCGGAGCTGTGGGTCGGCGATTTCGATTCCGTGCCGGCGGACCTGCCTGCCGATCTCGCCGCCGTGCCGCGGGAGGTGTTTCCTCCCGAAAAGGACAAGACCGATGGCGAGCTGGCGATCGCGGCGGCATTGGAACGCGGCGCCACCAGCCTGGTGCTGGCCGGCGCTTTCGGCGGCAAGCGCGCCGACCACGCCTTCCTGCATCTGGCGCTCAGCCTTCAACTGGCAGAGACAGGCACAAAAGTGCTGTTGACCAGCGGAGCGCAGGAAGGCGCCCCTTTGCTGCCCGGCAAGGCCGGCTTCGACTATGCCGACGGAACGCTGTTTTCGGTGCTCGGCTTTTCCGATCTTTCGGGCCTCACCGTGTCCGGCGCGAAGTGGCCGCTCGACCATGTCGAGGTCGTGTTCGGCTCGTCGCTGACCATCTCGAACGAGGTCAAGTCCAACAAGACCGGGGGCGGCCTCGAAATTGAGCTCGGCCATGGCCGCGCGCTGCTGCTCGCCCACCCCTACCCCTTGCCTGAAAGCTGACATGGCCCCGCCCCTTCTCAACCTCGACGGCATAAGACTGACCTTTGGCGGCACGCCGCTGCTCGATGGCGCCGAACTGACGGCGTCCGCCGGTGACAAGATCGCGCTCGTCGGCCGCAACGGCTCCGGCAAGTCGACGCTCCTGAAGATTGCCGCCGGTCTGATCGAGCCGCAAGACGGCGAGGTCTTCCGCCAGCCTTCGGCAACGGTGCGCTATCTCCCGCAAATGCCCGACATGGACGGCTTTGCCAATGTGCGTGCCTATGTCGAGGCCGGGCTTGGGCCTGCCGACGATCCCTACCGCGCCACATATCTGATGGAGCATCTCGGCCTCGCCGGCACGGAGAACCCCAACGATCTCTCCGGTGGCGAGGCGCGCCGCGCAGCACTTGCCCGCGTCATGGCGCCCGAACCCGATATTCTGCTGCTTGACGAGCCGACCAACCATCTCGATTTGTCGGTCATCGAATGGCTGGAAGAGGAGCTCGTCCGGACGTCTTCGGCGCTGATCGTCATCTCGCACGACCGACGCTTCCTCGAACGCGTCTCGCGCGCCACCGTCTGGCTCGACCGTGGCCAGACCCGCCGCCTCGACAAGGGCTTTGGCCATTTCGAGGAATGGCGCGACCTTGTGCTGGAAGAGGAAGAGCGCGAACAGCACAAGCTCGGCCGCCAGATCGTGCGCGAGGAGCATTGGCTGCGCTATGGCGTGACGGCTCGCCGCAAACGCAACATGCGCCGCCTGGGCGAACTGCAGACCATGCGCCAGCGTTTTCGCGGCCATCGCGGCGCCGAGGGCTCGGCGACCATGGTGGCCAGCGACGCCGCCGAATCCGGCAAGCTGGTGATCGAGGCCAAGAACATCGAGAAGAGTTTTGGCGACCTGACCGTGGTCAAGGGCTTCTCGACCCGCATTCAGCGCGGCGATCGCGTCGGCCTTGTCGGGCCGAACGGCGCCGGCAAGACGACGCTGTTGAAGATGCTTACCGGCGAGATGAAGCCCGATGCCGGCTCGGTGCGGCTCGGCACCAATCTGGAAATCGCCACGCTCGACCAGAAGCGCGAGGCGGTCGATCCGGCCGAGACCCTGGCGCAGTATCTCACGGACGGGCGCGGCGAAAACCTCGTCATCAATGGCGAGCAGCGCCATGTCGTGTCCTACATGAAGGATTTCCTGTTCAAGCCGGAACAGGCGCGCACCCCGGTGCGCGAGCTGTCCGGCGGCGAACGGGCGCGGCTGCTCCTGGCGCGTGTTCTGGCGCGGCCGGCCAACCTTCTGGTGCTCGACGAGCCGACCAACGATCTCGACATGGAGACGCTGGAACTGTTGCAGGAACTTGTCGCCGGCTTTGCCGGCACGGTCATCCTGGTCAGCCACGACCGCGACTTCCTCGACCGCACCGTCACCAGCATCATCGCCCCGGACGGAGGCGGCCGCTGGATCGAATATGCCGGTGGCTATTCCGACATGCTGGCGCAGCGCGGCGGCACCCGGCTCGACGACCGCAAGGCGCGCGCCAAGGCCGAAGCCAGCGATGCGCCGGCGCCGGGCAAGAGCGAGCCGGCAGCGCCAAAAGGGCCGTCGAAGAAACTGTCGTTCAAGCAGAAATTCGCCCTGGAATCGCTGCCCAAGAAGATCGAGGCGGTAATGGCCTCGATCTCGCGTTTGGAAAACAACATCGCCGATCCCGCCTATTACGAGCGCGACCCGGCCTCGTTCCAAAAGACCATCGCCGCCCTCGACAAGGAACGCGCCACGCTGGCCGCACTCGAGGAAGAGTGGCTGGAACTGGAAATGCTGCGTGAGGAGATGGAGGGGTAGCATTGCCTGCGTCTTTTATGCGCGTATATTGTGCGCATGAAAGGAGGCATCTCCGTGCTTCAATCGACGCCAAAAACTCAGCGGACCTCTGTCAACACGTCCATTGACTCTCAGTTGATCAAGGACGCCAAAGCGTTGGGCATCAACATCTCCCGCGCTGCCGAAGCAGGGATCGCGAAAGCGATTGCGGCGGAGAAAACGCGTCGATGGCAAGAAGAAAACAGGGAAGCCATCGAAAGCTCCAACGAATATGTCCGAAAGAACGGACTGCCATTGGCTAAACACCGGCCGTTCTGATGGCGCGTTACGATTTCTATCGGAGTACCGAGAGCGACGGTTATCTTCTCGACGTGCAGTCAGATATGCTTGAAGGGCTGAGCACGAGGGTGGTCGTTCCTTTGATGCCGCCCGAGATTGCCCCGCTTCCTGGCCGCCGCCTGAACCCGACCTTCGCTATAAACGGCAAAGATCTTGTGATGGTCACACAGTTTGTGTCGGCCTTCAGCGCGTCCGAATTGCGGATGCCAGAGGGAAACCTTTCTAGACATCACGACGACATCGTCGCCGCCCTCGACATGCTGTTCCAGGGCTTCTGAGCGAAGGCAGCCGCTACTGCCGCCCGTCAACCTGCCGTCTTGGCCTGCCAGGCCTTCAGCGCCTCGTCGAACACCTTCTCGCCCGGAATGCCCTTTTCCATGGTCAGCAGCGCCCGGCGTCCGGTCTTGTAGACCACCGGCACGTCGATCCAGTCCTGGCCTCGAAGCAAGGTCATATTGGCGTCCTCGTCGGCCTTGGTGTCGTTGAGCGCCACCAGGAAGAAGCCGTCGGCGATCTTGGCCGGAATGCCGATCAGCGGGCTGCCGGCATCCTGTTCCGAACTCTTCATGGCGACGCGCAGGATGTTGTCGACGCCACCGCCGTCAAAGCCCTCGGGCGTCAGGAAGATCATCTCGATGATGTGGCTGGCCGGCAGCGTCTGGTCGGTATTGCGGCGGATGGTCATGCGCAGCTGGATGTCCTTGCCGGGAATGGTCGCCTCGGCGCGGATCGCCGGCTCGGGCGGCAGGTCGCCGCCGGGCGATTCCTGCACCAGCGACCAGACGATGCTGCCGGGTTCGGCCGAACCTTGCGCGGTCGAGGTGCGTTCCTCGTAGAAGATCGCCTTCTGGCCGACCGCAACGGTCGGCGCGGGAGCGGCGGCCGCCGGCGCAGCGGGCGGCGTGCCGGCCGCGGGCGGCGTGGCGGCGGCATCAGCCGGTGCTGCCCCATTGGCCGGCGGAGCGGCGCCATCGGCGGGCGGCGTTGCCGGTGGCGTGGCGGAAGCGGCGGGCGCCGGCGTGGTGGGCGCGCCCGTGGCTGCGGCGTCGCCGGCCGGCGGGGTCGCAGGCGCTGGCGCCGCCGCAGGCGGTGCTGGAGCCGGGGGTGGCGGTGTGGTCAGCGCGGCGACGGACTCGCCCTCGCCGATGCCGCTTTGACCGGCCGCGGGACCGGGGTCGGTCTCACCGCCTTCGGGCGACAGGCGCTGGGTGAACTTCGTTCCCTCGCCGGCAGGAGCCGGTGCGGGTGCATCGGCCGCGGGCTTGGCCGGCGCCGGCTTTACCAGCGGTTCGGTCGAGACCGTCTTGGTGTCGCCGCCAAGGCCCAGCATCGAGCCAAAGGCATCCTTGTTCAGCCAGATGCCATAGCCGCCGCCGGCGACCACCAGAAGCGCGACGACAGCCGCGATCAACCCGCCATAGCTGCGCCTGCGCTCGGCGGGGCGCAGGCGTTGGAACGTGTCCGCCGCCGGCTGCTCGTCATTGGCAAAGACATCGGCGCTATCGTCGTCGGCGTCCAGCTCCGCGGCTTGCTTGTCGATGGTTTCTGCACGCGCCACAGGCGGAGGCGGTGTCGGAGCGGGCCTCTGCCAGCTCGGCTCTGTCCTGGTGGTCGGCGCCGGCTGCACGGGTTTCGCCGGCTGCCAGGCCGGCGCAGGCGTGGCGGAAGGCTTTACATGACTGGACTGGTTCTTGTTGCGGTCGATGGAGGAGAAGATGTGCTCCAGCTCCGCCAGTGGGTCGGATGCCGGCAGTGCCCTGGCATAGTCGCGCTCGACGCTCGAGATGGCATCTTCCAGGGATCGCTTCTGCGTGCTTATGGCTTCGGCGGCGAGCGGCGGCGAATACTCCGCAAGCTTCTTCGCCAGCATGGTACGAACGCTTTCATAGATCCGCGTACGCTTTTCGGGCGTTTCGTCGCCGTGCTTGTCGAGCGCCTTTTTCAGAATAGCAACGAAATCTGCCATGCTTCAGTCGACCTGTATTGTGTTTCCGCGCCGGCCCCCGCAAATCGGCCGCGATGCCCGGAAAGGCTTCAGAAAACTAGTCTTGAAACGGATCGGTCACAAGTATCGTGTCGTCCCGTTCCGGGCTGGTGGAAAGGAGCGCGACGGGTGCCCCGATCAGCTCCTCGATGTAACGGACATATTTGACGGCCTGCGCCGGAAGGTCGTTCCAGCTGCGTGCGCCGGCTGTGGTGCCTTTCCAGCCTTCGAGCGTCTCGTAGACCGGCTCGACACGCGCCTGCGCGCCCTGGCTGGCCGGCAGATAGTCGATCGTTTCGCCATCGAGACGGTAGCCGGTGCAGACCTTGATCTCATCCAGCCCGTCGAGCACGTCGAGTTTGGTCAGGGCGATGCCCTTGATGCCGTTGACGGCGACGGCCTGGCGCACCAGCACGGCGTCGAACCAGCCGCAACGGCGTTTGCGCCCGGTGACGACGCCGAATTCGTGGCCACGCGTACCGAGAAATTCGCCGATCTCGTTCTTCTGCTCGGTCGGGAACGGGCCTTCGCCGACACGCGTCGTATAGGCCTTGGTGATGCCCAGGACATAGCCGATGGCGCCGGGGCCCACCCCCGAGCCGGCGGCTGCCTGGCCGGCAACGGTGTTGGACGAGGTGACGAACGGATAGGTGCCGTGGTCGATGTCGAGCAGCGTGCCTTGCGCGCCCTCGAACAGGATGCGTTCGCCGGCGCGGCGCTTGTCGTCGAGGATTTTCCAGACGCGGTCCATATAGGGCAGGATCTCATCGGCGACCGAGGTCAGCTCGGTCATGATCGCCTCATGCGTGACTTCGCCATGGCCAAGCCCGCGACGCAGCGCATTGTGATGCGTCAGCAGCCTGTCGACCTTGAGGGGCAGCGTTTCCAAATCCGCCAGATCCATCACCCGAACCGCGCGCCGGCCCACCTTGTCTTCATAGGCTGGGCCGATGCCACGACGCGTCGTGCCAATTTTCGTCCCGGAATTGGAGGCGGCGTCCTCGCGGAATCCGTCCAGCTCCCGGTGCAGCGACAGGATAAGCGCGGTGTTTTCGGCTATTTTCAGGCGGTCCGGCGTGACCTCGACGCCTTGCGCCTTGAGTTTTGCCACTTCGGCGACAAAGGCGTGCGGGTCGAAGACGACGCCATTGCCGATGATCGACAGCTTGCCTTGCCGCACCACGCCCGACGGCAGCAGCGACAGTTTGTAGACCTTGCCATCGACGACCAGCGTATGGCCGGCATTGTGGCCGCCCTGGAAGCGCACGACCACGTCGGCGCGCTCCGACAACCAGTCGACGATCTTGCCCTTGCCTTCGTCGCCCCATTGCGAGCCGACGACCACCACATTGGCCATGTTTCTTTTCCCTTGAGATGCCGCCCTGGCGGCCTGGATATGGTTCGAAACGACAGGCCTCTATAGCGTCAAGACCTCGCAAGCGCGACCTTTCTTTGCCGTCGAAAATGCCCTGAGGCACAACAATTTTCGGCTTTGACATCATTTACTTGCGTCGGCGGGGGCAATAGGCCGGCAAACACAACTTCCCAGGCGGCCGGAATCCCGCATGCATCGACGCGCCTACCTGTTCCTGCTGCTGACCACCTTGCTGTGGGGCGGCAATTCCGTCGCCGGCAAGCTGGCGGTCGGTCACGTCTCGCCGATGACGCTGGTCTTCCTGCGCTGGGTGCTGGCCGTCGCGATCCTGCTGCCGATCGGCTGGCGCACGATCAGGGAGGACTGGCCGGTGGTGCGCAAACACTGGTTCGTCCTGGCTGCACTTGGCGCCAGCGGCTTCACTCTGTTCAACACCATTTTCTACACCGCGCTCAACTACACGACGGCGATCAATGTCTCGATCGAACAGGCGGCGATGCCGGTCTTGATCATCATTGCCAATTTCTTCTTCTTCCGCCTGCGCGTGAGATGGGCTCAGATTGCGGGCGTGGTGCTGACCATCTTCGGCGTCATCTTGACTGCCTGCCACGGCGATCCGCGCCGGCTGCTCACATTGGAACTCAATTTCGGCGACGCCATCATGCTGGTCGCGGTCGTCCTCTACAGCGGTTATTCGGTCGGGCTGCGGCTGAAGCCGGTGATGCGCTGGCAGAGCCTGATGTTGTCCCTGGCGATCGCTGCCCTCATCACCTCGCTGCCGTTCTTCCTGTGGGAGGTCGCCGCCGGCAAGGTTATCGTCCCCGATATCAGCGGCTGGGTGGTCATCGTCTATACCGCGATCGGCGCCTCGGTCATTTCGCAGATCACTTACATCAGGGGCAACGAACTGATCGGCGCCAACCGTGCCGGGCTGTTCATCAATCTGGTGCCGATCTTCGGCACGCTGCTGTCAGTGCTGATCGTCGGCGAGACATTCCAGCTCTACCAGGCGCTGGCGCTCGTCCTGGTGCTGGGCGGCATTTCGCTCGCCGAATACAGCGGGCGCAAGATGGCGGCACCGAACCGCCGCGGATAACATTTGGCTGCCGCCGCGCTGCGCCGCCGTCGCGATAACTGCTGCCGCGCGCCGACCTGGAACATTTTACCTCTGGCGGAGTTTGCTTGCGTGGGAGGCAACAAGATGAGCCACAACCCTCGCAGCACAGCAAGCATTGCCGGTCACCCCATTCATCCAATGCTGATTCCGTTTCCGATCGCCTTCTTTGTCGGCACCTTCGTTTGCGATCTGATTTTCTGGCAAACAGCCGATCCCGGGTGGGTCACCGGATCGCTTTGGCTTCTCGGCGCCGGCCTGATCATGGGCGCCTTGGCCGCTCTTACCGGCCTGACGGATGTCCTCGGCGATGTTCAGATCCGCAATCTCACGACGGCATGGCTCCATGCCGGCGGCAACGTGCTCGTCGTGCTGATCGAGCTTTATAACTGGTACTCGCGTTATGTCGGTGGAGCGGCGGCTGTGATCCCGACCGGCTTTATCTTGTCGCTGATCGTGGTGCTGATCCTGCTGTTTACAGGGTGGAAGGGCTGGGAACTGGTCTATCGGCATCGCGTGGGCGTCTCCGACGGCTCAGACGAATTGACCTGAACCGGCCTCTGCGACGGCCGCCCCAATGATGGGGGGAGGACCGCCGCATCCGCCACGCCGTCAACTACATTGCGTTGACGTCGAACTGCAGCCGCTTGGCCGAGTCGATGGACTTGTGCGCCTTGACCTGTTCCAGCACTTTCTCCGGGAACGGCGCGTCGAGATAGAGCAGCGCGATCGCGTCGCCGCCCGGCCGGTTGCGGCCGAGCTGGAAGTTGGCGATGTTGACGCCGTTCTCGCCGCACACCGTGCCGAGCAGGCCGATAATGCCGGGCGCATCGGCATTGGTTGTGTAGAGCATGTGCTGGCCGACCTCGGCGTCGAGATTGATGCCCTTGATCTGGATGAAGCGCGGCTTGCCGTCGGAGAAGCAGGTGCCGGCGATCGAGCGCGTCATGTGCTCGGTCTTCACCGTCAGCTTGATGTAGCCGTCGAACACGCCCGACTTGTCGCGCTTGACCTCGGCGACGATGATGCCGCGCTCCTTCACCATGATCGGCGCCGACACCATATTGACGTCGGCGACCTGCGGCCGGATCAGTCCGGCAAGCGTGGCACTGATCAAGGCACGCGTGTTCATCGTCGCGGTCGAGCCGTCGAACAGGATCTCGACCTCGTTGATCGGGTCCTCGGTGACCTGGCCGACAAAGGCGCCGAGCACTTCGGCGAGCTTGACGAACGGCTTTAGCCGCGGTGCTTCCTCGGCCGTGATCGAGGGCATGTTGATGGCATTCGAAACCGCACCCTTGATCAGATAGTCGGCCATCTGCTCGGCCACCTGGAGCGCGACATTTTCCTGCGCTTCCGCTGTCGAGGCGCCGAGATGCGGCGTTGCCACCACATTCTCCATGCCGAACAGCGCGTTGTTTTCCGCCGGTTCGACCTCGAACACATCGACGCCGGCGCCCGCCACCTTGCCGCTCTTCAGCGCCGCGACCAGGTCGGCTTCGACGATGAGCCCGCCACGCGCGCAATTGATGATGCGCACGCCGTTCTTCATTTTGGCGATCGCCGCCGCGTCGATGATGTTGCGCGTCTTGTCGGTCAGCGGCGTGTGCAGCGTGATGAAATCGGCGCGGGCGAAAAGCTCGTCCAGCTCGACCTTGTCGACGCCGAGTTCCTCGGCGCGCTTGTCCGACAGGAACGGATCGAAGGCGACGACATGCATCTTCAGGCCGACGCCGCGCGTGGCAACGATCGAGCCGATATTGCCGCAGCCGATGACGCCCAGCGTCTTGCCGGTGATCTCGACGCCCATGAAGCGGTTCTTTTCCCATTTGCCGGCATGGGTCGAGGCATTGGCCTCCGGGATCTGCCGGGCGAGTGCAAAGATCATCGCCACCGCATGTTCGGCCGTGGTGATCGAATTGCCGAAGGGCGTGTTCATCACGATGATGCCCTTGCGGCTCGCCGCGGGGATGTCGACATTGTCGACACCGATGCCGGCGCGGCCGACGACCTTGAGTCTTGTCGCTGCGTTGATCAGTTTTTCCGTGACCTTGGTCGCCGAGCGGATGGCAAGGCCATCATACTGGTCGATGACTTCGAGCAGCTTTTCCTTGTCCTTGCCGAGATCGGGCAAATAGTCGACCTCGATGCCGCGGTCCTTGAATATCTGGACGGCGGTGGTGGAGAGTTTGTCAGAGACGAGAACGCGGGGCGCCATGGCGGCCTCCTTGAACTGGATTGTCGGGAAAGGGCGGCCCGCAGGCCACCACGAAATCTCAGGCTGCGGCCTTCAGCGAAGCCTTCTGCGTGGCGAAGGCCCAGTCGAGCCAAGGCAGCAGCGCCTCGAGATCGGATGTCTCGACGGTGGCGCCGCACCAGATGCGCAGGCCGGAAGGTGCATCGCGATAGGATCCGATGTCGTACGCGACGCCTTCCTTGTCGAGCATAGAGACGATCGCCTTGGCGAAAGCCGCCTGCCCGTCGGCGTCGAGCGCCGCGACATCGGCGTCGGTGAAGGACAGACATACGGACGTGTTGGACCGTGTCGCCGCATCGACCGCGAGATGGCCGAGCCAGGACGACTTGTCGACAAAGCCATCGAGCACGGCGGCATTGGCATCGGCTCTGGCAATCAACGCATCGAGACCGCCGATCGACTTCGCCCAATGAAGCGCATCGAGATAGTCCTCGACGCACAGCATCGACGGCGTGTTGATGGTCTCGCCGTTGAAGATGCCTTCGATCAGCTTGCCGCCCGAGGTCAGGCGGAAGATTTTCGGCAGCGGCCACGCCGGCTTGTAGGTTTCCAGTCGCTCGACGGCGCGAGGCGACAGGATCAGCATGCCGTGTGCGCCCTCGCCGCCCAGCACTTTCTGCCAGGAGAAGGTGACGACATCGAGCTTCTGGAAATCGAGCTTTTGCGCGAATGCCGCTGAGGTGGCATCGCAGATGGTCAGGCCCTTGCGATCCGCCGGTATGAAATCGCCATTCGGCACGCGCACGCCTGAGGTCGTGCCGTTCCAGGTGAAGACCACATCGCGGTCGAAATCGATCTTGGTGAGATCCGGCAGTTCGCCATAGCCTGCCTCGATCCTTCTGATATCGGCGAGCTTCAGCTGCTTGACGACATCGGTCACCCAGCCCGAGCCAAAGCTTTCCCATGCCACCATGTCGACACCGCGTTCACCGAGCAGCGACCACAGCGCCATCTCGACAGCACCCGTGTCCGACGCCGGCACGATGCCGATACGGTAATCGGCCGGAACCTGGAGAATCTCGCGCGTCAACTCGATGGCCTGTTCGAGCTTGGTCTTGCCGATCTTGGCGCGGTGCGAACGGCCGAGCGCAGCATTCTTCAGCGCCTCGACCGACCAGCCGGGGCGTTTTGCGCAGGGACCTGAGGAGAAATTGGGGTTTGCCGGACGGAGTCCGGGCTTCGTATGCGTCGTCATCGTGGTCTATCCTTCCAGATAGTGGCCCCTCGTTGGGGAGGGGTGGCCCACGGACGGCGATATGCGTTCAGCCCTCAGGCGTCAAGAGGAAAGTTTTTGTCGCTGACAAGATAGAAGCAGTCCGGGATCAGGATTTGGTGAGCCCAAACGCAAACGGCGGATCGAAGAGATCCGCCGTCGGGTTTCGTATCTGCAGCCAGCCTACCAGAGGTCGTAGCGCAGCCCGAGCTTGACCGTCTGATAATTGATGCCCTTGTGGATGTTGAAGGCGCCGCTGTCATAAGCGACGTATTTGGCGCCCGGCACCGAGAAATATTCGTAGCCAAGGTCAACCGACACGTTCTTGGCCACCTGATAGGAAAGACCGCCCCCGATCGAATAGGCAAGGTTGAATTTGCCCTCCTTATCCGTTGCACCCTCGTAACCGGCCGGATCATCACAAGAGAACCCGCCCGTGCCGGACGAATTGGGGGCCACTTCCACGCAATCCTTCGCCCCAATGCTCCTGTAATATTTATTGTATGCGACACCGACCCCTCCGCCAAGATATGGAGTGATTCCAACATAGGTGCCGAGATCGACATAGCCATTGGCCATGATGCTGTAGCCTTTGTTGGAAGCATTGTCGGAAAGATCGCATGCCTGCGTAGCCGCGACGGAATTGATGGTGCCAAAACCGTCGTCCACAAGCGTATGGCCGTCGCAAGTGGCTGCCAACTTGGCGTGTTCCCCGAATTTGTCGGTCGGAAGAATCCCGCCGTTCAGCTCGACCCGAAGATAGTCGTTGACATGATACCCCATACCGAAACTGCCTGTGAAAAGGCTGCTCTCATCGGTAAAGCTGTTAAGCGGGCCGGTTGTCGCTTCCTCATGCTCGAAGGGATGGCTGAACGCGTAGCCGACATCGCCGCGCAGATACCAGCCCGAGCCGACCTCGACCGGTTGATAGTCCGGCGCCTGATCGACATAGATCGGCGGATCGTAGTCCGCGGCTTGCGCCGGCGTCAGCAGCGCAAGCGCGAGTGCGGCAAGTGCCGGCGCTGTCAGCAATTTGAAATTCATGGGTCCCCGGCTCCTGAAATTGGCGCTCTTCATTTTGATCGCAAGCGCCGTTTCAGTAGGCATTGTTAACCATAGTGGTTAAGTGCGGGTTAAGGATAACGCGACGTTACCGATTTGATTTCGATAGGCTTTCTCTCCGCACGCCGCGGCCTGGAAGTGCACCGCAATCGGCAAACAAAAACCGCCCGGCATGGCCGGGCGGTTCGCAAATTCCTGGATTTCGAAGCGACTACTTGGTGTAGACCGGCTCCGGTTCGGGAACGTAGGGCTCCGGCGGCGGGGCGCAGTCCGACCGGCCGAACTGGTAGCGCAGGCCGCCGCGCACTTCGTGCACGTTGATGCCGCGATCGAAGCCCGGGCCGACATCGCTGTCGGAGGCGTAGTTGAACATCTTGCCACCATTGATGTGGCTGTAGCGATAGCCGAGATCGAGCTTGACCCGGTCGGTCAGGCAGTAGGAGGCGCCGGCCATGAGGGCATAGGCAAAGCGCCAGCCCTTGCCGCCGCTGTGCTCGAAGGAGCCATCGAGATCGGTATTGTGCAGCGTATCCCACTTGACCCAGGCACCACCGATGCCGGCGCCGACATAGGGCGTCACGCCGTGCCAGGTGCCGATATCGACATAGGCATTGGCCAGGAGCAGCATCGCCGAATAGGACGATGTGTCGACGGAGGTACAAGCTATGCCGCCGCCGCAGAAACCATTGGTCGAGCCGCGGAAATTGGACTTGCCCATCCAGTCGAAGGTCAGATCGGTGCGGAAGTACCGGTTGACCTGGTAACCGACACCGGCGCCGGCCGAAAAGGAACTCTTCAACTTGCCGGAGGCGAACGAACCGGGGAGTTGGGGCGGTGCCGGGCTGTAGGTGGTGTAGTCACCACCGCGGAACTTCGACCAGTGATAGTCGATATCGCCGCGGATGTACCAGCCGCCGAAATCGGCCGGCTGTTCATAGGCGATCGGCGCCGGCGCCTCTTCGACCACTGGCGGCTCCGCCAGATCGGCGGCGAATACTGGCCCGGCCACGCCTGCGAACAGCGCGGCAAGGAAAGCCATTTTTGCTGCATTGAACATGTTTGTCACCCCTGAGAACCCGTCGGAACTTTGAATCCGCTCGAATGTGTTTGACCTCAGTTGTGGATAATGAATTGCAAAAGTTAAAAGGCGTTTAACCCTGTCGATTAACCACGAATTCTCGACATTTTAGCAAACGGCCTCCGCCGCCATGACGCTGGGACCAACCCTGGCCGAAACAAAAAGCCCGCCTGCAGGCGGGCTTGAAGTCTTGAGCCGGCAGTTCGCCCCTCCCGTCGGAGGCAGCGCAATCAGGCGGCGCTGCGCGTTTCCGAGATGATGTCGACGATGTCGTTGACCACGGCCTCGACCAGCTGTGGGTCGTCGCCCTCGGCCATGACGCGGATCAGCGGCTCGGTGCCCGAGGGCCGGATAACCAGGCGGCCGGCCTTGCCTAGACGGTTGCGCGCATCTTCGATCGCCGCCTTGACCAAGGCTTCTTCAAGCGGCTTGCCGCCGGCGATGCGGACATTCTTCAACAGTTGCGGCACCGGCTCGAATTTCTTCGACAATTCGCTGACCGGCCGGTTCTGCCGCTTGATGCAGGCCAGCACCTGCAGCGCCGAGACCAGCCCGTCGCCAGTGGTCGAGAAATCGGACAGCACAATGTGGCCCGACTGCTCGCCGCCGACATTCAACCCGTGCGCGCGCATATGCTCAACGACATAGCGGTCGCCGACCTTGGTGCGATGCAGCTGCAGCTTCATGTCGCCAAGGAAGCGTTCGAGGCCGAGATTGGACATCACCGTCGAGACGACGCCGCCGCCGGCCAGTCGCCCGCTCTGGTGCCAGGACTCGGCGATCAGCGCCATGATCTGGTCACCGTCGACGATGGTGCCGTTCTCGTCGACGATGACGACACGGTCGGCATCGCCGTCGAGTGCGATGCCGATATCGGCGCGCACTTCATGCACCTTCTTCTGCAGGCCGGCCGGATGGGTCGAGCCGCATTCCTTGTTGATGTTGAAACCGTTCGGATCGACATTGATGGCAATGACCTCGGCGCCCAGTTCCCAAAGTGCGGCGGGCGCCACCTTGTAGGCTGCGCCATTGGCGCAATCGACGACGATCCTGAGACCCGACAGCGACATCGAGCGCGGCAGCGTGCGCTTGGCGAATTCGATGTAGCGGTCATGCACGCCGTCGACGCGCTTGGCGCGGCCGAGCCCGTCGGAATCGGCGAGCGCCAGTTCGATATCCTTGTCGAGCATGCTCTCGATGCGCTCCTCGATCTCGTCGGAGAGCTTGTAGCCATCGGGACCGAACAGCTTGATGCCGTTGTCGTAATAAGGGTTGTGCGAGGCCGAGATCATGACGCCGATATCGGCGCGCAGCGAGCGCACCAGCATGGCGACCGCCGGTGTCGGGATCGGGCCGAGCAGGAACACATCCATGCCGGCCGCGCACAGGCCGGACACCATGGCGTTTTCGATCATGTAGCCGGACAGCCTGGTGTCCTTGCCGAGCACGACGCGGTGGCGATGGCTGCCGCGCTGGAACGACAGGCCGGCGGCCATGCCGACCCGCATCGCGATCTCAGCCGTCATCGGAAACTTGTTGGCGCGCCCGCGAATGCCGTCGGTGCCAAAATAACGTCCTGCCATGCTTGCCAGAATCCCCGTCGGTTTTCAGCCGGCTCGTAATGCCACAATTGGTCCGAGCCCGACTATCACATTGTGTGATTGTATATTACCAATTCTTAGAAAATCATTGTAGCAGGCTGTTCGGAGCGTTGGCAGCGTATCATGACACGGTGTTGCCGCAATATAGCATTCACACTGGGCCACACTGCGCAGATTGGGCCGGTAAGCCGGACTGTTGGAGCGGCAGATCGCAAGGGTCCATCACCTTATCGGGAGAACGCCGTTTAGCATCTGGCGCAGCCTAGCGTTGAGAGCTATTGATTGACACAGGTACAACCTATGGGCACAGCAACGGGAGAACGCCATGCTCATCCACCGACTTGCAACTTTGACGGGTCTTGCCGTCGCAACCTTGTTCATGGCGGCGCCCGCCAGCGCGCTGACCATGGCCCAGTGTAGTACCAAGTATAATGCCGCCAAGGACGCCGGCACGCTGAACGGGCAGACCTGGAATCAGTATCGGAAGGCCGAGTGCGGCACCGACGCGGCGGCCACCACCGAGACCGCAAAGCCGGCGGCCAAGAAGGCCGCTGCGGCCAAGACGGACACGACCAAGGCCGCCGCCGCTGCTGATGACGGCGCCAAGGGTCTGACGGCCAAGGAATGCAGCGCTAAATACCAGGCTGCCAAGGCCGCCGGTACGCTCAATGGCGCAAAGTGGAACGACTTCCGCAAGACCGAATGCGCCGCCGGCGCATCCGCCGCGGCAGAACCCGCCAAGGCCACGACCAAGGCCGCAGCCACAACCGACGATGGCGCCAAGGGCCTGACGGCCAAGGAATGCAGCACCAAGTACCAGGCGGCAAAGGCCGCCGGTACGCTCAATGGCGCAAAGTGGAACGACTTCCGCAAGACCGAATGCGCCGCCGGGGCCTCGGCCGCGGCAGCACCCGCCAAGGCAACCACCAAGGCAGCTGCCGACAGCAGCGGCAAGGGCCTGAGCATGGCCGATTGCAGCGCCAAGTACCAGGCTGCCAAGTCTGCCAATACTCTGGGCGGCAAGAAGTGGAACGACTTCCGCAAGGCCGAATGCGGCGCAGGCGCAGATGACGACGACACCGTGCCCGCTCCGAGCGAGGCGACCTATACCAGCGAGCCCGAGAAGCCCTCGGTCACCGCTCCCAAGGGCGTGAAGTTCCCGGCCGCGATCTCGAAGAAATACGCCGGCGAGACGCCGGCCAAGGGCCGCATGCACACCTGCCTCGAACTCTACTACGCCAATAAGGATGCCAACACGCTGAATGGCCTGCGCTGGATCCAGAAGGGCGGCGGCTTCTACAGCCTCTGCAATGCCAAGCTGAAGAGCTGATCGCGTAGCCATATTCTCCAGACAGAGGCC
This sequence comes from Mesorhizobium sp. M0478, assembly GCF_040321305.1. Taxonomy (NCBI): domain Bacteria; kingdom Pseudomonadati; phylum Pseudomonadota; class Alphaproteobacteria; order Hyphomicrobiales; family Phyllobacteriaceae; genus Mesorhizobium; species Mesorhizobium sp. M0478. The sequence goes on from NZ_JAMYRH010000001.1 coordinate 525,206, forward strand.
CGCGCATCGCAGCATGCGCGGGCCTTTTTGTTGCGCTCGAACACACCCGGAGTTGCTCGCGTCTACATACCGCGGAAGCTGTCGGCATCATCTATCGCCCACACTGCCCACCGCCAGACATATCGGTGGTTCGCAAGATTCCAATTGAACATATGTAGAACAAATGGTATACAAAAGGACATCGAACTTTTGTCAACCAGGAGGGTCTTATGTCCAGATTGAAATTGGCGGCATTCGCTGTGACGGTATGGATTGCTTGGAGCGTCGCCCCTGCAAGCGCACTGACGATGAAGGAATGCGGCGAGGCCTATCGCACAGCCAAGGAAGGCGGCACTCTGAACGGCATGGATTGGACCGCTTTCCGCACCGAGAAATGCGCGACGTCAGCTGCGGAGAGTGCCAGTACGGATGCGGTCAAAACCCAGCCGCAGCCGGAGAAGGAAGCCAGCGCGGGGATCGCCCCCGCTGTAGCGCCGACGGGCGTGACATTCCCGACCACCCTCGCCGCCGAATTCAAGACCGAGAAGCCCTCGAAGGCGCGGATGAAGACCTGCCTGCAGGGCTACCACGGCAACAAGGACGCGGGTACGTTGAACGGCCTTCGCTGGATCCAGAAGGGCGGCGGCTATTACAGCCTCTGCAACGCCAAGCTGAAGAGCTGATCGACCAGCAGCGTTTGAAGATCGAAGGCCCCCAACCGCAAGGTTGGCGGGCCTTCTCTCGGGTCTTGCCCCGTCAAGCGCCTTGTTTCGAGAGCTGGAGCAGTGCGACCAGGCTTGTAAGATCGGCATTGGCCTGGCCGGCAGCCACCCCGCGCTTCATCAGGCTTTGCATCGGCAGGACGAGTTCGGTGCTGACATCAGCCGACCTGCTGGCATCGATGAGATTGACGTAGGCATCAGCCTGCATGCCCAGATTGGAAACGACATTGCTGGTGTGATCGCCACTGTCGATCTGTTCGGCCCACTTCGGCAGCAGGCCTTGCATCGACTGAAGCCAGGAGGCCAGCAGCGGCATGAACTCGCCGGCCGGGATTCCTGCTGCGCCCGTCAATGCCAACGCCTGCAGAACGCCCGCGAACATGCCGTACATGCCGGTCAGAAGCGAGATATCATAGAGCGGCGCGAGGCCAGCATCCTCACCGAGGAATTTGCTGGTGCCGAGCGCTCCGAGCTGCCCCGAACAGGCATCGAACGCCTGGCGCGAACCGCTGTAGAGAATCAGTGCGTGCGGCCCGCCGATCATCGGCGGCACCGCCATGATGCCGCCGTCGATATAGCTGGCGCCTTGGCTCACCGCCCAGCCCGACATCGCCCGCGCCTGCTCGGGCGTGCCGTTGGTGAGATTGACCAATGTGCGGCCCGACAGCGCCTCTCGGCTTGGGCCGAGCACCTCACGAACGGTGTCATAGACAAGCAGGCACGCCACGATCAGTGGACTCGATCTGACGGCTTCCTCGACACTCTTGGCCACAATGGCGCCCTTGGCTGCCAAAGCCTCAGCCCTTGCCGGAGAACGGTTCCACACCGTCACCGCATGTCCCTGGTTCAGAAAGGCTTCGGCAAGCGCCGTGCCCATGGCGCCGAGACCGATCACTGTTATGTCGCTCATTCTGCTTCTCCTTGGTTTGGTTGCGCGGTTACGCCGGTGTCGGGCTCAGGTCCTGGCCAAGGCCACCGTCCACGGTCAGCCGCGCGCCCGTGGTGAAGGTCGCGTCGAACGCCAGGAACAGCACTGCGCGCGCCACCTCCTCCATCGTGCCGTGGCGCCTCATCGGCGTGACCGCGTCGCCGATCGCCATGAAGGCGGCCCGCTCCTCGGCCGACGCGTCGGCCACACCCATCGTCGGCGTATCGATGAAACCAGGGCTGACCACATTCACGCGGATCCGGCGCGGCAGAAGCTCGGCGGCCAGGACCTTGGCGAAGGCGCGCAGTGCCGCCTTCGATCCGGAATAGACGCTCATGCCGCCAGTGCCGGATTCGTCGGCGATCGACGAGGTGAAGACTATGGCGCCACCATCCCTGATGAGGGGCAGCAGGCGCTGCGCGGTGAAGAAAGCGCCTTTGGTGTTGATGTCGAAGGTGCGATCGTAACTGTCCTCGGTGACCCGCTCGACGGGTTCGAGATTGGCCACCCCGGCATTGACGTGAAGGAAGTCGATCTGGCCAAGCTTCTGCCCCACTTCGGCACCGAGCGTGACGATATCGGCCATGTCTGAGATATCGGACCGCACGACATGAGCTCGCGAAAACAGCTTGACTCGCGCGGCCTCGATGTTGCGCTGGTCGCGGCCGGTGACCAGGACCTCGGCGCCGCTTTCGATCAGGGCTTCGGCAACGGCGAGCCCCATGCCGTGCGTCCCGCCGATGACAACGGCCTTCTTGTTTGCGTATCGTGTCATGATCCATCCCTTTTTGACAAAATCCGGCCGCCGACGGCCTTTGCAGGTCGAAGCGAGGTACCGATATGATGTTGTGGTGTTCGCCGATGCCGGCGAGCTGGTTTGAAGCTATGGACCGGCTTGGTTTTTCTCAAGTACCGACAAAAATGTAAGCTACCCACCGATTGCTCAGAATTGGATGAAACATGGGAAAGAAACAGCCAGATAGTTGCGGATTGGGGCCGGCGCTGGAGGTCATCAGCGGCAAATGGAAGGCGCTACTGCTCTGGCAGATTCACAAGGCGCCGGCACGATTCGGTGAGCTGAAGCGGCTGGTGCCTGACATCAGCGAAAAGATGCTGATCCAACAGCTGCGCGAAATGGAGGCCGACGGCATCGTCCATCGCGAAATCTTTCCCGAGGTGCCGCCGAGGGTCGAATACTCGATTACCGAATTCGGCATCGAGCTGGACAATGCCCTGATCCCGCTGGCCAGATGGGGCAAGCAACATGCTGGCCGGACTGACGGTGTGCGCCCCGGCAAAGCAAATGCATCCGTCCCGCATGCTATTTGAGAGACCCTGAATAGCAAAACGCCGCGGATTGAGCCGCGGCGTTTTCTTGCATCAAGTGATGTCAGCTCAGCTCGACGGCTGAGGCTCCATGCCGCCTTCGGGCTCGGGACCCTTCTTGCGGCGGCCGGACTTCGGCACAGCCGAGCCGCGGCTTGTGGGGGTGTCATCCCCCAAATCTCGCGCGGGCTTCTGCCCGGCGATCAGCTGCTTGATCTCTTCGCCCGAAAGCGTCTCGTATTCGAGCAGGCCCTGCGCCAGAGCGATCCATTCCTTCTTCTTCTTGGTCAGAATGGACTTGGCCGTGACATAGGCCTCGTCGATCAGCCGGCGCACTTCGGCGTCGATGATCTGCGCGGTCTCTTCCGAGACGTTCTGCGTGCGCGCCACCGAATGGCCGAGGAAAACCTCTTCCTGGTTGTCGCCATAGGCGACATGGCCGAGCTTGTCGGAGAAGCCCCAGCGCGTGACCATGGCGCGCGCCAGCTTTGTCGCCTGCTCGATGTCCGAAGAGGCGCCGGAGGTGATGTTCTCCTTGCCGAACTTGAACTCCTCTGCGACGCGGCCGCCCATCATGATGGCAAGCCGCGAGATCATGTATTTGTAGCTCATCGAATAGCGATCGCCTTCCGGCAGCTGCATGACCATGCCGAGCGCGCGACCGCGCGGGATGATGGTCGCCTTGTGCAGCGGATCGGCCGACGGCACGTTGAGCGCCAGGATGGCGTGGCCGGCCTCGTGATAGGCCGTGAGTTCCTTTTCGGCCTGGGTCATGGCCGACGAGCGGCGCTCGGCGCCCATCATGATCTTGTCTTTGGCGTCCTCGAACTCGGCCATGGTGACAAGTCGCTTGTTGCGGCGCGCCGCCATCAGAGCGGATTCATTGACCAGGTTCATCAGGTCGGCGCCCGAGAAGCCCGGCGTGCCGCGTGCGATCACCTTGAGGTCGACATTCGGCGCCAGCGGCACGTTGCGCACATGCACCTTGAGGATCTTCTCGCGGCCGACGATGTCGGGGTTCGGCACCACCACCTGGCGGTCGAAACGGCCCGGACGCAGCAGCGCCGGGTCGAGCACGTCGGGCCGGTTGGTGGCGGCGATCAGGATGATGCTCTCGTTGGACTCGAAGCCGTCCATCTCGACCAGCAGCTGGTTCAGCGTCTGTTCGCGCTCATCATTGCCACCGCCGAGGCCGGCGCCGCGATGGCGGCCGACAGCGTCGATTTCGTCGATGAAGATGATGCAGGGAGCATTCTTCTTGGCCTGGTCGAACATGTCGCGGACACGGCTTGCGCCGACGCCGACGAACATCTCGACGAAGTCGGAACCCGAAATGGTAAAGAACGGCACATTGGCCTCGCCGGCGACGGAGCGGGCGAGCAGCGTCTTGCCGGTGCCGGGAGGTCCGACCAGAAGCACGCCGCGCGGGATCTTGCCGCCGAGGCGCTGGAACTTCTGCGGATCGCGCAGGAACTCGACGATCTCTTCCAGATCTTCCTTGGCCTCGTCGACGCCGGCGACATCCTGGAAGGTGACGCGGCCATGCGCCTCAGTGAGAAGCTTGGCCTTCGACTTGCCGAAACCCATGGCGCGGCCGGAGCCGGACTGCATCTGGCGCATGAAGAATATCCACACGCCAAGGATCAGGATCATCGGCAGGTAGGAGATCAGATAGCTGAACAGCGAGTTGGAACCGTCCGACTCAGGCCGCGCATTGATGGTGACGTTCTTGTCCTGCAGCCGCGAGACCAGCTGCGGATCGCCAGGCGAATAGGTCTGGAAGCCATTGGCGTTGTCGGCGTAGGTGCCCGTGATGCGGGCGCCGGCGATGACCACCGTCTTGACCCGGCCGGCCGCGACCTCTTGCAGGAACTGCGAATAGGGAACGTCGGTCGAGGCCCCGCGAGTCTGCGGCGTCTGGAACAGATTGAAGAGAGCAATGAGCAGGACCGCTATGATCGCCCAGAGCGCGAGATTGCGATAATTCGGATTCATCAATTGTCCCGTTGGTGCCCGCTGGGACACGCGTCATGAGAGGAAACTTGCGCCTAACATAGGGAGAGCGCCCCCCCTTGCCAAGCATAACAGCACGTCTGGGTTAAGCTTTCGCGCCATGATCAACCGGCACTGTGGCGGCCAAAGGGCAAGCCGGAACAGGCGGTGCGCCGATCAACTCGGCGACGGGCTGCGCCAACACCAGATCGAAGCAAGGCAGGAAACGGGCAAAGGGGGCAGCGGCGGGGCTGACCGCGATTGCCGCCGCCGCCGCTACATCCCCTGCAAAACCACGGCATTCGCCGCCGCGCCACAGCGCCGGTTCCGCAGCCAGGGCGGCGCGCACAAGGCTTGGCGGCGCGCCATCCCCGGCAATCGGCGTTTTGGCGGCGGCAGCGGCGCCAAGCGGCGCGATCAACCATGCACCCGGACTGTCGTCCAATGTGATCGCCCCGGCTTCGATGTGTGGCGTGATCCGCCGGCGACCGTCCCAAAGCAGAGTGCCAGCTACCGGCGCGGGACGCGGCAGGTCGCGCGATTCACGGCGCAGGAAGATGCCGTTTCGCCTGATATCGACGACCGCCCGCGACAATGTGGCGCAAAGCCGACCGGCCCGCATTTGCTCGAACAGCGCTTCGCTGCGCGCCTGGTCCGGCAACAAGGCGGTGCCGCCCGTCACCGCCAGCAGAACACGCAGCGCATAGACCGCGGCTTGCGTGTCATCCGCTTCCGCCAAACCGAGATCGAGACGGATGAGACCCCTCGCCGGCCGGCTGGCAAATTCACCGATCAGGGCGGCGGCGCGGCGACCGAGTTCCTCGCGATCGCCGGCAGCCCGCCCAGCCAGGCCGATTGCCTCGGCAAAACGCTGCCCGCTCCGGTCTTCGCCGAGCACGGCCCGGATGCGCGGGCGTTCGAAATTCGTGTCGATGTTGGTCGGATCCTCCGCCCAGCCGACATGTTCGCGCTGCAGGAAGGCGCGCAACGCCGCGCGCCGTACGCCGAGCAGCGGCCGCGCGATCCAGATCCGCCAGTCATAGAGGGTGGCCGGCGCCATGCCGGCGAGACCTCGGCCTGCAAGCTCTCGCCCGTCATTCCGCGCGACTCGCATCAGGACGGTCTCGGCCTGGTCGTCGGCGGTGTGGCCGGTCACGATCACACCGATGCCTTGCGCCTGCGCTGCCTCGGCCAGCAACCGGTAGCGCGCCTCGCGCGCCGCCGCGGGCAGGCCGGCCGACGGCTTGGCGCCGGACCAGTTGAGCGTCCGGTGCGCGATGCCGCGCTCGGCACAAAGCTTTGCCACGCTGCGCGCTTCGACTGCTGCTTCCGGACGCAGGCCGTGGTCGATCGTCACCGCCAGCAGCCGGGCTGTCGGGGCGCTGCGGTCGAGGTGAGCCTTGAGGAGAAGAAGGAGGGCGGTCGAGTCGCTGCCGCCGGACACGGCCGCAAGCGCGCCGTTGGTAAAGTCGATCTGCGAAAAATTCGAAAGGTCAGGCTCGGTATCGAGCATCAATGCATGTCGCGCAAAAGTGGTCCCGGTTCTGGGACAACACGGCAAAGACTAGCACGCCGCCAGCGCCCTCTCCTGCTTGACGCGTTCCTTGAGCGCGGCCGAAATATCGGGATAGCGCTTGCCGATCTCGCCGAAGGTGGCGCAGGCGACATCCTTCTGCTTGAGGCCGACCAGCGACACGCCAAGCTTCAGGAGCATGTCAGGCGCCTTCTTGGCCTTCGGATAGTCCTTGCTGGCGGAGAGGAAAACCTCGGCAGCGTCATGATACTTCTGCTGGCCAAGCAGCGATTCGCCAAGCCAGTAATGCGCGTCCGCCGCCTTGGCGTCCTTCGGGAAGCGGGCGATGTGGTCGCGAAAACCCTGCTCGGCGGTGCTGTAGTCGCCCGACAGGATGAACTGGTAGGAGTTGCGGTAGATCTCTTCCGGGTTGTTGGTGGCAGGCAGCGCCGCCACCACCGTGCCGTCCGACTTGCCGGTCTTAGCCCCGGCAGCCGGCGCCTCGGCGGCGGGAGCCGCACCTTCCGCCGGCGCCGCTGCCTGCGTGTTGCCGCCGGCGTCGATTACATTGCCGTTCTTGTCGACGGTAATGGTGCCGAAGGTCTTGGGCGGCGTGCCGTTGATCACCTTGCCGGGATCGCCGGTCTGCGATTCGACGATGACCTCGCCGACGCTCTGGCCGCCATCCGGCTGCGCGCCGGCATCGGCCGGCGCCTGGTCTGCCGGGGCCTCGGCGACGCCGGTGCCCGCGCCACCGTCCTGCGGCGCGGCCTCCGATTTCTTCTGGGCCGGCGGCTGCCCGCTGGAGCCGCCTTCCAACTGCTGGAAGCGGAACTCGTTGTCTTCCTGCTGCTTGCGCATCTGCTCCTGCATCTGCAGGATCTGGAAGTTGAGTTCCTCGAGCTTGCCGTTCATCTGCCGGAGCTGATCTTCCAGCCCCGCGGCGGCGGTGCCGTCCTGCTGCTGCGCGATCTGTTGCTGCTCCGGCTTCTCCTTCTTGCCGAAAATGCCGAGCGTCGGCAGATGGAAGGAAAAGCCGCTATCCGCGGGTTGTCCGGTGCCGCTCGCGGAAGCCGCGAAGCCTGATACGAGCAGCAGCGCAAGCGTGCCGCTCAAGACCGATCTGAAATGCATGTGCCTCTCGCCGTGAATATCGTGAGCCTGTTCGCGCCTTCCGATCACAGTGGGACCGGCACGACGCCCTCGGCTCTTAGCAGGAGGCGAGACTTCGGCCAAATTTTGTTTCCGGGTTTGTTTCCGGGACCGAAACTGAAAAAGGCGGCCACAAGGCCGCCTTTCGCATGGAAGTGTTGCAATTATGCGACTAAGGCCGCCGTCTTACTCATCAGGAGCCGGCGCCGGAGAGCGTGGTGACGGCGCGGCGATTCTGCGACCAGCAGGAGATGTCGTCGCAGACCGCGACCGGACGTTCCTTGCCGTAGGAAATGGTCTTCAGGCGGCTCGCCGAAACGCCCCTGGCGACCAGGAAGTCGCGGGTGGCGGCGGCGCGGCGGGCGCCGAGAGCCAGATTGTATTCACGTGTGCCACGTTCGTCGGCATGGCCTTCGACGACGATGGCGTACTGCTTGTACTGGTTGAGCCACTGCGCCTGGCGCGACAGCGTCGTCTGCGCATCCGCGCGGATCGCGGTCGAGTCCGTGTCGAAGAAGATGCGGTCGCCAATGTTGACGGTGAAGTCCTGCGCCGAGCCCGGCGTTGCGGCACCCGCGCCATTGAGGCCGAGATCGGCAGCGTTGTTCGGGGTTTTCTTCGAGGCGCAACCGGTGATGGCGAGCATCGCGATCAGGGCGATCATCGCCGGGTTTCTGGTAAGTGCTGCGATACGGCCCATGCCGCCTCTCCTTCGTATTCGAGTGATCGTATTTCGAGTGATTTCGTTGATCACCCAGTAACCACGTTTGGGTTAACCGGCATTCAAGAAATACGGTTAATGTTTGGTTTCGATCGTCCGTCCACGACCTTCAAATCCACGGTCACAGTTGGCGCGGACCCTAGGCGGAAATGCGGCCGAAACGCGACTAATGAATGGAAAAGGGGCCAAACGGGCCCCTTTTTAGCAGGTGTGGCAATTCGGCCGAACCTACTCCAGCAGCGGCGACCAGGCGGGATCCGACGCGAAATTCGCGGTCGGGATCGACTGTTCGTTGCGGCCGGTGAGATCGACGGAAACCAGTTTTGGGCCGCCGGCGGAGTCGCGGAAGAACATCAGCACGCGGCCGTTGGGCGCCCAGGTCGGTCCCTCCTGCTGGAAGCCCGAGGAGAGGATGCGCTCGCCCGAACCGTCGGTCTTCATGACGCCGATCTGGAATTCGCCGCCGGTCTGCTTGGTGAAGGCGACGAGGTCGCCGCGCGGCGCCCCCACCGGCGTCGAATAGACGCCGTCGCCGAACGAAATGCGGGTCTGGCCCGAGCCGTCGGCGCCCATCACATAAATCTGCGCACGGCCGCCACGATCGGAAGTGAATACCACCTTGCTGCCGTCGGGCGAATAAGAGGGCGAGGTGTCGATGGCGGTCGAGTTGGTCAGCCGGGTGGTCGAGCGGCTTCGCAGGTCCATGGCGAAGATGTTGGAATTGCCGTCATCGCGCAGCAGGCTCATGATCACCTTCTGGCCGTCGGGCGAGAAGCGCGGCGCAAAGGTCATGCCGGGAAAGTTGCCGACCAGTTCGCGCTGTCCGGTCTCGATCTGCAGCAGATAGACCCGCGGCTGGCCGCTTTCATACGACATGTAAGTGATTTCCTGCCGATTCGGCGAGAAACGCGGCGTCAGCACGATCGAGCGGCCATCGGAGAGATAGCGCACATTGGCGCCGTCCTGGTCCATGATGGCGAGCCGCTTCTTGCGCGCATTCTTGGCGCCGGATTCGTCGATGAAGACGACGCGTGTGTCGAAATAGCCCTTCTCGCCGGTGAGCTTCTCATAGATCGCATCGGCGATGATGTGGGCGACACGGCGTTGATTTGCGTCGTTGGCGAAAAACTGCTCCCCGGCTATCTGCTGGTTGCCAAAAATATCCCATAGTCGGTACTGGGCGCGGATTCGGCCGTCCGCCTCCTTGCTCACGCTGCCGGTGACCAGCGCCTGCGCATTGATCACCTTCCAGTCGTCGAAACGGGGCTGCGCATCCGGATTGGCGATCTTCTCGATGAAGGCGTTCTTGTCTATCGGTGCGAAGAGACCGGAGCGCTTCAGGTCGGCGGTGACGATCTCGGAAATCTGCGCGCCGAGCCCTCCCTGGAAATCTGGGATGGCGATCGGCATCGGTTCGACATTGCCTTTGTTGACGTTGAGCTCGAGGGTTGCTCGAGCAGGCAAGGTGACGACGGCGTTCATGCCCATCGCCATCGCGGCGACCATCAGGAGCGGCTTGAGGATGGATTTCATGTCTTCTCGCTTCTCTTGCTGATTTCTGGGTGCTCAGGCTACAGGCCAAGCATCGCTCTGGGATCGAAGTTGACGCGAACGTCGGACCAAATGTCATGCTTTCCGGCGGGCACCTGCAGGCCGGCGACATCGCATTTCTGCACAGCGCGAACCGCGCTGCTGTCGAATTGGGGGTTGCCGCTGGACTTCTCGACGGTCGGACGGCCCTCCAGCTTGCCGGAGGCATCCAGGCTGAAACGGATCACCACGGTGAAATCCTCAGAACCCTCAAGCCCAACCGGGAGGGTCCAGCAGCCACCGAGCTGTTCTTCCAATGCCCCTTGCTCGGACTTCGACAGCTTCTGGCCTTGATCCTTGTCGCCGCCTAGCGATGCCTGCTGGGTCGAGCGCTTGGCGCCGCCGCCGGATGGCTTCTGCTTGTCGAGCAAAGCCTTGATGTCAGCCTCATTGAACTGCTTGTCATCCGACTTCGGCTTCGACGAGGCTTCCTTGACCGGCTTGTCGGTGTCCTTGCGGTCCGGAGCCTTCGCGCTTTCGGCCTGCGCCGGCTGCGGCTTCGGCCGTGCTTCGGGAGCAGGAGCGGAAGTCGGAAGCTGCGCTTCTTCCAGAGGCTGCTGATCCGATATGGCTTCGGCGACCGCATCGGGCTTCACGCGTGGCTTCGGCTCTATGGCGGCGGTCGTGTCCGGCTGCGGTGTTGGTGCAGGCTCCTTCACCGGGGTCGGCTTCGGTTCAACCTGCTTCACCGGCTCGGGCTTGACCTCTTCCTTCGGCTGCGGCTCCGGCGCCACCTCCGTCGCAGGTGTCGGCTTCGGCGCTTCCTTTGGCTTCGGCGTGTCCTCGGTCTTCGGCTTTTCGGTCGGGGTCGGCGCCGGAGCAGCCGTCGCTGTTTTCTCCACCGGCTTCGGCTTGGGCTCGTCCGTCACCGGCTTGTCGGTATCAACGCTGTTCTCGCCGATTTTCTGTGCATCTGGCACGATGTCGGGACGCTTGGTCGGCATCGGCGCCGGCTTTTCGTGCATCACCGCCTTCTTGTCGCCCTGCAGCGTCTGCGCAATGGCTTCCATGGGAACGATGTCGACCGCTATCGACTCCACATCCGTGGACGGCAGCGCGGCCGGCGCCGACAGGGTGAACAGGCCGAAAGCCAGTGCCACCGTATGCAGTATCACCGATGTGGTGAGGCCGGTCTTCATCGTGCGTCTACTGATCCTGTTGCTGCAGTGAAATTAGGCCGATATTCTTGTAGCCGGCGGCCTGGATGAGGGCCATGACCTCCATCGCGGCGCCATAGTTGGTCGCCTTGTCGCCGCGGATGAAGATGCGCTCTTCGTAGCCGGTCTTGGAAATCGCCTGCAGTTTGGCGACCAGCTCTTCCCTTGGGATTTCGGTCTCCTGCAGGAAAATCTTGCCGGCCGCGTCGATCGAAACGGTGATCGGCTGGGTGTCGGCGTTCATAGCCTTGGCCTTCGTCTCCGGCAGGTCGACCGGCACTCCGACCGTCAACATAGGTGCGGCGACCATGAAGATAATCAAGAGCACCAGCATCACGTCGACCATCGGCGTGACGTTGATTTCCGACATCAATGCATGGTGGCGGCCGCGCCGCCTGTGTCCGCGCCCGCCGCGTCCTGCCATGCCAACCGACATACCCATCTTCTTACCTCAGCCCTTAGGCGCTACTTTTTCATCGATTTGGCGCGAGAGTATGGCGGAGAACTCATCCGAGAACCCTTCCATCCGCACCGCGATCTTGTTCGCGTCGGATGACAGCTTGTTGTAGGCGATAACCGCCGGTATGGCGGCGAGAAGACCGATGGCCGTCGCCAGCAGCGCTTCGGCAATGCCGGGTGCAACAACCGCGAGACTGGTGTTCTTCGAACCGGCAATCGCCTGGAACGAGGTCATGATGCCGATGACGGTGCCGAACAGGCCGATGAAGGGTGCAGCCGAACCGGTGGTGGCGAGAAAGCCGAGACGGCCCTCCAGCTTCTCCATCTCGCGCGTCAACGCCAGGTCCATCGCCTTGTCGATGCGGGTCTGCAGGCCGAGCGGCGATTTGGCCCCCTTCTCGAAGCTCTTCTTCCATTCGCGCATGGCGGCGACGAAGATCGCACCCATGCCCGTGGTCTTGCGGTCGGCAAGCGTGCGATAGAGCTCTTCCAGCGACTGCCCCGACCAGAACACCTGTTCGAAGCGATTGAGCGACAGACGCATGCGGGCATAGCTGACCAGCTTGTCGACGATGATCGCCCAGGTCCAGACCGAGGCGCAGAGCAGACCGATCATGACCAGCTTGACCACCCAGCTGGCCTGTGTGAACAGCGCCCAAATCGACAATTGCGCTGCCGGATCGGCGAGTGCGGTAGTTTCCATGCTTCAGTCCTTAAGATTTTCCGGGCATCGCTGGCGGCTGGCCCATGGGCATCCCTTGTGGTCCGTTCGCGCTTGGCTTCCGGATTAACCCCAAAATGCACCGTTGGCGGCCTTTTCAGGGCAAATATTGGTGAAAGGAAGGCGCGCGGATTCTTCCAATCTTCACCGATCTCTTCATGAACCGTTATGGTTAAGGATGGGTTAGGAAATATGGCGCGGCGCATTGCCGCGCCAAGGGACGACGCGGACCATCCATCCACAATCGAATGCGCTGCCGATTGGCCGCTCGTTGCCGGCCGGCAGGCCTGGATATCAGCTTGCTCCTGGTAGAAAGGCCGCGATCCATTCTTTCGGAAAGCGCTTCGGCCGGCCGTTCTCGCCGATGATCGCCGCCTCGACCTTTGCTTCGACCAGAACCTCTGTCCCGCGTTTCAATTGCTGCGCCATGACGATGCGGGCGCCGGAAATATCCTGCGTTGATGTGTCGATGGTCAGGATGTCGTCCATGCGGGCAGGCGAGCGGAAATCTATCTCCATCCGCCGCACCACCCAGACGATCCGTTCGCCGTGCTTGCCTTCGTGAAGTTCTGTGTGGTGGACGCCCGCCAGCCTGAGATAGTCCGAGCGGCCGCGCTCGAAGAATTCGAGATAGCGCGCGTGGTAGACGACGCCGGAAAAATCGGTGTCGGCATAATAGACTCGCGCCATCAGCCGATGGCCGAATTCCGTCAAGGCTCCGGAAAGCCCGCCGGCAAGCGCCGCCGATTCACCATGATCGTCCATCGCGCTTTCCTTTTTGCCCCCGGCGGGGCACCTGTCTTGCCAAAATCACCAGCGCAGCAAACCGGATGGCACTGTTGACGGCGATGATCAAGACCGTGATGGCAGCGCTGCTGGTGCTGGCGGCGTCTGCGCTTCCCGGTCAGGCCGCTGGCTTTTCGATGAAGCGCGGCCTCAACCTCGACCAGTGGACGACCTGGGTCGGGGAAGACAAATGGAACGACCGACAAGCCATCCTGCCCTATCCGGAATGGCGCAAGTTCCTGAACGAGGATGACCTCAAGGCGCTGAAGGCCGCCGGTTTCGACTTTCTGCGCATGCCAGTCGATCCCTCGCCGTTTATGTCGGATCAGACACTGGCGCTGCGTGACGACCTTTATGCCAGCGTGCGGGACTCGGCGCGCATGATCAACCGGGCCGGTCTGAAAGTGATCGTCGACATGCACCTGATCCCGGCCGGCGGCGGCCGCGAGATCGGCATGGGCCAGGTGATGGACGATCCCGCAACCTTCGACGCCTATGTCGAGGTCGTCCGCAAAATGGCGCGCACGCTTGCCACTGAGGACCCGGCGCAGGTCGCTTTCGAGCCGATGAACGAGCCTATCGTCGACTGCGACAGCGAGGGCACCAGCCTGTGGCCGGAGCGTCAGCAAAAGCTGTTCGCGGCCGCGCGCGCCTCGGCCACCAGGCTGACGCTGATCCTGACCGGCGCCTGTTATTCCAGTGCGGCTTCGCTGGTCAGGATCGACCCAAAGTCGATCCCCGACGACAACATCATCTGGACCTTCCACTCCTACGACCCGTTCCTGCTGACGCATCAGGGCGCGACCTGGGCCGGCGATTTCATTCTCTATGTTACCGGCCTGCCCTATCCGCTGACCGCGGTGCCGCGCGCCGAGCTCGATGCGACGCTGGATGCGATCCGCGCCAAGATAAAAGCCGAGGCGCCACGGACCAGACGGAACGGCCTGCTCGCCTATCTCGATGAACAAGTCGCCAGCATGGACACGGACGAAAAGCTGCTCGGCGTCATGGATGCGCCGTTCGAAAAGGTCGAGGCCTGGGCGAAGGCCAACGCCATCAAGCCGGAAAACATCACGCTGGGCGAGTTCGGCATGATCCGCCAGGAATATGGCAATCCCTATGTGATGCCGCCCAAATACCGCGCGGCCTATGTCAAGGACATGATCGCGCGCGCCGAGGCGCATGGCTTCTCATGGTCGGTGTGGAGTTTTGGCGGCGCCTTCGGCATCGTCGACGCTTTCAACGGCGAAAAGGCCGAACCCGCCGTGATGGACGCGATCCGCTCGCTCCATTAGCCCTAGGGCATGTCGAGATTCAGGTCAGGCCGAGTCGAAAATGAGGGGTCCGAAAACCGGAACGGAGCGGACTTTGGTCCGTGACTACCGGAAGCGCAGGAACACCTCATTTGCAGGCCGGCATCACCTGAATACCGGCATGCCCTAACCGAGGTCGATCTGCAGGATCTCCGGCCGCATGCCAAAGCGCACCGGCGCGATGCTGAAGCCGAGTCCGCCTGACACGATCAAATTGCGGTCATTCTCGACGACATGGCCATAGGCAAAGCGGTTGCCGAAGCGGGACGGCACCACCGGTGAATAGCCGAACAGCCTGACCTGCCCGCCATGTGTGTGGCCCGACAGCGTCAGCGAAACCCGCCACGGCACTTTCGGGAAAATGTCAGGCTCATGCGCAAGCAGGATGATCGGTGCCTGGTCGGTGATCTTGGCCAGCGTGCCGTCGAGTTCGTCCAGGCCTTCAAATCTGTCGCGGCCTGCGGCCTTGTTCGGTAACAGTGCCAGCTGGTCGGCGAGCCCGGCGATCCAGAAGCCGTATCCATCCTTTTGCAGGCGCACGGCGTCGTTCTCCAGAACCGAGATGCCGGATTCCTCCAATGCCTTGCGCGCCACAGTCCCCGCTCCGGCCTGCTGCGCGAAAGGATCGTGCCACCAGTCGTGATTGCCGAGGATCGACAGCACACCAAGCGGCGCCTTCAGTCCTGACAAGGCCGGCGCCCATTCATGGGCCTCCACCCGGTTCGTCACCAGGGACATGCCTGAGAAATAGTCGCCGAGCAGTACGATCAGATCGGGCTTCAGCACGTTCGCATCTTCGACGAGCGAAGCGATCCGCTCAGGCGTCATCCAGGGACGGCAGGCGTGAATATCGGCAAGTGCTACGACGCGCAGCTTGAGATCTGCAGGCCAATGCGGCGGCGTCAGCTGGTAGCGCTTCACATGCGTCAACAGCATCGGCTCGATGCCGACCGCATAGGCACTGAGCGAAGCCAGCGAGAGGAACGAACCTCCGGCGAATTTCAGGAACCCGCGTCTGGTGATCACTTTTCTGGCTCCGACCTTGATCGGAGCAGTTCGCGCCGACATTGCGACGCCCGATACAATCGAGGAATGCGCCTTCACGCTGGCAGGTTTGAGGAGATTCTGCACAGAAATCCGTTCCGAAGAACAAATGTCCGTTACTCTTCCTGGAACAGGTTGATCTGCCGCTGCGCCAGATCCTTTGGCGCGTCGAGGCCGAGATGGCGCCAGGCGTTGGCGGTCAGCACGCGGCCGCGTGGCGTGCGTTGGATGAAACCCTGCTGGATCAGATAGGGCTCGATAATGTCCTCGATGGCGTCGCGCGGCTCGGAGAGGCCGGCGGCGATGGTTTCGATGCCGACCGGCCCACCACCGAAATTGCGCGCGATCATCGAGAGATAGCGGCGGTCGAGTGCGTCGAGGCCGAGCGCGTCGACCTCGAGCCGGGTGAGAGCTTCGTCGGCAATCTGCTTGTCGACGTGGCCGTCGCCGGCGACGGAGGCGAAATCGCGCACGCGGCGCAACAGCCGGCCGGCGATGCGCGGCGTGCCGCGGGCGCGGCGCGCAATCTCAAGCGCGCCGTCGTCGCCGAGCGGCATTTGTAGGATACGGGCGCCGCGGCGCACGATCTGCTCCAGTTCCTCGACCGAATAGAAATTAAGCCGCACCGGAATGCCGAAGCGATCGCGCAGCGGGTTGGTCAAAAGGCCGAGCCTGGTGGTGGCGGCAACGAGCGTGAAGCGGGCAAGATCGATCTTGACCGAGCGTGCCGCCGGACCTTCGCCGATGATCAGGTCGAGATGGAAATCCTCCATCGCCGGGTAAAGGATCTCCTCGACTGCCGGATTGAGCCGGTGGATCTCATCGATGAACAGCACATCGCGGTCTTCGAGATTGGTGAGAAGTGCGGCGAGATCGCCGGCCTTGGCGATCACCGGACCGGAGGTCGAGCGGAAATTGACGCCGAGCTCGCGCGCCATGATCTGCGCCAGCGTTGTCTTGCCAAGCCCCGGCGGCCCGACGAACAGCACATGGTCAAGCGCCTCGCTGCGGCCCTTGGCGGCCTCGATGAAGACTTTGAGATTGGCCCGCACCGCGGCCTGGCCGACGAAATCGGCGAGCGTCTGCGGCCGCAAGGTCTGCTCAGCATCCTCGCCGCGCTTTTCCGGGGCAATGAGGCGGGGTGAAAGGCTCATGCGGCCTTCCTCGCACAGGGCAAAGGACCGGACAAGCAATCACTCACCGCGCCAGTTCCTTCAGCCCGAAACGAATGAGCTTCGAGGCATCGGCGTCCTCGCCGGCCGTCTTCAGCGCCGCCGCGACAGCATTGGCTGCTGTGTCGCGCGAATAGCCGAGATTGACCAGCGCCGAGACGGCGTCGGTAATCGGCGCCGGCGCCACGCCCTCGCCGAGCTCCTGCTTAAGGCCGATGGTGCCGGAGGCGGTTCCGGCATAGGCCGGCGCCTTATTCTTCAACTCGGTGACGATGCGCTCGGCCACCTTCTTGCCGACGCCGGGCGCGCGGCTGACCATGGCGATGTCGCGCAGCGCGATCGCATTGGCGAGGTCTGCCGGCGCCAGCGTCGACAGGATGGCCAGCGCCACCTTGGCGCCGACGCCTTGCACATTGCTCATCAACAGCCGGAACCATTCGCGCTCAAGCACCGACTGGAAACCGTAGAGCCGGATCATGTCCTCGCGCACATAGGTCTCGATGAACAGCACCACCGCCTCGCCGGGCGAAGGCAGCGCGGCCAGCGTGCGCGCCGAGCAATAGGCGACATAGCCGACGCCGTGCACATCGACGAGGCAGAAATCCTCCTCGATCTCGTCCAGCGTGCCTTTCAATTTGCCGATCATGCGTGATCCCTCATGCCAGCGCCATCCTGTAGGCGACGCTTTGCCGGTGATGCGCGTGGCAGATGGCGATAGCCAACGCGTCTGCGGCATGTTCGGTGTCGAAAACGGCTTTCGGCAACAGCACCTTTACCATCATGTGGATCTGCTTCTTGTCGCCATGGCCAACGCCGATCACCGCCTTTTTGACGGCATTGGGGGCATATTCGGCCACAACAAGGCCGGCGCGCGCCGGCACCAGCATGGCTATGCCGCGCGCCTGGCCGAGCTTCAGTGTCGCCACCGCATCCTTGTTGACGAAGGTTTGCTCGACGGCCGCTTCCTGGGGCATGGCCGCATGCAGGATCTCGGCCAGCCCGTCATGCAATTGGCAGAGCCGTGTCGCCAGCGCCGCCTTGTCGTCGGAGCGTACAGTGCCGGAGCTGATAAAGCGCAGCGAGTTGCCGAGGCTCTCGACGATGCCCCAGCCGGTGCGCCTCAGCCCCGGATCGATACCGATAATGCGAATCGCTTCCCTCATGCGCGAAGTCTACCTCCGGCGCACAGCGATGTCAGCGAAATGTGAACAAACCGGAAACGGAGGCGTTTAACCTCGAGCGAAAGCCGTGTTCAGCAGCGTGATCTGGTCGGAAACCGGATTGGCGCGGCGGGCGGCGGCAGGCGTCTCGGCAAACGCGCCGCCATAGATCTCTTCGTCCATGCGGCGCACCAGCGCCTGCAGGCGCAGCGAGCGGGTGACGAGGTCGAGGAAATCCTTCGGCAGTTCGCCCCAGCCGACCGCTTCGTCATGCGCCGAGGCGGTGTCGAGACGCACCTTGGATTTTTCCGAAGCGACCTGGTCGCGGGTCATCTCGCCGGAATTTGCCGCCCGCTGCAAAAGCAGCCAGGAGGCGACTTGCATCAACCTTGTGGTCAGCCGCATCGATTCGGCCGCATAGAGCGTCGCCGCCAGCCTGGACAGCTTCTTGGCCTCGGCCCGGCCCTTGCCGTCAAGATACTCGGCTGCCTGTTCGACCAGGCCCATGCCTTCCTGGTAGAGCGGTTTGAAGGATTGGGAGAAAACCCGGCGTTCCGCCAGCTTGATGGTTTTCGCGATGCCCTTCGAAGGCTCGTTCATCGATACGCCCCTGCACTGCCCCGTCGGCTGATTCGGCTTCTCGCCGTCACGCCGGCACCCTAGATGACTGAAGCTTGAAAATGCGCTTCGCCGCCGGCGAAGGCAAGCACATGTTTAACAAACGGTTAACGCCTGCGCAGGGGCGCCAAGCGGACCAAAAGCAGACAAAAAAAGAGCCGCGGATAAGGCGGCTCTCAGGAGTTTAACAGGGAGGCGTCAAACGAAGTGGCTCCAACCACTCGGTAAGAATCCAGATCACTGGATGGACATAGTAAACACCTGTAAAGCTTAATGAACCCTTAACGGCGCGGATATTTCTTGATCGACCGCTGCCCTTCTGTGCCGTATCAGCACAACGGTGCCCTAAGCCTGATCGTCAGCTTGTTCATGCCTTCTTCCACACAGCCGGCAAGGAAATGAAGGCGAACAGCAGCATTGCCGCATAAAAGCCCATCGAGGAGGAAGCCAGCACCGGCTCGATCTCCGGATGGCCGGCAAGTTCAAAGTAAAGCCCGATCATCAGTGCGATGCCGCAGATTGCCGTCAGCCAGAAATGCACGACGGCAATCGTCTTTTGCCCGACCGCTGGAAACAGGTGGTAGAAGAAGGCAAACACCGCCGACATCAGCCAGCCCGCCACCATGGTGTGCGCGTGGGTCGGCATCTGCCCATGGTCATTGGAGATCGCCATATGCAGGCCGAGCGCCATGCCGCACAGGGAATAGATGACGGCCAGGGTGAAGAAATTTCGTGCTACGCCTTGCATGGGATACCCTCGTTGGTTGTTGCAGACTTGGTCCGACCGCGCGCGGCCAAAATGGAGCGTCGGTCGCGAGCGGCTTAGTCCCCGCAGGTTTCAGGATCATGCCGCGAAACCAGCCAATGCCGACACGGCGTCTATCCGGCAAATGCCGGGTATTGTGCGGGCTGGCGGTAAAATCCGGCGACGGCGCCACCGCAACAAGTCGGCACCCACGCGGCATCTTCTGGATACATGTACGGAGATAATCCGCCCTCCTTCGGAAGCAGACGCGCGAAAGCAGCGTTTACCCCCGGAACGATGCACAAGGAGCGGCAATGGACTGGTATTCTCTCTTCAAATTCCTGCATGTCATGGCAGCGATCCTCTGGCTCGGCGGCGGTTTCGCCATGCTGCTGGTTTCGATACTCGCCGATCGCGCCGGCGACGACGAGACGCTGATGGTCATGCTGAGAACGACGGACAAACTCGGCTTGCGTCTGTTCGTGCCGGCGTCTATCGCGACCCTGGCTTCTGGTCTGGTGCTGACTTCGCTATGGACCGGCTTCTCCGACCTTTGGGTCGTCATCGGCCTTTGCGGCTACGCCGCCGCGTTTCTGACCGGTATCCTCGTGCTGAAGCCTTCGTTCGAAAAGCTTGCCACAATGCTTGCCGCGGACGGCATGACCCCGGCTGCCATAGCGTTTGGGCGCCGCATGATACGGATCGTCAAGTTCGATTTCGTCATCATGATCGTCGTCGTCGCCGACATGGTGCTGAAGCCGACCGCGCACGACATCGCCACTCTCGGCGCCATGGCGGTCGTGGTCGTTGGTGGTGCATCGCTGACTTTTGCGAGCGCCCCGCGAACCAAACCGGCAGCCGCCTGAGCGGGATTTAGAGCAGGCCGGCGATCCCGTCCCAAAGCAGCTTGACCGCGACCACGGCCACGGTCGCGTAGGTGAAGGGATAAAAAATCTCCGGCCGCATGCGCCGCACCAGCCAGGCGCCGGCGATGGTGGCCAGCGGCGCCAGCGGCATCAGCACGGCCGACGCCGTCAGGTTGGCGGTGTCGAACTGGCCAAGCGCGAAGTAGGGGATCAGCTTCAGCGCGTTGGTGGCGGCAAAGAAGATCGCCGATGTCCCTGACAGCACCTTCGGATCGAGCCGGATCGGCAGCGCATAGACCTGGAAGGGGGGCCCGCCGACATGGGCGACGAAGCTGGTGAAGCCGGCGACGGTGCCCCAGAAGGCGGCGGCGATGCGGTTGGGCGCCGCCGCATGGTCGGAACCGTGGCGGAACTGGAGATAGAGCCAGCGCAGCACGAAGATCAGCGCGACAGCGCCGACGATCAGCCGCACCATCTCTTCGGTGACGAGCGCTGCCGTCAGCCAGCCGAGCCCAATGCCGATCACCGCGCCCGGCATCATGTCGACCAGCATCTTTCTGTCGTAGACGCCCCGCCACGTCCACACCGAAACGATGTCCATCAGGCACAGGATCGGCAGCAGGATGGCCGCCGCCTGCACCGGCGGCATGGCCAGCGCCATCAAAGGCACGCCAACGAAGCCGACAGCGCCGCCGAAGCCGCCTTTCGACAGCCCGACAAGTATCACCGCCGGAATGGCGGCGGCATAAAACCACGGATCGGCGAGCAGACCTGACATGAACTGGAAATGCTGGAGGGAAGACGGTTGCCCTGCAATAGCCTAGAAACCCTTGCGCCGCGACCGGGAAAATGCCGGCCGTGTCGATCAACTGTGCGTAAAGCGACGGTTCCGGATTTACGGCAAGATCGCCGCCGATGCATAAGGGCGCCGTCCGATGCATCAGGTTTTGACCCCAGGTTTTGGCCCCAGGTTTTGACCCCAGGTTTTTGGCCCCAGGTTTTTGACCCCATGTTTTTGACCCCAGGTTTTTGACAATGAGCGAACCCCACATCCGCCGCGCCGAAGCGGCCGACCTGCCTGCCATCGTAGCCATGCTCGCCGACGATCCGCTTGGCCGCAGCCGCGAGGATGCGACCGAGCCACTCGCCAAGGCCTATCGCGACGCCTTTGCCGCCATCGACGCCGACCCCAACCAGTTTCTTGCCGTGATGACGGATAGCGGCCGCGTCATCGGCACGTTGCAGATCAGCTATCTCGCCGGGCTGTCGCTGCAGGGCGCCTTGCGCGGCCAGATCGAGGCTGTGCGCGTCGTCGCAGACCGCCGCGGCGAACGGCTGGGACAGCGTCTGCTGGAATGGGCGGTCGAACAGTGCCGTGAACGCGGCTGCAAGATTGTCCAGCTGACCACCAACAAGAGCCGCCAGGACGCGCATCGCTTCTATGACCGGCTCGGCTTCAAGGCCAGCCACATCGGCTACAAGCTGGAGCTTAATTCAGTGGCGGCGGACGGCGCCGGATCGGCTGCGCCTTGATGATGGCGGTGCTGGTCTCCGCCTTGTCGGCGATGCGGTCGAGAAGCTTGTCGAGCTCGCCGATGGAGCGCACGTAGAGCCGGGCCACGAAACAGTCGTCGCCGGTGACCTTGTCGCATTCGCCGAATTCCGGGATCTCCTCGATCAGCTTCTGGACGATATGCAGCTTGCCCGGCAGTGGCCGCACCCGCACGATCGCCTGCAGCGGAAACCCCAGCGCCTCCGGGTCGATCTCGATGGTGAAGGCGCGGATGACGCCGCGTTCCTCGAGCCGCCGCAGCCGTTCCGAGACGCTCGGCGACGACAGCCCGACCTGCTGCGCCAGTTCCTTCAACGAAGTCCGCGAATCCAGGATCAGGATATCGAGAAGCTTTCTGTCCAACTCGTCCAGCATTTTCATCTCCTCGCAAAAGGGCAGCGCGCGCCTTATTAAATAAGGTGTTGTCCCCCTATCACCTTTCATAGGGCATATAAACCCTCAAGACGGCATGAGATTATGGCTCAACAGATAGAGGTATTGTCATGGACAACACGGTACGCGGCACGATCGAGATGACGGCGGCGATGACGATCGTCGGCACGATCGGCTGGTTTGTCGTCATGTCGGGCCAGCCCGTTATGGACGTGGTGTTCTGGCGCTGCGCCTTCGGCGCGGTGGCGCTGCTGATCACCTGCGCGGCACTCGGGCTGCTGCGCGGCAGGCTGACGCTGCGCATTGTTGCCATCGCCGCTCTTGGCGGCGCGGCTATCGTCATCAACTGGCTGTTGCTGTTCAGCGCCTTCTCCCGCGCCTCGATCTCGATTGCCACGGCGGTCTACAACACGCAGCCCTTCATGCTGGTCGGCTTCGGCGCGCTGTTCTTCGGCGAGCGGCTGACCTTGGCCAAGCTGACCTGGCTCGGCATCGCCTTCGCCGGCATGCTGCTGATCGTGCAGACAGGGCCCGATGCGGGTGTCGGTTCCGGCATAACCGGCACAGATTATGTCATCGGCATAGTCATGGCGCTCGGAGCGGCCTTCTTCTGGGCTGTCGCGGCAATCGTCGCCAAGAAGCTCAAGGGCACCCCGCCGCATCTGATCGCGCTGATCCAGGTCTGCGTCGGCGTCGTCATGCTGGCGCCCTTCGCCAACCTCTCGCATTTGCCCGCCGACGCCTGGAGCTGGGCCATTCTGGCCACGCTTGGCGTCGTTCACACCGGCCTGGTGTACATATTGATGTACGCCGCCATCCAGAAACTGCCGACGCATCTGCAGGGGTCGCTGTCCTTCATCTATCCTGTCGTTGCGATCCTGGTCGATGTCATGGCCTTCGGCCACCGGCTGCATCCGGCCCAGCTCGTCGGCGCCGCCGCCATCCTGATCGCCGCCGCCGGCATGAATCTCGGCTGGACTTTGTGGAGGGCCAAATCGCCGGCCGAAAGCCCGCAAGCCGTCAAATGAGCCGCAGAGCGTCTGCTCGCCGGCGATCGTAAACCAAAGCCATCGCATCGATCCCCGCCCGCCTGTTCAAGGCGGGCGCTTTGTTCTATGCCGCAATGCAACCATCTTCGCCCGGCATAGGCGAAACCCGGGATCGAAAGCCAATGAACGACGCAACACCCCCCAACCGCTGCCGCATCGTGCTGATCGCACCCAAGGACGCTCCGGCCGAGCGCATTGCGGCTGCCTTCGACGGCGGTGATATCGCTTCGCTGATCCTGCCTGAGAACGGCATGGACGAGGCTGCCTTCCAGGCTTTTGCAGAACACATCGTACCGGCCGCGCAAGCGGCCGGCATCGCCGTCATCATCGCCGGCGATACCCGCATTGCCGGCCGTGTCCAGGCCGACGGCATTCATGTCGAGGTTTCCAAGGACGCGCTCGCCGAGACCATCGAACACTTCCAGGGCAAGATGATGGTCGGCGCCGGTGGCGCCAAGACGCGCGACGACGCGCTGGAACTCGGCGAAACCAGGCCCGACTACATCTTCTTCGGCCGCTTCGGCTACGATAACAAGCCGGAACCGCATCCGCGCAACCTGTCGCTCGGGCAATGGTGGGCGGACGTGATTGAGATCCCTTGCATTGTCATGGCCGGTTCCGCCATCGCTTCGGTAGAAGCGGTGGCCGCCACTGGCGCCGAGTTCGTGGCGCTGTCCAGCGCCGTCTTTGCCGAAGGCGCCGATCCGAAGGCGGCGATTGCCGCCGCCAATGCGCTGCTCGACCAAACCGCGCCGCGCTTCGAGGGCTGACGTGCGCCGACCTGGACTTCCTCTCGCGGTTCTCGTTGCGGCCCTGATGAGCGGGGCAGCGATCGCGGCGGAGACCGTTCCGCTGCCGCAGCCGAGGCCGGACACCAGCCCGCCCGCCCTCAGCGTGCCGGATGCGGTCGCCCCCGATGCGGGTGCCCCAAAAGCCGGTGCCACCGATTTCGGCGTCCATATCGACAAGCCGATCGACACCCCGCTGCCCCAGCCCGCGACCACCGCGCCGCTGCCGTCGGCCGACGCCATCAACCCCGAACGTTTCGGCGCCAAGCCGGCGGACCCCGCCTATGGCGCTTTCCAGCGCGGCCTTTACAAGACGGCCTACAATCTGGCGTTGGTGCGGGCTCAGAATGGCGACCCGGCGGCGCAAACGCTGGTGGCCGAGATCCTATCGCGCGGGTTGGGCGTGCCGCTCAACCCAGCGGAAGCCGCCAAATGGTATGCGCAGGCCGCCGAGCAGGGGATTCCTGAATCGCAGTTCCAGTATGCGCTGATGCTGCTCGACGGCCGCTACGTTAAGAAGGACGAGAAGGGAGCTTATGCGCTGATGCAGGCCGCCGCCGAGGCCGGCAACCGGCTGGCGCAGTTCAACTTCGCGCAATTGCTCGTGCAGCAGGATCCGGGCGATGCCGGCATCGCCAGGGCTGTGCCTTATTATGAGCGTGCCGCGGCGACAGGGCTTGCCGACGCCCAGTATGCGATGGCGCAGGTCTATGCCAATGGCGTCGGCGGCAAGACCCGCGACGATGGAAAGGCCCGCAGCTTGCTGGCACAGGCTGCCAGGCAGAACTACGACACCGCGCAGATCGATCTTGCCGCCTGGATGATCGAGGGCCGGGGCGGTGTTCGCGACCTGAAATCCGGCTTCAACTGGATGAAGCAGGCAGCTGAAGGCGGCAATGTCGCTGCCCAGAACCGGTTGGCAAAGCTCTATATGGGCGGCATCGGAACCGACCCCGACCTGATCCTGGCCGGGGCCTGGTATGTGGTCGCCCGCCGCGCCGGCCTTATCGATCCGGAGATGGACGATTTCCTGCAAGGGCTGACCGACGATCAGACAAAGCAAGCCTTGCAGAAGGCCAACCGCCTGCCCTGACACGCAACGTCACTGTGTATGATCCAGCACGACCTTGCCGAAGGGAGAGCCGTGTTCGAGATGGCGAAAGGCCTGCGCTGCCTCTGCCCATGGGAAGACCCGGTCGATCACCGGCCGCAGCCGATTGACGGCGAGCGCCCGGTTCATCGCTTCGAAGGACTCGCGCGAGCCGACCGGTATGCCGCGTGCTTTCACCTGGCGGCGGAAGATGTCGAGCGGATTGATCACCCCTTCGCTGCCGCCGAGATAGCCGATGACGTTGATCTGGGCGCCGCGCGCCGACGCCTTGAGCGACTGCGCGAAACTTTGGGGACCACCGACTTCGATGATGTGATCGGCGCCCCGGCCATCGGTCAGCGCCAGCACGGCCGACGACCAGTCCGGATTGTCGCGGTAGTTGATGCCGTGATGCGCGCCGAGCTCTTTGGCCCGGACAAGTTTCTCATCGCTACTCGACGTAACGACGACCCGCGCGCCGGCCGCCTTCGCGAACTGCAGGGCAAACAGCGATACGCCGCCCGTGCCGAGGCTGAGCACGGTCTCGCCCGGCTTGAGGTTGCCTTCCGTAAACAAGGCATGCCAAGCGGTGACGGCGGCGCAGGGTAACGTCGCCGCCTCTACGTCGCTGAGATGCGCCGGCGCGATGACAGCCGCCTGTTCGTCCAGCCGGGCGAATTCGCTCAGCAAACCGTCGATCGGGCCGCCGCGCTGGCAGGAAGGTTCGGCCATGGCGAAGCTGCCGCCGACCCATCGCTGCCAGAACGTGCCGCAGACCCGGTCGCCAACCTTGAAGCGGCTGACCTCGGGGCCAAGCGCGACGACCTCGCCGACGCCGTCGGAAAGCGGCACCAGCGGCAAGGGGAATGTCGTGTGATAGCTGCCGCGCGCGATCTCGACATCGCGATAGTTGAGCGCCGTCGCCTTGACGCGGACGATCATCTCCTGACGGCCGGGCTCCGGCATTGGTCGTTCGACCATCTTGAGATTGTCGATGCCGCCCGGCTTCTGCAGTTCGATTGCCTTCATTGTCGTCGTCCTTTCGTTTGAAAGGAAAATTGCTTGCCAGGCGATGGATTTCAAATTCATAATGTTTACAATGATTATGCTTACGAGACATAGTTCTAGCTATGCTTGAGGAATTGCGCACGCTCGCCCTGTTTGCCGAGGAGGGCTCGATCCAGAAGGTCGCCCGGCGCCTGCCGCTGACGCAGCCGGCTGTGACCCGGCAAATCCAGCGGCTGGAGGACATGCTTGGCACGACGCTGCTCGACCGCCGGCAAAAGCCGCCGCGACTGACGCCGACGGGGCTGGAAGTGCTGGCGCGCGGACGCGATATCATCGCTTCCGTAGAAGCGCTGAAATCCTTCGCCGGAAAGACCGAGCCGGAAGGACTGTTCCGCCTGGGTCTCGCCCATGGCCTCTCGGACCGCGACATCGCCGGGGCCATCGCCAACGCCGCGGCGGCGTTCCCGAAAGTGTCGCTACGGCTCAAGACGGGCTGGAGCGCCGAACTAATCGGTCAATTCGAACGCGGCGAGCTCGATGTGACGATTGTTCTGCGATCGTCGGATAAGCCAGGCCCGGAAGCGCTTGGCACTGAACGTCTTGGCGTCATAGCTGCGTCCACCGTCCCCGATCCGGAAGACGGTGGCCGGACACCCATGCCGTGGGTGCTTAGTCCGGCCCCTTGCGACGCGCGCCAGAAACTCATGTCCGTTCTGGTCGGCGGAAGGCGTTATTTCGAGATCGCGGCGGAGATACAGGATCCGGCCTTGCAGATGGAATGGGTCCGTCGGGGGCACGGCCTTGGGCTAGTGCCGTTGCGTCTTGCAAGGCGCGGACTTCCCGACGGCCTCATGCTGGTCAACACGGAAGATGTCGACCTTTCCTTGCAGGTCGCCGCACTTCGTTCGCCTCATCTCAACCGGCTGACTGAGGCTGCGGACGCCATCGTCGAGGCTGTCGGCAGAGTCATTGCGGCCCAGGTTTGAGGCTACCAGCCCTTGTCGGGCGATCTGGCATCCCCTTGCCTCTCCTGCCGATTTGTGGTCTTGGGAGCCCGAAATCGCTTGTCCAGCGACCATCCCCATACCAACGGCCAAGCCGTTGGTAGCATCCCGGATCAATCTCATCATGGCCAAGATCAATGGCAACGAAATCCGTCCCGGCTATGTCATCGAGCACGATGGCGGCCTTTGGGTGGCGGTCAGGACCAACACCGTCAAGCCCGGCAAGGGCGGTGCCTATAACCAGGTCGAACTGAAGAACCTGATCAACGGCACCAAGCTCAACGAGCGCTTCCGCTCGGCCGAGACCGTCGAGCAGATCCGGCTCGACCTGAAGGATTTTTCCTTCCTCTACGCCCAGGACGACGCACTGGTGTTCATGGACACGCAGAGCTACGAGCAGCTCGAGCTGGCGAAGGATTTCGTCGGCGACCGCGCCGCCTTCCTGCAGGACGGCATGATGGTGACGGTCCAGCTCTATGAGGACAGGCCGATCGGCATTTCGCTGCCCGACCAGGTGACGCTGACCATCACCGAGGCCGACCCGGTGGTGAAGGGCCAGACGGCCGCGTCCTCGTACAAGCCGGCGGTGCTGGAAAACGGCATCCGCGTGCTGGTGCCGCCATTCATCGGCGCTGGCGAACGCATCGTCGTCGACACCAACGAACTCACCTACATGCGCCGCGCAGACTGACGCGTAGGCAGGAACAGATACGATGGCACGCTCCGCACTTCTCAATGTCATGGTCCAGGCCGCCATGAAGGCCGGCCGCTCGCTGTCGCGCGACTTCGGCGAGGTGCAGAACCTGCAGGTGTCGATGAAGGGACCGGGCGACTATGTCAGCCAAGCCGACCGCAAGGCCGAGGACATTCTGTTTGCCGAACTGTCGAAGGCACGGCCGGGCTATGCCTTCCTGATGGAAGAGCGCGGCATGATCGCAGGGGACGACGACCAGCACCGTTGGATCGTCGACCCGCTCGACGGCACCACCAATTTCCTGCACGGCATTCCGATCTTTTCCATCTCGATCGCGCTGGAGCGACAGGGCCAGTTGGTCGCCGCTGTCATCTACAATCCGGCAATGGATGAGCTCTACACCGCCGAGCGCGGCGGCGGCGCCTTCATGAACGATCGCCGGCTGCGCGTTGCCGGCCGCAGCAAGCTCACCGACTGCGTCATCGGCTGCGGCGTGCCGCATCTCGGCCGCGGCCAGCACGGCAATTTCCTCGTCGAGTTGCGCAATGTGATGGCCGAGGTCTCGGGCGTGCGCCGCCTGGGTTCCGCCGCGCTCGATCTCGCTTATGTCGCCGCCGGCCGCATGGACGGCTTTTGGGAAACCGGCCTTTCGGCCTGGGACATTGCCGCCGGCCTGCTGCTGATCCGCGAGGCCGGTGGCTTCGTCTCCGACATGGATGGCGGCCAGGATATGCTCGAGGCGGGTTCGCTCGTCGCCGGCAACGAGGTCATCCAGCGCGCGCTGCTCAAGGCGGTGAAGAAGCCGCTTTCGGCGCGCTGATCACTTGGCATGCCGGCGCGGCGTGCTGAAGCGCCGCAGTCGCAAAACCGCAATCAAAGCTTGAAATACTGCCCGGCGGCCGCCCAGATAAGGGGACGCAGGATCTTTTATGACGAGCATACCTTCACTATCCTCGCGAGAGGCGCAGCCAGACCAGCCAATTGAAATCCCTTTTGTCGGGCGTTGGCACTACTCGCGTGCGGAGATGATCGCCGATGGCATCGTCCATGCGGTCGGCATCGTGCTGGCGATAGCAGCCGGCTCGGCCTTGCTGGCGCTGGCCGCCTTCCATGCCGGTCCCGGCGAATACATCGCCGCCGCCTTCTTCGTGGTGTCGCTGCTGACTGTGCTGTTGATTTCGCTGACCTACAATCTGTGGCCGGTGACGTCGCCGGCGAAGTGGATCTTGCGGCGCTTCGATCATGCGGCGATCTACCTCCTGATCGCCGCGACCTACACGCCCTTTCTGGCCCAGCTCGACGGCTCGCCGCTGGCGCTGCCGATGATTGTCCTTGTCTGGACCGCTGCTTTGACCGGCATTGCCATGAAAGTGTTCCTGCCCGGCCGCTTTGATCGTCTGGCCATTGTCTTCTATCTCGCCATCGGCTGGAGCGGCGTCGTCCTGGTCAAGCCGCTGGTGGCGACGTTGCCGACGACTTCGATCGCGCTGATTGTCGCCGGCGGCGTCGTGTACTCCTGCGGCGTCATCTTCTTCGCCTGGAAACGCCTGCGCTTCCACAATGCCCTCTGGCACGGCTTTGTCGTCACCGGCGCCGGGCTGCATCTTGCCGCCATGGTCGACTGCCTGGTCGTCAACCGCCTCTGAACGGCGTGGTGCGGCCCGACAGTCGGGCAATATTGCCAAGCGCCATTCAATTTGGTCACAATTCCGTTTAGAGTCGCGAATTACGTGATCGGCGGCAATGGAGCGGTTCCAGGGAAGTATGAGCGGCTTCCCGTTCGGAATTGCGTCAAGGCAAATAGAGCATCGGAAACGGGGCACGGATGGCTTTTCTCAGATCCTTCGGCGTGGGCAGGCGTTCTGATGTCCTGATGTACGATCCGCACAAACTGTCGAGCCCGCAGGTCTTCCTCCTGACCATGGTCATCTTCCTGGTCATCGTCGCCTTCATCGCCGCCATCCTCACCCGCCAGATCTCGACCGCTTTCGGGAGCAATCCCGGCCTCAATGGCCTCATCGTCGGCGTCCTTGTGGTCGGCATCCTGCTCGCCTTCGCCCAGGTCGGACGACTGTTTCGCGAAGTGCGCTGGGTCAATTCCTTCCGCGCCGGTTCCGAAACCACCGAGCCGGTGCTGCTGGCGCCGATGAAGGCGATGATCGGCCGCTCCTCGACGGTCGCCTTCTCGACGTCTTCGATGCGCACCATGCTGGATTCGATCGCCACCCGCCTCGACGAAAGCCGCGACACCTCGCGCTATCTCGTCGGGTTGCTGGTGTTCCTCGGTCTGCTCGGCACCTTCTGGGGCCTGCTCAACACCATCGGCTCGATCCGCGAAACCATCGAATCGCTCGATCCCGGCACCGGCGACGCCGCCGCCGTGCTCGATTCGCTGAAGCAGGGGCTGTCGGCGCCGCTGGCCGGCATGGGCACGGCCTTTTCGTCCTCGCTGTTCGGTCTTTCCGGGTCGCTGGTGCTAGGCTTCCTCGACCTGCAGGCCGGCCGCGCCCAGACCCGATTCTATACCGAGCTTGAAAACTGGCTGTCCTCGGTCACCGATCTCTCCTCCGACATCGCCGTCGCCGACCCGGCCAAGACTGAATCCTCCGACGAGATCCGGGTCCTGTCGGAACGGCTGCGCAGCATGCAGGAAAGCGGCGGCGGCTCCAATCCGCGCGTCGCCACCGCCATGGCCAATCTCGCCGACGGCATTTCCGGCCTGGTCAAGAACATGCGCTCCGAGCAGCAGATCATGCGCGACTGGGTCGAGGCCCAGTCGGACGAGCAGAAGGCGATGCGCAACACGCTGGAAAAGATCGCCGACGCGCTAAAGAAACCCGGGGTCCACTAGCATGGCTCTCGCCAGGGGCCGGCGCACCGATCGCCGGATCGACTATTGGCCGGGCTTCGTCGACGCGCTGTCGACGCTGCTGCTCGCCATCATGTTCCTGCTTACCGTTTTCGTGCTGGCGCAGTTCCTGCTCGGCCGCGAACTCTCCGGCAAGGATACGGCGCTCACGCGCCTCAACTCGCAGATCAACGAACTGACGCAGCTGCTGGCGCTGGAGCGCTCGACCGCGCAGGACAAGGACGATTCGCTGGCCAATCTGCAGGCGTCGCTGTCGGCGGCGGAAGCAGAAAGGAGCCGGCTCGAGCAGTTGCTGGCGCAAGGCGCCGGCGCCGGCGACGCCGCCAACCAGCGCGCCGCGGAGCTCGGCGGCGAACTCGACAGCCAGCGCCAGATCAGCCAGCAGGCGCTGAGCCAGGTCGAGATCCTGAACCAGCAGATCGCGGCACTGCGCAAGCAGATCGGCGCGCTCGAGGACGCCCTCAACGTGTCCGAAACGCGCGACCGCGATTCCAACACCAAGATCGCCGATCTCGGCCGTCGGCTCAACGTCGCGCTGGCGCAGCGCGTGCAGGAACTGAACCGGTACCGCTCCGACTTCTTCGGCCGCCTGCGCGAAATCCTCGCCGATCGCGAGAACATCCGCATCGTCGGCGACCGCTTCGTCTTCCAGTCGGAAGTTCTGTTCCCGACCGGCTCCGAAGTGATCAACGATGCCGGCAAGGTCGAGATGAAGAAGCTCGCCGACGCCATCATCGAGTTGCAAAAGGAAATCCCGCCCGAGATCAACTGGGTGCTGCGCGTCGACGGCCACACCGACAACAAGCCGCTGTCCGGCGCCGGCCGCTATCGCGACAATTGGGAATTGTCGACGGCGCGTTCGACCTCGGTGGTCAAGTTCCTGATCGAGAACGGCGTGCCCGCCAACCGGCTGGTTGCGGCCGGCTTCGGCGAATTCCAGCCGCTCGACCCCGCCGACACCGAAGACGCCCGCAACAAGAACCGACGCATTGAACTGAAGCTCACCGAACGGTGATTTTCAGTCACGCGAAATTGTTTGCCAGCTCAACTCTAGGGCGAAACGCCAGGCCGGCAAGGCCTGAAAACATTATCTTTCTTTAATTACACTTCGCGTTTCCGGGCTCCTACTTTGACGCGCAGGGCCGAGAACCGCCGGCGATGCCTCCCATCGCGACGCGACGGAACCGGACGGCCCGCTTCCGGAAGGCGGAGCGAAAGCGCTTGCCCCTTCCATAGCAGGAGGAGACGCACATCATGCGCTCTTTGAAGACTCTCAGGACCGCAACCCTCACGACACTTCTGATCACTGTTCCACTCGCCGGCGCCTATGCCGCCGGACATCACAAGGGCGCCCTCGACGCCAGCGACCGGACCGACATGACCGGTCCGCGCGTGACCGGCCTGATCGAGCAGGTGCGGGGCGTCGAACAGGGCATCACGGATGCGCGCGAGACGAAGGGCATCTCGACCTCGGAAGCGCAGTGGCTGCATCTGCGTGCTGCGCATATCGGCCAGGCCGCCGAACGGGTCGCCGCTTCGGACCATGGCCGGATCCCGGCCGCGCAATATCACGATCTGCTGCGCCGCCTCGACAATGTCGATCAGAGGCTGATGTCCGACACCGGCAGCGGCTTCATGATCGGTGATGGCTCCGACGGCGGAAATTATCCGAACGGCTGAGATCCGCTCTGATATCTCCAGGAATGAGGAAGGGACTGTCTGACGCCCCCGGATCTGGCTCCGAGGGCGTCTTTTTTGTCACCAGCCCAGCCACAGCGCAGCGAGGGCCAGCACCGCCGGCACGGTCTGAATATAGAGGATCTTCCGGCTGGCAGTCGCCGCGCCATAGAGGCCGGCGACGGCGATGCAAAGCAGGAAGAACACCTTGATCTGGAATCCGGCTGCGCCGAGATAGAGGCCCCAGATCAGCCCGGCGGCAAGGAAGCCGTTGTAGAGCCCCTGATGGGCGGCGAGCACCTTCGATGCGCTGGCGAAGTCCGGCTTGAGGTTGAACGCCCTGTGCCCGCGCGGTGTGTCCCACGCCACCATCTCCAGATAGACGATGTAGAGGTGGATCAGGGCCACCAGCCCGACCAGGATATTGCCGATCATCTTAGTCTCCCCTGCATGGCGGTGTTCCACCGCCAGCCAGCATTCCACGCACAAGCTCATCGGCGCAAGCTGCATCGGCGAAAGCCACCTTTGAGGGTTGCCAATCCTGGCGCGTTGGTATCTTTTCCCGCGGTCCAAAACGCGGAACCTGCCATGTCTTTTCAGAAGCTCGATGATCTCGGCCACAAGCTCGAAGCGCTGGAACATGCGCTCGCTATCCTCGGCGCCGACGAGGCGACCCACATGGCCGTCGGCGGCGGCGAGAAGCGCGCCGAAGCCATGTCGTCCCTGGCCGGGATGCTGCATATCAGGGCTACCGCGCCGGAGATCGCCGACTGGCTCGCCGCCGCCGAACAGGAGGCGCTGAACGAGGAGCAGCAGGCGGCGGTCCGCGAACTGCGTCGCCAATACACCAACCTGACCTGCCTGCCGGTCGAATTCGTCGAGCGCCAGACGGTGGCGCGTATGCGCTCCGAGCAGCTCTGGCGCGCCCTGCGCGCCAAGAATGACTGGGCAGGCTTCCTGCCGGCGCTCGAAGGTGTCATCGCGCTGGTGCGCGAGGAAGCCGCTTTGCGCGCCGACGCGCTCGGCCTCGATCCCTACGACGCACTGATGGAGCAATACGATCCTGGCAACCGCGCCGCCGACATCACGCCGGTGTTCACCGAGCTGAAGACATTCCTGAAGGGCTTCGTGCCGGAAGCCCTGGCCGCGCAGGAAGCGCGCCTGGCCAGGCATCCCGTGAAGCCGCTCTCCGGCAGCTATGCGATCGACCGGCAGCGCGAGCTTGGTCTCGCCATGATGGCTTCGGTCGGCTTCGACCTCACCCACGGTTCTCTGTCCGTATCGCACCATCCCTTCTGCGGCGGCGTGCCGAGCGACGTGCGCATCACCACCCGCTACAAAACGTCCGACTTCCTGTCGGCCTTGATGGGCGTGCTGCACGAGACCGGCCATGCGCTCTACGAGCAGAACCTGCCGAAGGCCTGGGCGCACTGGCCGCTCGGCAAGGCGCGCGGCATGGCGGTGCATGAAAGCCAGAGCCTGTTCGTCGAGAAACAGGTCGGCCGCAACCCCGAATTCTGGCGCTGGGCGCTGCCCGTGGTCGAAAAGCATCTCGGCGAAGCCTGGTCGCTCGACGACATCCTGCCGCATGTGCACCGGGTCGAGCGCGGCCTGATCCGCGTTGACGCGGACGAGGTAACCTACCCGCTGCATGTCATCCTGCGCTACGAGTTGGAGCAGGAGCTGGTCTCGGGGCGGCTGCAGGCGGCCGACCTGCCCGAAGCGTGGGACGCCAAGATGCGGGAGTATCTTGGCCTTTCGACCATCGACAACCCAGCCGACGGACCGATGCAGGACGTGCATTGGCCGGGCGCCGCCTTCGGCTATTTCCCGTCCTATACGCTGGGCGCCATGATGGCGGCGCAGCAATGGGCTGCGCTGACGCGCGACCATCCTTCAGCCGACAGCGATCTCGCCAGGGGCAATTTCGCCGCCATCAATGACTGGCGCCGCGACAAGATCTGGTCGCAGGGATCGCGCTGGTCGACGCCCGAACTGCTTGAGCGCGCCACCGGCGAGAAACTGAATGCCGCGCATTTCACCGAGCATCTCCGCAAGCGGTATGGTCCCGCCTGATTGCGGGTTGCTACTCCGCGGCACCCCTGAAGGCGCTTGCTCCGGTTTCGAACTGCAGCTTGGCCAGCCTTGCATAGATTCCGCCCTTGGCGACCAGGCTCTGGTGCGTGCCTTCCTCGACGATGCGGCCGCCATCCATGACCAGGATGCGGTCGGCCTTCAGCACGGTCGCCAGCCGGTGGGCGATGACGATGGTGGTGCGGCCCTGCATCAGCCGTTCCAGCGCCGTCTGCACCAGCGTTTCGCTTTCGGCGTCGAGCGCCGACGTGGCCTCGTCGAGCAGCAGGATCGGCGCGTCGCGCAGGATGGCGCGGGCGATCGCCACGCGCTGGCGCTGGCCGCCGGACAAGGTGACGCCGCGCTCGCCGACCTGGCTGTCGTAGCCCTTGTCGAGCCTGAGGATGAACTCGTCGGCCAGCGCGTCCCTGGCGGCGGCCTCGATCTCGGCATTCGTCGCGCCCGGCCGGCCAAAGCCGATATTGTCGCGCGCGCTTGCCGCAAAGATGGTGACATCCTGCGGCACGATCGCAATGCGCTCCCGCACTTCAGCCGGATCGGCTTCGCGCACGTCGACGCCGTCAATGGCGATGCGGCCGGTTTCTGGATCGTAGAAGCGCAGGATCAGCGAAAAGACGGTGCTCTTTCCGGCGCCCGACGGGCCGACGATCGCCACCGTCTCGCCGGGCTTGACCTGAAAACTCAAGCCGTGGACGGCGGCACGGTCCGGCCTTGCCGGGTAGGAGAAGGAGACGTCGTCGAAGCTGATCGCGCCTGTCGCCTTGGCGGGCAGCGGCAGCGGATTGGCCGGCGGTTGAATCGCCGGCGTCTCGTCGAGTATCTCGGTCAGCCTTTCGGCCGCACCCGCCGCCTGGGCAAGCTCGCCCCAGACTTCCGACAGTGCGCCCAGCGCGCCTGCGGCAAACACGGAGTAAAGCAGGAACTGGCCGAGCGTACCGGGCGACATCGTGCCGGCAAGCACGTCACGCGAGCCGAACCACAACACCGCCACGACCGAGGAAAAGATCATGAAGATGGCAAAGAAGGTGAGCAGCGAGCGGGAGAAGATCGACGAGCGCGCCGCTTGGAAGGCGGCTTCCACCGCGGCCGAGAACCGCCCGGTGACCAGCGTCTCGTTGGTGAACGCCTGCAGCGTGCGCACCGCGCCGATCTGCTCGCTGGCATAGGCGGTCGCTTGCGCCAGCGTGTCCTGCGCCTGCCGTGACCGGCGCCTCACCGAACGGCCGAACGCGACCAGCGGCAGCACGATGAGCGGAATGGCCGCGATCACCAGGCCCGACAGTTTCGGGCTGGTGACGACCATCATCGCCACCGCGCCAAGGCCGAGGATGACGTTGCGCAACGCCACGGAGGCGGTGGCGCCGACGGCGGATTTCACCTGCGTGGTGTCGGCGGCAAGCCGCGAGACGATCTCGCCCGACTGGGCGGTGTCGAAGAAGGACGGCGAAAGCGTCGTGACATGCGAAAACACGTCGCTGCGGATGTCGGCAACGACCCGCTCGCCGAGCGTGATGACGAAGTAGTAGCGTCCGGCCGATGCCGCCGCCAGAATGGCTGCCATCGCCACCAAAGCGGCGAAATATTCGGCGATGAAGACGGTGCCGGAAGCGCTGAAACCGTGGTCGATCATGCGCCGCACGGCCAGCGGCAGCGCCAGCGTCGTCGCTGCGGCGATGGCGAGCGAAATGAGGGCGCCTATGACCAGTTTGCGGTAGCGGAATATGTAGGGATATAGGCGCCTGAGCGGCCCGAGCGAGCGCCTGCGCCCGTCTTGCTCGCCGCTGATGTCCGCCATGACCGTTTCCTCTGGCCGCTCCAGGTGGGCGCGTTCAATATGCGCCTGCCGTGGCCTTGTGATTCAATTCCGGCTGATGTATAGGCTCGCCGACCGTTTTAGAAGCCGTGGCTTTTCAATAGCTGCGGCTTCGAGTTTTAAAAAGGGGCGCATCGACGCAGGCCGCGGGCCCGTCTGTAGCGCCGCAAGCCAGGAAGCACGACAATGAAGGCCGATATCCATCCCGACTACCACACCATCAAGGTCGTCATGACCGATGGCACCGAATACTCGACCCGTTCGACCTGGGGCAAGGAAGGCGATACGATGAACCTCGATATCGACCCGACCACGCACCCGGCCTGGACCGGCGGCCAGCAGACCCTGCTCGACCGCGGCGGCCGCCTGTCGAAGTTCAAGAAGCGCTTCGAAGGCTTCGGCCTCTAAAGTTTACCTGTATCGCTGAATCAAGAACCCGCCTTTGTGGCGGGTTTTTTTGTTGCCGCCAAAGTCAGTCGCTTCGAGCTAACGCGCCGATACCTCCCGCTTGTGGGGAGGTCGCCCAGGGTCGGGTGCGGTCCGACGCCTCCACCCTGCTGCTTCGAAGCGACCCTTCCCAGAGTGGTGCGAGCCTACCCGTCCACCAATTCCCGCAGCGCCATGCGCTTGTAGGCGGCGACCAGCCTGTCGCCCTCCTGCCGGTCGACCGAGATCGCCAGCCGCACGGCAGCCTCGCCCATCTGCCAGACCAGAAACGCTGTGGTCTCCAGCGCCACCGGATCGGCGCCGGGATGCAGCCGCTTCAGCACCATCGTCAGGAATTCGGCATTCGCCCGGCTGTCGGCGAGTTCGAGCTGGCGCAGCGCCTTGTCGGCCTGGGTGCCCGACCAGATGTCGCGCATCACCGGCTCGGCCAGGAACAGCTGATAGTAGATATCCACCAGCTCCGAAAACGCCTGCCGCAGGCCCTCGGCGTCGACGACATCCTTGAGCGCCGAGGAGATGCAGGCCTGGCTTTCGGCGGTGTATCGCTCGGCCAGCGCCCAGACGATCGCCCGCTTGTCGGGAAAGAACTGGTAGAGCGAACCGATCGACACCGCGGCCCGTTCCGCTACCTCGCCCATGCGCATGGCGTCGCTGCCTTGCTCGGCAATCAGCGCCGAGGCTGCGGCCAGCATGCGCTCGACCCGCTCGCGGCTGCGCTGCTGGGTGGGCGCCCGTCGCGGCGATGCGACCTGCTCCTCAGATGCGGGCGTTGCTGTGTCTTCCATGACGGCCTCCGGTCTCGACAAAATCTGCCAACAAACGGCTTGACTCCCAAAATACGAGGGTTTATCACATTTTGCAAATGTGAGGATTATTCATATTTGTAACAAAGGAAAACCACCATGACCGACACCAAACCAGTCCTGATTCTCGGTGGCACTGGCAAGACCGGCCGTCGCCTCGCCGGGCGGCTGACCTCACAGGGCATTCCCGTGCGCATCGGCTCGCGTTCCGGCAGCCCCCGCTTCGACTGGGAGGTTCCGGCGACCTGGGAGCCTGCCATGCAGGGCGTGGGCGCCGTCTACATCAGTTACTATCCCGACATCGCCGTGCCGGGCGCCGCCGAGACCGTCGGCGCCTTCGCCAGGCTTGCGGTGGCAAATGGCGTCACCCGCATGGTGCTGCTCTCCGGCCGCGGCGAGACCGAAGCCCAGCGCGCCGAAGAGATGGTCAAAGCCTCGGGCGCTGACTGGACGATCCTGCGTTGCGCTTGGTTTTCGCAGAATTTCAGTGAAGGTTTTCTCGTCGAGTCCTTGCGGCAAGGCGAAGTGGCTTTGCCTGTCGGCCCTGTTGGCGAGCCCTTCGTCGATGTCGACGACATCGCCGATGCTGCCTTCGTTGCGCTGACCGAACCGGGTCATGTCGGCCAGCTCTATGAGTTGACCGGGCCGCGGCTGCTAAGCTTCGCCGACGCGGTTGCCGAGATCGCCAAGGCGACCGGCCGCGACATCCGCTATATCAAGATCTCGCATGACGAATTCACCGCCGCGACGGCGGCATACGAACTGCCGCCCGAAATCGCCTGGCTGCTCAACGAGCTGTTCACCGAAGTGCTTGACGGCCGCAACGAGACGCTGACCGACGGCGTCCAGCGTGTGCTCGGCCGCGCGCCGAAAGACTTTTCCGCCTACGCAAATGAAACCGCTGCAACCGGCATCTGGAGCAACTGAGATGATCAAGCTTCTTCCCACCCTCACCATCATCGCCGCCATCGGCTCGGGCGTCGTCGGCGGCGTGTTCTTCGCCTTTTCCAACTTTATCATGGCGGCGCTTGCCCGGCTGCCGGTCCCCCAAGGCATCGCAGCGATGAATTCGATCAACATCACGGTGATCACGCCCACCTTCATGACGGCGCTGTTCGGCACCGGCCTGCTCTGTCTGGTGCTTATCGCCGCCGTTCTCATGGGGTGGAGCCAGTCCGGCTCATACTGGCTGCTTGCCGGCGCCGTGATCTATTTGATCGGCAACCCGATCGTGACCATGGTCTTCAATGTGCCGCTCAACGATGCGCTCGCCGCCGTCGACCCGGCCAGCGCCAATGGCGCAGCCGTGTGGGCGAACCATCTGAATCAATGGGTGATGTGGAACCACGTCCGCACCATCACCGCCATCGTGTCGATGGCCTGCTTCATGTTCGCATTGCTCTGAAAAATGACACTTCGCAAACGCAAGGACCTCGCCTCAAGCGGGGTCCTTTTGCGAGTGACCCTTGCGGTCGGAATGACCGAGATCGCGGCCCGGATCGATGACGTCGCGCACCAGCTGCTTGAGCTTGGCGGCATCGGGAAAGCCGCCGTCGCGCTTGCGGTCCCAGACCAGCACATCGTTGCAGGAAACGGTGAAGATGCCGCCTGTGCCCGGCACCAGCGTCACTTCACCAAGATCCGTGCCGAAGGTGGAGAGCAGTTCCTGCGCCATCCAGCCGGCCCGCAACAGCCACTGGCACTGCGTGCAATAGGTGATGACCACGCGGGGCCTCTCCGGCACACTCATGTCTGGGCCTCCTGTATGCGCACCGTGGTATTTGCGAATCGATCGTGTATCGGGTCGTCGCCCAGAGCTATGGATATCGCAATCCAGACCGGCCAGATCAGCACCAAAACGAGGGCAGCGGATGCAACCACTATTTCCAGGCTGGAGTAATCCTGCACGCCACCGGGAGCGGTGCCCCAAGCCTGAAAAGCATACCAGCTTCCCGTCAGGACGATCGGTAATGCGCCGAGAAACTTGATAAGTTGCCGCCGAACAGCCTTTCTCGCCGGCAGGCCGACCCTATGTCTGTCGTCCTCATCATGTACAGTGAGCTCCGTGAGCCGCTTGCCGATTGATTGGCCGGACTTCAACTCCATAATGAGGAGATAAGACGCCAGAGCGATCAGCTCGAGGAAACCCAGGTCCAATGCTGCAGGCCTGAAATTCCCTTGCGAATCCAGATCGATCGAGATGGAGGAGGTTTCTCCAGGCTTTGAGCCCGGCGCCGTACCCACGCTCCATATGGCGACCGGCAAACCGAGTACTGATGTTCTACACACCTGCCAATCATAACGGGCAAGTGTCGGGGCACCGTGAACCGTACCCTCCTGGCATAGTTTCCAGTTCAGCCAAAAGCTGCCTTTTACGCCACCGTTGGTCAGCAGAAATAGAGCCCCTACGAGCAAATAGAGGGCGATCAGGATTACAAGGTAGTCGATGAGTGCAGCGAGAAACCGTCGCCATATGCCGGGCCGGCGAGGCCAGGCCACCGCATCGGCAAAACTTGCCTCTTTATAGTCGGTCATCGGCCCCCCCTGATAACTGACTAATCTATAGGCAGGCCGCCGTCATACAGCAATATTCGCATCCGACTGTATTGCACGGACCTACGCCGCGCTGAGCTTGGCCATGGTCTCGTCGTCGACCTCGAAATTGGCGTAGACGCTCTGCACGTCGTCATCGTCCTCGAGCGTTGCCACCAGTTTCATCAGCGATTGCGCCCGCTCTTCGTCGACCGGGACATTGTTCTGCGGCTGCCAGATCGGCTTCACCGATTCGGCCTCGCCAAGCGAGGCTTCCAGCGCCTTAGACACTTCGCCCATACTCTCGAACGCACAGTAGATGGTGTGGCCTTCCTCGTCGGACTCGACGTCATCGGCGCCGGCCTCGATCGCCGCGTCCATCACCTTGTCGGCGCTGCCGGCGGAGGCCGGATAGTAAATCTCGCCGGCGCGGTTCCACATGAACGACACCGAGCCGGTTTCACCAAGCGCACCCCCGGCTTTGGTGAAGGCGGCGCGCACGTTCGAGGCCGAGCGGTTGCGGTTGTCGGTCAGCGCCTCGACGATCAGCGCCACGCCGCCTGGCCCATAGCCTTCATAGCGCACCGCTTCGTAATTCTCGGCATCGCCCATCGATGCCTTGTTGATGGCGCGCTGGATGTTGTCCTTCGGCATCGACACCGCCTTGGCGTTCTGAATGGCCAGGCGCAAACGCGGGTTCATCGACGGATCCGGTGTTCCGCTCTTGGCGGCGACGGTGATTTCGCGCGCCAGCTTGGAAAACATTTTCGACCGCACCGCGTCCTGCCGGCCCTTGCGGTGCATGATGTTCTTGAACTGTGAATGGCCGGCCATGGCACCCCTGTCGTCTTCGGCTAGAGCATCCCGAAGCGAGGTGGTCTCACCTCGTCCTCCCGGGTACTCGAATTCAAATTTTCAGAGCCGTCCAAGGTGCAACGCGATGGATGCACGGCGTTCTCTGTCGGAATGGCCGGCTTATAGATAAATCGGCTCAATTCGTCCAGCCGCGCCGGTTCAGCCCTCCAGATCGGACTTCAGCCGGTCGATAATGCTGAGCGCATGGCCGGCATACTGGCTGATCCAGCGGTCGTGGATGTGCTTGATCGGCAGCGCGTTGAGATGGTTCCAGCGCTCTCGCCCTTGGCGCTTTGCCACCACCAGTTCGGCTTCTTCCAGCACCTTGAGATGCAGCATGACGGTGCAGCGATCGATGTCGGGAAACGCCTCGCACAACATGCCGGTCGTCTGCGGTGCATCCTTCAGCCGATCCAGCAATTCGCGACGGCGCGGATGCGCCAACGCCTTGAAAACGTGATCGTCTGCGGTTTGGCTTGACATGTTATGTTTCTATAACATATCGTCGAGCCAATCAAGGAAGGAGCTGTGGATATGTCTCTTGGATTCAGAGTTTCCGGGCGCATCGGCAAACCGGTCGCCGAAGTCTTCGACGCTGTCGTCAATCCCAAAAAGCTGAGTGGCTATTTCACCACCATCGGCGGCGCCAGCGCGCCGCTGAAGGCCGGCACCGGGGTGGTCTGGTGGGGCAAGGTGCCCGTCGAAGTCGATGAGGTGATCAAGGACCGCCATATCGTGCTGCGCTGGGATGCCACCGATGCCGAATGCAAGCCCGCCTACAAGACACGCATCGAGATGAACTTCGAGCCGCTGGACGATGGCGGCACCCTTGTGACCATTGCTGAATCCGGCTGGCCGGAAGGCGTGGTCGGCCTGCAGAAATCCTACCTCAATTGCGAGGGCTGGTCGCAGATGCTGGCTTGCATGAAGGCCTATGTCGAATACGGCATCAACCTGCGCGACGGCTACTACCGTGGCGAGATGAGGGGCGAGCCGGCCAACGAGACAAACAGATGAACCGCGCAACGGAGCCCGCAATGACCGCGAAGATCACCGGTGGCATCAACATCGCCATGAAGGTGCCGCCGCACCAGTACGAGGCGACGATCGCCTTCTATCGTGATGTCGTCGGCTTGAAGCCATTTACCGCCAAGACGCCAGCCATCGGCTTCGAGCTTGGCCCAAACCGTCTGTGGATCGACGAGGCGCCGATGCTGAGCCAGGCCGAAGTCTGGCTCGAGCTTTTCACCGACGATTCTGCAGCCATTGCGGATCATCTCGCC
Organism: Mesorhizobium sp. M0478; assembly: GCF_040321305.1. NCBI lineage: Bacteria > Pseudomonadati > Pseudomonadota > Alphaproteobacteria > Hyphomicrobiales > Phyllobacteriaceae > Mesorhizobium > Mesorhizobium sp. M0478. Next base: position 567,121 of record NZ_JAMYRH010000001.1, read on the forward strand.
AAGGCCGGCGTCGTCCGTTGCGACGCGGTCGAGCCCCTGGGCGAAGGCTTTCGCGGCTTCTGGATCGCCAACCCGGCCAGCATCGTTCACATGGTGCGCGAGCCCGACGCCTGGTAGCGCAAAGCCGGACAAGGAAGGAGCATTCGATGGAAGTTCACAAAACGCCGACTGCCGAAGCCGGCATGCTGATCAGGCGGCCGGTCGCCGAGGTCTTCGAGGCGATCGTCGACCCGGCCATCACCACGAAATTCTGGTTTACCCACAGTAGCGGCCGGCTGGATAGCCGCAAAGAGGTTCGCTGGGAGTGGCGCATGTACGGGGCCTCGGCGATGGTCAATGTCAGCGAGATCGTCGAGAACAAGAAGATCGTCATGCAATGGAGCGATCCGCCGACCACTGTGGTCTGGACATTCACGGAGATGCCCGGCGCCGAAACGCCTGACGGTGCGACCTTTCTTGAGGTCAGCAATTTCGGCTTCGCCGGCACCGCCGACGAGCAGGTCAAGCAGGCGGTCGGCTCGACCGACGGCTTCGCACTGGTTCTTGCCGGCGCAAAGGCATGGCTGGAACAGGGCCTGTCGCTTGGCCTGATCGGCGACCGTTATCCGAAGGGCGTGCCGGGGCGCTAGGATCGCCCCGATCGCCCAGCCTCAATGCCCACCGCTGGATTTCTTCCTTCGCCGCGCCAGCATGTTGAGGCCCTCGACCAGGGCGGAAAAGCCCATCGCGGCGTAGATGTAGCCCTTCGGCACATGATAGCCCATGCCGTCGGCGATCAGCGTCATGCCGATCATCAGCAGGAAGCCCAGCGCCAGCATGACGATGCTCGGGTTCTTGGCGATGAAATTGGCCAGCGGCCCGGCCGCCAGCATCATCACGCTCACCGCCACGATCACGGCGATGTACATGATGGCAATCTCGTCGGTCATGCCGACGGCGGTGATGATCGAATCGATCGAAAAGACGAGATCGAGCAGCAGGATCTGGAAGATGGCGCCGGCAAGCGAGATCTGCAGCGTCTCGCCCATCATCGTATCCTTGTGGTCGTCGGGATCGACGGTGTGGTGGATTTCCTTGGTCGCCTTCCAGACCAGGAACAGGCCGCCGGCAATCAGGATCAGGTCGCGCCAGGAAAAGCCATGGCCGAACGCTGTGAACACCGGCGTCGTCAGCTGCACGATGATGGAGATGGTTGCGAGCAGCACCAGCCGCATGATCAGCGCCGCCGAGATGCCGAGACGGCGGGCGCGGGCGCGCTGCGCCTCAGGCAATTTGTTGGTCAGGATCGAGATGAAGATCAGATTGTCGATGCCGAGCACGACCTCGAGGACGATCAGCGTCAGCAACGCGACCCACGCGGTTGGATCGGAAACAAATTGAAAATGCGGCGCAAAGAACTCGATCAGCTGCATGGAGGTCGTCCCCTCTTTAACGATCTAGAGCAGTTTCGTCGCCAGTTAGGTACTTTACTCGACTATATCAATGTCAAGACCAGAAGGATGGCGCGGTTTCTTCGAGCCGCGGCCCGCGACGAAAAGGCGCGATCTTCTCGGTCAGGCCGGTGCGGTCGGAAATAGTGACGCCGACGCCGCACAATGTCGCCGGTCCGGTCGCCGCCTCGAAGCGGCCTTTCGGCACTTTCGACAGGAAGCGGTTGAGCGGCTCTTCCTTGTCCATGCCGAGCGAGGAATCATAGTCGCCGCACATGCCGGCATCGGACATGTAGCCGGTGCCGCCGTTGAGGATCTGGTGGTCGGCCGTCGGCTGGTGCGTATGGGTGCCGATGACGAGGCTGGCGCGGCCGTCGACGAAATGCGCGAAGCACATTTTCTCCGAGGTCGCTTCGGCATGGAAGTCGATGACCACGGCATCGGCCTGCTCGCCCAGCGGACAGGCGGCCAGCTCGCGCTCGCCGGCCTGGAACGGATCGTCGAGCTCGGGATGCATGAACACCCGGCCCATGATGTTGGCGACCAGCACGCGCGCGCCGTTTTTGGCGATATAGACGCCGGAACCGCGCCCCGGCGTGCCCTTGGGGAAGTTGGACGGGCGCAAGAAGCGCTCCTCGCGCGGCGCGAAGACCAGTGCGTCGCGCTGGTCCCAGACATGGTTGCCGGTGGTGACGACATCCGCACCGGCGGCGATGGTGTCGCGAAAAATGTCTTCGGTGATGCCGAAGCCGCCGGCGGCGTTCTCGCCATTGACGATGACGAAGTCGAGTTTGAAATCCGAGATCAGGCCGGGCAGTTGTTCCCACACCGCCGTACGTCCCGATTTGCCCACCATGTCGCCGAGGAAGAGAAGTCTCATGCCCACTTCTATCCAGAGGCACGGACGCTAGGCAAGCGCTACCCGGGCGATTGGCGCTAACGCCGGCCGAAAGTACCACGCTGCTGTTGAGGCGGCTTGGCGCTCGCGCCCGCAACGCGAACTGCCGAAGGCATCATCGGTGACGCCGGCGGTGCGGTGCGTCCGCGCAGCCAGAAGAACCACACGTAAAAAACAGTGAACCCACCAGTAGCGGCCAGGAGCAACAGCCCGCCGCGCCAGCCCTTCATCGCCGCGGTATCGAGGATCGATGGATTGGCAGGGTTGTAATACAACTTCACCGCGTCGCCTTTGGACGCCGTGTAGAGGCCGATGTCCTTTCCCTTGCCGGACCACGTCATCGGTGCATCGTTCGCGACATAGGTGACAGCGACGTTGATGCCTTTCGCGGTGAGGCCATTACCCTGGGCTTCGCTGTAGGAACTGACATCCGTCACTGTGGCAACCGTCTGATGCCAGGCGAACTGGTGGTGCAGGGCCGTTCCGGAAATGTGCAATGCCATCGCGAACAGCGTTACCGCGATGAGGACGAACGGCATCAGCAGGAAGCGTGCGAAGACAAACATGATGGCCGCCATCGGCTCGGACTGTGTTGCCGGAATACTATCCGGCACGTCTTGGAAACGCGTTAAGCGGGATCGCGGTCTTTTAAGCGATGTCGAAGCGGCGCAAACCGCTCTCGGTGAGTATTTCCGGGATGATGACGTCGTGCGCCTCATCCGGCACCAGACCCACCTCCTGGCAATCGAAAGCGATGCCGATCAGTCGTGGCGGCTGGCCCTTGTCGATCAGCCTGGCGATGGCGCGGTCGTAATAGCCGGCGCCATACCCGATGCGATGACCGCGGCTGTCGAAGGCCGCGAGCGGCACCAGCATCACCGCGGGATCGAGAACCTCGGCCTCCGCATGCGGACCGACCGTGCCAAAACCCATCTCGACCATCGGCGCGCCGCGCACCAGTTCGCGAAAGACGATGGTGGTCTTGTCGAGGATGGCCGGCAGGCAAAGCCTGGCCCCGTTCTCGCGCAAGGCGAACATCAGCGGCCTGACGTCGACTTCCGATCGCATCGGCCAGAAAGCTGAAACGATCTGACCCGGCTCGATGGCGAGGTGGTCGCGCGCCGTCTCGGCCATTTCAAGCGCGATCTCCACCCGCCACAGCGGATCGAGCGCATCGCGACGGCCGAGTGCCTCGAGGCGCAACTGCTTTTTCAGGTCTTTGGGAGATGTCATGCGCGGACGATAGAAAAGGTCGGATCTGGGTGACGTTTCATGAGCGACGTTTTCTACCACATCATCCGCCAAACTGGGCGGATAGAGGTAAGTGACGATCCACACAACCGGTGGAGAGAGCGATCCCGGGAACCTACAAAGTAGGTGGGCGCCGTATGAGAAAACCCACGGGTCTTCCCAGGGACAGCTCCCTAAGGATCGTTAAGGCCCCGGGGAAAATGTTCTCCTGCCGGGAAGCGCAGACCGCCAAGCCCAATATAGGCGGCTGGTCGGTCAAGCGCTAGTGACATGAGCCGATGTTTCCATTTCGATCTCACACGCTTTGGTCGCAGCCGGCTCGCCCTTGCACAGGTCAAGCAGCGTCCTTACGCTCGCGCTGACCAACCGAGGAGCAAGTATGCGTTTCGAAGGCACGGCGGCCTATGTCGCCGACAAGGATCTGATGGTGGCGGTGAACGCCGCGATCGCGCTGGAGCGGCCGTTGCTGGTCAAGGGCGAGCCGGGCACCGGCAAGACCGAGCTTGCCCGCCAGGTGGCATCGGCGCTCGGCCTCGACCTGATCGAATGGCACGTCAAGTCGACCACCCGTGCGCAGCAGGGACTGTATGAATATGATGCTGTCTCGCGGCTGCGCGACAGCCAGCTCGGCGATGCCAGGTTCAACGACATCAAAAACTACATCAAGCGCGGCAAGCTCTGGCACGCCTTCGCGGCCGGTAAGAAGGTCGTGCTGTTGATCGACGAGATCGACAAGGCCGATATCGAATTCCCCAACGACCTGCTGCAGGAACTCGACCGGATGGAGTTCTTCGTCTACGAAACCGGCGAAACGATCCGCGCCGCTGTGCGCCCCATCGTCATCATCACTTCCAACAATGAGAAGGAACTGCCCGACGCCTTCCTGCGCCGGTGCTTCTTCCACTACATCCGCTTTCCCGATGTCGACACGCTGCACAAAATCGTCGACGTGCACTATCCCGGCATAAAGCAGAATTTGGTGCGTGCTGCCCTGACCCAGTTCTACGAGATCCGCGATGTGCAGGGGTTGAAGAAGAAGCCGTCGACCTCCGAGGCGCTCGACTGGATCCGCCTGCTGGTCGCCGACGACATCGCACCCGAGGATCTGCGCGCCGACCCCAGGAGCGCGCTGCCGAAGCTGCACGGCGCACTGCTCAAGAACGAACAGGACGTGCATCTGTTTGAACGCCTGGCCTTCATGGCCAGACGGCAGGGGTGAGGATCGAGGGTTGGCTGACAGCTACGGGCGGCTTTGGCCGCTTACTCCGCGGGAGCAAACCCTCTCTCCTGCGGCGCGACGCGCTTCGGCCCGAAGATGACGAAGCCGATGACCGACAGGGCGAGAACGCCGATCCCGCAATAGAGCATGACCCAGCCGAAACCATTGACCAGCGCGGCATGCACGATGGCGCCGGATGGGTCGAGGGCTGCGAGCTTCGGCGTCCCCTGCGCAAGGCCCTCCAGATTGCCGGTGGCGACCCTTTCCGCCAGTGCCCGCAACTCATCCGGCTCCAAAGCCGCGCCGAGTGTGGCCCGCAGGTGGGAAACGATACCTTGCGTCAGCAGCAGGCCGAGCACCGCGATGTTGATAGCGAGCGTGATCAGGCGTGCGCTGATGTCGATGCCGGACGCCATGCCGGCACGATCCGGCGATACCGCGCCGGTCGTGGTATTGGTGGTCGGCGAATTGGTGAGACCGATGCCGATGCCGGCAATCAGCGTGCCGGGCAGCATGGTCAGCCAGGTGGCGCCCTCGAGCCTGGAGCCGATCCACATGGCGATGAAACCGATCCCTAGCGTCAGCAGACCGAGCGGGATGGCAATTCGTGCCTGATAGCGCGCGCGAATGCGCTCGGCGATCGGCGGCATCACCATGAAGGGCAGCGTGTAGACGAGCAACAGCAGGCCGGTCGTCGTGCTGTCATAGCCGAGAACGCCCGAATAATAGATCGGCAGATAGATGATGAACGGCCAGTAACTGAAATTCATGCCGATGGCGCCCATGATCGCGCCGGAAAACTGGCGGATGCGGAACGCGGAGAAATCGAACATCGGATAGGGATTGACCCTCTCGGCCACAAGGAAAGCGATGAACGCAGCCACGGAGGCTGATATCACGCCGATGCGGGCGCTGGTCCCGAGATCCGCACCTTGCGTGATCAGATAGGAAAAGCCGAACACCGCCGCCGACAGCGTCAGCATGCCGGCCCAGTCGAGCTTCTGGGCGTTGTGATCGCGCGATTGCGTGACACCGGCGCCGATAAAGGCGAGCGCCAGGATCGCCAGCGGCACGTGGATGAGGAACACCCATTGCCAGTTCGACAGCGCCACGATCAAGCCACCGATGGCGGGCCCGAAACCGAGCCCGATGCCTGAGACGACGCTCCAGGCGACGAAAGCCTTGCCGCGTTCGCGGCCGTCCTGGAACTGGTGAGACAGCACGGCGACGCTGCAGGTCAGCATCGCGCCGCCGGCGAGGCCTTGCAGGAAGCGGGCGGCTATCAGCAGTGCAGCACTCGGAGCCAGGCCGCACAGCAGCGAGGCGAGGCCGAAGGCGACGGTGGTGATCACCATCACGCTCTTGCGGCCGAAACGGTCGGCCAATGTCCCTGTCGCCATCAGCACTGTCGTGCAGGCGATGGTGTAGGCATTCATGATCCACTGCAAATCCCTGAAATTGCCGGCGAGCACGCTTTCCAGTTTCGGCAGGATCACCGGCACGCTGGAGATTTCGAGCCCGAACAGCAGCGACGCCAGGCACACGCCGGTGAGCGCTATGGTGTTTCGTTGAATTGGCATATCGATCTCTTTCCATCCGAGCATGAGGCGCTCTTCAAACCGCGACCAGTTTGAGATAGAGGAGACTCGACCATGAAAAAAGGCTATGCTCGGCTATATCAGAAATGACAAAACGGAATGATCGGCCCAATGGAGTGCTGCGATGACCAGTCTTGATGTGGACGCCGTACGAACCTTTGTGATGGTGGCCGATCTGCAGAGCTTCACCCAGGCGGCATCGGCGCTGGGCAGCACGCAGGCGACGATCAGCGTCAAGCTGCGCCGCCTTGAGGAGAAGCTCGGCGCGCGATTGATTGAAAGAACGCCGCGCCGCGTCAGCCTGTCGGCACGAGGCGCCGTCTTCCTCCCCGCCGCGCGTGACTTCCTTGCCGCGCACGAGCGCGCCATGGCGGAGTTTGCGTCAGCACCGTGCCGGCTTGCGCTCGGCTTTGTCGATCATGCCGCCGGTCCGGCGCTGTCCATTCTGATTGCCCAGCTCCATGCGCACGATCCATCGCTGACGCTCAGTTTGAGGATCGATACCAGCACGGTGCTCAAGGAAGCTTTCGATCACGGCGAGCTCGATGCAGTCATCGTGCACCGCGAAGGCGACAGCCGTCCTGGCCGGACCTTGTCGCGCAACCACTATGGCTGGTTCGCAGCACCTTCCTTCGAGTGGCAGCGCGGAACGCCGTTGCGCCTCGCGCTCTTAAGCACCGTGTGCAACTGTCCGGATCGTGTGCGGGCGGTCGAGGCGCTGGACAAAGCAGGCATCGCCTGGGAGGAGGCCTTCGTCGGCGGCGGCGGCGCGGCCGTCAACATTGCGATATCGGCGGGCTTTGCCGTTTCGGCGCTGGCTCACTGCGTCGCTCCGCCCGGCCTGATCGAGGTTGGCCGCAAGCTCGGCCTGCCGTCGCTTGACCCCTCCGAAGTGGTCCTGCATTCGCACAATCTGGCGCCGCGGGCGCGTGACGCGCTGCAAATGCTGGCGACCGCATTTCGCGAGTACAATTCGCCGGTGGATTAGGCGATGGTGTTTCCGATCTGATTCCGCCGGAATCCGATAAGGCTTTGGAGGAACCGAAATGACGGAGATCACCGTCCGCCCGCTGGCGCTGGCCGACCATGCCGACTGGCGGCGGCTGTGGACTGCCTACCTCACCTTCTACGAGACCAAGCTGCCGGACGAGGTCTACGACATCACCTGGAAACGACTGTTCACGGAAGGTGAATTCGAACCGAAGGGGTTTATCGCCACGCTCGACGGCAAGGCGGTCGGCCTGACCCATTATCTCTATCACCGCTCCGGCTGGTCGGAGAAAAACAACTGCTACCTGCAGGACCTGTTCGCCGACCCTGATGTGCGCGGCAAGGGCATCGGTGCGGCCCTCATTGAAGCGGTCAAGCAGGAAGCCGGCAAGATCGGCGTCAAGAACGTCTATTGGATGACCCACGAAACCAACGCCACAGCGCGCAAGCTCTACGACCATGTCGCGCGGCGGACAGGTTTTATCGAGTATGATCTGCTATGATGCGAGCGCGATCGAAATAACGCGGAAGGAGCCGAATGATCCGCTATGTCGGAATCGTGGATGGCAGTGACGGCGTTTGGGGAGTGCGGATGCCCTATCTCGCCGGCTGCCACGGGGCCGGCGCAAACCCGGCTGAAGCGATAGCCGATGCCGCGTCGGCTATGCGCGAATGGGGCGGAAGCCCGCATCGCAAAGCACTTGCCCATGCCCAACCCACGTACTGTGGCAAATCTTCTGCAATCCGGCGAAATCGACAGTGCCCGTGGCGACTCCGCCGTGACCGTTCGGCATAGATAACGGCCAACCATGTTCCTCCCCTTCTTTCTCGAACTAAAGGCCGCGCGGGTTCCCGTTTCGCTCAGGGAATATCTGTCGCTGCTGGAAGGGCTGGAGGCCGGGCTGGTCGACTATGACGTCCAGGGTTTTTACTACCTCGCCCGCGCCGCGCTTGTGAAGGACGAACGCCATATCGACCGCTTCGACCAGGTGTTTGCGCATGTCTTCAAGGGGATCGAGGCGCTCACCGGCCCCGATGCCGTCGGTGTCGCCAACATCCCTGAGGAATGGCTGCGCCGGCTCGCCGAAAAGCACCTGACCGAGGAAGAGAAGAAACTGATCGAGGCGCTCGGCGGTTTCGACAAGCTGATGGAGACACTGAAGCAGCGGCTGGAGGAGCAGAAAGGCCGCCATCAGGGCGGCTCGAAATGGATCGGCACCGGCGGCACTTCGCCTTTCGGCGCCTATGGCTACAATCCCGAAGGCGTGCGCATCGGCCAGCATGAAAGCCGCAATCGCCGTGCGGTGAAAGTCTGGGACAAGCGCGAGTTCAAAAATTTCGACGACGCCGTCGAGCTCGGCACCCGCAACATCAAGGTGGCGCTGAAGCGCCTGCGCCGCTGGGTGCGCGAGGGTGCGGAGGAAGAGTTCGACCTGCCCGGCACCATCCATGCCACCGCCGAGCACGGCTATCTCGATGTGCAGACGCGCCCCGAACGGCGCAACGCCGTGAAGCTCTTGATGTTCTTCGATGTCGGCGGCTCGATGGACGACCACATCAAAAGCGTCGAGGAGCTGTTTTCGGCCGCCCGCGCCGAATTCCGCCAGCTCGAATATTTCTACTTCCACAACTGCCTCTACGAGGGCGTCTGGAAGGACAACCGCCGCAGGCATGCCGAGACCATCCCGACCTTCGACCTGCTCCACAAATACGGCCCGGACTACAAGGTCATCGTCGTCGGCGACGCTTCGATGAGCCCTTACGAGATCGCGCATCCCGGCGGCTCGGTCGAGCATTGGAACCCGGAAGCCGGCAGCGTCTGGCTTGGCCGGCTGCTGCAGCAATGGCCGAATGCGGTCTGGCTGAACCCCGAAAACCAGAAAAACTGGGGCTTCACCCATTCGATCGCGATGATCCGCGATCTCTTCGGCGGCCGCATGTTCCCGCTGACGATGGCCGGGCTGGAAGCCGCGACCAAGCAGCTTTCACGCAAGCATTGATATGAGAGGAAAACCGATGACCTGCTTTCTTTGCCCGCAATGCGGCGTCCAGTTCGCGGCAACGCAGACCCCTCCAGAAAATTGCCCGATCTGCGAGGACGAGCGGCAATATGTGCGCTGGGAAGGCCAGGCCTGGATCACTGGGGAAGAACTCTCTGCCGGGCATAGGCTTGTGATGAAGGACGATGCCGGCGTTCTCGCTTTCGGCATCGAGCCGCGCTTTGCTATCGGCCAGCGGGCGCTGCTGGCGCAGACGCCGCACGGCAATGTGCTGTGGGATTGCATCTCGATGGTGAGCGACGAGGCGGTAGCCGAAATCAACCGTCGCGGCGGCCTGGCCGCGATCGCCATTTCGCACTGCCACTATTATTCGGTGATGGTCGAGTGGAGCGAGGCGTTTGGCGGCGTGCCGATCTATCTCCATGCCGACGACCGCCAGTGGATCATGCGGCCGCACAACGCCATCGTCAGCTGGGCGGGCGAGACGCTGGCCATAAACCCGTCGCTGACACTCGTGCGTTGCGGTGGCCATTTTGCCGGCGGCCAGGTGCTGCATTGGAAACGCGATGACGGTAACGCCCTGCTGTCCGGCGACATATTGCAGGTGACGCCGACGCGTCGCCATGTCAGCTTCATGTACAGCTATCCGAACTACATTCCGCTCAATGCGCCGGCCGTGCGACGCATCGCGGCGGCACTTGAGCCTTTCGAATTCGACGACATCTACGGCGCGTGGTGGCAGCAGAACATCATCGGCGGCGCAAGAACGGCATTTCATGCGTCGATCGCCCGCTATCTTCAGGCGATTGGGTAGGAGCTCGGCTGAAAATGCGAGCAAAACACGTAACAAACGCCTATCTCTAAGCGAATATAGCTTGCAACCAACAACAAGCCGCCAAGGCTGAGGAGATCAAATGGACACCCACACCTACCCTGTCACCCGCACCGACGCCGAATGGCGCGCCCGCCTGACGCCCGAGCAATATGCGGTCATGCGCGGCCATGGCACCGAACGGCCCGGAAGCTGCGCGCTGCTCTACGAAAAGCGCGCCGGCACCTTTTCCTGCGTCGGCTGCGACCAGCCGCTGTTCGAATCCAAGCTCAAGTTCGAGAGCGGCACCGGCTGGCCGAGCTTCAATGATCCGGTGCCCGGTTCGGTCGAAAACACCGTCGACCGCAGCTACGGCATGGTCCGCACCGAATGCCACTGCGCCCGCTGCGGCAGCCATCTCGGCCATGTCTTCGAGGACGGCCCGCCGCCGACCGGCCTGCGCTATTGCATCAACGGCGTGGCGCTGAAATTCGAGCCGGCGGCTTAAGCCGCGGCTTGACCACCATCTTCAAAGGGCGGCTTCGGCCGCCCTTTTTCGTGTCAATCTTCTCAGACAACCACCACCAGGATCAGCCAAAGCGTAGCCCCGAGCGTCATCAACGAAGCCTTGGCGCCACTGGATTTTTCCGTGGTTCGCCAGACGGCAAAGGTCAGAAAGATGTTGTAGGGCACGGGCGCGAAATGCACCGCCAGGACGACGGCGAGCGGCAGTTTCAAGCCGAGCAGAATGAGCGCGGCCACCGACGAGGTGATGTTGATCGCCGTGCCGACAAGGACTAGATCGCGCCAGAACAACCGCTCGACCGGAACCGCGCCTTGCCAGCGCGAGCCGAAGAAGGATCCGATGCTTTGCACCAACACCTGATAGCTATCCCTCTCTCAGCACGTCGGTGACGGCGCGCTCGAAGCGCGAGCATTCCGTCACCAGCCAGTCGGCCATGGCCGGCCAGTTGTCCTCGGCATAGCAGTTCACCCGCCACATCGAATTGATGCCGAGGGCCTCGCAGCTCTGCTCCGGCCTGAGCTTCAGCCTGTCTTCGATTGCCGGTTGGAACGGCTTCAGCCGCGACCAGACCCCGGTCGCGCCGAACTTCTCGTTACGGCCGAAAAAGACGCCAACTTGGCTTTGCGCCGGCGCGACATACATGGACAGGACCAGAGCGAAGTCGGGCAGCCCGCGCTGCCAGAACCAGGGTCCGCGCCGCGCCATGGAAGCGCGTTCCTCCGGATGCCGTTCGGCGAACAGCGCCCAGAAGCTGCGTTGGCGGAATTCAGAGGCGCGGCGGGCGCCGAAGTCGAATTCGCTCATGGTTCGATGCCCGTTCCAGCATCATTCCTTGGCCCGAGACTGTTTCGAATTCGCTCTGGCGATATCAGCCGGAGTAGAATTTCCAGACAGCCTTACACCATGCCGAGCGCGGCCTTGTAGAGATCGAGGATGGTTTCCTCTTCCTGGCGCTCGGCCTGGTCCTTCTTGCGCAGCCGGATGATCGACCGCATCGCCTTGGTGTCGAAGCCGGTGCCCTTGGCCTCGGCGAACACTTCCTTGATGTCGTCGGCGATGGTCTTCTTTTCTTCCTCGAGCCGCTCGATGCGCTCGATGAAGGCGCGCAACTGGCCGGCGGCAACAGTCTGGCTGGTATCTGTGATGTCGTCGGCCATGTTTTTTCTCCGCTACTTTTTCGCACCGCGATTCTGGCGCGGTAAATTGGGAGCGGGTTCGATGCCCGAGCAGGCGCGGCGGGTCAAGCCATTATCGGCGCTTCGTGAACGGCTGCTGCCAGCCGTCCCCAGTGTGATGGATCCGCGCGTCAGCCAAACGCGATCAACAGATCCTTCGCATCGATCTGATCGCCGGCCTTGACCAGCACTTCGGCCACTGTGCCGTCGCGCTCGGCATGCAGGGCCGTCTCCATCTTCATGGCTTCGATCGACAACAGCACGTCGCCGGCCTTGACAGCTTGGCCGGCGGCAACCGAAAGGGCGGAGACCACGCCCGGCATCGGCGCGCCGACATGCGCCTCGTTGCCGGGCTCGGCCTTGCGCCGAGCCTTGGCCGCCGAGGCGCCATGCGCCCTGTCCGGCACCCGGACACGGCGCGGCTGGCCGTTGAGCTCGAAGAACACGGTGACCATGCCCTTCTCATCGACGTCGCCGATCGCAAGGCAGCGCACTACAAGCGTCTTGCCTTTTTCGATGTCCAGGAAGATCTCATCCTCGGACTTCATGCCGTAGAAATAGGTCGGCGTCGGCAGCACACTGACCGGCCCGTAGGTTTCCTGCGCGGCGGCGAAGTCGGTGAACACCTTCGGATACATCAGCCAGGAGGCGAATTCGTACTCCGAGAGCTTGCGCTCCAGCTTCTGCTCGATCTCCTTGCGGCTGGCCTTGAGGTCGGCTGGCTTGAGCAGCGAGCCCGGCCGTACGGTGATCGGCTTGGTTTCCTTCAATGCCTTCTTCTGCAGCTTCGCAGGCCAGCCGCCGGGCGACTGGCCGAGATCGCCGCGCAGCATCGAGACGACCGAGTCCGGGAAGGCGATGTCCTTGGCCGGGTTTTCGACGTCGGCAACGGTCAGATCCTGGCTCACCATCATCAGCGCCATGTCGCCGACCACCTTGGACGACGGCGTCACCTTGACGATGTCACCGAACATCAAATTGACGTCGTGATAGGCTTGTGCCACCTCGTGCCAACGCGTTTCCAGCCCCAGCGAACGCGCCTGTTCCTTGAGGTTGGTGAACTGGCCGCCCGGCATTTCGTGCAGATAGACTTCCGAGGCTGGCCCCTTGAGGTCGCTTTCGAAGGCGGCATACTGGTTGCGCACCGCTTCCCAGTAGAAGGAGATTTTGCGGATCCATTGCGGATCGAGGCCGGGATCGCGCTCGGTTCCCTTCAGCGCCTCGACGATCGAGCCCAGGCAAGGCTGCGAGGTGTTGCCGGAGAAGGAATCCATCGCCGCGTCGATGGCGTCGACGCCGCTTTCCACGCCGGCCAGCACCGTCGCCGCCGACAGGCCTGACGTGTCGTGGGTGTGGAAATGGATCGGCAGGTCGGTCGCCTCGCGCAGCGCCTTGAACAGCACGCGGGCGGCAGCCGGCTTCAAAAGCCCGGCCATGTCCTTGACGGCGATGATATGGGCGCCGGCGGCCTGCAATTCCTTCGCCAGCCCGACATAATATTTAAGGTCGTATTTGGCGCGCGCCGGATCGAGGATGTCGCCGGTGTAGCAGATCGCCGCTTCGACCAGCTTGCCCTCGGCGCCCACCGCGTCCATGGCGACGCGCATATTCTCGACCCAGTTCAGGCAGTCGAATACGCGGAACAGGTCGACGCCGCCGGCCGCCGCATGGCTGACGAAATGTTGCACCACATTGTCGGGATAGTTGGTGTAGCCGACGCCGTTGGCGCCGCGCAGAAGCATCTGCAGCAAAAGGTTGGGGGCCGCTTCGCGCACTTTGCTCAGCCGCTCCCACGGATCCTCGGTCAGGAAGCGCATGGCGACGTCGAAAGTGGCGCCGCCCCAGCATTCCAGCGACAGCAGCCGCGGCAGCGCCCGCGCATAGGTGCCGGCAATGCCGGCAATGTCATGCGTACGCATGCGGGTGGCGAGCAGCGACTGGTGGCCGTCGCGCATCGTCGTGTCGGTGACCAGCACCTCTTTTTGCTCACGCATCCAGGCAGCGAATTTCTCCGGCCCCAGCGTGTCGAGCTTCTGCTTGCTGCCATCAGGCACATTGCCGTTGAGATAGGGCACGACGGGCGCTGCCGCATCGGCCTTGGGCATCGGACGGCCGCGGGTTTCGGGATGGCCGTTGACGCTGACGTCGGCCAGATAGTTGAGCAGCTTGGTGGCTCGATCCTGCCGCTTCACCTGCGCGAACAGCTCCGGCGTCGTGTCGATGAACCTGGTCGTGTAGGAATTGTCGGCGAAGCGCGGGTGGTTGATGATTGCCTCGAGGAAGGTGAGGTTGGTCGCCACGCCGCGGATGCGGAACTCGCGCAAGGCCCGGTTCATGCGGGCGATCGCCTCGGCCGGTGTCGGGGCCCAGGCAGTCACCTTCTCCAGCAGCGGATCGTAAAAGCGGGTGATGACCGCGCCCGAATAGGCGGTGCCGCCGTCGAGGCGGATGCCGAAACCGGCGGCTTCGCGATAAGCGGTGATGCGGCCGTAGTCCGGAATGAAACTATGCTCCGGATCCTCGGTCGTTATGCGGCACTGCAGCGCGTGACCGTTCAGCCTGATATCGGCCTGCGCCGGCACGCCCGACTCTTTCGTGCCGATGGCAAAGCCTTCCAGTATGTGGATCTGCGCCTTGACGATGTCGATGCCGGTCACCTGCTCGGTGACGGTGTGCTCGACCTGGATGCGCGGATTGACCTCGATGAAGTAGAATTTGCCGGTGTCGGCGTCCTGCAGGAATTCCACCGTACCGGCGCCGATATAGCTGGTCTCCCGCGCGATCTTGAGCGCATAGCCGCAAAGCTCCTGGCGCAATACCTCGCTGAGATAGGGCGCCGGCGCCCGTTCGACGACCTTCTGGTTGCGGCGCTGGATCGAGCAGTCGCGCTCGAACAGATGTACAGCGTTGCCATGCGTGTCGCCGAGCACCTGGACTTCGACATGGCGGGCGCGCTCGATCAGCTTTTCGAGATAGACCTCGTCCTTGCCGAAGGCGGCCTTGGCCTCGCGCTTGCCTTCCATCACCTCGCGGGCGAGGTCGGCTTCCGTGCGGATGGCGCGCATGCCGCGCCCGCCGCCGCCCCATGATGCCTTGAGCATCACCGGATAGCCGACTGTCTTGGCGAGCTGCTTGACTGCTTCCATGTCGTCCGGCAGCGGTTCGGTTGCCGGCACCACCGGCACGCCAACCTCGATGGCCAGATTGCGCGCGGCGACCTTGTTGCCGAGCCGGCGCATCGTGTCGGGCTTCGGTCCGATGAAGGTGATGCCGGCCTCGGCGCAGGCATCTGCGAATTCAGGGCTTTCCGACAGGAGGCCATAGCCCGGGTGGATGGCGTCGGCGCCGGACAGCCTGGCGACCCGGATCACTTCCTCGATCGACAGATAGCTTTCGATCGGCCCCATGTCCCTGGCCAGATGCGGCCCGCGCCCGACTTGGTAGCTTTCATCGGCCTTGAACCGATGAAGTGAATATTTGTCCTCCTCGGCCCAGATCGCCACGGTTTTGAGGCCGAGCTCGTTTGCCGCGCGAAAGACGCGGATGGCAATTTCGGACCTGTTGGCGACGAGGATCTTCGTGATGGCCAAGGAAGGAGGCTCCGGACAGGGAGGGATGGGGCGGAGGCATGATTAACGCGAAAATGCTGCAGTGCAACCAAAATCGAGGAGAGATTAAACCGATTTAAATGCGATTCTAGCACCACGGCTCGAAAAGCTGCGTGCGATTGGCGCCGCGAGGTGACGCTAATTGTCGTGCCCGCACAAATTCGACCCCGGCTAACGGCTTGTCCAGCCACCCTCGCTGCCGCCCTGTCACCAACAAAAATGCCCGGCGCGAGCGCCGGGCATTCCATAGAGCTGCGTTTCGAATTACGACTTCGGGAACCAGGAGATCTTGCCGTCCGGACCCTTCTTCCATTCGTACATGATGTAGCCCGGGAGCTTCGGATCGCCCTTCGCGTCATAGGCGAGATCGCCCAGAACGGTCTTGAACGGGCCCTTCTCGTGCAGCGCCTTGGCCACTTCCACGGGGTCGTTCGACTTGGCCACGGCAGCAGCCTCGGCGATCACCTGCATGGCGGCGTAGGAGTAGAGAGTGTAGGCTTCCGGCTCGAAGCCCTGAGCGCGGAACTTCTCGACCAGTGCCTTGTTCTCGGGGATCAGGCGCGGATCGGGACCGAAGGTGTTGAGCGTGCCGATAACCGCATCGCCGGCGATCGCAGCCAGCTCGTCGGTGACGATGCCGTCGCCCGACATCAGGGTAGCCTTGAGGCCCTGGTCCGCCGACTGGCGGATGATCAGGCCGGCTTCGGTATGCAGGCCGCCCCAATAGATCAGGGTAACACCGGCATCCTTCATCTTGGCAATCAGCGCCGAGAAGTCCTTGTCGCCGACATTGACGCCTTCGTACATGACTTCGGTCAGGCCGGCTGCGTTCATCGCCTTCTTGGTCTCGTCGGCAAGGCCCTGACCATAGGGGGTCTTGTCGTGGATGACGGCAACCTTGGCGTCCTTGAAGTTGGTCGCGATATAGCCGCCGGCGATGCCGCCCTGCTGGTCATCGCGTCCGCAGGTGCGGAACACGTTCCACAGGCCGCGCTCGGTGAATTTCGGGTTGGTCGCCGCAGGCGTCACTTCGACGATGTTGTTGTCGACGTAGACTTCCTGCGAAACCGGGATCGAGACGCCCGAGTTGAAGTGGCCGATCACGAACTTCACGCCGTCGCCGACGAACTTGTTGCCGACCGAAATGCCCTGCTTCGGATCGGAGACGTCGTCGCCGACTTCGAGCTTGATCTGCTCGCCGTTCATGCCGCCTGCTGCGTTGATGTCGGCAACGGCCGCTTCCGCACCCTTCTGCAGCTGCGCACCGAAGGCCGCATTCGGACCGGTGATCGGACCTGCGACGCCGACGATAACGTCAGCCCATGCATTGCCACCGAACGCGACAAGCGCGGTCAGGGCAACGGCGGACAAAAGTGATTTCTTCATTTAAACGCTCCCATTTACGAGGTGGGCGTGGATGAAACTTTCATGCGATGCCCACCCTTATCGCAGAAAGCGTACTTTGCCGATTTTCAGGCCCTTGTCACGCCGATTCATCCCCGGAACGGCGTTAATGATGAACGTCAACCTTTCGGTTTCCAGCTTAAGATCGAAGCCCGTTCGTAAAGCCAATTATACTGCGTCACCATCTGGTTCGTACGCGTGTATTGATAGCCGACAAACCCCAATATCATGAGCACGATTGTGTCCACGACATAGTATTGCAGCGAAAACATCGTGCCGCCGAACAAGGCATGATGGATGAACCTGATGCCGATGCCGAGACCCAGCAGATAGGCGAACAGCGCCGGCAGGCTGCGCCATGTCTGGGCGCTAGCCTTGCCGGTCATCCATGCCGCCCAGCCGCCGAGCAGACAGGTGACGAAGAAGAACTGCCAGATGGAAGGTTCCTCGTGAAGAATGCCTTGCATGATGAAGACTCCTAGCATGATCCCGAAAAGTTGCAGACTTTTCGGACAAAGGTCATGCGACAAACAAACAAGTTGGAGCGGAATACCGTATGCATACATTCCGCTCCAAAATCAGTGATGGCCGCCTTCGAGATAGGCCGCCCGCACTTCCGGATTGGCGAGCAATTCCTTGCCTGTGCCGCTCATGGTCACGTTGCCGTTGACCATGACATAGCCGCGCGTGGCGAGTTTGAGCGCGCCGAAGGCGTTCTGCTCGACCAGGAACACGGTCAGCCCTTGCGTGCGGTTCAGCTCGCGGATGGCATCGAAGATCTGCTTGACGATCAGCGGCGCCAGACCCAGTGACGGCTCGTCGAGCAGCAGCAGCTTCGGCCGCGCCATCAGCGCACGTCCGATCGACAGCATCTGCTGCTCGCCGCCCGACAGCGTGCCGCCGCGCTGGGCAATGCGCTCCTTGAGGCGCGGGAACAGCGCGAACACCTTCTCGGCATCTTCGTCATAGTGCTTGAGATTGTCGAGACCGGCGCCCATCTGCAGGTTTTCCATCACCGTCATGCGCGGGAAAATGCGCCTGCCTTCCGGCGACTGCGCAATGCGCATGCGGGCGATCTCGTGCGTCGGCATCTGGGTGATGTCGGTGCCGGCGAAAGTGATTGAGCCGGCACGAGCGCGCGGCGCACCGAAGATGGTCATCATCAGCGTCGACTTGCCGGCACCGTTCGCACCGATCAGCGCGACGATCTCGCCCTGGTTGACGTGGACATCGACGCCGTTCAGCGCCTTGATGTTGCCGTAGTAGGTCTCGACGCCCTTGATGTCGAGCAGCGTTGTCTCGGCCATCACTTACGCCCTCCGCGCGGCTTGCCTGTCGGGGATTTGGTGGCCGCCGGCTTGGACTTGGCTGTCAGACGCTCGGACGGTGCTCTTGGCGCGGAGTTGGCTCTTGTATCGTATTGGGTGGCTTTTGAAGCTCCCTTCGACACTGTGACCCGCTCGCCCTGGCTGTGGCCGATCGTGTCGCTTACCGGGCCGGCGAGATAGGAAGACGATGTGCCTGGTCCGTGAGCCGAATCCGGCCCGATGTCCAGCTGCTCGATGACGTCTTCATCGCCAACCTCGGTCAGCACCGTCTCGACCTCCTCGTCGTCGACGCCGAGATAGGCGGCGATGACGCGCGGGTCGGTACGCACCGATTGCGGGCTGCCGTCGGAAATCTTGCGGCCATATTCAAGCACCACGACATGGTCGGAAATCTGCATGACCACCGACATGTCATGTTCGATCAGCAGGATCGAGGTACTGCTCTTGATGTCCATCAGCAGCGAATTCAGCGCAGCCGACTCCTTCGGATTGAGACCGGCCGCAGGCTCGTCGAGGCACAGAAGTTCGGGCCCTGTGCACATGGCGCGCGCAATCTCGAGGCGCCGCTGCGCGCCATAGGGCAGGTCGCCGGCCGGATCGTCGGCGCGATCGACAAGATCGGCCTTCTCCAGCCAGTGCTTGGCAAGCTCCACCGATTCAGCCGAGGCTCTGCGGTAGCCGCCGATCCCGAACAGGCCCAGGATCGTATAGCCGGATGCCTTCATCAGCTTGTTGTGCTGGGCAACCAGCAGATTCTCCAGCAGCGTCATGCCCGAGAACAGGCGGATGTTCTGGAAGGTGCGCGCCACCTTGGCGCGCGCCGGGATCTCATGATTGGGCAGCCGTTCGAGCAGGAAGCTCGAGCCGTCGGCCCGGTTGAGCGTAATCATGCCTTCCGACGGCTTGTAGAAGCCGGTGATGCAATTGAAGACGGTGGTCTTGCCGGCGCCATTGGGTCCGATCAGAGCGGTGATCTCGCCGCGCTTGGCCTGGAACGACAGATCGCCGATGGCGATCAGGCCGCCGAACTTCATCGAAAGATGCTCGACCTGGAGGATGGCGTCTTTCATACCCGGATTGGTCTTCTGAATGGAGGTCGCGCTCATCAGCCGTGCCCTTCCTTGGTGAAGGAGGAGGAGACCGCTTTTCGTTCACTGAGGAAGGCCGTCGGTTCACGGCTGCCGACAAAGCCGCGCGGCTTCCACAGCATTACGATGACCATCGCCATGCCGAACAAAAGCATGCGGTAAAGCTCCGGCGTGAAATCTTTTCCGAAGACACTTTTCAGGAAATCGAGTTCGCGCAGTGCCTCGGTGCCGCCGATCATCACCAGCGCGGCGACCGCGATGCCGACCAGCGAGCCCATGCCGCCGAGCACCACGATGGCCAGGATGATCGCCGATTCCAGGAAGACGAAGGATTCAGGGCTGACGAAGCCTTGCCGTGCGGCGAAGAAGGCGCCGGCAAAACCGCCGAACATGGCGCCGGTGGCAAAGGCGGTGAGCTTGGTGGTGGTGGTGTTGATGCCAAGCGAGCGGCAGGCAATCTCGTCCTCGCGCAGCGCTTCCCAGGCGCGGCCGACAGGCATGCGCCTGAGCCTGATGGTGACGAAGGCGGTCAGCAGCGCCAGCCCGAGAATGAGATAGTAGAGGAAGATCTTGTAGTAGGCGCTCGACTGGGCGATGTGCAGCACCTTGCCGATGTAGTTCGGGTCGGTCGAATTGAACGTCATCAGGCCGAAGAAGGTGACCTTCGGGATGCCGGAGATGCCGGCCGAGCCGTTGGTGACTTCACGCCAGTTGATCAGCACCAGGCGGATGATCTCGCCGAAGGCCAGCGTCACGATCGCCAGGTAATCGCCACGAAGCCTGAGCACCGGAAAGCCGAGCATAACGCCCCAGAAGGCGGCCATGGCGCCGGCGGCGGGCAGCAGGATCCAGAACGACAGGCCGTATTGCGAACCGAGCAACGCATAGGCATAGGCACCGACCGCGTAAAAGGCGACGTAGCCGAGATCGAGCAGGCCGGCGAGGCCGACGACGATGTTCAGCCCCCAGGCCAGCATCACATAGATCAGGATCTGGATGCCGAAATTGTCGACCCACTTCAACGAGCCCTGCAGGCCGCCGGTTATCGACCACGCGTAGATCGACAGCACCACGACGACGAGGATCGGGTATAGCACCAGCGCCGCAATCCCGAGCTTGGTGAAATTGGCGTGGATGAAGGAGCGGAAATAGAAGATCACGCAAGCGAGCGCGTAAATGACGGCCAATGCGCGCAGGAACTGAAGGTAGCCGGCCAGATCGGGTCCCACCAACACCGGCAGGGCGCTGCCGAACGCAACCAGGACAACCGCCAGCACAACGGCGACGATGAAGGCCGGAAGCAGGAAGAAGCGCGACGCGACGCTCGCCGGCAACAGGCCGGTGGCGACATTGGTGATCTTCTGATTGGCCATGAACGGCTGGCCATATGCAATGTAGAAGAAGCGGCCAAGCATGGTCAGCACGACCACGGTGATGAGCAGCAACCAGCGCTGCACCAGGATCAGCTGGTTGCTTATGTTCTGGTCGGTCTTCAGGCCGATGAAGAGAATGAACAACCCCAGCGAGATGGCGCCGGCATAGAACGCTTCGCGCAATGCACGCTGCACGGGGGAGGCGACGGTGTCGCGCTCCGAGGATACGGAAACCGCCATTGTCTCAGACCTTTTCGACTTCTGGCCGGCCCAAAATGCCGGAAGGCAGGAAGATCAGCACGATCGCCAGGATCGAGAACGCCGCGACGTCCTTGTAGTCGATCGAGAAATACGCCGACCACATGCTCTCGATGAAGCCGATCAAAAGCCCGCCAAGCACCGCGCCCGGCAGAGACCCGATGCCGCCGAGAACGGCCGCGGTGAAGGCCTTGACCCCCGGCACAAAGCCGTCGGAAAAGGCGATGACGCCGTAATACATCAGGAACAACGTGCCCGCGACGGCCGCAAGCGCTGCACCCATGATAAAGGTGATCGAGATCGTACGGTCGACATCGACACCGAGCAGCGCCGCCATCTTGCGGTCCTGCTCGCACGCCCTTTGCGCCCGGCCGAGGGAAGTCCTGTTGACCAGGTACCAGAACAGCGCCAGCAGCAGGGCGGTGACGACGACGATGATGATCTGCTTCAGCGACACGCTGATGCCGTTGATGTTGTAGACTTGGCTGACCATCGGCGGGATCGGCTTGTTGCGCGGACCTTGCGTCACCTGGATGAAGTTCGACAGCGCGATCGACATGCCGATGGCGGTGATCAGCGGCGCCAGCCGGAACGAACCGCGCAGCGGCCGGTAGGCCACCTTCTCGATCGTCCAGTTGTAGAGGCTGGTGAGCAGCATCGCCACGATCATCATGATCAGCAGCGCCAGGACGACCGGGACCGAATAGAACAAGGAGCCGAGGATGAGGAAGACAACGAGGGCGGCGAATGCCCCGACCATGAAAATGTCGCCGTGGGCGAAGTTGATCATGCCGATGATGCCGTAGACCATCGTGTAGCCGATTGCGATCAGCCCATAGATCGATCCCAGCGTCAGCCCATTGATAAGCTGCTGGACAAAGTACTGCATGTGTACATGGCTCCCCTGGAATGTCGCCCATGCAGACGCATTCCTTTTCGTATTTCCCCTAGTCGTAAAGTTTCGAGCCCGGATTGCAACGTGATTTTTCAAACGTCGAGCGTGTTTTGCCGGCACGCCTTCCGATTGCCCGTTTTTTTGCTCCCGACCCCTGGACTATCGCGGACCCTATCATTGGCATAACGCAATGTCTTTGACGATTCAGCCGGGCCAGCGACCTCATTTCGAAAAAATCCCGGTCAAAATTCGGCGATGAGACGAATCCTTGCGTTGTTGGCGGGCTTCGTTTTTTAGCCACATTCCGTACTGACCAGCTGCAACATGGGTTCCTTCCCGACTTATGGCGGTGGATGCCTCGCCCAACGCGCTAACCTTTCGCTGACTGGTTTCGCCAAGAGGTCCCGCTCTGGGTCCAAGTCTTGGTCTCGGTGGATGATCGGCAGCCTACCGTATCACTTAACCACAAAACCGTGCGCGAACGGATCGCGGTCGTGGATGAAGATGGTGTTCAGGCCGGTCATCCGCGCCCAGCCGCCGATCGAGGGAATGATGGCCGGCTTGCCGGCAACAGTGACGTCCTTCTCGACCTTGCCCTTGAACAGCGAGCCGATGATCGATTCGTGGACAAAACTGTCGCCGGCCTTGAGCTTGCCCTTGGCATGGAGCTGCGCCATGCGCGCCGAGGTGCCGGTGCCGCAAGGTGAGCGGTCGATCGCCTTGTCGCCATAGAAGACGGCGTTGCGTGCGTCGGCCCCCTCCACCGTCGGCTCGCCGGTCCACAGCATGTGGGACAGCCGGTTGATGCCGGGGTTTTCCGGATGCACGAACGAGTACTTCTCGTTGAGCCGCTGCCGCACCACAGGGCTCCAGGCGACGAAATCGCCGGCGGAATAATCAGCCATGTCGCGAAAATTCGCCTGCGGCTCGACTATTGCGTAGAAATTGCCGCCATAGGCGACATCGACGGTGATCTCGCCAAGCTGCGGGCAGTCGACCGTCAGTCCCTCGGCATAAAGGAAGGACGGTACATTCGTGATGCGCACCTCCTCGACATAGTCGCCGACTTGCTTGTATTCGGCGATGACCAGCCCGGCCGGTGTGTCGAGCCGGAGCACGCCGGGTGTCTTCGGCTTGATCAGCCCATGTTCGATGGCCATCGTCACCGTGCCGATCGTGCCGTGGCCGCACATCGGCAGGCAGCCCGACGTCTCGATGAACAGGATGGCTATGTCGCAATCCTCGCGCGTCGGCGGATAGAGGATCGAGCCCGACATGACGTCGTGGCCGCGCGGCTCGAACATCAGCCCGGTGCGGATCCAGTCATACTCCGCCAGGAAATGCGCCCGCCGCTCCATCATCGTCGACCCCTCGAGCAAGGGACCGCCGCCGGCGACCAGCCGCACCGGATTGCCGCAGGTATGGCCGTCGATGCAAAAGAAGGATTTTTTGGCCATGATTTCCTCGAACTCAAAACCGTTGCGGGCTGAAGGGAGCAAGATCGATCCGCGAAGTTTGCCCGAGAACAAGATCGCGGATCAAGCGGCCGCTGGCCGCCGCCTGGGTCAGGCCGAGATGGCCATGGCCAAAGGCGTAGACGACGTTGGACGCGGTGCGCGCCGCGCCGATGACGGGCAACGAATCCGGCAGCGACGGGCGACACCCCATCCACTCGCGGCCACCTGACGCGTCCAGCCCCGGAAGGAATTGTCTGGCCTTTTCCAGCATGGCCTTCGAACGCGCAAAATTCGGCGGCCGGTCGAGACCGCCCAACTCGACGGCGCCGCCGACGCGCAAGCCCGTCTCGAGTGGCGTGATGACGAAGCCATGGCCGGAAAAGATCAGCATCCGCTGCACGTCGAAAGCGGTCTTCGGCAGTGTCGTGTTGTAGCCGCGCTCGGTTTCGAGCGGGATGGTGTCGCCAAGCGCCTTCGTCAGCAGATGCGACCATGCCCCGGCGGCCACGACAAGATGTCTTGCCTGCCTGGTCGTGCCGTCCGTCAGCGTCAGCGTCGCGCCATCAGGATTGGCGGCGACGCGCTCTATGCGCGCCTTTTCGAAACGCGCGCCCAGCCTTTCGGCATAGGCCCACACCCCCTTGCCGAGCAGTTTCGGATCGGCGACGGTCTTCCAGCCCGGCACGAAGGTGCCCTTGATGAAGCGCGGCGACAGTCCCGGCTGCAGCCGCGCCAGTTCGTCGCCTTCGACATGGCGAAAGCCGATGCCGAAGCGCTCGCGCGCCGCCCAGCCCGGCAGCCCGGCCTGAAATTCGGCCTCGCTTTCATAAAGCTCCAGCGAGCCGTCCTCGCGCAGCATCAGCCGCGTGCCGGAACGGTCGAGCAGGCCCATCCATTCAGCCTCGGCGAGCTTCATCATGCCTGCCTGAGCAGCAAGGCTCGCCTCATATTTTTCTGGTGCGCCAGCGCGCCAGAAGCGCAACAGCCAAGGCAACAGCTTCGGCAAGTAGGCCGGCGGGATGCTGAGTGGCCCGAGCGGATCGGCAAGCCATTTCGGCAAGTGCCGCATCATGCCCTTATGCGCCAGCGGCAGCACGTCGGAGAAGGCGAAGGCGGCGGCATTGCCGGAGCTCGTCTCCTCGCAGATGCCGGTGCGGTCGAAGACCGTGACGCTGCGCCCGGCCTCGGCCAGCATGGCCGCCGCGCAGATGCCGACAATGCCGCCACCGACAATGGCGATATCTACCCCTTCTCCCCGTTCACGGGGGTGAGGAGTGGTCCGCGAAGCGGTGGAAAAGCCGACTGCTTGGCTTTCCGAACGACGAACGCCCGGAGCGCCAGCAAAGGGCTGCGGGGCCCGAAGGGCGGATGAGGGGCGGCGGCCCTCCTCTGTGTCCCTGGAATTTCCTTGCACGTCGGCGCTGCCCCTCATCTGGCTGCCGCCATCTTCTCCCCGTGCACGTGCACGGGGAGAAGAAAGCCTTCAGAACTGCGGCAGCTTCGGCCGTACCGCCAGCGCGTCCTTGACGATCTTCTCGACCGCTTTGCGGCGCTCGCCCGACAGCGGCTGGCGCGGCATGCGCACGCGGTCATTTGTGTCGATCGCGAGCACTTCGGCAAGCTTGATGTTTTGGACCAGATAGGTCGAGACATCGAGATCGAGCAGCGGCCGGAACCAGCGGTAGATCGAAAGCGCCTCCTCGCGGCGGCCCTGCTTCATCAGCTGGTAGATGGCGACGGTCTCGCGCGGGAAGGCGACGACCAGACCCGCCACCCAGCCGATGGCGCCCACCGACAGCGCCTCGAAGGCGAGATTGTCGACGCCGGTGAACAGATCGTAGCGGTCGCCGAAGCGGTTGATGATCTCTGTCGAGCGGCGGATGTCGTCGGAGGACTCCTTGATGGCGACGAAGCGCTTGTCGGCGGCCAGTTCCTCCATCTGGTCGACGGTGACGTCGACGCGGTAGGCGAGGCGGTTGGAGTAGATCATCACCGGCAGGTCGCCGGCCTGAGCGACGGCGCGCAAGGCGGCGACCGTCTCTTCCGGGTTGGTGTGATAGATCGGGCTCGGCACCACCATCAGCCCGTTGGCGCCTTCCCGGCTCGCGCGCTTTGCGATGCTCGCCGCCTCGCGGGTGCCCGCCTCGTTGACCGTCAGCAGCACCGGCTTGTTGCCTGCAACTTTCTGGGCAGTCTTCAGCACCTTGATCTTCTCGTCATGCGACAGCATCGGCCCTTCGCCGAGCGAACCGCAGACGATGATACCGTCGCAGCCTGCCTCCATCTGCAAAGCAAAGCAGCGCTCCATCTCGGCATGATCGAGGCGGTCGTCATCAGTAAACTTGGTCGTGACGGCGGGGAAAACTCCGGTCCACATAATCGTCTCTCCATCTGATATATCAGCCGTATATCTATTTGAAAACCGGCTGTCAACGCGGAATTCGTTATGATATATGTAAGATATATCAGGAGCCCACCTTTGATATCCAGTGAGACAGCATACCCCGAGCCGGCCGCTGCCAAGGCCTACCATGTACTCGAGCATATGATCGTGACGTTGGAACTGGCGCCGGCGAGCTTTGTCACCGAAGGCGCCCTCATCGAGAAGCTGGCGCTAGGACGCACGCCGGTGCGCGAAGCGATCCAGCGCCTCGCCTGGGAAGGACTGCTGGATGTCAGGCCACGCGCCGGCATCGCCATTGCCCCGCTTCATCCCGGCGACTGGCTGCGCGTGCTGGATGCCAGGCGCGGCGTCGAGGTGGTGCTGGCGCGCTCGGCCGCCCGCTTCGTCACCCGTGAGGCCGCCGACCTGTTTCATGAGGCAGCCCTTGCCATGCAGAAGGCCGTCATCTCGGGCAATGTGCTGGCCTTCATCCAGGCCGACAAGGCGCTCGACGAGGCCTTGGCGATGGCCGCCGACAACCCTTTTGCGGCCCGTCTGGCGGCGCCCCTGCAGACCCACAGCCGCCGCTTCTGGTTTCGCTACAAGGCCGACACAGGGCTGGCCGAATCGGCCGAACACCACGTCGCGCTAATCCGCTCGATCCTGGCCGGTGACGAAGAGGCTGCCGCCAAGGACGCCAAACGCCTTATGGCACTGCTGCGCGGCCATGCCGAAGTGGCCGCCACACGCTGAACTCCGTCTCTGCTCCAGACTTCCGACCGGTCTTTATCAGGTGCCCGGCAAGACTGCGGCCATGGTCGCCCCGTCCCAGCCTTCGCCAGCCGTGATGATGCAGCTTTGGCCGTGTGTGTCGGTGGCCAGGATGGTCCAGGTGCCCTGGTCGGAGACGAATATCTCAAGCACCACATTTGGGTTCACCAGGCCACGAGCGGCTTGGTTTTCGTGGAACTTCTCGCCGAGCGCCTTGACCAAGTCGGTCCGCGCCGCGCATTGATCGGCTTTAGCCTGGGCGATGCCGGACATCGCGAACACCGCAAAGAACATCGCCGCCACAAGACGTCGTGTCATCTGACACCTCCTTGCGCCAGACGAGAACCCCGGCTGCTACCGGCGCTATTTTGATGGCCTGCACCACGGCAGGAATGCAATTTAAGGCAGATGACAGGCTCTTGGTTCCATCGCTTAAACGTGATGGCCAATGTCGGTTTCGTACAAAGAAAGGCCCGGGACGTTGAACCCAGGCCTTCTTGCCGATCTTCGAAATCGTCCGGTCAGTTCATCGTCGGGATGACGAACTCGGCACCGTCCTTGACGCCGGAGGGCCAGCGCGAGGTCACCGTCTTGGTCTTGGTGTAGAAGCGGAACGCGTCCGGGCCGTGCTGGTTGAGGTCGCCGAAGGACGACGCCTTCCAGCCGCCGAACGTGTAGTAAGCGATCGGAACCGGGATCGGCACGTTGATGCCGACCATGCCGACCTGGACGCGCGAAGCAAAATCACGAGCAGCATCCCCGTCACGGGTGAAGATGGCCACGCCATTGCCCATCTCATGATCGTTGGCGAGCTTGATGGCGCTCTCATAGGTCGGCGCACGCACCACCGACAGCACCGGACCAAAAATCTCTTCCTTGTAGATGCGCATGTCAGCCGTCACATTGTCGAACAGGCAGCCGCCCATATAGTAGCCATCCTCGTAGCCCTGCATGGAGAAGCCGCGGCCATCGACGACCAGCTTGGCGCCTTCCTTGACGCCGGTGTCGACATAGCCCTTGACGCGTTCCAATGCCTGCGCCGTCACCAGCGGGCCGAAATCGGCGGACGAATCCGTCGACGGGCCGACTTTGAGGCTTTCGACACGCGGGATGAGCTTTTCCATCAGCCGGTTGGCGGTGTCGTTGCCGACGGGAACGGCAACCGAGATCGCCATGCAGCGCTCGCCGGCCGAGCCGTAGCCCGCGCCGATCAGCGCATCGACGGTCTGGTCCATGTCGGCATCGGGCATGATGATCATGTGGTTCTTGGCGCCGCCGAAGCACTGCACGCGTTTTCCCGCCGCCGTGCCGCGCGAGTAGATGTAATGCGCGATCGGCGTCGAGCCGACAAAGCCGATAGCCTTGATATCAGGATCGTCGAGGATGGCGTCGACGACATCCTTGTCGCCATTGACGACGTTGAGAACGCCAGCCGGCAGGCCAGCCTCGAGGAACAGTTCGGCGATGCGCATCGGCACGCCAGGGTCACGCTCGGAAGGCTTCAGGATAAAGGCGTTGCCGCAGGCCAGCGCCGGGGCAATCTTCCACAGCGGGATCATCGCCGGGAAATTGAACGGGGTGATGCCGGCAACGACGCCAAGCGGCTGGCGCATCGAATAGACATCGATGCCGGGGCCGGCGCCGTCGGTGAACTCGCCCTTCATCATGTGAGGCGCACCGATGCAGACTTCGACCACTTCGAGGCCGCGCTGGATGTCGCCCTTGGCGTCGGCGATGGTCTTGCCGTGCTCGCGCGCCAGGAGATCGGCCAGTTCGTCACAGTCGCGAGCAACCAGTTCAAGAAACTTCATCAGCACGCGCACACGCCGCTGCGGGTTGGTCGCAGCCCATTTGATCTGTGCTTCCTTGGCGTTCAGCACAGCCGCACGCAGTTCCGCCGGCGACGCCAGCGCCACCGTGCCGCGCACCGAGCCGTCCATGGGCTGCATGACGTCCTGCTTGCGCCCGCTGGTCCCGGCGACATGCTTGCCGCCGATGAAATGACCGTATTCGATCATGGTTTCTCTCCCTGAGTTTGTGATGAAGCATTCAACGCCTTTGCAGGCGCGAAGGCAACGCGAGGGGAAACGCAACCGTTGTGCAAGAAATAGACAACGAAGGACGAGTGTGCATTAATTGCCGCAAATTACAGATTGCTGAAAGGCCCGAAGGTTGCGCTCCGTCACACCCCCCTCTGTCCTGCCGGACATCTCCCCCGCAAGGGGGGAGATCAGATGTGGCCGCCGCCTTCGCAAATCTTCAACGCAGCAAAAGAGACGCAGGTGGCGGAGCTGCCAATCTCCCTCCTTGCGGGGGAGATGGCCGGCAGGCCAGAGGGGGGTGGGCGGGAACGCCGCGTTCGCCGCTAGCCCGGACCACCCCCATGAACTGGGATGACGTCCGCATCTTCCTCGCCGTGGCCCGCGCCGGGCAGATCCTTGGCGCCGCCAAGCGGCTGGAACTCAATCACGCCACCGTCTCGCGCCGCATCGCAGCGCTTGAGGATGCGTTACGGACAAAACTGTTTCGCCGGCTTACCACCGGCAGCGAGCTGACGCCGGCCGGCCAGCGCTTTCTCGACATTGCCGAGCGCATGGAAGCCGACATGATCGCCGCGCGCTCCGCCGTGTCGGGCGAAGGCGACGATATCTCAGGCACCGTGCGCATCGGCGCGCCCGACGGGTTTGGCGTCGCATTCCTCGCCACGCGTCTTGGCGCGCTGACCGCGCTGCACCGCGAACTCACCATCCAACTGGTGCCGGTGCCGCGCTCCTTCTCGCTGTCGCGGCGCGAGGCCGACATCGCCATCACCGTCGAGCGGCCGAGCGAAGGCAGGCTGGTGGCGGGAAAGCTGGTCGACTACACACTCGGCCTGTTTGCCTCGCGCGCCTATGCGCAGGCGCACGGCTTACCCGAAACCGCTGCCGAACTCGGCCAGCATACGCTGATCGGCTATGTCCCAGACCTGATCGTCAGCCCGTCGCTCGACTATGCGGCAGAGTTCAGCCCGGACTGGCGCACCAGCTTCGCCATCTCCTCAGCGCTGGGCCAGGCCGAAGCGGTGCGGTCGGGCGCTGGCATCGGCATCTTGCACACCTTTGTCGCCCGCTCGATGCCGGAGCTGATCCCCGTCGACATCGTGACGCCGATCCGCCGCGCCTACTGGCTGGTCTATCATGAATCGGTCCGGCCGCTGCGCCGCGTGCAGATCGTCGCCAACTTCATCACCAAGGCGGTCGAGAGAGAGCGCGGGCTGTTTGTCTGATGGCCGCGCCGCCTTGCCTTCGCCACAAAATCGGCCAGTGTGGCAACAAGCGCGATGTCGCCTATCATTAGGGATTGGCTGCGCCGGGTGGGACACTTTTTTGCAAAGCTGGTGCGGATCAAAATGCGAGCGGTGCTCGCCATCTTGCCGCTTGTCGCGCTTTCCGCCTGCGCCAATCCATGGACCGCAGTTCCGGAAGCCGAACTGCCCAAGCCGGTCCGCATCGCAATGGCCCGCCCGTCGCCTTTCGTCTTCGGCAATTACTGCGGTCCCGGCACCCGCACCGGCGACCTCTCGGCTCGCCCTGTCAATCGCCTCGACAGCGCCTGCCAAATCCATGACGCCTGCTACATCGCGCGCCATAATCATTGCGACTGCGACGGCGCGCTCGTCGCCTCGGCAAAGGCGATCCGTGATGACAAGACAGCGCCGAAAAAGGTGCGCGGCGAGGCCGAGCTTTTGATCGCCACTTTCGCACTTCCCGTCTGCAAGGTCTTTCCGCAAGGCTTTATGCCGCCGCGCGACCCGGCTGAGCTGAAGACGATGAACGGGGCCACGGGATGAACCGCGCCATCTGCCTGGCTCTGGCCGGGCTGGGGCTGGCGGCCCTTGTCGGTTGCGCCGCCCCGATCCGGCACAGCTGCGATTTCTTCCCCGATGCGAAGGATTGCGGCCGGCCGTCGGTATCGGCCGGCACGCCCGGACCGCAGACTGCAGCAGCAGCGTTTTTCGGCGATGCCGGTGCCAGCGACTATGAAAGGCAGTTCCTGGCGCTGCTCGCCCACAACCAGATCGGCGCCATCGACAGGGCGAACGGCACCGGTCCGTTCGGCCATGACCGCCACGCCATCGCCAACCGCGATTTCCAGGCCACCTACCGGACGCTGGAACAGCTGGCGAAGCCGGTTAGCGCCGAACAGATGCCGGCAGGTAGGGGCACCGGCGAAGGCCATTTCAACGGCCGTTGGCGCGTGTCGCGGCAGACGCTCTATGTCAACGCCGCCGCGCGGCCCTCCGCGCCAAAGACGTTCAGCTTTTCCGGCCTGCAGGCGCGCTCGATCGAGATCGTGATGCGCCAGGCGGGAAAGCAGCCGGTTGAGATATCTGGCGCCTGCGACGGGGCGCTGGCGATTCGCGCCGGCGGTGGCTCGCGCAGCGTGGCGAGCGGTGCCGCCTTCCGCCTCCGCCTGTCGGCCGGGCAAACCGCCAGCCTGTTCCCCAGCGATGGTTTGAACCGTTGCAGCCTCAAGCTCAGCTCCAGTCTGGCGCCGGCAGGCGCCCCGCTCACCATCCTGCGCGAAGAGGTTGCCTATCCGGCGATAGCCGCGCTCGACAGCCGCTACGAGCGTTGTCCAGTGCCCGATCCATCCCGCCTGGATAAGCTTGCCAGCGTCTTTTACGCCGGCCGCTGGCTGTCGCAGAGCTGTTCGCTGCCGCTCGGGTCACCGCGCCTGTTACGCAAGTCGCGCGACGGCTTTAACGCCAAGGTCGCAGCGCTGCTCGGCGCGCCTTTACCCGACAGCGCCTTCGACAAGGCCGACCCCGAACTGCCGCTCGATTTCTCGCGCGCGCCGAAACTCAAGCTGGTCTATCTGTCGTCGCTGGAGTTCAAGGCCGATTTTTCCGGCCGCGTCATCGAGCGGCTGATCCGCCATCACGCAGGCCTCGGCACCAAAGTGCGCATCATGGTCACAGACGTGCTGGAGCGCGACAAGGACGACGCGCTGCTGCACCGGCTGGCGGCCGATTATCCCAATGTCGAGTTGCAGGAATATCGCTGGCGGGCCGACCACGGCGCGCCGGTCGACGAGCAACTGTCACAGCTGCACAAGACCCATCACGTCAAGATGCTGGCGACACTTGCCGAGGATCCCGCCCGCTCGCGCGTCATCATCGGCGGCCGCAACATTCATGACGGCTTCCTGTTCCACAAGCCGATCGACCTGTCGCGCTATCCGAACCTCGAGCAATACGGCAAGACCGACGGCCTCTCGCTCAACTACTATTCGAACTGGAGCGATTTCGACATCGAGTTTGCCGACCCGGCCACGGTCGAGACGCTGGCCGCGCATCTCTCGACATTGTGGCTGCGCGACGCCGACACCAACATCGCAAGACCCTTCTCCATTCCGGTGCGCTCCGACAGCCGGCGCCCGCCGGGCACGGTGCGCCATTTCATTTCCGTGCCCTACGAGGACAACCATGCGCTCGAGACCTATTTCGTCGAGCTGATCGACACTGCCCGGCACCATATCGAGATCGTCAATCCCTACCTTAATCTGACGCCGAAGCTCAGCCTGGCCATCGAGCGGGCGCTGGCGCGCGGCGTCAGGATCGACATTGTCGGCCGCATCGACCTCAAGGGCGATATTGGCGGCAAGCTGCTGACCGCGCTCAACAAGCTGTTCGTCGAGAAATATGGCGACCGCATCAACATCCGCGAATTCAAGGCCGCCGATGTCGTGCTGCACTCCAAGATCATGATGATCGACGAAAGGCTGGTGACGATCTCGTCGGTCAATCTCAACAACCGCAGTTTCTTCCACGATCTGGAGAACGGCATGACGGTGCTCGACCCTGCCTTCTACGCCAGGATGCAGCCGGTCTATGACGACTATGTCGCCCATTCGAACCCGGTATCGACCAAGGTGACGATACCGTGGGCCTACCGATGGCTGTTCTCGAAGGGTTGGGTGAAGGAGGCGTTTTGAGGGGCTGGCGAGGCTGAAGGAATGCCGTTCTGTAGCGATCCTTTACACCCCCTCTGTCCGGTAGGACAGAGGGGGTGCTGGCCCGCGAGCTTTAAAAAGCACCCCTACCTCAAATAACGCTCCGGCCCCAGCTCCCGCACATCGATATCAGGCACCTTGCTGGAGATGATGTCGGACAGCACCTTGGCCGAGCCGCAGGCCATGGTCCAGCCAAGCGTGCCGTGCCCGGTGTTGAGATAGAGGTTGGAGAACTCGGTGCGGCCGACCAGCGGCGGCCCGTCCGGCGTCATCGGCCGCAGCCCGCACCAGAAGGACGCCGCCTTGAGGTCGCCGCCATCCGGGAACAGATCGCCGACCGAATGTTCGAGGGTGCGCCGGCGCGATTCATGCAGCCTGAGATCGAAGCCGGAAATCTCCGCCGTGCCGCCGACGCGGATGCGGTCGCCGAGCCTGGTGATCGCCACCTTGTAGGTTTCGTCCATTACCGTCGACACCGGGGCGGCGACCGCGTCCTTGATCGGAACGGTGATCGAATAGCCCTTGACCGGATAGACCGGGATCGGGCGCCTGAGCAGGCGCATGAAGCGCGCCGAATAGCTGCCCAGCGCCAGCACATAAGCGTCGGCCGCGCGCGAGCGCTGGTCGGTGCCGACGCTGACGATGCGATTGCGGTTCTTGGAGAAGCGCCGGATCTGCGTACCGTACTCGAACGTGACGCCGCGCGCCCCGCAGAGCTCGGCCAGCCGATCGGTGAACATCTTGCAGTCGCCAGTTTCGTCGCCGGGCAATCTCAGCCCGCCGACAAACTTTTCCCGCACGCCGGCCAGCGCAGGTTCGGCGCCAATGCAGCCTTCGGGATCGAGCAACTCGTAGGGAACGCCATATTTCTTCAGCACCTCTACATCGCCGCCGGTGCCGTCGAGCTGCTTTTGCGTGCGAAACAGCTGCAGCGTGCCCTTGGTCCGCTCATCATAAGCGATGCCGGTCGCCTCGCGCAGCGCCTTCAGCGTGTCGCGGCTGTATTCGGCGAGCGGCACCATGCGCGCCTTGTTGATGGCATAGCGATCCGCGGTGCAATTGCGCAGCATCTTGATGAGCCATGTCCACATATACGGATCGAAGGCCGGCCGCACCACCAGCGGGCCGTGCTTCATCAACAGCCACTTGATTGCCTTCAGCGGAATGCCGGGGCCGGCCCAGGGCGAAGCATAGCCCGGCGAGATCTCGCCGGCATTGGCGAAGCTGGTTTCCAGCGCCGGCCCTTTCTGGCGGTCGAACACCGTCACCTCGTGGCCGGCCTCAGCGAGATAATAGGCAGTGGTGACCCCGATAACGCCGCCGCCCAACACGAAGATCTTCATCGCATCACTCTCCACGACGACTTCCGTCAGAGGGCCGCCGCCTCCTGTCTGCCGGATTCTGCGGCGTCCGCCAAGGGGCGGCGTGTCGCGGCTCTATTCGTTGATATAGCGGCGGTGGAAGCGGGGGCCGAGACTGGTCAGGATTTCATAACCGATCGTGCCGGCATGACCGGCGGCGTCATCGACGCTCTGCGAGGGGCCTAGGAGTTCGACAAGGTCGCCCTCGCGCAGCCGGCCGGCCGGCAGGGCCGAGATGTCGAGTATGATCGAATCCATCGACACCCGCCCGACAAAGGGCAGTCGCACGCCGTCGAGCCAGGCAGCCGAAGCCGCGCGCCGGTGCCAGCCATCGGCATAGCCGAGCGAGATCGTGGCCGCGCGCAAGGGACCGCTGGCCAGAAACGCATGTCCGTAGCCGACGCCCGCGCCCTTATCGATGCCGCGTGTCTGGATGATCTTTGCCTCGAGCCGCACCACCGGCAGCATCGGGTTCGCCTCATCAGGCGTCGGATTGATGCCGTAGAGCGCAGCGCCCGGACGCGCGAGGTCGTACTGATAGCGCGGCCCAAGAAAGATGCCGGAAGAATTGTCCAGCGACGCCGGCGCCTTGGGCAGCATTTTGCGCAGCCGTTCGAACTCCCTGAGTTGCGCGTCATTGGCCGCATTGGTCGGTTCGTCCGCACGGGCCAGATGGCTCATGACGAGAACGACATCGACGCCGGCGAAAGCATCGGCCGTAAGCGCCTCGACCTCTGCCGGCGCCATGCCCAGCCGCGACATGCCGCTGTCGACCTGGATGGCGGCCTTGAGCTTGCGGCCGGCCTTCTGGCCGGCTTTGCTCCACGCCTTCAGTTGCCCGGTGCTGTTGATGACGGGAACAAGGTCGGCAGCCACCGCTTCGGGTTCCGAGCCCGGCGGCAGCCCGTTCAGCACATGGATTTCCAGCTTCGGTCCGAGTGCGTCGCGCAGCGCGACACCCTCGGTGAGATGCGCGACAAAGAAGCTGTCGCAGCCTTCGGCAACCAGTGCCGCCGCCACTTGCCGCGCGCCGAGCCCGTAACCGTCGGCCTTGACGACGCCGGCGCAGCGCACGCCGCCGAGCTTTGCCTTGAGCCGCCGGTAATTCTCTCGGATAGCGCCGAGATCGATGGTGAGAATGGCGCCGGCCGCCGCTTCGCTGATGGTATCTTTGGCTTTATGCATCGCAGACCCGCTGAAGTCGGCGCTGCCCCTCATTGTCCTGCCGGATATCTCTCCCTATCCCTATACGGGGAGTTGAGGAGCGGTCGGCGTAAAGCGGACGAAAAGCCAACTGCTTGGCTTTTCGAGTGACGAAAGCCGGCAGGCGGGTGAGGGGCAGCCCATACGCTGCGCTAAGAGGCCATTGCCCGGCGTCGTTCATATGGGTCTCGTGGCTGCGGGTGTCCCGATCAATAAAGCACGAATCTGGTGCCGTGCGAACCGTCACATCCAGCTAGGCAAGATGACGGAACGCCGCCACCACATCCTCATAGACCTTGCGTTTGAACGGCACTATCAGATCGGGCAGGTCCTGCATCGGCCGCCATGCCCATTCATCGAATTCGGCGGTGTGGCCGCCTGGCGGCGGATTGATCTGGATCTCTCTGGTCTCGCCGTGAAAGCGGTAGGCGAACCATTTCTGCGTCTGGCCGCGATAGCGGCCCTTGAGGGCGATGCCGACCAGATCGGGCGGCAGGTCGTAGTTGATCCAATGCGGCGCCTCGGCCAGCAGCGTGACCGAGCGCATGCCGGTCTCTTCATAGAGCTCGCGCCCGGCCGCCTGCAGCGGCTCCTCGCCCTCGTCGATGCCGCCTTGCGGCATCTGCCAGAGCTGCGTGGTCCCGGCAAATTCGCTGTCCGGTTCGGCGATGCGGTGCCCGACCCAGACCAGCCCGTCGCCATTGAGGATCATCAGCCCGACACAGGGGCGGTATGGCAGCGTCTCGGGATCGATCTTTTTAGCCATCGGAGTTTAAAGCCGTTCTGAGATTCGCTCCGGCGAGGCAGTGGCGAATGATTTCGAGAACCGGAGCGGAGCGTACTCAAAGTAGGCTTGCCCCGGAAGCGGAAAACGTGGGTTCGTTCCAGTCACTGCCACCCAGCCCCGTTGCCGCCGTTGCGGTCGAATGGCAGAGTAATTCCATGAAAAATATTCAAATCATCGACGGCGCCTTGAACGCAACCTTCAGCGTGTTCGAGGCAACAGAGGAGGAGTACGCCGCCATCTTCCCGGATGGAAGAGACATGGAACTGGCCGAAGATTTATTTGAGCGGCTTGGTGAAGACGAGGCAGGTCGCGTGCTGGCGCCGCTTTGGGGTCGTCCCATCCTGAAACGCGATGTGCTCGGAATCCACGGCACCCTGTTCTACAACAACGAATATCGGCGGAGACACATCCCGCAATCAAAGCGCGAGGTCGACTGGGATGATGGTTCAATCAATCAGGCCCAGAGAGAGCTCTTTTCTCGGCATCGTTGAAAATCGCCACAAGCGCCGGTCAGCCCTTTTCCGGGTCGATGGCCACCGCCGAGATCGGCACGATCTCGATGCCGCGCTTTTTCGCTTCGACCGCCCAGAACGCCACGGTGTCGACGGTGAGGTCGAAAGCCGAGCCGATGCCGACGGCGGAGCCTTTCGCACGCGCGGTCGCTTCCAGCGCGTCGAGCTTTTTCAGGATGGCGCCGCGGTCCTGCACAGCGTCAATTGCCGTATCGCCGGCGACGAATGGCACACCGTCCTTCAAGGCGAGATCGGACGCCAGGCTCCGTGCGGACGAGCCGTCATCGATATAGGCAAGGCCGCGCTTGCCGAGTTCGGCCATGAACGGCCCCATCGCTGTCGCGTCGGCCGAAAAGCGCGCCCCCATATAGTTCATGACGCCGGTATAGTTGGTGGTCCGCGACAGCGCCCAGCGCAGATTCTTCAGATTGTCGTCCGGGCTTGCCGCCACTGTCAGCGTGTTGCGGCCGGGATTGACGTTGGGATAGTCGAACGGTTCGAGCGGCACCTGCATGACCACCTCATGCCCGCTCTGCCGTGCCGCCTGCATCCAGCGGCCGATGCTGTTGCCTTGCGGCGCAAAAGCCAGCGTCACTTCGGCCGGCAGCTTGGCGATCGCGGCCTGCGTGCCGGTCTGCGACACGGCAAGCCCGCCGATGACGATTGCCACTCGAGCGCCACGCGAACCCGACCACGGCCGCGCATAGACATCGAACGGCCGCCGGCCGTCAGCGGCGCGAACCGGCAACGGGCCGGTGTCGCTGGCCTCGATCAGCGCCCTGTCGGGGATATGCGCGATCTTCAGGTTCTGGCCGATCGTCGACGGGTCGTGGATGACGATGGCTGCATTGGGCGGGCCGTCACCCTCCTGGGACTGCACATGGATGATCTGCGGACCGCTGGCCTTGGGCGTTTCCGCCTTCGGCGCTGCCGCCGTCGCTTGAGCAGTGGGCGCTGCGGCCGCGGGCTCGGCCGCCGCCGTCACCTTCGGCGTCGAGACCGCGATTGCTTCCGGTTTGCGGAACGGCTTCTCGCGCAGCGCGATCGCGCCGGAGATGCCGACCGCGGCCAGCACGACCAGCGTCGCCGCGACGGCGCCAGCGCTGATCCCGCGCGACGCGGCACGCGGTCGGACGGTCTGTCCGAGCGGGCGTTCGATGTCCTTGCCGATGTCAGCCAAGCCGCATCCCCCGGCGCGTGATCAGCGAAATCTTCGCCATGCGCAGATCCAAAACTGACGGCGCGTCCCCTGCGCCTTTGAGGCACAGCGCCCAGCTGCCCCCGAATCAAACTGCCGGAACCTCACGGTCCCGGCAGCATTGCATCGCTTCGATTGGGCAGCCAGAGCTACCAGTCGATTTTACTGGTTGAGCACTGCCTTCTCCGGATTCGGCGGGAATGCCGGATCGGTCTTCTGGCCGCGCAGCAGCTGTTCGGCATAGATCAGCTGCAGATCGTCCTTCGGATCCGGCGGCACATAGGCAGCCGAGCCCGAGCCGGTATCGCTCTCGTCGGCGCCCTTGATATGGCCCTTGAGGTCCGATTCGCCGCGCGTCAGGTCCCTGCCCTGCAGTTCGGGCGGCAGCGGCTGGTCGACCTTGATATCGGGTGTGATACCCTTGCCCTGGATCGACTTGCCGGACGGCGTGTAATAGAGCGCCGTCGTCAGGCGCAGCGCGCCGTTCTCGCCAAGCGGGATGATGGTCTGCACCGAGCCCTTGCCGAACGACTGCGTGCCGACCACTGTGGCGCGGCGCAGGTCCTGAAGCGCGCCGGCGACGATCTCGGAGGCGCTGGCCGAACCGCCATTGACGAGCACGATCAGCGGCTTGGCGCCGATGTCGTCGCCTGCCTTGGCGTCGAAGCGTGTGACGTCCTTCGGGTCGCGGCCGCGGGTCGAGACGATCTCGCCACGGTCGAGGAAGGCGTCGGACACGCTCACCGCCTGGTCGAGCAGGCCGCCCGGGTTGAGCCTGAGATCGAGCACATAGCCCTTGAGCTTGTCGTTCGGCACCTGCTTCTTAATGGTGTCGATGGCATTCTCGAGGTCGTCATAGGTCTTTTCGGTGAAGGAGGTGATCTTCATGTAGCCGATGTCGTTCTCGACCCGGAACTTGACCGCCTTGACCTTGATGATATCGCGCACCACCGTCAGCTCGATCGGCTTGTCGGCGCCCTGGCGCAGGATGGTCAGCTTGATCGGCGTGTTGACCAGGCCGCGCATCTTTTCGACTGCATCGTTGAGCGTCAGGCCGCGAACCTCTTGGCCGTCGATCTTGGCGATATAGTCGCCGGCCAGCACGCCTGCCTTGGCAGCCGGGGTGTCGTCGATCGGCGTGATCACCTTGACCAAGTCGTTCTCCATGGTGACCTCGATGCCGAGGCCGCCGAACTCACCCTTGGTCTGCACGCGCATGTCCTGCGCCTGCTCGGCGTTCATGTAGGAGGAGTGCGGGTCGAGCGAGGTGAGCATGCCGTTGATGGCGTTTTCGACCAGCGACTTGTCGTCCGGCGGCGTCACATACTGCGCCCGCACGCGCTCGAAGATGTCGCCGAAGATCGCCAGTTGCTTGTAGGTCTCGGAGCCTGCAGCGTTCGCCGTCGAGCCGGGCGCGCCATAGACCAGGCTCATCGCTGACGCGCCCATCAGCGCACCGGCAATAAGAAGCGACAGTTTCCGCATCATTTCACGTCCTTCCAGAGAAGCGGTCCGCCCACCATGGGGTCGGATCGACGGGTTTTCCATCCTTGCGGAACTCGACGTAGAGTTCCGGCGTGGCATTTCCATTCTTCGAGGCCGAGGTGCTTGCCACCCGGGCCTCTCCCATCGCGCCGACCGGCTCTCCTGCGAGCACCGACTGGCCAGACGCGACGCTGATTCTGCTCATCCCCGCCAGGACGACATGATAGCCGTCTCCCGCATTGAGGATCAAGAGTTGACCATAGGAGCGAAAAGGCCCCGCATAAAGCACATTTCCGTCCGCCGGTGCCGTGACGATGGCTCCCGATTGTGTCGCAACCATGTCGCCAAGCATCACCGCGCCGTTACCGTCATCGGCCCCGAAACGCAGCTTGATCTTGCCGGTGACCGGCAGCGAGACTTGTCCCTGAAGTGCCGAAAACGGCGCAGCGGCGGTGAGGCGGTTGCCTTCCGGCACGGGCAGCGAAGCCAGCTCCGTCGACGCGGTTGTGCCTGCATCGGCGTTATCGGCGTCCGGCTTATCGCTGTCGGCCGCTTTCTGTTCGCCTGCCTTGACGGCATCCGCCGCCTTGCGGCTCTTGTCGGCTTCAAGCGAAGCGATCAGCTCTTTCAGGCTGCCGGCCTTGGCCGCAAGCGCCTGGGACCGCTGCTTTTCAGCGGCCATCGCCGTCCAGGTGTCCGCCTCGAGCTTCTGCTTGGCTTCGAGCAGCATGGAGAGGCGTTTCTTTTCCGCCGTCTGCTCGCCGACCGCCGCCGTCAGCCGCGTCCGCTCGGCCTCGATCGAGGCCGTCACCCGGGTCTGTTCCCTGAAGTCGGCCAGCAATTTGTCGGTCTGCTGGCGCAGTTCCGGCACCACTGCGCCGAGCAGGATGGCGCTGCGCACCGACGACAGCGCGTCTTCCGGCTTGACCAGGATCGCCGGCGGCGGATTGAGCCCCATGCGCTGCAGCGCGCCCAGCACCTCGGCCAGCACGTCGCGCCGCGCCGCCAGCGAGACACGGATCTTCTGTTCCTCGCCCTTCAGTCCTTCGAGCCTGGCGCCGATATCCTCGATGTCCTGGCCGAGCTTCTGCTCGGTCATCGCCGACTGGATAAGCGCCGCGGTGATCGAGGCATGGTCCTTCTTGACCGAAGCAATGTCGGCGGCGAGCTTGGCCAGCCGTTCGGACGACAGCGTGATCTCGGCCGACACCTTCTCATATTCGGCACGGCTCAGATCGGGGTCGGGCGCCACGTCCAGCGTATTTTCGGCCCGCGCAAGCCCGAGCGACAGCAAAACCACCGCTGCAGCGATGCCGCAGCGCGCGTGCCGGAAGCCCGTTCGTGATTTCCCGTTGTCAGCCATTGAAGCCCGACTCTATGCGTGGCTTCGTTAACGAACCATCAACCATGATCGAACCGAAGCCTAGCACAAAACAGCCGCGCATTGGGGCGGAAATCCGGACGATTGACCCTCGACCCACTGATTTACGAACGGTGGTAGGGATGTCCCGAAAGAATCGTTGCCGCCCGATAGAGCTGCTCGCCCAGCATGACACGCACCAGTTGGTGCGGCCAGGTCGCCGCGCCGAACGAGACCATCAGCTCAGCCTGGTCGCGAATCGACTGGTCGTGCCCGTCGGCGCCGCCAATGGCGATGACCAACGCCTTGCGTCCGCCATCGCGCAGCTGGCCGATACGGCTGGCGAAATCGTCTGAGGACAGGTTTTTGCCGCGTTCGTCGAGCAGGAACAGCGCCGTGCCCGGCTGCAGCTGTGCCTGCAGCTTCTGGCCTTCCTCGCGGCGGCGCTCATTGGCGTTCTGGGCTCGTCCCTCGGCGATCTCGGCGACACCAGAGAATTCGAACCCGATCGCCGGGCCGCTCTTGGCGAAACGCTCGAAATAGCGGTCGGCGAGTTCTCTCTCGGGGCCGGCCTTCATCCGGCCCACGGCATGAACTGCTATCTTCATCCCTGCCTCGGCGAGCTTTCAATCCATGTCGCACCCAGGATGGTTACGACATGAGACGGAGCTCAGTGCAAGGTCTCTTCCTCGAGGTCCGGCGCCTGCCACATCTTTTCAAGATTGTAGAATTCGCGGACTTCTGGGCGGAAGACATGGACGATGATGTCGCCTGAATCGATCAGGACCCAGTCGGCGCCGGACAGCCCCTCGACGCGCGCCGTGCCGAGACCGGCATCCTTGAGCGCCTTGAGGAGGTGGTCGGCGACAGCCGAGACATGACGGTGCGACCGGCCCGACGCGATGACCATATAGTCGCCGAGGCTCGATTTCCGCTGAATGTCGATTGAGACAATATTTTCGGCCTTGGAGTCTTCCAGACTGGCAAGGACTGTCTTGATGGCACGGGACACGGCGTCATCTACGCTGATCCTGGCCGGCGAAGGCATGATGTCAGCCTTCTTCCGCAATGCTGTTCTCAGTGTATTTCCTTTCGCAGCAAGAACAACCAAATCACCCACGAAATCAGGTGACACCCTATAGATAGGCAGAGTTCCCTTGCAGTTTCAAGACGGGAGGCCCTGCCAGCGCGAACGCAGTGCACGACTTCCGGTTCCGGAGCCTTGAGAAAAATCGGAACCCATGGCCGCGGCAGAGGTTATCGACACACCCCCAAACGGATTTTCCTGATGCCAATCGACCCCCAGAACACGCTGCTCACCGTGCAGGCTGGCCTTGCGCAACTCAGCACGCTGATCGTTTCCTATTCCTTCTCCGCCATCGGCGCCATCATCCTGCTGGTCGTCGGCTATCTCGTCGCCGGGCTCGCAGAACGATCGATCTCAGCCGGCCTCGGCCATATCCATGGTTTCGACGCGACGCTGCGCCATTTCTTCTCGAAGATCGTGCGCTACGCCATCCTGATCCTGGTCATCATCATGGTGCTCGGCCAGTTCGGCGTTCAGACGGCCTCGATCATCGCCGCCATCGGCGCCATCGGGCTGGCAATCGGCCTGGCGCTGCAAGGCACGCTGCAGAACATCGCCGCAGGCATCATGCTTCTGGCGCTCAGGCCATTCCGCATCGGCGAATATGTCGAGGTCGGCGCCATTTCCGGCACCGTCGAGGAAATCGGCCTGTTCGCCACCAAGCTCCGCACGACAGACGGCGTCTATGTGCTGGCGCCCAATTCGACGCTATGGAACCAGCCGGTGCGCAATTTTACCCGTAATGGTGTGCGCCGCGGCGATATCACGCTGAGCATCGGCTCCTGGAACGACATCGACCTGGCGCAGAAAACCATGCTGGGCGTTGCCGGCGGCGAGCGCCGCGTCAAGCGAGAGCCGGCGCCGATCGCCTTCGTCGCCACGGTGGGCGATGCCAGCGTCGCCATCACCTTGCGCTACTGGACCACGGCGGCGGATTTCTTCGCCACCCAGATCGATCTCACCAAACGCGTCAAGCAGGCGTTCGACGCCGAAGCCATTTCGGTTCCCGCACCTCCGCCGGAGGCTCGACAGGAAACTGCCGCCACCAGGCAGTAGGAGCTGTGAAACCGTTCAGCGCTTATCTTCCGGGGCGTAGGCGAGCTCCACCGGCAGCGGCGCCTGCGCCGACATCGGCGCGAAACTGCTGGTCTCCGTAGCGGGGACGGCGCGCGTGGTGGCCACTCGCCACAGCACGAACAGGCAGAAGACAGTGGCGATGACGATGGCCACATAAATGAAGGCCTGCGTGCCATAGACAGCCGACAGGGCCGTCACGATACCCGGCACGATGAACCCCGACAGCGACCAGGCAAACAGCAACGAACTCGACAGCGCCACCATGTCGTCCTTGCCGGCGCGGTCGGCGGCATGCGCGCTGGCCAGCGAATAGATCGATTCCGAGGCGCCGTCCCAGATCACATAGATCACCACCAGCACCGCCAGAGCGCCACCGTCAAAGCCGATAGCCAGAATACCGGCAACGATGGCCAGTGCCGCAGCGCCGGCCAGCACGTAACGGCGATCGGTACGATCCGAAATCCAGCCGAGCGGGATCTGCAGGATCAGCGTGCCGACGGGCATGGCCGACAAAAGCAGCGCCACATCGGCCTGGCTGTAGCCTTTGGCCGTGGCGTGGATCGGCGCAAAGCCGGCGATCGCCATCGACAGACCGCCAACGGCGAGCATGCCGGCCACTCCGACCGGCGAAATCCGCCAGGCGCGACCGAGCGCCACGGAGGCTGCGCGAGGTGGCGGCGGTTGAGCCAACCGCGTCATGCCGACCGGCAGGATCGACACCGCGGTGAAGGCAATGCCGATCAGCGGCGCCTGCGCCGTCGCGATGTCGACCGCCGCCAGCAGGGCATAGCCGACGCCAAGTCCGGCGACATAGGCGACGTAAAACACCGCCATCACCCGGCCGCGAATGGCGTTTGCGACGGCATCGTTGAGCCAGCTCTGGGCGACGATGAACAGGCCGCATATGGCAAAACCGTAAAGCGCGCGCGCCGCGATCCACAGCAGCGGGTAGGTGCCGGCGCCAATGGCAGCATTCGACAGCGCTATCAGCGCCGACAGCACCATGAAGGCGCGGGCGTGCCCGACGCGGCGCACCAGCGGCCCGGTCAGGATACAGCCGGCAAGTCCGCCGGCAGACAGGCCGGTGATGATCAGCCCGGCCCAGGTCGGATCGAAGCGCTCGACGCCAAGCCGGACCGGGATATAGGCGAACATCAACCCGTTGCCGACCGCGATCAGCGCCATCGACATGATTACGCTGGCAATGGCGATCACGGGCGCCGGCGGGGCGCCATGATTGTGGTCGATGTCGGTCTGGTTCACTGAATTGGCCATATCCAGCGCAGCATCGCCCAGCGGATCGCGAAAGGCCGCCGTAAAAGCGACATCGGCGATCTGGCCTTACGAGTTACCCCTTGGCTTGCTTGCGAATAGCACTCGATGACAGCGACGAACGCGGGCCGTGAATAAAAGTCCAGGCCGGCGCCTTCATGCGGGCGAGCCGGGGCGCGTCACCCTCGTCGACGCGGGCATAGTCGAAGGTTTTGGCCACGACCGAGGACAGGAAGGACAGCGTCGCGCCCGGGCGGTCGATGACGGCGATCGGGAAGGTCATGACGATCTGGCGCCAGCGCTGCCAGCGGTGGAAATCGCGAAGCGAGTCGGCGCCCATGATCCAGACGAAATCGACGCCGGGATTGCGTGCCTTGACCAACGCCAGCGTGTCGGCGGTGAAGCGAATATGATGCGCCGCCTCGAAGGCGGTGACCTTGATCTTCGGGTTCTTGGCGATCTGCTCCGACTGCAGCAGCCGGTCGCTCAGCGGCGCCAATTCCCTCGTGCTCTTCAGCGGATTGCCTGGAGTGACCATCCACCAGAGCTGGTCGAGCGCGAGGCGCCGCAAGGCAATTTCCGCCACCAGCGCATGGCCGGCATGCGGCGGGTTGAACGATCCGCCGAACAGGCCGACGGCGAGGCCTTTCTCGGCATGCGGCATGCGGAGGTAGTGCGAGGGGATGGCGGGCTGAAGGGACGACAGCATGGTGCTAGGCACCCCCCTCTGCCCTACCGGGCATCTCCCCCGCAAGGGGGGAGATCAGCAGCTTCGGCAAAGGCAATTTTCTTGCAACGTTAGTGATTGGCGAAAGCGGAAGAAAAAGCTGATCTCCCCCCTTGCGGGGGAGATGTCCGGCAGGAAAGAGGGGGGTGTCTGGGCTCAATGCCTCAAGCCCTGACGCGAATGATTCAAGGCCTCA
Source organism: Mesorhizobium sp. M0478 (assembly GCF_040321305.1). Lineage (NCBI taxonomy): Bacteria > Pseudomonadati > Pseudomonadota > Alphaproteobacteria > Hyphomicrobiales > Phyllobacteriaceae > Mesorhizobium > Mesorhizobium sp. M0478. Next base: position 611,843 of record NZ_JAMYRH010000001.1, read on the forward strand.
CCTGTCCCGACCCGCGCACGCGGTATTTGAACGAGGTCAGCTGTTCGACGCCGACCGGACCGCGCGCATGCATCTTGCCGGTGGCGATGCCGATCTCGGCTCCCATGCCGAATTCGCCGCCATCTGCGAACTGCGTCGAGGCATTGTGCAAAAGGATCGCCGAGTCGATCTCGTTGAAGAACCGCTCGACCGCTTTGGTATCCTCGGCGATGATCGCCTCGGTGTGGTGTGAGGAGAACGTCTCGATATGGTCGATGGCACCGGCAATTCCGTCTACCAGCTTTACCGCGATGATGGCCTCGAGATATTCGGTCACCCAGTCGGCATCGGTCGCCGGCTTGGCGTCGAAGAACAGCTTCATCACTTCCTGATCGGCATGGATCTCGCAGCCGGCGGCGCGTAGCGCGCCGAGGATCGGCACCAGATGCGTGGAGGCCACCGCGCGGTCGACCAGCAAAGTCTCTGCAGCGCCACAGACACCGGTGCGCCGCATCTTGGCGTTGACGGCGATCCTGACCGCCATGTCGAGATCGGCCGAGCGGTCGATGTAGAGATGGCAGATGCCTTCAAGATGGGCAAAGACCGGCACCCGCGCCTCGCTCTGGACGCGCCCGACCAGGCTCTTGCCGCCCCGCGGAATGATGACGTCGAGATTGCCGGAAAGCCCTTTCAGCATCTCACCGACGGCGGCGCGGTCAGTGGTCGGCACCAACTGGATGGCGTCTTCGGGCAGGCCGGCGGCCTTCAACCCCTCGACCAGGCAGGCATGGATGGCGGCGGACGAATTGAGCGAGTCCGAGCCGCCGCGCAGGATCACCGGATTGCCGGCCTTGAGGCAGAGTGCGCCGGCATCCGCCGTCACATTCGGCCGGCTTTCATAAATGACGCCGACAACGCCGAGCGGCGTGCGCACGCGCTCGATCTGCAGGCCGTTGGGGCGATCCCAGGCCGCGATCACATCGCCGACCGGGTCCCTGAGCTCGGCGATTTCACGGATGCCATCCGCCATGGCACGGGTGCGCGCCGGATCGAGCTTCAGCCGGTCCATGAACGAGCCGGACAGTCCGGATTCGTGTCCGTTAGAGACATCGATGGCGTTGGCGTCGAGAATCTCCTGCTGGCGCGCGATGATCGCGTCGGCCATGGCGAGAAGCGCGGCATTCTTGGCGGCGGCGGTCGCAATGGCCAACGGTCGGGCGGCCGCGCGGGCGCGGCGGCCGATACCGGCCATCAGCGCGACGGTGTCATCCCCGGATTGTTCATGCAGTTTCAGCATGGCTCATCCTCCGCTTACGTCGCCCCGGCCCATAGCTGGCCGGCAGGCCGTATCTGGTCACCCGGATCGCTCACCACCAGATCGTCCCTGTGGATCATCGCCGAGCGCGCCTCGTAGCCGAGCACGGTTTCGATCTCGGCGGTCTTCAGGCCTGCGATCCTTACGGCATCGGCGGCATCGTAGGCAACAAGCCCGCGCGCGATCTCGCGGCCCTCGGGCGACAGGATCGCCACCGTGTCGCCACGCGAGAAATTGCCGCTGACCAGCCTGACGCCGGCCGGCAGCAAAGATTTGCCGGACAGCAGCGCACCGATGGCGCCGGCATCGACGGTGAGCCGCCCCGCCGGTTCGAGCTGGCCGGCGATCCAGCTCTTGTAGCCCTTCACCGGATTGGCGCTCGGCCTGAAGAAGGTGGCGCGCTCGCCACGCTCGATCGCCATCAGCGGCGACAGCCTGGTGCCCGAGGTGATGATCATGGCGGTGCCGGCGGCGGTGGCGATCTTGCCCGCGTCGAGCTTGGTGCGCATGCCGCCGCGCGACAGTTCGGAAGCGGCCGCCCCCGCCATCGCTTCGATATCGGGTGTAATGCGGTCGACCACCGGAATGAATTTCGCAGCGGGATCGCGCGCCGGCGGCGCCGTGTAGAGCCCGTCAATGTCGGAGAGCAGCACAAGCAGGTCGGCGCCCATCATCGTCGCCACCCGGGCCGCCAGCCGGTCATTGTCGCCATAGCGGATTTCGGAGGTCGCCACCGTGTCGTTCTCATTGATGACCGGCACCGCCTTCATCTTGAGCAGCGTCGAGATCGTCGCGCGGGCATTCAGATAGCGGCGGCGCTCTTCGGTGTCGCCCAGCGTCAGCAGGATCTGGCCCGATTTCAGCGAACCCTTGCCCAGCGCATCCGACCACGCGCCGGCCAGCGCGATCTGGCCGACGGCCGCAGCCGCCTGGCTTTCTTCCAGCTTCAGCGCCCGTTTGCCGAGACCGAGAATGGTGCGGCCGAGCGCAATGGCGCCGGAGGACACGACCAGGATCTCGGCGCCACCATTGGCCAGCACCGCAATATCCTCGGCAAGCGAGGCAAGCCAGTCGCGCTTCAGGCCGCTGGTGCGGTCGACCAGCAAGGCCGAACCGATCTTGACCGTGATGCGCCGGTATTTTGTCAGCGACTGCGCCGTCATCGCTATCGGTCCCAGCGGGTCTCGACGGGAGCGGCAGCCCTGTCGCGCGCTTCGCCGACAACCGCCATCAGCGCGCGCAGCACCGCTTCGACGCCCTCGCCGGTGGCCGCCGACAGCAGCATCGGCGCGCGGCCGGCAGCGCGTTTGAGCGACGCAACCTTCTTCTTGCGCTCATCGGCATCGAGGATATCGACCTGGCTGAGCGCCACGATCTCGACCTTCTCGATCAGCCCATTGCCATAGGCGTCGAGCTCGGCGCGCACGGTCTTATAGGCTTTGCCCGGATTTTCCTCCTGCGCCGAAACCAGATGCAAAAGCACACGCGTGCGCTCGACATGGCCGAGGAACCGGTCGCCGATGCCGACACCCTCATGCGCGCCCTCGATGAGGCCCGGAATGTCGGCGATGACGAATTCGCGCGCATCGATGCGGGCAACGCCGAGACCTGGATGCAGCGTGGTGAAGGGGTAGTCGGCGATCTTTGGCTTGGCTGCGGTGACGGTTGCCAGAAAAGTCGACTTGCCGGCATTGGGCAGCCCGACCAGGCCGGCGTCGGCAATCAGCTTCAGCCGCAGCCAGACATTCATCTCTTCGCCGGGCTGGCCCGGATTGGCGCGGCGAGGCGCCTGGTTGGTCGAGGTCTTGAAATGCTGGTTGCCGAAACCGCCGTTGCCGCCCTTGGCCAGCAGGAAGCGCTGGCCGACCACGGTCAGGTCGCAGATCAGCGTCTCATTGTCCTCGGCAAACACCTGGGTTCCGGCCGGCACCTTGAGCGTCACATCGGCGCCCTTGGCGCCGGTCATGTTGCGGCCCATGCCGTGGACACCGGTCTTGGCCTTGAAGTGCTGCTGGTAGCGATAGTCGATCAGCGTGTTCAGCCCATTGACCGCTTCCAGCCAGACATCGCCGCCGCGGCCACCGTCGCCGCCATCCGGGCCGCCGAACTCGATGAATTTTTCGCGCCGGAACGACACAGAGCCGGCGCCACCGTCGCCGGAGCGGATATAAACCTTGGCTTGATCGAGAAATTTCATTGGACTACGCAGTTTCTGTTGGCCTTGCGGCTTTGCTTTAGATCTTGCGCCTTGCTCTAAACCAAGGCGCGGCCAAGGGCGAGGCCGTTTTGCGACTAAAGCGCCGGATGCCCTTTTGCCGGGGACGCGGTAGCAGTGTTCGCGGACGGAGCTTGAGGGGCGCGGGAATGAAGGTTGTAAGCTACAACATCCAGTACGGTATCGGTCTGGATGGCCGCTACGATCTCGGCCGCATCGCCGCGGCGGTTCGCGGCGCCGATGTGATCGCGCTGCAGGAAGTGACCCGCAACAATCCGAGGAACGGCAACCGCGACATGGTCGCCGAGATCGGCGAGGCGCTGCCCGAATATTTTGCCGCCTACGGCAGCAATTTCGAGGTCAATGTCGGCTCGCGCCTGGAGGCCGGCCGCGCCGTCACCACCACTTTCCAGCTCGGCAACATGGTGCTGTCGAAGACGCCGATCCATCTGTCGCGCAATCTGCTTTTGCCGCGCAGCCGCAGCCTTGAGGCGATGAACTTCCAGCGCGGCGCACTCGAGGCGCTGGTCGAGACCCCGCTCGGCTTCATCCGCTTCTATTCCACGCATCTCGACCATCGCAGTCCGGTTGAACGCGCCAGCCAGATCCGTTTCCTGCGCCAGCGCCTGTTGAACTATGCCTTCGAGGGCGGCGGCCTCTCCGGCATTCCCGAGATCGGCCTGCCGGACCTGCCCTATCCCGAAGCCTTCATCGTCATGGGCGACTTCAACATGCTGCCCGGCTCGCCCGAATATGTCGAACTCGTCGGCCGCCCGGACCATGAATTCGGTATGCCGCTGACCGCCGATCTCGCGGTCGACGTTGCCCAGCGCCTGAACACAGCAGACGTCGTCACCTGGGTCGATCCCACGCGACCCGAAGACACAAGCCGCCACAAGCGCATAGACTACATCTTCACCTCGGCCTCGCTCGCCGGATCGCTGAAGCGCCTGTGGGTCGACCGTCAAGCGGTCGGGTCGGACCATCTCCCGATCTGGGTCGAGATGGGCTGAGTTGAGTCCGATCCACAACCAACGTTGCCAAACCTGTCATTTGGAGGCACGCGCTAGGTGTGTTGAGATTCAGGTCAGGCCGAGCCGAGAATGGCGGCTCCCGAGAACCGGAGCGGAGCGTACTTAAGTACGTGCACCGGAAGCGCATAAACCCGCGTTTGCAGGCCGGCCTCACCTGAATATCAAAACACCTAGAAATGCACCCAGTTGCGCAGGCTGATCCAGGTCTTTCTGTCCAGCCGGTACCGCTCGACCGGCACCTGGCCGGCGACGATCGAGTTCAGCATGCCCTGGCCGGCATACTGGAAGCCGCATTTGTGGATGACCCGGCGCGAGGCCGGATTGATCACCCGCGTCGAAGCCTGCAGCACCTGGATCGACGTCCGTTGGAAGGCGAGGTCGACCAACGCATGCGCGGCCTCCGTCGCATAGCCGCGCTTCCAATAGGGCTCGCCGATCCAGTAGCCGAGTTCCAGCCCGCGATCGGTCATGTTGAGGCCGGCGCAGCCGACGAAAATGTCGGTGCCGGCGAGCGTCAGGGCGTAGGCGATGCCGGCCCGGCGCGACCTGGTCATGGCCAGGAAGGCGCGTGCCTCGGCCTCGCCATAGGGGTGCGGCATGCGGGCCAGCATCTCGGCGACGTGACGGTTGTCGGCAAGCTCGACCAGTTGCGCGATGTCGGCTTCACACGGGGCGCGCATCACCAGCCGCTCCGTGGCCAGCACCGGGCAATCTATCGCGTAACTTTCGTCTTCGGTGTCTTCCGCTTCGGCAACCATTCGACGTCCTCCAGGCAAGAAAAAAGGGGAGATGGAAAACCCATCTCCCCTGATCCTTTTCCTGGCTCCATTCACTGGTTTGGCCAGACACCGGTTCCCGAGATGGGCGCCGGTTTTATAGTGCGGAACCGGCTACTCCGCGGCTTTGGTAATCGGGTTGACCGATACGTAGGTTCGGCCGTTGGCTTTTTTGTTGAAGGTGACTGCGCCGGTCTCGAGCGCAAAAAGGGTGTGGTCCGTGCCCATGCCGACATTGACGCCGGGATGCCAGGTGGTGCCGCGTTGACGGATGATGATGTTGCCCGGGATGACGGCTTCGCCGCCGAACTTCTTCACGCCCAGACGCTTGGAATGCGAGTCGCGACCGTTGCGCGACGAGCCGCCAGCTTTCTTGTGTGCCATCTAACTAACTCCGATGCGCCCTGGGGCGCTTGAATGGTCTTATGAACGCGTTCGCGTTCCGTTTCAAGTCCGATCCGGCGACCTTGTCGCCGGTTCGTTTTACTTCTTCGCCAGTTCCTTGGCCTGCTCGCGCCAGTCGTTGATCTGGTCGGTGCTGAAGGGCATGTGCGCGTCGATCTTGGCCACGTCCTTGTCCGACAGCTTGGCAAGCTGGGCGAAGGTGGTGATGCCCTGCTCGTGCAGCTGGCCGGCGGCAACCGGGCCGATGCCCTTGATCACGGCCAAATCGTCCGGCTCGCCCTTCGGCGCCTTGAACAGCGGCGCGGCGACGGCGGTCTCCGTCTTGGCTTCATCCTTCGGAGCAGCCTCGGCTTTGGCTTCCTTCTTCGCCTTGGCTTCCTTCGGCGCGGCCTCAGCCTTCGCCTCGGGCGCTACGTCAGCCTTGACTTCCTTGGCTTCCACCTTGGCTGCGGCCTTCTTGGAAGGCTTGGCGCCACCCAGCAGGATCTCGGCGATCCGCACGGTGGTCAGAAGCTGGCGGTGGCCGATCTTGCGGCGCGAATTCTGCCGGCGGCGCTTCTTGAAAGCGATGACGGTGCGGTTCTTGCCCTGCTCGACGACTTCCGCCGTGACCAGAGCGCCATCGACGAACGGGGCGCCGAAGGTGACATTTTCGCCTTCGCCATGGGCGAGGACGCTGCCGATTTCGACGATATCGCCGACATTGGCTTCGAGCTTCTCGATCTTCAGGAGATCGTTGGCGGCAACGCGATACTGCTTACCGCCCGTTTTAATGACTGCGAACATTTTTTGCCTTTCGCTGTTCGGTCGGCCTCGATGAGCCGCGTCACGCGGTTCGGCCGTCTTTTTGTCAGTCTGCGGGTTCGAAAAACAAGCGGCGTGGAAGAACCCTCCACGCCGATTGCGCGCTTCCCCTAACCGAAGGTTCGGTACGAGTCAAGGCAAACGGCCGGATTCCTTGGCCATGCGGCCTCCTTGCCGCGCCCGATCCCTCTGGTCGAGACCGGTTGGCCTATCTGCCGACGTGGCCGCGGCGCAGCCCTCCCGGCAAAGCCCGCACAGGAAGCTGAATTTCCCCGCGGATTTGGCCTTGTAACCTGCCCGCCCAGCCGTTATCTAGTGCGCCGCGCCGGCAACGGCCGACCATGACCGCGGAGAGGTGGCAGAGTGGTCGAATGCACCGCACTCGAAATGCGGCATGGGTGCAAGCCCATCGGGGGTTCGAATCCCTCCCTCTCCGCCATCCTACGCCCTGCGGGCTTCGGGTGGCAGGCCACCCGGAACCGCATCTGGGCGTAGGAGTGTCGCCCGAAGCTACGAAGTAGCGTAGGGGGACCGGAACGAAGCAGGATGCCCTCCGAAGCTTCAGCGAAGGGGCTGCCGCTAGGCAACAAGGCCTTGCCTCATTTGGTTTACCTCTTCGATCGGGACTGGATGCCCGGTGAGGAAGCCCTGCATCAAATTTACCCCCAGGCGCTGCAGCAATATGTACTGCTCCTCCGTTTCGACGCCCTCGGCGAGCACGACATGGCCGAGATTGCGAAGCAGCCCGACCATGTCCCGCAACAGGCTCAAGCCACGAGACGTCTGGCAATCGTGGAGGAAGCTGCGATCGATCTTGACCACGTCGAACTTGAAACGGCGGAGCCATGTCAAGCCGGCAAATCCCGTTCCGAAGTCGTCCAGCCAGATCTGAACGCCGAGTTTTCGCAGCCGCTCCACGTTTCTGACCGCTTGCGCCTCCAGAAAGATGTCACTGCCTTCGGTGATTTCGATGGCCAGTTTCTGGGGCGCAAGGCCGTGCCTGCCAAGGATTTCGGTGATCCGGAGTGAAAAATTGGGAGCCTTGAGCTGAAGAACGGATACGTTCACCGTCACGACCGAGCCCAATCCGTATTCCGCCATGTCACCGCAGGCTCGATCGATCAGCCACGTACCCAGTTCCACGATCGCTCCGGTCTGCTCGGCAACGGGTATGAATACGGACGGACTGATCATGGTGCCGTCGAAGTCGCATACCCGCATCAGACTCTCGTGGCCCAGAACGCGTCCCGACGCCAGCTCGCGAATTGGCTGGTAAGCGACAGAAACGAGCTGGTTGGAAACTGCCACCTTCAGCAGTTCTGAAAGATTTTCGCCGGAGCGATCCTGGCTGGTGGCGTGCGGGTCGTAAATCGTGAACGTAGCCCGACCGGCAAACTTGGACGCGTAGAGTGCGCGGTCAGCTTCCTGCAGCAGGATTCTAAGCTCTATGCTCTGATCGGCGCGCGTCAACGACGCCCCGGCACTGATCGTTACGATGTTGAGCTTGTCGCCCCGATCAGGGTGGTAGATATCCAAATCCTCTACAGCGCGACAGAATTTCTTCGTTATCTCATGAAGGTGAGCCCGCCCGGTGACCTTGCAGAGAATGACGAATTCTTCTCCGCCATAGCGGGCCGCGATGGCGTTGTTGGCAGCCGCCATCTCGGAAAGGACATGGGCGAGTTTGATCAGGCAATCGTCGCCGGCCTGATGACCAAGTCCGTCATTGAACCTTTTGAAGTAGTCGACGTCGATCAGAATGAGGCCTATCTCGTCGTCGTCCGCGGCCCAGTCTTCGCGCAGCTCCGAGAATTCTCGAATGATCGCCCTGCGGTTCTTCATTCCCGTGAGCGGATCGGTGTCGGCGATTTCAGTTAGCTTTTGCCCCTTCTTGATAGCAGCCTGCTCCTGGAATTGTGCCCGAAGCGCGTGCAGGAAAGTCTGGTACCGCTCCAGACTCAGCCGCCACGAAAGATAAAGCGACAAGACGAGGCAGTTCACGAAATAGGCCGACAACACGACCCGACCGGCGATGTCGGCCTGAAGGGAGAACATCGCGGCGTACACAAAGCTTGCGGCGACCGTCGCGGAGGCAAGGGCTGAAAGCCAAAAACGGAAGTTGAAGAACAGATTCGCACCCAGGATGAACACGGTGCCAAAAACCATGAAATGGGAGAGGGCATCCTGATGCTCTGTTCCAACAGCGGAGACGAGCCACCCAAGGGCACCGGAGACAATCGCCAGCGCTGCTACAAGGTGCAAGGTGGCAAGGGCAAAGCCCCGTCGGGCGACAAATTCGACAAGCGCCAGGGAAGTGATCCCTAGCGTAACGCGCGTCAAAACAAGCCGGCCGGCGACATCCGGAAAGAGAAACCAATCGAAAAGGCCATAGGCCACATAGCTGAATACAGCAGCCGCAATACCCCATCGCACAAGGCTGCGATTCTCATCGGCATCCTTCTGCAGGAACAGTGTCAGGAGTTCCGGATCGGCGGAATGCCACCGCGGACGTCCAATCGCTGCCGCCACCTTCTGGGCAACGTCCTCGCTCAGTTGCATCGCAACGCTCCTCCGCGATCTGCAGTAGCGAATGCAACAGCCGACGTCGCCTGCGGTTGGGGAATGAAGACGTCCCTGTCCGCAAGAAAAGTCAGATGTCGCTAACCGAGGGTAAACGGGCGGTTCGGATTTAGCCAGTTTGCAGGATTGATGGCCGTTCCGTTGATTAGAATTTTACTAAAATTTTATTAAAATTGTTAGCATTGGTTGGCGGCGCACCTATGCTGCTGGCCGGGGACCGGGGCGGTAAACCGGAGAGTAAACGGCATGCCTATCAAGCCAAAACTGCAGCTCGACCAATACAGCCTGGTCACCACCAGGCTGATGAAGAAACATGTTGCGACCTCCGAAGAGGCGGCTGACTCCGACGAGTTGAGGGACAGCACGGCCCAGCTCGCCCTGATACTGGACCTTGCTCATCAAGCCTTTGCGCGAAACAAACCGGCCGCCCCCGTCGTCCATCGTTTGGCGGGGCGACTCCACAAGCTCCGCCGGCAGGTTGCTCCCGCGGTCTGGCAGAAACTCGTTCCTTTGGCTCAGCAGCATCGGGTCGCGGAATATTTGCTCCAAGACCCGTTCACGCGGTGGTCGGTCGAAAAACCGCGCGGGTATTCAGGCGATGCAGGCCTGCTGGATATTTACTACAAGCATCCGATCGCCGACGAGATCGTGGCCTCGTCGACCTTACTTGGTCGGCAAATTTATGCGTACACCAGTGAAGCTGCCAGTTCGGTGGCGGGGCGCGAGCGGCGGGATATTCTGGCCAGGACCGTGGACGAGACGGCCAGCAGTGTGGAAAAGGCTGAGGTGCTGGCGATTGCCTGCGGCCACCTCAGGGAAGCCGAACGCTCCGATGCGTTGGCCAGGCATAAACTGCAACGTTGGATCGGCCTGGATCAGGACCCCGTCAGCGTAGCCACGGTGAACCACGACTTTGCCGGCACGGCAGTCGAGGCAGTCCAGGGTTCCGTACGCGGCATCCTGCGCCGCGCCTACGCCCTTGGCACATTCGATCTCGTCTACGCATCGGGGCTTTACGATTACCTGCCGCGTGCCATCGGCATCCGCCTGCTTCAAAGAGCCATGGAACTCGTCAAGCCCGGTGGCGAATTCCTGTTTGCCAATTTCAGCGACGAGATAACGACGGATGGTTACATGGAGACTTTCATGGATTGGCCGCTCATCCTACGTTCGGCCGACGATATGTGGGACATCATCAATGCCGCCCTCGGCGGGAGTCCTTTCGACGCGAAAGTCTACTATGGCTCGAACCGGAATATCGTTTACGGCAAGGTGAGGAAGGGCGATCTCTAACTAGGCGCGGGAATCGCGCGCGCATCCCCGTAACAAGGTAGGTCTGCCATGACGAGGCCATGCCTTCGCCGGCTTTCCGGCGACGGGCGAGCAGGTCGTCCGGGCTGCGGGCGGCCTACGCCGTGTTCGTTCTGCTTGCCGCCATACAGATGTGGCGGCGGTTCCAGCAGCACGACGGTGCTGCCCGCTCGGCGGGCTGCGTCTGGCCGTGTTGCTGGCACTGCCGCTGATCGCCAGGCTGTCGGTCGTGCAATGCAACGCGACTGGCCGGCCTGATCAGGCCTCGAAATAGCCGGGACGGTCGAGATCGGCGATGAGCCCAAGCCCGGTCGGCTGCCATCCCAGCGCAGTGCGGGTCTGCTCACTTGACGCCGACAAGTCCCTGCCGATGAAATGCCCGAGAAAGCCGAAATGCGCAGCCGCCTCCTCGGGGCCTATGGAAACGACCGGCAGGCCGAGCCGGCGGCCGATGATCTCGGCGATCTCTTTGCTCGCCACGCCCTGTTCGGCAACCGCATGATAGCTGACGCCGCCCGCCCCCTTCTCCAGCGCCAGCCTGTACAGGGTGGCGGCGTCGAACCGGTGCACCGCCGCCCAGCGATTTGCGCCGTCGCCGACATAGGCCGAGACGCCCTTTTCACGCGCAATGGCAATCAGCATCGGCACGAAACCGTGATCGCCCTCGCCATGGACGGTCGGCGCCAGCCGCACCGTCGATGCGCGCACCCCGCGCGCTGCGAGCGCCACGGCCGTTGCTTCCGAAGCGCGCGGCATGGCGGCCGATGGAGGCGCGGGTTTGTCGTCTTCGGTTGCCGGCCTTCCCTGCGCAAAACCGGCGAGGCCGGAGGTGACAAGCAGCGGCCGCTCGGAACCCTCGAGCGCCGCGCCGAGCGTTTCGATGGCGCGCTGGTCAACTGCGCAACTGGCGGCGAATCTCGAAAAGTCGTGGTTGAAGGCCGTGTGGATGACGCCATCCGATTGGGTAGCGCCGCTGCGCAGGCTGTCGAAATCCTCGATATCGCCGCGATGCGCCTCGGCACCCGCGGCCACGATCGACTCCGCACCTGCTTCCGACCGCGCGAGGCCAAGCACCTGATGGCCCGCCCCGAGCAATTCCCGCACAACAGCCGAACCGACAAAACCGGTAGCCCCGGTAACGAACACACGCATGATGATTTCTCCTTGGTTTTTGTCGAACGCCGTACAGGCAGCCCGTTGCGAAGGAGATAGAAGTTTGAGATCATACGATCTATACTGTAAAATCCGAGATATCTTCGCAATCGTCCGAGAACGCTCATGGATCCGCTGTCAGACGTGCTGTCGCTACTGAAGCCGCGCAATTACCTGTCGGCTGGGCTGGAAACCGGTGGCGACTGGGCGATCCAGTTTCCTGACCAGCAGGCCGCCATCAAATGCGGCGCCGTGGTGTCCGGCCGATGCTGGCTGTCGGTCGAGGGCGTCCCTGACGCGGTGCGGCTGGACGTGGGCGACTGCTTCCTGTTGCCGCGCGGCCGGCCTTTCCGCCTTGCCAGCGATCTCGGCCTGCCGACGGTCGATGCGCGAACGATCTTTTCACCGGCGCGGACCGGCGGCATCACCGTCCATAATGGCGGCGGCGATTTCCTCCTGGTCAGCAGTCGCTTCACGCTGTCCGGCGACCATGCCGGCATCCTCTTGCGGATGCTGCCGCCCATCGTCCACATCCGCGGCGAGAGCGACCATTCGGCGCTTCGCTGGCCGGTGGAGCGGATGATGCAGGAATTGCGCCAGCGGCGTCCCGGCGGCTTTCTCATCGTCGAGCACCTCGCCCACATGATCCTGATCGAGGCCTTGCGCCTGCATATGACCGCGCAAGGCAATGTCGGCTGGCTGTTCGCACTCACCGACAGGCAGATCGGCGCGGCGATCGGCGCCATGCACGAGGACCCGGCGCATGGCTGGACATTGCAGCAACTGGCGGAGCGCGCCGGCATGTCGCGATCGACTTTTGCGCTCAGATTCAAGCAGACGGTCGGGGCCTCACCCCTGGATTATCTGACGCGCTGGCGCATGATGCTGGCCGGCGACAGGCTGATGCATTCCGGCGATCCGGTTTCCGTCATCGCGCTGGCGCTCGGCTACGAATCCGAAAGCGCCTTCAGCACGGCATTCAAGCGCGTCATGGGCTGTTCGCCGCGGCAGTACAGCCGCCGGGAGCCGGACCTGACTGCGCAGGCCGAACGCGAAGCCGCCTGAGGCGGCGATCCGAGCGCCTTGATTAGCTTGCCCTTAGAGGCTGTAGCGCGAACGAAACTCGGTGAACGACATCGCCAGATTGTTCTCGTCCACATGGCCGGTGATTCCGTCCACACTGCGCGAGTCGAGTTGTAGCGGGCGAGCCAGAGCGGACAATTGCCGAAGCCGCTCGGATTTCCCAGCGCGCTTCGACCGCTGCGGCCCTTCTGCTCAAATCGATCCCTTGCTTGCTCCATGGCATGCGCTTGACAATCGACTGATTCGCAACCCTTCGGGGATATAAGTATTCCAGTTAACTTAGGGATAATCGGCAGGAGGAACTAGATTTCAGACGCTCAATTGGCACGAGCAAAATCGCGTTTTTCATGCTTTCAGAATGACTTGCTCGCGTGCTGGCGGTTAACCGGCACCAACTTCTCCGATTTCCTTGCCTCTACGGCTGGGTAGCGCAATAGGGTTAATTGCGCGATTGCTAATATGCCTATATCTTAGGCGGCGCGGGGGGCCTCATATCTTCCCGCAGTGGCCGGTGCGGTGAAGCCCCACAAGCATGCCCAACCTGCACCGGCCATTCCCTATGGCTGGGTATGGTGTTCCCGCTCGGCAATCTTTTCCAAGAGCTTCCGTGAAGCCTCTAGGACGCGTCGCGTTTCGGCGATGGTCGATTGCAGGGAGTCCAGTTGGCTCTCCGCTCGGAGCTGGCTACGGCGGGCGCTTTCAATGAACTGGTGGTCAGGTTCCCACCGGTCTTTCATCGGGCCTAGCCTCTCTACAGACGAACGAACTTGTCGAGATGCAGGCGTATCCGCTGGCCCTCAGCATAGGACAGCGCAAACGGTTCAATCACGAATGATCGGGTAATTTCCTGGTCTTCCTTGGCCACAGGAACGGACCATCCGCCGCCGGCTTCGACCACTTCCACGCAAGGCAATTCTTTGCGGATTGGACCCACGTTTCCACCACAGCCTCTATACGAAAAGCAATGGTAACCTCGAGTTTTATACTCCCGTCGAAAGCGGGTTTTCAACAACAAAGATGGTCTGAATCATACCATTCGGGTCAGCGGATAGCGGCTGCCGAGGTAGCGTCTCCAAGGCCGAGAAAACCGCCATCCGCGCGCAACAGCGGGTTTCCATAGTCACGGCTACATCCGAAGAATCGACCGCATAGATTCAGGAATGTGTGTTGTCGTCACGGTTCCATACAATTTAGAAGGCCATTCCCCTACGGCAGGGTAGCGCCAAAATGAAAGGATAAGCGGGCGGGCAAGTTGAAGGCGTACTGATGCCGGATCGGGCTTTGGTCCAGCAAAACCCTTTCAGCCTGGCGTCTCGGAAAGGTGCGCGGCAATGGCGCTCACAAAAGCCTTGCCGAACTCCTTGAGTTTGGCGGCGCCGACGCCATTCACTTCGGCAAAATCGTCGAGGTCTTGCGGACGACGCTCGGCCATGTCGATCAGTGTACGATCCGAAAACACCACATAGGCCGGCACCTGGCGTTCCTTGGCCAGCCGCAGCCGCACCGTCTTGAGCGCCGCGAGCAGCGACGCATCGACATTTTCGCTCTGAGGGCTCTGCCCGGCACGAGCCGCGCGGCGCGCGGCGCGCGTGCGCATCTCGACCCGATACTGGAACGGCACCTCGCCCCGGCCGAGTGCGTGGCCCTTGTCCGCGATGGCCAACCCGCCATGGCCGGCCGGGTCCGGCATCAGGAAACCGTTCGCGACCAGCTGGCGAATCATAGATTGCCAAAAATCCTTCTTGTGCGCGGCGCCATTGCCGAAGGCTGCCAGCCTGTGATGCCCCCTTGCCGCGATCTTTTCAGTCTCGTGGCCGATCAGGATGTCGATGACATGGCCGGCGCCGAAGCGCTCGCCGCTCTGCGCCACCGCCGCCAGGATGAGGCGCGCCTCGGCGGTGCCGTCGGCGCGCGGCGCCTGTTCCAGGCAATTGTCGCAATTGCCGCAAGGGACCGCCTCTTCACCGAAATAACCGAGCAGCACCTGGCGGCGGCACTCGGCCGTCTCGCAATAGCCGATCAGCGTATCGAGCCGGCCATGCGAGCGGCGCTTGTGTTCGACAGCGGCGTCCTCGTCGTCGATGAACATGCGGCGCATGCGGATGTCGCCAAGGCCGTAAAGCATATGCGCCTCCGCCGCCCGGCCGTCGCGACCGGCGCGGCCGATTTCCTGGTAATAGGCTTCGAGGCTGCCCGGCAGGTCGGTGTGGAAGACATAGGCGACATCAGGCTTGTCGATCCCCATGCCGAAGGCGATGGTCGCCACCATGACGACGCCCGACAGCGTCATGAAGGCGTTCTGGTTGGCATCACGCGCCTCCTTGCTCATCCCGGCGTGATAGGCGAGCGCGGTCACGCCGTTCTTTTCGAGGAATGCCGCCATCTCTTCGGTCTTCTTGCGCGACAGGCAGTAGACGATGCCGCTGCGCCCCTGATGGCGCTCGATGAAGTTGAGCAACTGCCGCTTGCTGTCCTGCTTGGGCTCGATGGCAAGCTTGATGTTGGGCCGGTCGAAGCCAAGCACCTGCGTTTCGACACGCCCGCCAAACAGCCGTCTCTCGATGTCTGCCCGCGTCGTCTCGTCCGCCGTCGCCGTCACCGCAATGATCGGTACGTCGGGAAAGATGCCACGCAGCTGCGACAGGTCTTCATATTCGCGCCGGAACGCCGGCCCCCACTGCGAAATGCAATGTGCCTCGTCGATGGCGATCAGGCTGACATCGAGCCTGGCAAGCGCATCCAGCATCCGCTCGGTCATCAGCCGTTCCGGCGCGAGGTAGAGCAGCCGCGTCTGGCCCGACGCGACGCGGCGCCATGCCGCGACATTGGCATCACGGTCGATCGAGGAATTGATCGTATCGGCGGCGACGCCGGCGAGGCGCAGTGCCGCGACCTGATCCTGCATCAGCGCCACTAGCGGCGAAACGACAATGGTCAGCCCACCCTTGACCAGCGCCGGAACCTGGTAGCACAGCGATTTGCCGGCACCCGTTGGCATGACGGCCAGCACATGGCGGCCGCCAAGCAGCGCCTCCATCACCGCGGCCTGTCCGGGACGGAAATCGTCGAAGCCGAACACGTCCTTGAGGACGCGCCGTTTGGGATCGTGCGTCGGCACGCTTGTCGTCGATATCTGCATCACTGATGTTTTTGCGATCGGCCGCCCGAAGCAGCGGCGTGGACAGAACGATTAGCGCAGCCCCTGCGTGACCACAACAAGCAGCAGCAACACCCCACCGGCGATCGACCTGATTGGCATCGTTAAACCTATCTTCACCATGTTGCGGCACCGTCCAACCCTGCGGCGATGTTTCGAGTACCGCTGCGCCACGAGCGCACAGGCAACAGCCCGCGCCTCCCCAGGAGGCGCGGGTTTCCTGTTTCTGGAATTGCCGAAAAAGGTTCAGGCCAGGAAATCGGCGCGGTGCGGGGTAAAGCTGTCGACCAGGCGCCCGGCCTCCAGCGCCTTGACGCCGTGCACCAGATTGGACGGCACGATGAAGCTGCCGCCGGTCTCGATGGTCGCGGTGCGGCCGTCGATGGTCACCTCGAAGCGACCTTCGGCGACATAGCTGGCCTGGACATGCGGGTGCGAATGCAGTGCGCCGACGCCGCCCTTGTCGAAGCCGAACTCGACCATCATCAGCTCATCGGTGGAGACGAGAACGCGGCGTCTGTTGCCGTCCGGCGTCGGCGTCCAGGCGCTCTCGCCGGGCTGTGCGAAAATCTTGGCTTCAATCATGACCATCTCCTCATCGCGCCAGCCAGCCGCCGTCCACGGGAACCACCGCGCCATGCATATAGTCGGACGCTGGCGCCAGCAGGAACACGGCGGCATCGCCTATGTCTTCCGGCCCGCCCCAACGTCCCGCCGGGATGCGCGCCAGGATGGCAGCACTGCGGTCGGGATCGGCGCGCAACCCCTCGGTGTTGTTGGTTTCGATATAGCCGGGCGCAATCGCGTTGACGTTGATGCCTTTTGCCGCCCATTCGCAGGCCAGCAGCCGGGTTATGCCGAGCGCGCCATGTTTCGACGCGGTATAGGACGCGACGCGGATGCCGCCCTGGAAACTCAGCACCGAGGCGATGTTGACGATCTTGCCGCGCCGCCTCGGGTCGGTCAGCACGCGCCTGGCAAAACCCTGGCTGAGAAAGAACAGCGTCTTCAGATTGACGTCGACGACGTCGTCCCAGTCGGTTTCCGAGAAATCGACCGCATCGGCGCGGCGGATGATGCCGGCATTGTTGACCAGCCCGTCGATCGGGCCGGTCTTCTCCCACACCTGGTCGAGCATGGCCTTGGCGGCAACATGATCGGCGAGATCGCACCGCACAGTCTCGAACTGGCCGCCGGCTTCCGCGACTTGTCTTTCCGTGTCGTCCATCGCCGAGCGGCCGACACCGATGACGGTGCCGCCGGCGCGCGCGATCGAGACCGCGATGCCCTGGCCGATGCCGGTGTTTGCGCCGGTGACCAGGACGCGCTTGCCGGCCAGGCTGAAGGAGGAAGGGCCGCTCAACGCAGTTCGCCCAGCGGCACCGGGTCGACATCGGTGTAGTCGACATTGTCGCCGGCCATCGCCCAGATGAAGGAATAATTCGAGGTGCCTGCCCCTGAATGGATCGACCAGCCGGGCGACAGCACTGCCTCCTCATTGGCCATGACGATGTGGCGGGTTTCGTCCGGCTCGCCCATGAAATGGAAGACGCGCGCCGTCTCCGGCAGGTCGAAATAGAGATAGGCCTCCATGCGCCGGTCATGCACATGGCAAGGCATGGTGTTCCACACCGAGCCCGGCGCCAGCTGCGTCATGCCGACGACCAGCTGGCAGGTCTTGACGCCATCGGCATGGATGAACTGGAAGATCGAGCGCTCATTGCAGGTTTCCTTGCTGCCGAGGTCGAGCCGCTTGGCGTCGCCGATGCGGATCAGCCGGTTCGGATAGGCGTGATGCGCCGGGGCGCTGAGCAGATAGAATTTGGCCGGCGCTGCCTTGTCGGCCGACGCGAACGCCACGTCGGTGCTGCCCATGCCTAGATAGAGCATGTCGCGCGCCTGCAACTGGTGGGCCTCGCCATTCGCCGTCACCGAGCCGGCGCCGCCGATATTGACGATGATCAACTCGCGGCGATCGAGAAAATTCCTGGTCCCCGTTGGCTTGATCGCTTCCAGCGGCAGCGCTGTCCCTTCCGGCACGGCGCCGCCGACGATCATGCGGTCATAATGGGCATAGGTCAGGCTGACGCGTCCCGGCTGGAACAGGTCGTCAATATGGAAGTTGTGCCGCAGTTCGTCGGTGCCCATAGAAGCCGCGGCAACCGGGTCGATGGCGAAACGCGAGGTGAAATCGGTATGCGGGTGACTTTGAGACATTACTGCTCCGGCTGAAATGGTTATTCGGATGCCGTCGCCCTGACCGAGTCGGCATAAAAGACCTGGCGGGCGTGCAGGCGCTCGCGGTAGCGCTGCTGGCTGGCGGTGAGATGGGTGCGCATCGCCTCGCGCGCGGCTTCGGCGTCGCCTGACGTGATCGCATTCAGGATCACCAGATGCTCGCGCTGCAGCCCGCGCTGATAGCTGTCGGATTGCACAAGTTCCGTCGACCAGGGCGAGGTCACGTCGCAGGGAATGGCGCGGCGTCCGAGCACATCGAGCATCTCGACATAGAACGGGTTGTTGGTGGCGCTGGCGATTGCCCGGTGGAAGGCGAGATCGGCCGGACCGGTCGGCTCGCTGTTGAGAAGCAGCCGTTCGAATTCGAAGAACGCTTCCTGGATCGCTGCTTCCTGCGCGGCGTTGCGGCGAATGGCGGCGAGCCCGGCCGATTCGATTTCGACGGCCAGGCGCACTTCGAGCACATTGAGCGCGATGGAATCCTTGCTGCCCATGTCGGCGGCGAGCGCGCCGAACATCGTTGAGATGTGCTCGGTGACGAACACGCCTGCGCCCTGGCGCGCCTCGACCAGCCCGTCGGCGGCGAGCTTGGCCAGCGCTTCGCGGATGACGGTGCGGCTGACGCCGAAGGTCTCGGTCAGCTGGCCCTCGGTCGGCAATTTGTGGCCGGGCAGGATCTCGCCCGCCTGCAACTGCTTGCGGATCGCCGCAACGACGGTCTCCGACAGTTTGGGTTTTCTCTCGACCCTGAGATCAACAGCGCTATCCGATGCCATATCGCACCCCTGTTTGAAGACGCCTATTTGAACACGCTCGGCAACCAGAGCGAAATCGCCGGAATATAGGTCACCAGCCCCAGAACCACGATGCCCGCGCCATAGAACGGCCAGATCGAGCGCATCGCTTCCCAGACCGTAATCTTGCCGACGGCACAGGCGACGAACTGCACCGTGCCGACCGGTGGCGTGTTGAGGCCAATGCCGAGATTGAGGATGGTGATGACGCCGAAATGCACGGGGTCGACGCCGTAATGGGTGACCAGCGGCAGGAAGATCGGCGTGCAGATGATGATCATCGGCCCCATGTCCATGAAGGTGCCGAGCAGCAGCATCAAGACGTTGAGCAGAAGCAGCACCACCAGCGGATCGGTGGAGATGGCGTTCATGCCTGCGATCAGCAACACCGGCACTTTGAGATAGGCCATCAGCCAGCTGAACGAGGCCGCCGTGCCGATGATCAGCAGCACCATTGAGGTCGTGCGCACCGCGCCCTTTGTGGCATGGACGAAATCGCCCCAGGCCATCGACCGGTAGACGAAGACGGTGACCAGCAAAGCGTAGATGATGGCGATGCAGGAGCTTTCCGTCGCCGTGAAAATGCCCGAGCGAACGCCGCCGAAGATGATCCCGATGAGCAGAAGTCCGGGGATGGCGATGACCGCCAGCTGGCCGACACGCGAGAAGCCGGGAAAAGCCTCGACCGGGTAGCCGCGGCTGCGGGCGACGAAATAGGCGGTGACCATCAGCGAAGCGGCGAACAGCAGACCAGGCAGGATACCGGCGGTGAACAGGTCGGCGATCGAAATCTTGCCGCCGCCGGCGATCGAATAGATGATCATGTTCTGCGACGGCGGCAGAAGCAGCGCGATCAGCGCCGCCATCGAGGTGACGTTGACGGCATAGTCGGCTCCGTAGCCGCGCGCTTTCATCTGCGGGATCATCAGCCCGCCGACGGCAGCGGCTTCCGCCACAGCCGAGCCGGAAATGCCGCCGAACAACGTCGCGGCGATGATGTTGACCTGACCGAGCCCACCGCGGACATGACCGACCAGCGAGCCGGCAAAGGAAACGATGCGCTGCGCGATGCCGCCGCGCACCATCAGGTCGCCGGCAAAGATGAAGAACGGGATCGCCATCAGCGAGAACGCCGACATGCCCGACTTCAATTGCTGGAACACCACCAGGGGCGGCAGGCCGAGATAAAGCACGGTGGCGAAGGACGCCGCACCCAGGCAAAAGGCGATCGGCGTGCCGGCAAACATCAAAAGCGTGAAGACGCCAAACAGGATCCAGAGTTCCATCTAGGCCTCCTGCACGGCCGGCATTTCCGGCACTTCTTCGAGATTGATATCCTTGTCGATGTCGGCGCCGGACCAGCGCAGCGCGATGCGTTCGGCCGAGAACAGGCAGATCAGAAAGCCGCCGGCAACCAGCGGCAGATAGTCGAAACCGCCGGGAAGTTCGAGCGCCGGGATGATGGTCCGCCAGGTCAGCCCGACCAGCTTGCAGCCGTACCAGACCATGCCGAAGCCGAAGCCGAACGCGATCAGGTCGGACAGGGTGCGCAGCGCCCATTTGCTGCCCTTGGGCAGGATATAGAGCAGCACGTCGAAGCCCATATGGTAATTCTCGCGCACACCGACGGCAGCGCCCAGGAAGATGAACCAGTTCATCAGCATGATGGCGGTGACTTCGGTCCAGCTCGGTGACGCGTTGAGCACGAAGCGGGAAAACACCTGGTAGGCAACAAGCGCGGTCATGGCGACCATCCCGATGCCCGCGAGATAGAGCGCACCGTCGCAAATCTTCGAAAGCACCGCGCTGAAGCGCGGTGGCGCTCCGCTCCTGGCCGTTCCCGCAGTCATCCGATCCTCCCGGTCTTTCCGTCGCCTAAAAGCGATTGGCGGGGCGGCGCCATGCCGCCCCGCCAGAAAATCACTTGGTCGCCTGGATGCGCGTCGCGAGGTCCTTGAGCTCCGGCGTCTTCAGATACTTGTCGTAGACCGGCTTCATCGCATCGATCAGCGGCTGCTTGTCGATCTCGCTGACCTTGACGCCGGCCTTCTCGACGATCTCTCGCGACTTCTTCTCCTGCGCGTCCCACAATTCGCGCATCTTGACGACGCTATCCTTGGCCGCCTGCTTGACGATCGCCTGGTCTTCCGGCGTCAGTCTGTCCCAGCTCGATTTCGACATCACCAGCACTTCCGGCACGATCTGGTGCTGGTCGACGGTATAGTGCTTGGCGACTTCGTAGTGCTTGGCGGATTCGAAGCTGGGCCAGTTGTTCTCGGCGCCGTCGATGACACCGGTTTCGAGCGCCGAATAGACCTCGCCATAGGCCATCGGCGTGGCATTTGCGCCAAGCGCGTTGACCATATCGACGAACACGTCGGACTGGATGACGCGGAACTTCATGCCTTTCAGATCGGCGATCGAGGTGATGTCCTTCTTGGTGTTGTAGAAGGAACGGGCGCCGGAATCGTAGAAGGCAAGGCCGACCAGATCATGCGTCTCGAAGGCCTCGAGGATCTCGTCGCCGATCGGCCCGTCCATGACATGGCGCATGTGCTCGACCGAACGGAACATGTAGGGCAGCGACGGCACCGCGGTTTCCGGCACGATGCCGTTGAACGGACCCATCGAGACGCGGTTCAGATCGATGACACCGGTCTGCGTCTGCTCGATCGTGTCTTTTTCCTCGCCGAGCTGCGCCGAATGATAGACCTCGACCGAATAGCGGCCGGCGGTGCGCTCCTTGATGAGCTCGCCGAGATATTTGACCGCCTCGACGGTCGGATACCCGTCCGGATGGGTGTCGGCCGAGCGCAGTACGGTCTGGGCGCCGGCAACGCCGATCATCAGCGAGCCGAAGGCGAATGTGGCTGCCATCAGTTTTGAAAAATGCAACATGACTGTCTTCCTCCCTTTTAAAATTCCACGCGCCCGGCTCACAGCCGGTACGCCTTCTTGGCAAGCGTGTAGGCAAGCTCCCGCGCCAGCTCATGCGCCTCGTCCTCACGCAGCCGGTGCTCGGCGACGAGACGGGCGAGAAAGGCGCAGTCAACCCGGCGCGCCACATCGTGACGGGCGGGAATCGACGGAAAGGCACGGGTGTCATCGTTGAAGCCGACGGTGTTGTAGAAGCCGGCGGTCTCGGTGGTCATCTCGCGGAACCGGCGCATGCCTTCCGGACTGTCGTGGAACCACCAGGCCGGCCCGAGCTTCAACGCCGGATAGACGCCGGCCAGCGGCGCCAGTTCGCGCGCGTAGCTGGTCTCGTCGAGCGTGAACAGAATGATGGAGAGGTCGCGCTCCAGCCCGACGCAGTCGAGCAAGGGTTTGAGCGCCGCGGCATAGTCGGTGCGGGTCGGAATATCGAAGCCTTTGTCGCGGCCGAATTTTTGGAAAACACCAGGCGAGTGGTTGCGCCAGGAGCCGGGATGGATCTGCATGACCAGCCCGTCGTCGCGGCTCATCTTGGCCATTTCGGTCAGCATCTGGGCGCGAAACAGCTTGCGCTCGCGCTCGTCGTCCGAGCCGCGGCGGATGCGGTTGAACAGCTCTTCCGCCGCCGCATCGGAAAGATTGGCGGTCTCGGCCGTCGGATGGCCGTGGTCCGACGAGGTTGCGCCGAAGCTTTTGAAGAAGGCGCGGCGCTGGCGATGCGCGTCGAGATAGCCGGCCCATGTGCCGGTGTCGCAGCCGGCGATCTCGCCCAGACGATCGAGATTGGCCGAAAATCCTTCGAAGTCGGGATCGACGACGGCATCCGGCCTGTAGGCAGTGATGACGCGGCCCTGCCAGCCGCTGTCGCGGATCGTCTTGTGCCATTGGAGATCGTCGAGTGCGCCCTCGGTCGTCGCGATGACCTCGATGTTGAAGCGCTCGAACAGCGCGCGTGGGCGATAATCGTCGCGCTGCAAAAGCGCCGCGATGGTGTCGTAATGGCGGCTAGCGGTGCTGGCGTTGAGCGGCTCTTCGATGCCGAACAGATGCTCGAGCACATGGTCGAGCCACAACCGCGTCGGCGTGCCGCGGAAGAGGTAATAGTGCTCGGCGAAGCGCCGCCAGATCGCCCTGGGATCGGTCTCGACCGGCGAGCCGTCGAGGGTCGGGACGCCGAGATCTTCCAGCCGCACGCCCTGGCTGAACAGCATACGGAAAATGTAGTGGTCGGGCACCACCAGCAATTGCGCGGGATCGGGGAATGGCTCGTTGAGCGCATACCAACGCGGATCGGTGTGGCCGTGCGGGCTGATGATCGGCAGGTCCTTGATGCCGGCATGGAGATCGCGCGCGATCGACAGCGCGCGCCCTTCGGCGGCAAAAAGCAGATCCGGATCGGTCAGTCCCGCCACGTCGTTCCTCCCAGGGGCGATATCGGTAGGATTGGAAAGAAATAATGTCAACATACAAAAACTGGATTGTTGTATGATGACTTTTAACCGGCGTCAGGTCATTGTGCGGCGGAAGAGCGGATGTTACGCCGCTAGCAGATCCCGCCCCGCACACCATCCAGCGACAAGCCGCGCCCAACAAGCCAAGCCATGACCAGCAGACGCCTTTCCAACGCAACAGTGCAATCCTTGCCGGCCTCGGTCGCGGTCCCCCCCTATGATCGCGCCAGTGTCGCCCCAGGCATCGTCCATCTCGGCGTTGGAGCCTTCCACCGTGCCCATCAGGCCGCCTATGTCGATGACTGCCTAGCGGCCGGCGAGACCGGCTGGGGCATTGTCGGCGTCTCGCTGCGCAGCCCCGACACGCGCGATGCGCTGACGCCACAGGACGGGCTCTACACGCTGGCGGTGCGCGGCAGCGATGGCGAAGCGCTGCACATTATCGGCTCGATCCAGTCGATGCTGGTCGCGCCGGAAGACCCCGGCGCGGTGCTGGCCGCGCTGACCGACCCGCGCACCCGCATCGTCACCCTGACCATCACCGAAAAGGCCTATCTCAGGGCCGCCGACGGCAGCCTCGACGAAAACCATCCCGATATCGTCCACGATCTGGGCAATCCCGGATCTCCCAGGACAGCGCATGGATTCCTGGCGGAAGCGCTGGTGCGACGCCGGGCCGCCGGCACGCCGCCCTTCACCGTGCTTTGCTGCGACAACCTGCCGGCCAATGGCGCCACGCTGCACCGGCTGCTGGTCGGGTTTGCAAAACTGCGCGATGCCGGCGCTGCTGCTTCAGGCGACGCTGCCCTCGCCGGTCATATAGCCGATGACGTTGCATTCCCATCGAGCATGGTCGACCGCATCGTGCCGGCAACCACCGATGCCGACCGGGCGCGCATCGCGGTCGAACTCGGCCTCGAGGACGCCTGGCCGGTGATGACCGAACCGTTCCGGCAATGGGTGATCGAAAACAGGTTTCCAGCCGGCCGCCCGGCCTGGGAGAAATTCGGCGTCACCATGGTCGAGGATGTCCGGCCGTTCGAGGACATGAAGCTTCGGCTGCTCAACGGCGCCCATTCGGGCATCGCCTATATCGGCCTGCTCAGCGGCCACGTCACCGTCGACCGCGCCTTCGCGGATCCCGCGATCCGCGCGTTCGTCGACCGGCTCTGGGCCGAGGCCATCCCGACATTGCCTGGGGATGCCGGGCTCGACACGTCAGCCTATACGGCCGAACTTGCCGAACGTTTCTCCAACACCGCGCTGGCCCACCGCACCGCGCAGATCGCCAATGACGGCAGCCAGAAATTGCCGCAGCGCATTGTCGCTACCGCCATCGAGTGCATCCAGGCCGGCCTGGTCCCGGAGCATCTGACGCTGGTGATCGCCGCCTGGATCGCCGCCTGCGAGGCGCGCGGCAAGGACCTGCCGGAAGCCCACTTTACCGATCCGCTCGACGCGGCGCTGGCGGCGCTCGACGAACGACGGATGCTGGAACGAGTAGCGGCGGTGTTCGACTGGGCCGGCTTCGCCAGCGGCAAGCCCGAGCGGCAGACGCTGATCGAACTGGTCGCCGCTCATCGCGAGCATATCCTGCAAGGCGGGATCGTGCTTGCGCTCTCAGCGCTCGGCATACCGGAGCCGACAAACGTAGGCTGAAGCTGGTCCGGAACCGCCCATTTCAAGCCTATTGTCCCGCCGGAGCGTCCAGCCTCTGCCGCGACGAATACTCCGTGCCTTGCGAATTCCAGAACAGTCGCACTGCCTTGCCGACCAGGTTTTCGGCAGGAACGAAGCCGACACTGAGCCGGCTATCGGAGGAATTATCCCTGTTGTCGCCAAGCACGAAATAGTGGCCTTCGGGCACGTCGAACACCCGCGTGTTGTCGGTTATTGAATTGTCCGTAAGACTGATGACGGAATAGGAAACGCCGTTGGGGAGGGTTTCACGTTGCAGTCTGGCGCTTTGGGGAGAGTCCTCGGAGCTGTACGGACCAACATCCTCGAGTTTGACCGCCACACCATTGATGCGAAGGATTCCGTCGACCATCTGGATTTTGTCGCCCGGCAGTCCAACGACCCGCTTGACGTAGTCGATGCTCGGATCCGCTGGAAATTTGAACACCACAATATCTCCGCGCTTCGGCTCGGCGGCAAAGATCCGGCCTTCGAAGGGCAGCAGCCCAAGAGGAACACTGTAGCGGCTGTAACCATAGGCAAACTTCGAGACGAAGAAATAGTCGCCGAGTTCCAGCGTTGGTGTCATGCTGCCTGCCGGGGTCGAAAACGGCTGGAAGAGGAATGTGCGGATCGCTAACGCGGCTCCGTAGGAGGTCAGCACGGCCAACAGCAGCACCGAAAGGCCGTGTGAATACCACCGGTTCGGTCTGTATCGTGACGCGAAAGGCACGACGAGCGCTACCCACAGGACCATGAGACCTAAACTGGAGAGATCCACCAGCCAGGCGAGATCGACCCCCGGCAGAACCGGGAATCCCACATATGTCAGCGCAATGCTTATGGCGCTGATCACCACCAGGCTGGCAACCGCCGGCCGGCCGGCGCCGATCCAAAGGAACCCGCCGAACGGACCGCCAAAGGCCGCGATCAGCGCCGTCGTCCACCGGGATCGCGAGGCCGCTTCCGGTTGCGTTGTCTGTTCCGTCATCGGCCACCCCAAATCGATAGACAGCCGGACTGTCGAACAACCAGAAAGCAGGGGCAAGCCCCGATCCGACTGTACCGCCGCAGCCAAATCGCGGTTCCGCCGGCGCCATCGCCTAATACAAGCTCATCTCGCCCTGACTGGCAGCCGGCATGCCGCCACCCGATCTGATCATGCTGGCTGCCCGCCCTGAAATCCCGCCAAGGCCCTGCGCCTATGCGAGACGATCCAGGATGGCGGCCGCAACAAAAAAGCCGGGCTGAGCCCGGCCTTTTCTTCAAGTCATTCTGCGGCTTACGCCGGCAGCAGCGCGCCTTCGAGCGTGGTAAGCTGGCTAAGGAACTGCTCCGCCTTGCTGCGGCTCTGGTCGTCCTTGGCGTCGGCGGCGTCTTCCTTGGCTTCCTGGATGCGGCGGGCGAGATCGGCGCGGTCGATATCGCCGACGGCGACCGCCGATTCGGCGAGCAGCGTGCAGCCGGCAGGGACGATGTCGGCAAAGCCGCCGAACACCACATAGCGCTCTTCCTTGCCGCCGGCGGTCTTCAGCGTGACGACGCCCGGCTTGATCGTGGTCATGACTGGCGCATGGTGCGCCATGACTGTCATTTCACCTTCGGCGCCTGGAATGACGACGGACTCGACCTGCTCGGAAACCAGGAGGCGCTCCGGCGAGACCAGTTCGAACTTGAAAGCTTCAGCCATGTCAATTTAGTGAGTAGGGAATAGTGAGTAGGGAGTAGGGAGAGGACAGCTGTCCTGATCACCCGGCCGCTATTCACTACTGACTACTGACTACTCCCTATTGCCTTGATTACGCTGCTTCAGCCGCCAGGCGCTGAGCCTTCTCGACCGCTTCGTCGATGCCGCCGACCATGTAGAAGGCGGCTTCCGGCAGGTGATCGTAGTCGCCGTTGCAGAGGCCCTTGAAGCCCTTGATTGTGTCGGCGAGGTCGACCAGCTTGCCCGGCGCACCCGTAAACACTTCGGCGACGAAGAACGGCTGCGACAGGAAGCGCTCGATCTTGCGGGCGCGGGCCACCGTCTGCTTGTCCTCTTCCGACAGCTCATCCATGCCAAGGATGGCGATAATGTCCTGCAGCGACTTGTAGCGCTGGAGGATCGACTGCACCTGGCGGGCGACGGCATAGTGCTCCTCGCCGACGACCAGCGGATCGAGCATGCGCGAGGTCGAGTCGAGCGGATCGACGGCGGGGTAGATGCCCTTTTCCGAGATCGCGCGGTTGAGCACGGTCGTCGCGTCCAGGTGGGCGAACGAGGTCGCAGGCGCCGGGTCGGTCAAATCGTCGGCCGGCACGTAGATCGCCTGCACCGAAGTGATCGAACCCTTGGTCGTTGTGGTGATGCGTTCCTGCAGCGCACCCATGTCGGTGGCCAGCGTTGGCTGGTAACCCACGGCCGAAGGAATACGGCCGAGCAGCGCCGACACTTCAGAACCGGCCTGCGTGAAGCGGAAGATGTTGTCGACGAAGAACAGCACGTCCTGGCCCTGGTCGCGGAAATATTCGGCGACCGTCAGGCCGGTCAGGCCAACGCGGGCACGCGCGCCCGGCGGCTCGTTCATCTGGCCATAGACCAGTGCCGCCTTGGAGCCTTCGCCGCCGCCCTTCTTGTTGACGCCGGACTCGATGAACTCGTGATAAAGATCGTTGCCCTCGCGGGTGCGCTCGCCGACGCCGGCGAAGACCGAGAAGCCGCCATGCGCCTTGGCGACGTTGTTGATCAGCTCCTGGATCAGAACCGTCTTGCCGACGCCGGCGCCGCCGAACAGGCCGATCTTGCCTCCGCGGGCGTAGGGCGCCAGAAGGTCGAGCACCTTGATGCCGGTGATCAGGATCTGCGCTTCCGTCGACTGTTCGACATAGGTAGGCGCCGGCTGGTGGATGGCGCGCATCTCGATGCCGTCGACCGGGCCTTCTTCGTCGACCGGCTCGCCGATGACGTTGATGATGCGGCCGAGCATGCCCGGGCCGACCGGAACGGTGATCGGCGCGCCGGTGTCATAGACGTCCTGGCCGCGAACCAGGCCTTCGGTGGAATCCATGGCGATGCAGCGCACGGTGTTTTCGCCCAGATGCTGGGCAACTTCGAGCACCAGGCGGTTGCCGACATTGGAGGTTTCGATGGCGTTCAAAATGGCCGGCAGATGATCGCCGAACTGCACGTCGACGACGGCGCCGATGACCTGGCGAACCTTGCCGATGGCGCCGGTCTTCTTGACGGCAACGCTCGTCGTCTTCGCTGCCGGGGCCGCGGCCTTGGCGGGCGCGGCCGCCTTCTTGGCCGGAGCGGCCTTCGCCGCTGCTGCCGGAGCCTTTGCGGCCGCTTTGGGGGCCGTCTTCGCGGGGGTCGCTGCTTTCGCCATCGTCTTTACCCTTCTCGTCCTTTGTTTCTCACGCTCCATCAGAAGGTCGATGACCTCCTGGCGGTCGCGCCTAGAGCGCTTCGGCGCCCGAAATGATTTCGATCAGTTCCTTGGTGATCTGCGCCTGCCGCTGGCGGTTATAGGTGATCGACAGTTTGTTGATCATGTCGCCGGCATTGCGCGTTGCATTGTCCATGGCGCTCATTTTGGCGCCCATCTCGCCGGCTGCGTTTTCGAGCAGCGCGCGGAAGACCTGGACCGAGATGTTGCGCGGAATGAGGTCGGTGAGGATCTCGCCCGGCTCCGGCTCGTATTCGTAGACGGCATTGCCACCGGCGGTCGCTTCGGCGGGAGCCGAAGCCACGCCGGCAGGAATGATCTGCTGCGCGGTCGGAATCTGGCTGATCACCGACTTGAACTGCGAATAAAACAGCGTGCAGATATCGAAGCCGCCTTCGCCGAACAGATGGATGATCTTACGGGCGATCGCATCGGCATTGACGAAGCCGAGCTTCTTGACATCGCGTAGGTCGACGCGGTCGATAATCAGCGAGGCATAGTCTCGGCGCAGAATGTCGAAACCCTTCTTGCCGACGCAGATGATCTTGACCTGCTTGCCGTCGGCCAGAAGCCGGCGGATATGGTCGCGGGCCAGACGTGCGATCTGCGAGTTGAAGCCGCCGCACAGGCCGCGCTCGGCCGTGCAGACGACGAGCAGATGCACATCGTCCTTGCCGGTGCCGGTCATCAGCGCCGGGGCATCGCCGCCGCCGCCGATCGCCTGCGTGATATTGGCCAGCACCGCACCCATCCGCTCGGAATAGGGACGCGCCGCCTCCGCTGCTTCCTGCGCGCGACGCAGCTTCGCCGCGGCGACCATCTGCATCGCCTTGGTGATCTTCTGCGTCGCCTTGACCGAGGCGATACGGTTACGAAGGTCTTTTAATGAAGGCATGCTTCAAACCTGATCCCGAGCGTCCGGCTTCTTCTCAAGCGAAGGTCTTGGCGAAGGCGTCGATCTCGGCCTTCAGCTTGGCGCGCAGATCGTCCGACAGCGCCTTTTCCTTGCGGATGCCGTCCAGCACGTCCTTGCCGGCCGAGCGCATATGGCTGAGCAGGCCGTGCTCGAACTTGCCGACCTGGTTCAGCGCCAGCTTGTCGAGATAGCCGTTGACGCCGGCGAAGATCACCGTGACCTGCTCCTCGACCTTGAGCGGCGAGAACTGCGGCTGCTTCAACAGTTCGGTCAGGCGCGAGCCGCGGTTGAGCAGGCGCTGCGTGGCGGCGTCGAGATCGGAGCCGAACTGCGCGAACGCAGCCATTTCGCGGTACTGCGCGAGCTCGCCCTTGATCGAGCCGGCGACCTGCTTCATCGCCTTGATTTGCGCCGACGAACCGACGCGCGACACCGACAGGCCGACGTTGACCGCCGGACGGATGCCCTGGAAGAACAGGTTGGTTTCGAGGAAGATCTGGCCGTCGGTGATCGAGATCACGTTGGTCGGGATGTAGGCCGACACGTCGTTGGCCTGCGTCTCGATGATCGGCAGCGCGGTCAGCGAACCGCCGCCCAGATCGTCGTTGAGCTTGGCGGCGCGCTCGAGCAGGCGCGAATGCAGGTAGAACACGTCGCCCGGATAGGCTTCGCGACCCGGCGGGCGGCGCAGCAAGAGCGACATCTGGCGATAGGCGACGGCCTGCTTCGACAGATCGTCATAGCTGATCAGCGCATGCATGCCGTTGTCGCGGAAATATTCGCCCATGGTGGCGCCGGTGAACGGCGCCAGGAACTGCATCGGCGCCGGATCGGAAGCTGTGGCGGCGACGATGATCGAATATTCAAGGGCGCCGCGCTCTTCGAGAACCTTCACGAACTGCGCGACCGTCGAGCGCTTCTGCCCGATGGCGACGTAGACGCAGTAGAGCTTTTCCTTTTCCGGCCCGTTGTCGTGCACGGCCTTCTGGTTGAGCATCGTGTCGAGGATGATCGCGGTCTTGCCGGTCTGGCGATCGCCGATGACCAGCTCGCGCTGGCCGCGGCCAACGGGGATCAGCGCATCGATGGCCTTGAGGCCGGTCGACATCGGCTCGTTGACCGACTTGCGCGGGATGATGCCTGGCGCCTTGACGTCGACGCGCTTGCGTTCGGTCGCCTTGATCGGGCCCTTGCCGTCGATCGGATTCCCGAGCGCGTCGACGACGCGGCCGAGCAGGCCCATGCCGACAGGCGTATCGACGATGGCGCCGGTGCGTTTGACGATGTCGCCTTCCTTGATGTCGCGGTCGGCGCCGAAGATGACGACGCCGACATTGTCGGCTTCGAGGTTGAGCGCCATGCCGCGGATGCCGCCGGGGAATTCGACCATTTCGCCGGCCTGGACATTGTCGAGGCCGTAGACGCGAGCGATACCGTCACCGACGGACAGCACCTGGCCGACTTCGGAGACCTCGGCCTCCTTGCCGAAATTCTTGATCTGGTCTTTGAGAATTGCGGAAATTTCCGCGGCGCGGATGTCCATCAGCCGACCTCTTTCAGTGCAAGCTTGAGCGAATTGAGTTTGGTTTTGAGCGACGTATCGATCTGGCGCGAGCCCATCTTGACCACCAGCCCGCCGAGCAGCGACGGATCGACGGTAACAGTGATGGCCACGTCCTTGCCGGCGACGCCTTTCAGCGCGGCCTTGAGTTCGGTCTGCTGGGCAGCCGTCAGTTCATGCGCCGAAGTGACCTCGGCTGATGTCTCACCGCGCTGTTCGGCGGCGATCTTGCGAAAAGCCTTGATCATGCCGGGCACCGCGAAGAGCCGGCGGTTGCGGGCGACGACGCGCAGGAAATTGCCGGTCAGGCCGGTGATGCCGGCCTTGTCGGCGATCGACGCGATTGCCTTGGCCTGGTCCTCGCTGGAGAACACCGGGCTGTTGATGAGGCGCGTCAGGTCGGCGCTGTCATCCAGCATCCTGGCGAAACTGTCGAGGTCGGCCTCGACCTTGGCCACCGAATTCGACTGCCGCGCAAGTTCGAACAGCGAACCCGCGTAGCGTTCTGCGACACCCGAGATTGGCGATGACGATTGAGCCACGGACCGTCTTTTCTCTTGTCTGAGGGGCCGCAGATTGTTGGCGCGAGCAAAAACTCTGGCTAAATCTTTGACCTTACTAAGTTTTTCCAAGCACGGAGGCGCGGCTTCCGCTATCCCCGGCCGAAAGTCGATTGCCGTCTAGCACAGGCATTTTAAGACCGCAATGCGTCGTCCCGCATGCTTTTCGGGCACTATTGTCGCATCCGGCCGCAGAGTTCAACCGAAGCCTTTGGATTGGCTGCCGATTCAGGGCAGAAAGCCGAAGACGAAGGCAAGCGGCAACGCGGCCAGGACGAGTTCGACGACGATCGACGCCCAGTTGAAAGGCGTGTTGGCGCCGTCCGACATCATCGACAGCAAACGGCCAAAAGCGGTGAACAGCCAGGAAAAGCCGAGTGCCATATAGAGCCACGGCTGCGCCAACAGAATGCAGCACAGGCTGACGCCGAGATAGAAGCCCGACATCCGGCCGCGCCCTTCCGCGATTGCCGCTGCCCTTTCGGGCCGGACCTGCAGCCGCAGAATCCGAAATGCCAGCCCTGGCGCGAGGAAAAACAGCAGACCGAGCGCCAAGGTGACGACGGCGCTGGACCAAGCCAGCCATTCGCCCTGGCTGGTCGGCCACGGAAACGCAAATTCCATCTTGCTTTCATCCCCTCACAGCAATGCCGGATGTATTGAATGTCGCTGCAAAAAGAAGTCAAGCGCGCGGCAGTTTTGGCACGCAATTCGTGAAGGAGCGGAAGGCTGTTTAGGCCGCGCGCGCGTCCGGCCAGCATCGTGGCCAACCTGTATTGTCAGGCGACGCCTCACTCCTATCTGCAGGACCGGTTTTGCACAGCCAAAGGCCCCGACACCGATCGCCTTTATTTCCTGACCGGGCACCTCAATCTGGCCGGCACGGAAGCAGATCGATGGAAGCTGAAAGTGGTCGGCAGCGGCAATGTCGCCGTGGCCGCCCAGCCCTGATCTCTGTTTTGGCCCTTCAGGGCAGCATGAATGCGACCGCCGCCTCGGCATGGATGCGCGTGGTGTCGAACACCGGAATGTCGAAATCGCGCTCGCCAATCAACATGGTGATCTCGGTGCAGCCCATGATGACGCCATCGATCTTCTCATCGCGTCGCAGACGGGCGACCTCGTCGATATAGGCCGCCTTCGATGCCGCGCTGACGATGCCCCGGCAGAGCTCGTCGTAGATTACCTGGTGCACCATGTCGCGCCCGGCCTGGTCCGGCACCACGGGCTGCAGCCCGTATTTCTCCGTCAGTCGGCCCTTGTAGAAATCCTGCTCCATGGTGAAGCGGGTCGCCAGCAGCGCCGGCCGCTTGACGCCGGCGCCCTTGACCGCGACGGCCGTGGCGTCGGCAATGTGGATAAGCGGGATCGACACCGCCGCCTGCACCCGGTCGGCGAGCTTGTGCATGGTGTTGGTGCAGATCAAAAGCCCCTCTGCGCCGCCCGCCTCCAGCTTGCGCGCCGCATCCGCCAGCAGCACGCCCGCACTGTCCCAGTCGCCATGATGCTGCCGGTCGGCGATTTCGGCGAAGTCGAAGGAATAGAGCAACAGCTTTGCCGAATGCAGCCCGCTCAGCCGCTCGCGCACGATCTCGTTGAGCAGGCGATAATAGATCGCCGTCGATTCCCAGCTCATGCCGCCGATGAGGCCAAGGGTTTTCATGCGCTGAGCCTCCAGCAGGACCGAACGATCTCTCTCACAGAAAAGCTTTACGGGTCGATGTCAACCTTAACGCGCGCCGTACCACGCTCTTCGGCCCGCCTCCACAAACATCACCGCGCGCCCGATTCGGTCATCCTCGCATTGGCGCCGAGATGATGCAGGCTTTGTGTCGTGTGCCTTGAACTCCAGGCAACCGGCGGATCGGGCAGATCGAGATCGAACTGTGCCCGCCCGAGCAGCGAATTGACGATCTTGGCGCTGCGCCAAGCCATCAGGCTGAGCTGCGGCTCGGCTATGCCATGGCTGAGCCGGCCGGCATTGAGCGCGTAGATCCGGCGGTCGTCGGGCCCGTCCCATTCGACCTCGAAGCTGGCGTTGAGCCTGTAATGACCGCGCTCGTCCAGCGCGATCCTGTTCATGAGCGGCGCCATGCAATCAGGAATGGCAAAGGCATAGCCGGTGGCCAGAACCACCGCATCGACGGTGCGCGTCTCGATGGCGCCGTCGAAGCCGTTGCGCATGATCAGCCGGTATTCGCTGCCTTCCCGCGTCACGTTCAGCACTTCGCGGTGCGGCGTCATGTTGACCGCCGTCGTTTCCTCCGAGAGGTGCCGCAGCGTGTAAAGCTGGCGATAGATCGCCTTCAGTGTGCTCGTCGATGCGCCGTCACCGGCAAGCAGTTGCTGTTCCAGGATCGTCTCACGCCGCCCTTGCGGCAGCCGATGGAAGCTTTCGACATAGCCCGGCGTGAAGAGTTCGTCGGTGAAAGGCGAGTCGTCCAGTGGCAGGAAATTCGGCCGCATCGAGATCCACTCGATTTCGCGGCCGGCGAAGCGGTCGGAGGAGATCAGATGCAGAAGCACTTCGGCGCCGCTCTGGCCACCGCCGATCACGGCGACACGCTGTCCGCTCAGGCGATCGAGGCGGTTGGCGGCCTGGGCGTTGTGGAAGCATTGATCGGAGGCCGCCGCCCGCGCCCAGGCGGGGATGTTGGGCACCAGCCCGACGGCAATGGCGAGATTGCGCGCGTTCACCTGCTCGCGGCCGATACGCAGCCTGAAATTCGTTCCGTCGAAGTCGATCCGGTCGACGGCGCTGGCGAAGCGCAGCGAAGACAAGTTCTCGCCGACCCATCCGAGATAGCGGGCGAATTCCGGCCGCGGGATGGCTGAGAAATCCGCGTTGAGGAATTCATAGAACCGCTTCTGCGCGACCAGATAGGACATGAACGACCATGGGCTGGTCGGATGCGTCGCGGTGACGAGATCCTTGAGGAAGGATGTCTGCAGTTCGACGCCCGGCAGCATCATGCCCGGGTGCCATTCGAGCCGCGTCGCCCTGTCGAAGAAGCGCGCGTCGACGCCGTCCACCGCATCGAGATGGGCGGCGAGGCTGAGGTTGAACGGCCCGATGCCGATGCCGGCGAGGTCAAGCGTATGGGTCATGGCGAACTCCTTGTGGAGCTGGCTGGGCTGATGGGAGATCGCCGGGCTGACTCGGGGTTAAGCGGATTGTCGAGCGGTGTGCCGAGGTCAGGCAGAGGGCGTTCGCCGCTGTCGCCGTACCCGATCGCGAACCGCACCTTGTTGATGGCGATGCGCGGAATCTTGGGCGCAAACAGATCGAAAAGCGCGAACCGTTCCGCCAGTTCAGGGTTCTGCGCCTGGTAGCGCCGGATGGCGCCGGCGAGGATGGCATAGAAAATCCTCTCGTCGAAGCGGTCCCAGGCGGCCAGCGCCTCGGACAGGAAGCGCAGGACGCTGACGATGTGGCCGGTCTGCAAATGCTGGAGAAGATGCGCCGGCGGCCGGCGCTTCAGCGTCGACAGGATTTTTCCGTCGAGGTCGGCCAGTTCGGGAAACGGCTGGTCGACGAGATCGAGGTCGCCCTGAAAGTCCTTGACCGCCACGCCGACGGGCGTCGCGCCATCGAGGATGATGGTGACGTTCTGGCCATGGGCGATGAAGCCGACGCCGTAACGACACATGAAGTGGTAGAGCGGCACGAAGGCCGTGGAGAACAGGCGATCGAGCCATGCCTCCGGACCAAGGCCGGATTGCTCGATCAAGGCGCTGGCGATCGGCCTGCCATGCGCGTCGCGCTGCGGCAGGGCGCCCATCATCATCGGCCGCTGGCCCGCCGGCAGATCCTTTTCGGGGCTTTCGCGCCAGATGGCGCCCAGCATCTCGCAAAATTGGTAGGGCGCGCCTTCAACGCCGGTGTAGTGCGGGTGCGGATAGAAGGCGCCGGCGACTTCCCTCAGCACCTTGACGTCCTTGAGCACCGGGTCCGCGGCCGCCACCGTGGCCAGCCAGCGCGACAGATCGGCGCCGATCGCCATGTATTTGCCCGGCACGCCGCGCCACGCTGAGGTGTTGAGGACGGTCAGCGGCAGCTTGACGTGCAGCGCCTCGGGCCGTGCCACATTGGCAAGCGTGCGCAGCGACTGCAAGGGCAGGAACGGATCGCCGAACTGGCCAAGCGGCACCAGCCGGCCGGCGGCGATCTCGCTACCATATTGCGAGGCGATCATCGCCTGCCACTGCCAGGGGTGGACCGGCAGCAGCCTATGCGTCGATCGCGAGATCCCGGCGGCGCTGAAAGCCGCTTCGAGCCTTGCGCGCTCGTAGTCGCCGAGTGCGGCCTGCAGCAGCGCCTCTTCGTCGAGCCCGCAGTCAAGCGCCAGCAGGCAGCGATCGCTGGCGGCGGCAAGCCAGAAGAGCTGGAATGCGGTGGCCGATTCTGGCGCGTAGCGCTCGAAGTCGTCCCGTCCCCAGCCAAGCCGTCCCTTGTTGGCAGGGGCCTTCGGATGGCCGTCGAGCAATGCCTGCAACTCGGTATCCGGCAGCGCGGCTAGATCGGCGGCCGGTCGATTGCCGCGTGCCTTGGCGATCCGCATGTCGGCCATCAGCGTGTTGTAAAGCTCCTTCGCATAGGTGCAGAATGTTGCCGGCGACATGCCGAGCGTCTCGCGCGCGTCGGCGAAGAAGGCGACCGCATCGTCGACCGGCAGCTCGATGCCGGCGTCGCGAGTCAGCGTCTCCGGACGGACGGCGATCTGGCCCCACAGGCGCCGCGTCGCGGCAAAGCGATAGGTCACGCCGGGGCCGGGCGTCAGCTCCCATCGGCCGGGCGAAAGCTCGCGCGGCGACAGGCACTCCTCGAAGGTCAGTTCGGAAATGGCCTTGGCGACGGCGTCGCGGTTGATCGCGGCCCAGCGTGTCGCCTCCCCCGCTTTGGCAATCGGTTGCTGCACCGTCACAGCGGCACCTCGCGGAAGAAGCGCTCGCGTTCGCAGCAGACCAGCGCCGCGCGCTTGTGCGGGAAGTCGAACTCCTTGACTTTGTCGTAGGCGGCGCCGGCGCAATAGCTCAGCATCTTCTGGTGCGCGGCGCGTGGCTCGCCGACGACGCGCTGCGTGCGCGGCTCGTCGAGGAACAGATAGTGGGTGACGGAGCGGAACAGTGACAGCGTCTTCGGCCGGCCGAGATGGCGCATATTGCCGATCAGCCCATGCCAGCCGCGGTCCCAGTCGTGCGGCTCATAATAGGGCCCGAGCCGGTCCTCCTTGGCCCAGTAGAACTCGAAATAGCCGGTCGGCTCGCCGTCGAAGCTGGCGATGACGCCGAAAATATGCGGATCGCTTTCCTGCTCGGCGAGATATTTGTCGAGATCCTCATGGCTCTGGGCAAGTTCCCAGAAGAAGGCGACGCGGCCATCGTTCATCCAGCGATGGAAGAGGTCGAGATCGGTCCGGCGGTCGATCGGCCGCAGCGACACGGTGAGGCCGATTTCCGGAATCCAGCGTTCGTACATCGGGCCGCAGGGGCGCGGTTGGCGCAATGGCGGCAGCCGGTCTTCCGGGCCGATAGCGGTCGTCAATGCCGGATAGGTGACATGCGAGGCCTGGCTGCGCCACAGCAGCGGCAGCTGGCGCAGGACCGAGCGATGAATGACGGCGCGCTCCGGTTCGCCTGCGGCCGTCTCGGTGGCCAGCGCCGAAACCGGCCACAGCGTCTTGGCCGCCGGCAGGAAGGCGCAGTCGAAGGAAGGATGCAGGCGCAGCGCGGCGTCGACGAGACCTGCCAGGATTTGCGGTTGGTCGAGGCGGCCGCCAATGAACGCGACATCGTCGATGAGCAGGCGGCCATCCGCGATGGAGATGCGGGCCTGTCCCACCGCTGTTCCCTCAGCGTTGACCAGGCTGACATGGCCATCGCCGGCACAAATGGCGAGCGGCTCCGCGGCCGAGGCCAGATGCTGCCATCCTTCGTTGCCGGCGACGGTGGCGGGTGACCAGTTTTTCGCAGCCTCGATGTTCATGCGTATTCTCTCACATGCAGGGGGTTGGGAAGCTCGACGTAACCGGCCAGCGGATCGGTCACCTCGGTGTTCTCATTGATGTCGCGCAGCGCGATCAGGAAATTGCCCTTGGCGGCGAGCGTCGGCGCGTTGAGCAAATAGTCGACGCAGGACCGGTCAGCCATCGGCGTGGCGGCCAGCCGCTCGAGCGAGCGGCGGAATATCGCCAGCAGATCGTCTTCGTTGGTGAGGCCAGCGGCGGCAAGGGCTGCGACGGCGGCGAAAGCGCCATTGACGACCAGATAGTAGCCGAACAGCTTCGCGGCCGCTTCCGCTGGGAAGACATGATCGCCCGCCTGACCAGCCTCGGGCGCGAATTCGCGCAGCCTGGGCAGGAATTCCTCGACATAACCGGTGCCCTGGCAGTCGCGAAAATAGAGCGCATTCGGCCAGCCGCCGGCGAGGCCGACGACGAGGTTTTGCTGATGGGCGCCGAACAGCAGGCCGAATTCCGAGAAGGCAACGATAAACGGCTCGATGGCGGCATGAAGGAAACGCTCGAACCACAAACGCGCCGTTTCCTCGACAGGTCGCTTCTCGTCGCGGGCGATACGGTGGACCAGGTCGGACAGATGGCTTTCGGTACGGCCGGGATGGCGCTCGCAAAGCGCGCCGAGAACGGCAGCCGGCGGATTGCCCGTGCCGCGAAACGGATTTTCGCGAAACGAGACGATGGTATCCGTCATCAGCCGGCCGTCTTCGTCACGCAGGCAGAACCAGGCGGGCTCACCCAGCACCGTCATGGTCGGGCAGCGCCGCTGCAAGGCATAGCCGAGCTTGCCCTTGACCAGCCGGTGCACCGAAAGGCCGCGCCGGCACTCATGCTCCTCGACGATGCGCCTGGAATTGGTCAGGCGCAGGCTGAGCGAGAATTTCAGCATCCACTCGGCTTCAGACGAATGAACCGTGCGCAGCGAGGTCGTGGCCCGCCACGCTGGTCCGCCGAGCCCAACATCGACGATACGACCGGCGCGAAACAGGCGCTCGACGCGGTCTTCCAGCATGAGCCGTACGGCCTGCCACGGATGCATCGGAACGAGAACCTTGCCCTGTTGCTTGCCAGCCCGAGCAAGCAGCTGCGGATCGCTGGCGGCAAGCCCGCGGACCATCTCGGTGACATCTAGCGGCTCGACGCTGCCTCCAGTGAGGATGGTCGGGTCGACGGCCCACCAGCGCAGTTTGAACGCATTGCAGTATTCATGCCCGAAGCGCGCGGAATCCGTGTGCGTGAACTCTTCGCGACTCATCGGCGCCGGATGCACGGCATGGCCGAAGCGCAGGGCGCTTTCGGCATCGATGAAATCAGGATCGCCTTCGGAGAAGGGCCGCGACGATCCACGCGCCGCAGTCGCGTCAGCGATTGCGGCGATGCTGGCCAGGCTGCGGCGCAGGAAGGTCAGTCGGCTTTTCGCTGTCGCCCGGCCGGCAATGTCGGGATCCGCCAGGATCAGCGCCAAAAGGCTGAAAAGGTCGATCTCGGTCGCTTCGCCATCGGCCCCCTCGTTACTAATATCGAGGCGCCAGAGCGGCATCGCTAAATCGTGGTAACCAACCTTCGAGCGATGCCGCGCCTCGACGAGCACCGCCGCGCGCGAGGCAGGGAAATTCAGACGCAGCACGGCTGCCTGCGGCCGAAACAGCCCGGTTTGCCTGGCGTCGACGAATTCCCAGCTATCCCATTCCCGCAGCAACGCATTGAGTAACGGGCTTAATGCAGAGAAAGATTCTGGTTTTACTTGTTCCATGTGCATCCCCCATAAATCCCAATAACTGCATGCATTGCATTTATACGTTGTCGTCTTTAAACATTTCTGTTGATTATCTATTCTGAACAAGAAATAAGCTTGGTCTTGTGACGACCCGTATGAAAAATCGATCTTCGCTTCTGCGCCGCCTGGCAACCGCGGTCTCGGCAATCGGCTTCGGCCAGTCGGCCTTCGTATCGCTCGTTCCCCTGGTGATGGAGCGGCTGAGGCTCGACACGTTTGCCATCGGCGCGGCAACTGCTGTCGGCGCGGCGGCCTTTCTGGTCGGCTCGCCGCTGTGGGGTCGCATGGGCGAGCGGCTTGGCCATGCCAGGCTGCTGCGCTTGCTCGGCCTCGCCATGCTGGCCGGCCAGGCGGTGTTCGCCATTCTGCTGATAGCCGGCACGGGAGCCGCGCTGGGCATCGCTTTGCTGATGCTTTCGCGAACCGTGTACGGTTTTGCCGCGTCCGGCGTCATGCCGACGGCGCAGGTCTGGGCCAGCCGCTCGGTTGCCGATGACAGGCGACAGGCCGCGCTGGGACTGCTTGGCGCCGGCGTCAGCATGGGGCGGCTGGCCGGCGCGCTGGCGGCAACGGCTGCCGTCCTGTCGCCGCTGCTGCCGCCCATCCTGTTCCTGTTCAGCCCGCTGTTGCTGTGGCTCGCGCGGGGCAAAGGGGAAGCCGGCGGACGGACCGACGGCAGGGCGGCCGACGTCGGCCGAGGAATATCGCCCTTCGATCGCCGCGCTCTGCCTTGCCTGGCGATGGGCTTGTGCCTGACGCTCGGCTTCGGACAGGTGCAGATGATGCTCGGCCCGATGACCCAGCAGCGTTTTGGCCTTGGTGCGACGCAGGCCACGACGTTGACCGGCCTGGCCCTGATGCTGGTCGCCGTCGTCATGGTTCTGGTCCAGGGACTGCTCATGGCGCGCCTGCGGCTGGCGGAGCGCAACAGCGTCATCGTCGGCTGTCTCATGGTTTGCGTCGGCATGACGGCGCTGGCCGTCACGGCCAGCCATGTTGCCTCGGCAGCGTCTCTGGTGGTGGCGGCGGCCGGCATTGCCCTGGCGACACCCGGCTACACCGCCTGGCTGATGAAGCGCCTGGAGCCCGGCGAGCAGGGCGCGGCGGCCGGCTGGCTCACCAGCACCCATGTGCTCGGCCAGAGCATCGGCGCATTGGCCGGCGGCTTCGCCTTCACGCTCTGGCCCTTTGCGCCGCTGGCCGGCTGCGCGGCGCTGGCGCTGGCCGCTGCCTGTCTCGCTGCCATGGTTCGCAAGCACTAGCCAAACCGCGCTCATTCGGCGACCTCCGGCAGCGGCCGCATCGGAGTACCCGGCTGGGCTTTTGCGGCATCGGCGAAATGGGCATTCAGCATGCGATAGGTCGCCACCACGGCGATGCCCGACAGCACTGTCGCCAGGGTGAACAACGCGGAGTAGCCGAGCATGTCGGCGAGGCGGCCGGCCAGCATGGAGCCGACGAGATAGACGATAAGCTGGGCGCAGGACAGGATGGTGAAATCGGTGCCGGGTTGGTCCGACGACGTGACGGACATGAACAGGCTGTAGAGCGCCACGATCTCCATGTAGCGCACCAGCGTCTGCAGGAACGAGGCGCCGAAGATCGGCCAAAAGCCGGCAATAGTGCCGAAAGCATGCAGCGCGAAGATCAGGAAGCAGATGGTGCGCAGCGCGCCGAGCAGGCCCAGCACCGAGGCGGCGCCGCGCTTGTGCAGCAGCCACGCCGCCAACGCCGAGCCGCCAAGCCCGACGGTGAGCGCAGCACCCCCCGAGAGATAACCGATGATGTCGAGCGGCACGCCGGCATCGACGAGATAGGAGCCTTCCATCGACTTCACCAGCCCCTCGCTGGCACGGTAGATGAGCGCGATCCACAGGATCTGGCGTGCCTCGGGCCGGCGCAGGAAACGCATGATCGAGGGGCGGTCGATGGCCGCCTGCAGCGCGCTGGCGACGGGATCGGTCTCGCGCATGGCGAAGGCGGCGACCAGCGGGATGATGGACAGCGCGGCCACCATGGCCACCATGGTTTGCCAGCCGGCATGATGATAAGCCAACAGGCCGAGCGTGCCGCCGAGAACGACGCCGAGCGCGACGGCGCCGCCCTGGATCGCATTGCCGATCGGCCTGTCCTTCGGGTCGAGATATTTGGCCGCGTAGCCGTCGGTGGCGATGTCCTGGGTCGACATCAACAGGCTCACGACAAGGCCGACGGCAAAGATACCGGCGACATCGGTCGGCTCGATCCAAAGCATGGCGGCGATGCCGGCGATGACGCCGATCTGGGTGATGATGACCCAGCCGGCGCGATGGGCGCGGGCCATTGGCCGAAAGCGGTCGACCAGCGGCGCCCATAGGAATTTCAGCACCAGCGGCAGCATCAGCAGCGCCATCATGCCGATGGCGGTGCGCGACACGCCTTGCTCGCGCAGGATCGGCGGGATCGCCGCGGCAAACAGATAGCTCGGGATGGCCTGCGCCAGATAAAGGCAGGCGAGAACGACGAAAAGCCGCAGGCGCGAAAGCCCGGCGGGCGCCGGCCGGTCTGCGTCGGCGCTCATTTGACATAGTCCTTCGGTGCGTAACCGTTCAGGAAGGCGCCGGCCTCCGCCCGGCTGCGGGTGACGAGCACTGGAAAGCCGAACAGGCTTTGCCAGACGCGCTGCATGTTCTCGTCGGCGGCGGGGCGCACCAGCGCACAGGCGCGGCAGGCTTTTTCGAGCTGCTCGCGTTCCGCCTTGTACCAGAGGTTTTGCGCCTTGCGCTGGGCGTCGCTCAGCGCGATCTCGATGCGGATATCGACCAGGAGCACGAACGGCTCCCGTTCCTGCGAAAGGCGGCCGAGCGCCTCGATATAGCGCGCGCCATCCGCCGGATCGGCTGGCGCTTCTGCCAGCAGCGAGACCAATGCACCGTTTCGTTGGAGAGACACCGCCACCGCCGCCCCTCAGAATGTGATCTGGTAGGACAACGCAACCGAACGTCCCAGACCCGGAACGTCGGCGCCGCGGGTCGCCGATGCGGAAGGGTTGATGTAGTAGGTGTCGAACACATTGCGCACGGCAAGGTTCAGCACGCTTTCATTGCCGAACGTCTTCGAGACGGCGAGATTGACCAGTGCTGCACCGTCCAGTTCCTGGGTGGCGATGCGGTCGCGTCCGGAAAACAGCTCCAACTCGCTGCGCAGGGTCAGCTCGTTCTCGAAACGGGTGGTGAGATAGACCAGGCCCTTGTAGGTCGAGGGGACACGGTTGTTCGGCAGATACTCGTTCGCTTCGATGTGGCCGTCGCGATCCGCGTCGTATTTGCCTTCGACATAGCCGACCGATCCGCCCAGCGTGAACATGCCGCTGAGGTCTGCCTCGAGATTGGCTTCGACGCCCCAGATACGTTCCTTCTGCTGCGATACCCGGTTGTTGACGATGTCGTAGCTGACGCCGTTGTCCGAGGTCGACAGATAGGTGCTGACGCCGCCGCGATAGTCGCCCCAATCGCCGCGCAGACCGGCTTCCCAGGTGTTCACCAGCTGGGGTTCAGGCGCGATATCGGCATAGCTGATCGCGTAATCCGGCGCGTTGGTGCACGGCAGCAGCGGCCGGATGGCGGTGCCATAGGCGTCGCAGGTTTCGGCGTTGGAGTTCAACCCGGCCCGGCGGGTGAAGCCGCCAATGTCGGTCAGGCTGTAGCCTTGCGAGAAATTGCCGAAAAGCTGCATCCTTTCGGTCAGATCGTAGACGGCGCCGGCGTTGAAGGTGACGGCGTCGTAGTCGAACGAGCCGCCGGTCACCTGGATCGCCGGCAGGCCGATAATGTTCCGGCCTAGCAGAACGGCAGCGGCAGGCCGGGTGAAGTCTTCAACGTTGAGATAAAACTGGTCGTAGCGCGCGCCGCCGCTGATGCGAAAGCGATCCGTCACCGGAATTTCGCCCTGCGCAAACAAGGCGACCGAGTTCTGGGTCGTGGGCGAGATGGCGTCCTGACCGTTGGTCAGCTGCTGATCGGTGGCATCGAAGACGTAGTCGGCGCCCCAGGTCAGCGTGCTGCCCTGAGTGATAAAGTCCATCGGCGTGTTGACGGTCAGGTTGACGCCGCTGCGCCGCGATTGCAGCGCCGTCTGGTTGAAGTCGGCGGTCGGGTCCGTACCCGGCGGCAGGATCACCGGCCGCGTCGGGTTCGTCGGTAAATACACCTGGCTGTTGACGGCCGAGAATTTGGTAAAGGGCGACTGCTTGAAGATGTCGTTGTAGAACGCCTTGACCTCGAGGTTTCCGAGCGCGAAGTCGCTGTCGGTGTATTTGGCGGTCAGATATTTCGAATCTTCCTTCAGCGGCTTGCCTTCATAGGGATCGCCGAAATCCGGGGAGACGGGATTGGTCGTGTAATCGGTGAACCAGTCCGGCTTCTGGTTGGCATAGGTCCAGTCGACGCTGGCCTCGAAGCGCCTGGAATCGAACTGGTAGCCGGCCACGCCGAAGAGATTGCCCGTGCCGGTGCGGTCGCCGCCGCCTTGCCCAAGCATGGCGTCCGAAGCCATCTCGTTGCCGTGGCCGTCATAGGTGCGGCGCGACAGATCACCGGACGCCGAGAAGAAATAGTCGAAATCGCCTTTCTTGCCCTCGACCGAGACACTGGTGCTTGACCCGGCCGACTTGCCGGGGTTTTCGGTGAAGGCGGTGACGCCGGTGCGCACCGTCACCTTCGGCTTGTCGCTGTCGCCGCGCTTGGTGATGAAGTTGATCGTGCCGCCGGTGGCGCCGGCGCCATAAAGGCTGGACGCGCCATTGATGACTTCGATGCGCTCGACCGAATTCAGGTCGATCATCGACAGGATGCGTGAGACGTCCCGCAGCGGTGTGTTGCGCGGCACACCGTCGACCATGATGAGAAGACTGCGCCCGCGGAAGGTTTCCGAAGCGCCGGAAATGGTCTGGTTGCGTGGCGCGTAGCCGGGGACGATGCGGCTGATCAGGGTCGCGGCGTCGATATTTTCCTGCGCGGCTTCCTCGACCTGTTCCTGTTCCACGACCTGGACAGACTGAGCGACGCTGGAAATCGACCTTTCATTGCGGCCGGTGACCAGTATCTGATCGAGCACGGTGGCTCCCTGCTGGTCCGTCGGAGCGGCTTCCTGGGCAAATGCCGCGCCTGCCATAATCGACGAACCCAAAGCCGATGACCAAAGAAGCGTACTGAAAAATCTGCGCATGCTGTCCCCATCTATGCCCTGGTCCCCAGCGCCAGAGCGGAAAGGCCCAGTTATAATTCATGATAAAACGAGTCAACATTTATTTTGTGGCTTTTCAAATCAGGATTAGTCAGCGAACGGATGGGAGCCGGGTACATGAACGGCGCGCATTTTAGCCGGCGCTAAG
Source organism: Mesorhizobium sp. M0478 (assembly GCF_040321305.1). NCBI lineage: Bacteria > Pseudomonadati > Pseudomonadota > Alphaproteobacteria > Hyphomicrobiales > Phyllobacteriaceae > Mesorhizobium > Mesorhizobium sp. M0478. Next base: position 656,381 of record NZ_JAMYRH010000001.1, read on the forward strand.
ATGTTGAGCTTTCTTGACAAAACGGCATAGGGCAGCCGGCGGCGTCGTCAGCCTTTGTGCTTACAAGAAGCTCTGCGGATCGATGTCGACCTGCACGCGAACCGAGCCGCGCTGCTTCGGCCCTTCGGCCAGCATGGTGCGGATGAAGCCTTGGATGTCGGCGCGCTTTTCACCCTGGATCAGCAAGCGGAAACGATGGCGCCCACCAAGCAGCGACAGCGGCGCCTCGGCCGGGCCGAGCACGAACAGGTCGCTGGCCTGGGGTGCTGCACGGCGCAGGCCGCGCGCGTGGCCTTCGGCCTCGGCCCGCGTCACCGCACTGACGATGACGCCGGCAAGCCTGCCGAAGGGCGGCAGGGCTGCCCGTTCGCGCTCAGTGATCTCGCGTTCGTAAAAGGCCTCGGCATCGCCCGAGACGATCGCCCGCATCACCGGATGGTCCGGCTGGAAAGTCTGCAGCAGGCCGAGGCTCTTCTTGCCGGTGCGGCCGGCGCGTCCAGTCACCTGGCTGAGCAATTGGAAGGTCCGTTCGGCGGCGCGCGGATCGCCATTGGCGAGGCCGAGATCGGCATCGACGACGCCGACCAGCGTCATGTTGGGAAAGTTATGGCCCTTGGCGACCAGCTGCGTGCCGATGACGATGTCGGCCTCGCCATTGGCAATGGCCTCGAGCTCCAGACGCAGCCGGCGCACTCCACCCATCAAATCGGACGACAGGACGATCGTGCGCGCGTCGGGGAAATGCGCCACGACTTCTTCAGCTATCCGCTCGACGCCAGGCCCGCAGGCGACCAGATGGTCGAGCGTGCCGCATTCCGGACAAGCCTCCGGCCGCTTCTCATTGTGCCCGCAATGATGGCAGACGAGTTGGCCGCGAAAGCGGTGCTCGACCAGCCAGGCCGAACAAACCGGGCAGCCGAAGCGGTGGCCGCAGACGCGGCACAGCGTCAGCGGCGCATAGCCGCGCCGGTTGAGGAACAGCAGCGACTGCTCCTTCTTCTCCAGCGTACGTTGCATCTGGTCGATCAGCAGCGGCGACAGAAAGCCGCCGCGGGCCGGCGGCGCGCGCCGCATGTCGATCGTCTTGAGATCGGGAAGCGCGGCTTCGGCAAAGCGCGCCGACAGCACCGCCCTGCTGTAGCGGCCCTGCTGCGCATTGACCCGGCTTTCGACCGATGGCGTCGCCGACGCCAGCACCACCGGGAAGCCGCTGATATGGCCGCGCACCACCGCCATGTCGCGGGCATTGTAGAAGACGCGGTCCTCCTGCTTGTAGGCAGGGTCGTGCTCCTCGTCGACGACGATCAGCCCGAGCTCGCGGAACGGCAGGAACAGCGCCGAGCGTGCGCCGGCGACGACGCGCACGCCGCCTTCCGCCACCTGTCGCCAGACCTTTTCGCGCATTCGGGGCGGCAGGTCGGAATGCCATTCCGCCGGCTTGGCGCCGAAGCGCTGCTGGAAGCGTTCGAGGAAGGCATGCGTCAGCGCGATCTCCGGCAAAAGGATCAACACCTGCTTGCCCTGGTCGAGGGCTGCCGCCACCGCCTCGAAATAAACTTCCGTCTTGCCTGAACCGGTGACGCCGTCGAGCAGCGTGACGTTGAAAGCAGCGGCCGTGACATTGGCGCGCAGCATGGCGGCCGCGTCTGCCTGGTCCGGCATCAGCTCCGGCATGGCGTAGGAGGGATCGGGCGCGGCGACCACCGGTCGAGGCGGGATCATCACCGTCTCGAACACGCCTTGCGCCTTGAGCCCCTCGACCACCGTCGACGACACGCCCGCCGCGTGCGCCAGGCCGGATCGCGTCCAGGCAAGCCCCCCTTCCGCCGTCTCCAGCACGCGCGTCCTGGCATCCGTCATCCGGTCGGGCATGACGAGGGTCCGCTGCAGGCCCTCGATCCATGGTTCGGGATCGAACGCCTCCGGCGCGCGCAACAGCATGCGCGCCACCATGCCGGGCGGCGACAGCGTGTACTGCGCCAGCCAGTCGACAAAGCGGCGCATGCCGCGGTCGATCGGCGGGCAGTCGAAGACCTGTTCGATCGGGCGCAGCTTTTTGGCGTCGATATTCTCGACCGCACCATCCCAGACGATGCCGGCAACCTGGCGCGGACCGAGCGGCACGCGCACGATCGAGCCCGGCACCACGCGCATGCCGGCGGGCACAGCGTAGGTGTAGGGCCGTTCGGCGGGCATCGGCACCAGCACCGGCGCGGCTGCGACAAAGGGCGAATCTTCGATCATCGGGCGTGACCTTGCCCCGACTTTGGTCTAGATCAAAGGGCAACCCCGAATGTGCATGGCATGCACATGGAAATCTTTCAGGAGACCCCCATGAAATTTTTTGTCGACACCGCTGACATCAAGGACATCAAGGAACTGAACGACCTGGGGCTGCTCGACGGCGTGACCACCAATCCCTCGCTGATCCTGAAATCCGGCGGCAAGATCGCCGAGGTCACCAAGCAGATCTGCGACATCGTCAAGGGCCCGGTTTCGGCCGAGGTTGTTGCGGTCGAATACAAGGACATGATGGCCGAGGCCAACATCCTGGCCAAGATCGCCGACAATGTCTGCATCAAGGTGCCGCTGACGCTCGACGGCCTGCGCGCCTGCAAGACGATCCGCACCGAGATGAACCGCATGGTCAATGTAACGCTGTGCTTCTCGGCCAACCAGGCGCTGCTGGCGGCCAAGGCCGGCGCCTCGTTCATCTCGCCCTTCGTCGGCCGCGTCGACGATACCGGCGCGGACGGCATGGAACTGATCCAGGAGATCCGGCAGATCTACGACAATTACGATTTCGACACCGAGATCCTCGTCGCTTCGGTTCGCACCGTGAACCACGTCAAGCAGGCAGCCCTGATCGGCGCCGATGTCGTTACCGCGCCGGCCGCGACGCTGAAGGCGCTGGTCAAGCACCCGTTGACCGACAAGGGCCTGGATCAGTTCGCTGCCGACTGGGCCAAGACCGGCCAGAAGATCGGCTGAGATCGGGTTCGATACAAAAAGGCCGGGAAACCGGCCTTTTTATTGCGGACTGCTAAAGTCGAGTTGGCAGCGCCAGGGAATGCTCAGGCTTTCTTGCCGTGCCTGACCAAGTCCTGGGCGACGGACAGGCTCACCATTTCAGCCAGTTCACGCGCGGCGCGGTTCTCAGCGTCGAGCTGCGCCCGGTAGGAAGCGAACTCCTGCGTCGGCTTGTCGAAGGATGATGGGATCGACCGCTTGCCGGTGGCGATCACCACGCCGGTCCTGGCATCGGTCAGCACATAGCTTGCGGTCAGTGTCACAGTGCCCGCCGTCGGCTCGTCTTCGTCGGTCTGGATCTGCACCACCGCGGCCGATTCGACCAGTTCGGTGACGCCGAGATCGAGCATGTATACCGGCGCCGGCGGCTCGCCGGCGCCTTGACCAAAGGCAAATATCAGATTGTTGCGGACCTGCTGGGCGTAACGGGTCTTGACCGGCTTGACCGCGACCGACGCCAGTTCCGCCGAAGCGCTGAGCGTCGAACCGGCCGTCAACGGCGCGCTGGAATAGAGCGGCCTGACCGTGCAGGCCGAAACCAGCGCCATCGAAGCGACCATGCCGTACAGCGCTGCGCGGCGCAGCAAACGCGCCGTCTTTTCCAGATCAGGCCCCATCCTTCTGAAGTCAAACAACGACATTGACGATCCTCTGCGGCACGATGATCACCTTGCGGGGCGCCTTACCTTCCAGCGCTTTCTGCACGAAGTCGAGAGCCAGAACCGCTTTTTCGATCGCACCTTGGTCCGCGTCGCGGGCAATTGTCAAATAGCCGCGCATCTTGCCGTTGACCTGGACCGGCAGCACAACCTCGTTGTCGACCACCAGCGCCGGGTCGTAGACCGGCCATGGCCGTTCGGCGACCAGATCGGTGCCACCGAGCGTGTGCCAGCACTCTTCAGCCAGATGCGGCATGACCGGCGCGACGACATGCACCAGGATCTCCACCGCCTCGCGGCAGGCGCCTTTGAGCGCGGCGTCGGCCTTGCCCTCGGCGACGTCGTTGAGCGGCGTGGTCAGCGCATTGGCCAGTTCGTAGATGCGCGCGATCGCGCGGTTGAAGCCGAGCTTCTCGATATCCTCGCCGATGGCCTTCAGGATCTTGTGCGCGGCCTTGGAAACGGCCCCCGCCTCGCCCTCCGGCGCCGCCTGCGGCTTGGCGCCGTCAAGCGTCTCGGCGGCAATGGACACCAGGCGCCAGACACGCTGGATGAAGCGATGTGCGCCGGCGGCGCCATCGTCCGTCCATTCGACGTCGCGCTCGGGCGGCGAATCCGACAGCATGAACCAGCGTGCGGTGTCGGCGCCGTAGCCGTCGGTGATGTCTTCCGGGCTTACCGTATTCTTCTTCGACTTCGACATCTTTTCGAGTGAGCCGATCGCCGCCTCTTCGCCGGTGGCGATCTCGATGGCGCGGCGCTTGCCGCCGACATCCTCGATCCTGACCTCAGCCGGCGACAGCCAGCGGCCATTGTTCGACGCACCGCCGACGCGGTAGGTCTCATGCACCACCATGCCTTGCGTGAACAGGCCCTTGAACGGCTCGGCCAGGTCGAGATGCCCGGTCGCGCGCATGGCGCGGGTGAAGAAGCGCGAATAGAGCAGATGGAGGATCGCGTGCTCGATGCCGCCAATATACTGGTCGACGGCCAGCCAGTCATCGGCAGCCTTCGGCTCCGTCGGCTCGTTGGCCCAGGGCGCGGTGAAGCGCGCGAAATACCACGACGAATCGACGAACGTGTCCATCGTGTCGGTCTCGCGTCGCGCATCCTTGCCGCATTGCGGGCATTTGACATGCCGCCAGGTCGGATGACGGTCGAGCGGATTGCCGGGACGGTCGAATTCGATGTCGTCGGGCAGCTTGACCGGCAGGTCGGCCTTCGGCACCGGCACCACGCCGCAATCCTCGCAATGGATCATCGGGATCGGGCAGCCCCAGTAGCGCTGGCGCGAAATGCCCCAATCGCGCAGGCGGAAGTTCACCTTGCGCTCGGCCATCGGCCGGCCGCCGATGGCCTTCTGCTCCAGCAGTTTTGCGACTTCGTCGAATGCCTGATCCGGCTTCATGCCATCGAGGAAACGTGAATTGATCATCACGCCGTCGTCGACATAGGCCTCTTCCGTGACCTGGAAAGTCTTTGCGTCACCATCTTCCGGCATCACCACCGGGATGACCGGCAGGCCGTATTTGTTGGCGAAGTCGAGGTCGCGCTGATCGCCGGACGGGCAGCCGAATATGGCGCCGGTGCCGTATTCCATCAGCACGAAATTGGCGACAAAGACCGGCAGCGTCCACGTGTCGTCGAACGGATGCACGACGCGGATGCCGGTGTCGAAGCCCTTTTTCTCCGCCGTTTCAAGTGCGGCCACCGAGGTGCCCATATGTCTGATTTCGTCAATGAACTTGGCCAGTTCGACATTGCTCTCCGCGGCCTTCCTGGCCAGCGGATGGTCGGCGGCGACCGCCATGAAGGAGGCGCCGAAGATGGTGTCGGGCCTGGTCGTGTAGACTTCCAGCTCGTTCGTGTCGCCAACAGGCTCTGCTAGCGGCCAGCGGATCAGCAGCCCTTCCGAGCGGCCGATCCAGTTCTGCTGCATCAGCTTGACCTTTTCCGGCCACTCGCCGAGACCATTCAGGGAATCCAGCAGGTCCTGCGCATAGTCGGTGATCTTGAAGAACCATTGCGTCAGCTCGCGCTGTTCGACCAGCGCGCCCGAACGCCAGCCGCGCCCATCGATGACCTGCTCGTTGGCGAGCACCGTCATGTCCTCCGGATCCCAGTTGACCTTGGAGGATTTGCGCGTCACCAGCCCCTTCTCGACGAAATCGAGGAACAGCATCTGCTGGCGGTGGTAATAGTCGACGTCGCAGGTGGCGAATTCACGCGACCAGTCCAGCGACAGGCCCATCATCTTGAGCTGCTCGCGCATGGCAGCGATGTTGGCGTAGGTCCATTCCTTGGGATGGACCTTGTTCTGCATCGCGGCATTCTCGGCCGGCATGCCGAACGCGTCCCAGCCCATCGGATGCAGCACGTTGAAACCCTTGGCCCGCTTGTAGCGCGCCACCACATCGCCCATCGTGTAGTTGCGGGTGTGGCCGATATGGATCTTCCCCGAGGGATAGGGGAACATCTCCAGCACGTAGTATTTCGGCTTTGGATCGTTGTTATGCGCTTCGAACAGCTTCTTTTCGGCCCAGGCCTTCTGCCATTTGGGCTCTGACGCGCGCGGATTGTATCGTTCGGTTGCCATCGGATGATTTTCACTTAAAAGCAGGCGCAGACCGCCGGACAAGGCCCGGTGGCCAAGGTAAATGTCGTCGCGGTGTTCACCATGGATTGCCGGACCCGTCAACTGCGGCGAGCCGGCCAAGACGATTAAAGACAGGCAGGATATGGACATGGCCAGCGCCGTCGAACAGTTTTTCGCCGTCAAGACGAGGATCGCTGCCGCCGAGCGCGAGGCCGGCCGCGACGCCGGTTCGGTGACGCTGGTTGCGGTGTCGAAGACTTTTGAGGCCGACGTCATCCGCCCGGTCATCGAGGCTGGCCAGCGCGTCTTCGGCGAAAACCGCGTGCAGGAAGCGCAAGGCAAATGGCCGGCCTTGAAAGCGGAATTCCCTGATATCGAACTGCATCTGATCGGCCCGCTGCAGTCGAACAAGGCGAGGGAAGCCGTAGCTCTCGCCGACGTCATCGAGACCGTCGACCGCGAAAAGATCGCCGCCGAACTCGCCAAGGAAATCGTGCGCCAGGGCCGCACGCCGAAACTCTACGTCCAGGTCAATACCGGCTCGGAGCCGCAAAAGGCCGGCATCGAGCCGCGCGACGCCGTCGCCTTCGTCGCCCGCTGCCGCGATGTCCATGGCCTCGCCATCGAAGGCCTGATGTGCATCCCGCCGGCCGACGAAAACCCCGGCCCGCATTTCGCCCTGCTGGAAAAGCTCGGCATGGAGGCCGGCGTGGCAAAACTGTCGATGGGCATGTCTGGCGACTTCGAGACCGCCATAGCCTTCGGCGCCACCAGCGTCCGCGTCGGCTCGGCGATTTTTGGCGGCCGATAACCTCGGTGATCTCGCGGCCCTAACAGTAGCATTTGTTGCTGCATCGCTGCAGCGATGCTATATCTAGCCAAGCTAGCTAGGTATCTTCCATGAACTGGCATCTGCAGGACGCAAAAAACAATCTCTCGAAGCTGGTTCAGCAGGCTCGTGAAAAGGGCCCGCAGACCATCACCTTGCGTGGAAAGCCCGCTGCTGTCGTGTTGGCCGCTGAAGAATACGAAAGGCTCGTCGGCTCTAAGCCCTCACTTGCGGAATACCTTCTTTCCGGTCCCGAGTGGGACGACGACTTCGTCGAAGAGGTCAATCGCCGCTCCAAGGGGCCCGGCAGAGACGTGGACCTCTGATGTTTCTTCTGGACACGAACGTCGTGTCGGGTGCGCGAAAGCGAGAGGGGCCAGTGGCGGATTGGATAATCAAGCAAGAGCGCCAGTCTCTGTTTCTAAGCGTCATCACGCTCGGTGAAATCGCACGCGGAATCGAAATGAAGCGGCGAAACGACCCCGACACTGCAAACCATTTAGCAGCGTGGTTCCACGGTCTGCGCCACAGCTACGAAAACCGAATTCTCGGCATAGACGAGAGCATCGCTGCCCAATGGGGTCGCATCTCCGCGATCCGCACGCGCGGCGACGCAGATGGGCTTATAGCCGCGACGGCGCTCTTCCACGACCTCATACTGGTCACACGCAACGTCGCCGATTTCGACGATACTGGCGTCACAATGTTCAACCCTTGGGAAGCCTGACCCGCCTGTGTTGATCCGGTGTTGGGGTCGGCCACAGGTTGAGCCAGAGCCGGCCCATCATTGCGCCACGACTGGAAACGAAACGCGCCGTTCCTATTTGCTTGGAGTCATCACCAATCTGCTGGAGCCACCATGCGCTACAATCAACTCGGAAATACGGGGATGTTCGTCTCCGAACTGTGCCTCGGCACCATGACCTTCGGCGCCGCCGGCGAGAATGCCCAATGGGGCCTGATCGCCAGCCTCGACCAGAAGGGCGTCAACGACATCGTTGCCCGTTCCGTCGCCGCCGGCGTCAATTTCTTCGACACGGCCGACGTCTATTCATTCGGCCAGTCCGAACGCCTGCTTGGCCAGTCGCTCAAGGATCTTGGCGTCAAGCGCTCAGACGTCGTCATTGCCACCAAGGTGCATGGCGCCATGGGCCAGGGCCCGAACGAGCGCGGCTCTTCGCGCGGCCACATCATGGATTCGGTCGAGGGCAGCCTGGAGCGGCTGCAGCTCGACCATATCGATCTTTACCAGCTGCACGGCACCGACACGGTGACCCCCATCGACGAGACGCTGCGGGCGCTCGACGATCTCGTTGCCAGCGGTAAGGTCCGCTATGTCGGCGTCTCCAACTGGGCGGCTTGGCGCATCTCTAAGGCCCTCGGCATAGCCGAGCGCAAGGGATTTTCCCGCTTCGAGACCATCCAGTCCTATTATTCGATCGCCGGCCGCGACCTCGAGCGCGAGATCGTGCCGCTGATCAACGAGGAGAAGCTCGGCCTCATGGTCTGGTCGCCGATGGCCGGTGGCCTGCTGTCCGGCAAGTACGGACCGGGCGCGCCCGGCAATGGCGAAGGCCGCCGCGCCGCCTTCAACTTCCCGCCGGTCAATGAGGACCGCGCCTGGGCAGCCGTCGCAGTCATGCGCGACATCGCCAAAAAGCACGATGTCAGCGTCGCTACGGTCGCGCTCGGTTATGTCCTGGCCAAACCTTTCGTCATGAGCGTCATCATCGGCGCCAGCCGCATGGAGCAGCTCGAGCAGAACCTTGCCGCGGCCGAGCTGAAGCTCGACGCCGACGATCTTGCCAAACTGGACGAAGTCAGTGCGCTGCCGGCCGAATATCCCGGCTGGATGCTGGAGCGCCAGGGCGCCGGCCGTCGCCCGGCTCCGTTCGCCCCGAAGAAGTAGTCATCGCTGTCGCCTGATGCTTGGGGGGTCATCTGGCTCCCCAACGTCTTTTCAGCTCATCCGCACGCTCTCGACCAGAAAGTCGAGAAACGCCCGCACCCGTGCGGGCAAATGCCGGCCCTGGCCGACATAGACGGCGTGGGTGGGCTCCTCGTCGCCCGGATTGAAATCCTCCAGCAGCGCCGTCAGCCGGCCCGCCGCGATGTCATCGGCCACATGCCAGTGCGCCAGCCGGGCGATGCCGGCGCCGCCAACAGCCATCAGCCGCATCGACTCGCCATCGCCGACCAGCGTGTTTCCGGTGATCGGCACCATGACGGCGTTCCCGGTTGCATCGACAAACGACCAGCTATCGACATGCCGGACAAAGCCGAAAGCCATGCGATTGTGCCGGTCGAGATCGGCCGGCATCAGCGGCGTGCCATGCGTCTTGAGATAGGACGGTGCGGCAACGACTGTCATCCGGGTTTGCCCGAGCTTGCGCGCCACCAGCCGCGATTCGCCGAGCGGCCCGGCGCGGATGGCGACGTCGGCACGTTCAGCCATCAGATCGATGACGCTGTCGGTAAGCACCAGATCGACCGAAATCTCGGGATAGCGTTCGAGGAACTCAGGCAGCAGCGGGATCAGCCGATGCACCCCGAAGGGCACATAGGAGTTGACGCGCAGCCGTCCGCGCGGCGCGGCACCCACGGCCGCCTCGCGCTCGGCCGCCGCCATATCGGCCAGGATGCGCACCCCGCTGTCATAGAACGCCGTCCCTTCCGGCGTCAGCTGCAGCTTGCGCGTGGAGCGGGTGACCAGCCGCGCGCCGAGCCTTGCCTCCAGTCGCGCGATCAGCTTGCTCACCGCCGACGGTGTCATACGCAGCGAACGAGCCGCAGCCGAGAAGCTGCTCGCCTCGACGACGCGGACGAACACTTCGATCTCGCCGGAACGGTTGATATCGGGTCTGGCCATTTGTGAATCTATTTCACAGGAAATATGCCCAAAGCAAGTCTGGTTCACAAGGCATGGCAACACGATCTCTGCGGTCGGGGCGCGGGTCTGGACAGCGCGCTCATTCGAGTTCGAACTGGAAACCGCCATGCCTCTTGCTCTCTACGCCCTCGCTGCCGGCGCCTTCGGCATCGGTGTCACCGAATTCGTCATCATGGGGCTGCTGATCGATGTCAGCAAAGATCTCGGAGTCTCGATCTCGGCCGCCGGCCAGTTGATTTCGGGCTACGCGTTGGGCGTCGTCATCGGCGCGCCGCTTTTGACCATCGCCACCGGCAACTGGCCCCGCAAGACCGTCCTTCTGGCCCTTATGGCGATCTTCACGCTCGGCAACCTCGCCTGTGCGATCGCCCCCGACTACTGGACGCTGATGGGCGCCCGCATCATCACCGCCCTTGCCCATGGCACTTTCTTTGGCGTCGGCTCGGTGGTTGCCACCGGCCTGGTCGCACCCAACAAGAAAGCCTCGGCGATCGCGCTGATGTTCACCGGCCTGACCATCGCCAACATCCTCGGCGTGCCCTTCGGCACCTGGCTCGGCCAGACCTTCGGCTGGCGCGCCACCTTCTGGGCGGTAGCTCTGGTCGGTCTCGCTGCCTTCGCAGTGATCCTGCTTCTGGTACCACGCAGCCAGACGGCGCCCGAGAAGACCAACCTGCGCGCCGATCTCGCCGTGCTGCGCCGCACGCCGGTGCTGCTCGGCCTCGCCACCACCGTGCTCGGCTACGCCGGCGTCTTCGCCGTCTTCACCTACATCGCCCCGCTGCTCACCGAGATCACCGGCTTCAGGGAAGCCGCCGTGTCGCCGATCCTGCTCGTCTTCGGCGGCGGTCTTATCGCCGGCAATCTGCTTGGCGGCAAGGTCGCCGACCGCTGGTTGGTGCCGGCGGTGCTCGGCAGCCTCGTGGTGCTGGCGTTGGTGCTGGCCACAATGACCTTCGCCGTCCACAGCCAAATCCTGGCCGTCATCTATGTCGGCCTGCTTGGTGCCGCCGCCTTCGCCACCGTGGCGCCGCTGCAGATGTGGGTGCTGGAAAAGGCGCAAGGCGCGGGCCAGAGCCTCGCCTCGTCCTTCAACATCGCCGCCTTCAACCTCGGCAATGCCGCCGGCGCTTGGCTTGGCGGCGCGGTGATTGCCCATGGCCTCGGCCTCGGCTCACTAACCTGGATCGCCGCTTTGCTGCCGGTCGCGGCTCTTGGCGTCGCTGCCCTGGCGCTGCGCCTCGATCGCGCCCCCACAATCGGGGCGCCGGTCTGCGCCCAGTCATGAGCATCACGCGCAATCCTTCTTCGACATCATCAAGGAGCATAAAATGGATTATCGACGTCTCGGCGCATCGGGCCTGAAAGTGCCCGCACTCTCTTTCGGCGCCGGCACTTTCGGCGGCTCCGGGCCGCTGTTCGGGGCCTGGGGCAACAGCGATGCCAAGGAAGCGCGGCGGCTGATCGACATCTGCCTCGAGGCCGGCGTCAATCTGTTCGACACCGCCGATGTTTATTCGAACGGCGCCTCCGAGGAAGTGCTTGGCGAAGCCATCAAAGGCCGCCGCGACGCGGTGCTGATCTCGACCAAGACTTCGCTGCCGATGGGCGACAGACCGGCCGACTACGGCTCGTCGCGCTCGCGGCTGATCAAAGCCGTCGACGCCGCCCTGAAGCGCATGGGCACCGATTACATCGACCTGTTGCAGCTGCACGCCTTCGATGCCGGCACGCCGATCGAGGAGGTGTTGTCGACGCTGGACGACCTCGTGCGCGCCGGCAAGCTGCGCTATGTCGGCGTCTCCAACTTCTCCGGCTGGCAGGTGATGAAATCGCTGGCGGAAGCCGACAAGCATGGCTACCCGCGCTACGCCGCGCATCAGGTCTACTACTCGCTGGTCGGTCGCGACTATGAATGGGAGCTGATGCCGCTCGGTATCGACCAGGGCATCGGCGCGCTGGTGTGGAGCCCGCTCGGCTGGGGCCGCCTGACCGGCGAGATCCGCCGCGGCCAGCCCCTGCCGGAAAAGAGCCGGCTGCACGACACCGCCGATTTCGGCCCGCCGGTCGCGGACGAACATCTCTACCGGGTCATGGATGCGCTTGATGCGATGGCTGAAGAGACCGGCAAGACCGTGCCGCAGATCGCCATCAACTGGCTGTTGCGGCGCCCGACCGTGTCCTCCGTCATCATCGGCGCCCGCAACGAGGAACAGCTGCGCCAGAACCTCGGCGCCGTCGGCTGGGCGTTGACGCCGGAGCAGGTCAAAAAGCTCGACATGGCAAGCGAAGTGACCGCGCCCTACCCGTACTTCCCCTATCTCCGCCAGGAAGGTTTCGCCCGGCTGAACCCGCCTGCGGTGTGATCACACGACGTTGAAGCTGCCAATCTCCCCCCTTGCGGGGGAGATCAGCTATACTGCCGCTCAGTGCAGCACGAACTCCCCATCCACCTTCCGCCATTCGTTCGGCGCGATCAGCTTCTGGTGCGTGTAGCTGATCGAATGCAGCGGCCCGTCGAGCCTGGCCTTCCAGAACTCGATGAACTTGATCAGCACCGGAAACTTCGGCGCCAGATCGTAATCCTGCCAGATGAAGCTCTGCAGCAGATGCGGGTGGTCGGGAAAATGGTACAGAATCTTGGCCGTGGTCAGGCCATACCCCTTGAGCATCAGGTCCATTTCGGAATGATCGCGCATGACAGCCCCTTGGCCTAGTTGATTCTCCATTCCTCCCAACACCGAATTGTGCGCGCCGTTCCTTAACTGTCTATGATTTTCCTGATCCCAGTCGGGTTTTATGCACGAAAACATGCAGTTAGCAGCGACCGCTGCCGAGTGCTGATGCAACCGAAACGGGAGCTGCGGCATCCCGCCACGCGAATCCAACGTCTAATGTTGCCGTCAGCGCGGAACTGTTAATAATGCCGCCGAATTCGCGGCTGCGTCGCCGTGATCCTGGCTGAGGTCAAGCCGGCGGGGTGGTTTGGGAGGAAAGTGAAGACATGTCCGAGGTGAAGATCCACCGCGTCCAGCCGGCGTGGAAGAAGAATGCGCTGATCGACAACGACACCTACCTCAAATGGTATGCCGACAGCGTGAAGAATCCGGACAAGTTCTGGGGCAAGCACGGCAAGCGCATCGACTGGTTCAAGCCGTTCAGCAAGGTCAAGAACACCTCCTTCGAGGGCAAGGTCTCGATCAAATGGTTTGAGGACGGCGAAACCAACGTCTCCTACAACTGCATCGACCGCCATTTGAAGAAGCGCGGCAACCAGACAGCCATCATCTGGGAAGGCGACAATCCCTACGACGACAAGAAGATCACCTATAACGAGCTCTACGAGCATGTCTGCCGGCTCGCCAATGTGATGAAGAAGCACGGCGTCAGGAAGGGCGACCGCGTCACCATCTACATGCCGATGATCCCGGAAGCGGCCTACGCGATGCTGGCTTGCACCCGCATCGGCGCCATCCACTCGATCGTCTTCGGCGGCTTTTCACCGGACGCGCTGGCCGGCCGCATCGATGACTGCAAGTCGACCTTCGTCATCACGGCCGACGAGGGCCTGCGCGGCGGCAAGCCGATCCCGCTGAAGGAAAACACCGACAGAGCGATCGAAATCGCCGCCAAGGCCGGCACCAAGGTCGATAAGGTGGTCGTCGTGCGCCGCACCGGCGGCAAGACCGGCTGGGTTCAGGGACGCGACATCTGGTACCATGACGAGATCGCCACGGTGAAAGGCGACTGCAAGCCGGAGAAGATGAAGGCCGAGGATCCGCTGTTCATCCTCTATACCTCAGGCTCGACCGGCAAGCCGAAGGGCGTGCTGCACACCACCGCCGGCTATCTCGTCTATGTCTCGATGACCCACCAATATGTCTTCGACTACCATGATGGCGATATCTACTGGTGCACCGCCGATGTCGGTTGGGTCACCGGCCACAGCTACATCGTCTATGGCCCGCTCGCCAACGGCGCCACCACGCTGATGTTCGAGGGCGTGCCGAATTACCCCTCGCAGTCGCGCTTCTGGGAAGTCATCGACAAGCACAAGGTCAACATCTTCTACACTGCGCCGACGGCACTGCGCGCGCTGATGGGCGCCGGCGACGAACCGGTGAAGAAGACCTCGCGCAAGTCGCTGCGCGTGCTGGGCTCAGTCGGCGAACCGATCAATCCGGAAGCCTGGGAGTGGTATTTCAACATCGTCGGCAACGGCAAGGTGCCGATCGTCGACACATGGTGGCAGACCGAGACCGGCGGCATCCTGATCACGCCGCTGCCCGGCGCCACCGACCTCAAGGCTGGTTCGGCGACGCGGCCCTTCTTCGGCATCAGGCCGCAGCTGGTCGACGGCGAAGGTAGGGTGCTGAAAGGGGCGGCCGACGGCAATCTCTGCATCGCCGATTCCTGGCCCGGCCAGATGCGCACCGTCTATGGCGATCATGACCGCTTCGTGCAGACCTATTTCTCCACCTACAAGGGCAAATACTTCACCGGTGACGGCTGTCGCCGCGACGCCGATGGCTATTACTGGATCACTGGCCGCGTCGACGACGTCATCAACGTTTCCGGCCACCGCATGGGAACGGCCGAGGTCGAATCGGCGCTCGTCAGCCATGAGAAGGTGTCGGAAGCAGCTGTCGTCGGCTATCCCCACGACATCAAGGGCCAGGGCATCTACAGCTACGTTACCTTGATGAAAGGCGTGGAGCCGAGCGAGGAACTGCGCAAGGAGCTTGTCGCCCATGTCCGCAAGGAGATCGGCGCAATCGCCTCGCCCGACAAGCTGCAGTTCGCGCCCGGACTGCCGAAAACCCGCTCCGGCAAGATCATGCGCCGTATCCTGCGCAAGATCGCCGAGGACGATTTTTCCGCGCTCGGCGATACCTCGACACTGGCCGATCCGGCCGTGGTCGATGATCTGATCGCCAACCGCCAGAACAAGAAGGGCTGAGGGGATTTGATGGCTGCACTGGGCGCAGTCACGGAGCTCTGGCGTTACCCCGCTAGTTCGCTTGCCGGCGAACGCCAGGACGCCATTTCGGTCGGCCTTGAAACCATCGACGGCGACCGGCTGTTCGGCCTTGTCGATGTCTCGGATAATGAGATCGCGCGGCCCGACCGCGACGCCAAGTGGCACAAGGTGCCGCGCATCCGCACCCGGCTGAGCAAGGACCGCAAGCTGGAGATCGCCGTTCCCGACGGCGACTGGCTGGTAGCGCCGGGCGCTGAATGCGACAGCGCCGTCTCGACCTATCTCGGCTTCGCCGCCTCGATCCGGCCGTTCAGCCAGGACAACGCCCCCGGCTACACCGGCCCGCTCACCGCGGCGCGCTACCGCAAAGCGCCGATCCATCTCTTGACCACCGCATCGCTGGCGCGGCTAAAGGCGCTGCACCCCGAAGGCATTCCCGATCCGCGCCGCTTCCGCCCCAACATCGTCGTCGACATGGCGGCGGTCGAAGGCTCGTTTCCCGAGACCGAGTGGATTGGCCGCAAGCTTGCCATCGGCGACCTGCTGGTGACCGTCTCGGAGCCGTGCCGCCGCTGCGGCTTCACCATCATCAGCCAGGACGGCTTTGACCACGATCCCGGCATCCTGCGCAATCTGGTCCGCCACAACGCCCATAATCTCGGCGTCTATTGCACTGTGGACAGGCCTGCCCGTGTCGAGATCGGCGCGCCGATGCGGTTCGTGTAGGCCTCTACCGCGAGGCAGCGAATCGCAGACCTTGGAAAGCGTGGGGTTCGGCCCCGAATCCTATCCCTACCGATACAGATCCGCCCGTGTCGGCGGCAGCCCGCTCGGGCCGCGTGCGCGTTTGGTGACGACGGTCTGAAAAATCTGCGCCGAGGCGCGCTCGAAGGTGATCGAGCAGCCGGTGAGATAAAGCAGCCACAGCCGTGCCTTGGCCTCGCCGACTTCGGCGACCGCCTCGTCGAAGCGAGCCTGTAGCCGCTGGGCCCACAGCCGGCAGGTGCGCGCATAGTGCTCGCGCAGATTCTCGACGTCGTAGACCAGGAAGCCATGCGCCTCCAGATTGCCCAGCGTCATGCCGATCGTGTCGAGTTCCCCGCCGGGGAAAATGTATTTGAGCAGCGCCTTGAACTCCGGCCCCTTGCGCAAGGTTTTCTTCAAGTCGCCCTTGCTTCGCCTGGTGATGGCGTGGTGCAGATAGATGCCGCCGGGCTTCAGCAAGCGATGGATGGTCTTGAAATAGCTGGCGTGGTTGGCGAGGCCGAGATGCTCGAACATGCCGATCGAGGATATCTTGTCGAAGGAGCCTTTGAGTTCCGCATAGGATTTGATCTCGATGGTGATGCGGTCCTGCAGCCCTTCGGCGCGGATGCGCTCGCGGGCGAGATCGGTCTGCGCCTGCGACAGCGACACGCCATGGCCGACGACGCCGTAATTTTTGGCCGCATGGATCAGCATGGCGCCCCAGCCGCAGCCGATGTCGAGCAGCTTTTCGCCCGATTTCAGCCTGAGCTTGCGGCAGATATGGTCGAGCTTGTCGGCCTGCGCCTGGTCGATGCCATCGGCGAAATCCTTGAAGTAGCCGCAGCTGTAGACCATGCGCTCGTCGAGGAAGAGCCGGTAAAAGGCATTCGAAATGTCGTAGTGATGCTGGATCGCCTCCTGGCTCGACCCGCTGACATAGGGGTTGCGACCCGACAGATCGGTGCGTGCACTCATCTGCTTGCGTGACAGGAGCACCGCCGGCAGGTCGCGCAGGATCGCCAGCTTCGGCAGCGACTTGAGCTTGGTCCTGAGCTTGCCTTGCGACGGCAGTGCGTAGAAATCGAAAATCGTCCCGTCTTCGATGTCTATCGTCTTGGAGATCCACATCTCGATCAGCGTCGACAACGATGGCCGCTTCACCACCTGCCAGACGATGTCCTGGTCGTTGATGGTGAGCACGGGCCCGGTGGCGGGACCGATTCGCTCGCCGGTCCACAGCTTGACCGCAAAACCCGGCTTCAGCGTTTCGATCACCGTTCGCACGATGCGCGCGGCCTTCTCGGCTGCCTCCATGGCAATCCTCCCGAGTCCTGACAATCCACCTTGCATGGATTTTGCCCGCCCGCGCGGCTCTTCGCAACCCGGCGCAAAAGGCGGCTCGCCAGCTATTTCAAATCGGCATCTTGTTTTTTGCTGCAACGCACCCCATCATCTGTACGTGTTCAACAAATCGAAAGGAGGTGATCCGATGTCGAGTGATTTCGTTTTCCAGAACGTGGCCTCAGCGGATTGCACTTTCGGGAAGCAGTCTTCCCGTTAAGGCGCGATAAGCGCGGCGGGTGACCTCGGTCGCCGCCATTGGCCGCGCCACGGACGGAAACACGGAAGGCCGCCGGCTTCGTCAAGAAGCGGCGGCCTTTTCCATTCCCGGATTGTGTGTCGAAGCGGATCAGAGTCCGGTCACGCCAGCATCCGCGCGCTCACCGTCTTGTCGACGCCGTGATAGGGCGGGTTGAACAGATTGCCTTCCTGCTCATAGGTCCAGACCTTGAACAGCGAGAGCTGATGCGGGCCGAAGCTGTGCAGCAGCGGGACATCCGTGGCATCACGACCGCGCGCGATGACGACGCGGCCTATCCTCGGACGATTATGACGCGGGTCGAACGTGTACCATTTGCCGTCGAGGAACACTTCCATCCAGGCCGAAAAGTCCATCGGCGCCGGGTCGGCCGGTACGCCGATGTCGCCGAGATAACCGTTCACATAGCGGGCCGGGATGTTCATGCAGCGGCAGAGCGTGATCGCTAGATGGGCGAAGTCGCGGCATACACCAACCTGCTCCTCATGCGCCTGGGCTGCGGTGCGCGTCGACCGCGCATAGCCATAGCCGAAGGACAGCCGGTTGTGGACATAGTCGACGATCGCCTGCACCCGCGCCCAGCCGGAGGGAACATGGCCGAAAAGCTGCCAGGCCAGACTGCTCAGATGATCGGTCTCGCAATAGCGGCTGCCGAGGAGGTAGCCGAGCACATCGTCCGGCAGTTCCGCCACCGGCACTTCCCTGGCCAGCGTGTTGACCGCGTCAGGCTCGCCGCTGTCCTCGACGGCTGCGTCATAGAGAATGCGGAAACTGCCGGCGGGTACGGTGAAGCGGCGGCAGGTATTGCCGAACAGATCGTGATAGACCTTGCTCGGCACTGAAGGCGACGTCAGCACGCGCGTCTGCCGTTTGATGTCGGCCTGACGATCCCTGTGGATATCAAGCAGCGAGATGACCGGCGTGGCGCCGACGCATTCAATGGCGATTTCGTAGCCGAGCCGGATCAGCACAATGATTGCCCCTTCGATCCCGTGGAAAACAGTATGCTCAAAACGCCAGAGGCGGGACCATGGTTCCCTGGAACTATCGAAAAGGCTCTCGCGCGGCTTCCCAGGCAGGCGTGGCGACGTTACGGTCGCACGACATGTTTCGACCCTCCCGAAACGATCCCTAACCCCATGGAAAATCGGATGTTTGCAGGCAGAAAATTCGCCGCGTTCCTGTTCGATATGGATGGCACGGTGCTCAATTCGATCGCCTCGGCCGAGCGCGTCTGGGCGGCGTGGGCGCTTAAGCACGGTCTCGACGTCGAAGCCTTCCTGCCGACGATCCATGGCGTGCGGGCGGTCGAGACCATCACCAGGCTGGCGCTTCCCGGCGTCGACCCTGTTCATGAGGCGTTTGTGCTGTTGCAGGCCGAGTCGGACGATGTCGAAGGCGTGCTGCCGATCGCTGGCGCCGTGCCGTTCCTCAACGCTTTGCCGCCAGAGCGCTGGGCGATCGTCACCTCGGCGCCGCGCCCGTTGGCGCTGCTGCGCATGCGGGCCGCCGGCATCCCGGTTCCCGCCTTGGTGGTCGCGGCCGAGGATGTGTCGCACGGCAAGCCGGCGCCCGACTGTTTCCTGCTGGCGGCAAAACGGCTCGGCGTCGATATCGGCGACTGTCTGGTCTTCGAGGACGCACCGGCCGGTATCGCGGCGGCGGAAGCAGCGGGCGCGTCGGTGATGGTGATCAGCGCCACTCACCAGCATCCAATGACGACTCAGCACAACTCGATTGGCGGCTACGAAACCGTCTCCATCACGATCGATGACAGCGGCTGGATGACGTTGGGGGCACAGCGCAGCGCGGCCTGAGAACTGGAGAACTGGAGAACTGCTGTGCGCCTTTTTCTTCAACTCTTCAGCTCACCAGTTCCCCAGTTCTTCCGTTCCTGAACCACTAGAAATCGCTAGCCAGTCCCTTCACTTCCCAGTCGCCGTAGCGGCCGGGTTCCTTGCCGCCGCGGCCGCCGATTTCCTTCGGCAACGCAGCTTCCTTCTGGCGATACGCTTCACGGCGCGCCTCGGCTTCAGCCAGCGCTCGGCTGGCCGCCGGCGTCAGGTCCTTCTCCCGGTCGGCATCGGCTTTGCTGGGTTGGTCGGTCATGCGATAGTCCGGGCGGATTGAAACAAAGGGCGGCGTTTCCCATCATATAGCCATGAGTTCACCCCGATCGACCTTTTTTTGCCACGGCCGCACAGGGAGCAGATGATGAGCACGCTACGCACCACCATGCTTCTGGCCGCGATGACGGCGCTGTTCATGGGCGTCGGCTTTCTGATCGGCGGCACCGGCGGCATGATGATCGCCTTCCTGGTCGCCGCGGGCACCAATCTGTTCAGCTACTGGAATGCCGACAAGATGGTGCTGTCGATGAACCGCGCCGTCGAGGTCAACGCGAAGAACGCGCCCGAATTCCACGCCATCGTCGAGGCGTTGGCCAAGCAGGCCGGCCTGCCGATGCCCAAGACCTATCTGATCGACAATCCGCAGCCGAACGCCTTCGCCACCGGCCGCAATCCCGAGAACGCCGCGGTCGCGGCCTCGACCGGGCTGCTGGAGCGCCTGTCGCATGAGGAGGTGGCGGCAGTCATGGCGCATGAGCTGGCCCACATCCAGCATCGAGACACGCTGACCATGACCATTGTCGCGACACTCGCCGGCGCCATCTCGATGCTCGGCAATTTCGCCTTCTTCTTCGGCGGCAGCCGCGACAACAACAACCCGTTCGGCTTTGTCGGCGTGCTGGTGGCGATGCTGGTCGCGCCCTTCGCCGCCATGATCGTGCAGATGGCGGTCAGCCGCACCCGCGAATACGAGGCCGACCGGCGCGGCGCCGAAATCGTTGGAAATCCGCTTTGGCTGGCATCAGCGCTTGACAAGATCGCCCGCGGCGCCGAACGCATCCGCAACCCGGATGCCGAACGCAATCCCGCGACCGCGCATCTCTTCATCATTAATCCTCTTCACGGCGAGCGAATGGACAGCCTGTTTTCGACCCACCCGAACACCGACAACCGCATCGCCGCGCTGCAGGCGATGGCGCGCGACATGGCAGGCCTCCAGCCGGCGCCGCGCCAGGCGCCGACGCCAGAGCCGATCGAAGAATTGCCGGCCGATGCCGAGCAAGGTCCGTGGGGTAAGGCAGCACGCCCCACGCAGCCGACCAAACCGGCCAAGCCGAAAGCCAATCCGTGGGGCCGCAATCCGACCGGACCCAAAGGTCCGTGGTCGTGAGCGGCGCCAGATCCCGGCCCGCACATTCAGGCGATCGCGAAAACAGCTCGGACGAATTCGTCGCCGGCCTCGCCGCGCGCAAGGCCGCGGCGCGGCTGCTGGCCGCCGTTATCGACGCCAAGACGCCGCTCGACGGGCTGACCGACCACGAGAACGGCCATCCGCAATACAAAGTGCTCGACCTGCGCGACCGCGGCCTGGTGCGCGCCATACTGGTGACCGCGCTGCGCTACCGCATGACCATTGCCGGGCTCCTCGCCCGCCGCCTTGAAAAGCCGCTGCCGCCCAACGCCACAGCTTTGTTGCACATCCTGCATGTTGCGGCGGCGCAGATCCTGTTCCTCGACATCCCCGACAGCGCCGCCGTCGATTTGGCTGTGACCCACGCCAAGTCGGACCCACGCACGCAGCGCTTTTCCGGCCTCGTCAACGGCGTGCTGCGCACTTTGGCGCGCGCCAAGGAGACCGAACTGCCTGCCGCTCTTGCCGCCACCGATGAGGCGCCAAAATGGTTCTCCGACCGGCTGAAGGCTGCCTATGGCGCCGAGATGACCAGACAGATCCTGGCGGCGCATCGCGTTGAGGCGCCGGTGGATTTCACGGTCAAGGCCGATCCCGAATTGTGGGCCGAAAAGCTCGGCGGCATCGTGCTGCCGACCGGCACGGTGCGAGTGGAAAAGCTCAGCGCCTCCGTCACCGAACTGCCGGGCTTCAGCGAAGGCGCATGGTGGGTCCAGGACGCCGCCGCCAGTTTTCCGGCGCGGCTGTTCGGCGATGTCAAAGGATTACGCGTCGCCGACCTCTGCGCCGCCCCCGGCGGCAAGACCGCTCAGCTTATCCTTGCCGGCGCCAAAGTCACCGCCTTGGACACCTCGAAGAACCGGCTGGCGCGGCTGACGCAGAACCTCGAACGGCTTGGGCTGTCCGCCGAGATCGTGCAGGCCGATCTGCTGAAATACCAGCCGGCGGAGCTTTTCGACGCCGTCCTGCTCGACGCGCCCTGCTCTTCCACCGGCACGGTTCGGCGCCACCCGGACGTGCCATGGACCAAGACGGCAGCCGACGTCGAAAAGCTAGCCGATCTGCAAGCAAAGCTGCTCGCCCGCGCCGTCACTTTGGTCAAACCGGGCGGCCGGATTGTTTTTTCCAACTGTTCGCTGGACCCGATCGAAGGCGAGGATCTGTATCGCGCCTTTCTGGCCGGCAGCAAGACCGTCGCCGACGATCCGCTGCAGCCCGGCGAAATCGCCGGCATCGACGCCTTCCTGACCCCGCAAGGCACGCTGCGCACCACACCCGCCGATCTTGACCTTGGTTCGCCAGGGGTTTCCGGCCTGGACGGCTTCTTCGCCGCCCGCATGCGACGACTGGCCTGACTCCGACGCGACGACATGCCTAAAGCATGTCGTCCAAGGACCAGTGCTTCCCCCACCTTGCATCGATCTCATCATCGATATTCTGGTAGCGGATATCGGTGGAGAGCCGGATACGCCCCTCCGCGCTCTGGTTGGTTGTCGAGGCGTGGATCATGTAGGGCGAGTGGAGGACGACATCGCCGGCCTCGAAATCCGCGATCAGCCAGCGTGTATCGAACCGCTCCGCCATGTCGGGCAGGTCCTTCGACACCCAGCCGCCCTCGCTCATGTTCCTGTTGTAGGCGCTGATGCGCTCCTGCGGGCTCAGCCCGGCATTGTCCCTGGCGAACCGGGCCTCCATGTCGAGGCCGATGGCGTGCGATCCCTCGAGATAGACCAGGCCGCCCATGTCGACGGGAACGTCGCCGATCGGGATCCAGGCAGTGACGATGCGGCTAGTGCCGCCGCGCAGATAGACGAGGTCGTAATGCGCCGGCGTCGCCACAGTGGTGCCCGGTTGGGTGAAACGCATGATCTTGCGCTTGTGCAAATAGGACAGCCCGCCGACGAACGCATCCATTAGCCGAGCCATCAGGGGCTGTGCGCAGAACCCTTCATAGGCGGTGGAGCGAACCAGCGCCATCAACCGGCGATCGGCGAGCTGACGGTCGAACGTGCCGGCCGCCAGGCCAAGCGCGGGATCGGACCCGGGCTGCAGCAAGCCGGTGTCGGCCAGATACGAAAACACCCAGCCGCGAAAATCCATGACGTCGCGGCGCGGCAGCATACCTTTCAGCCAGACATAGCCTTGCTCGGCAAGGAGGCCTCGAATGGCATCGATGCCGATCCCGGCGTCGGTCGGCACGAGATGACCCAACCGGTTCGGCGCCATCGATAATGTCTTGCCGTTGGCGTTCAGATCGATTGACGCAACAGGACTCCGTCGTTGCATGCCACCTGTTGAGCTAGACATTTCAGCCACCTGCGATTTTCCATCCTTAGCTGGAAATGCCATGCTGTTTGCACACTCGCCCATGGACGGAACGAAGCCATGGACTTTTCGCTCATGAACGATCTCTCTTACGCACTCTACAGATCCGCACCGGCCGCGGCCGGCGGCCTGTCGGTTACAGGGATTGGTCGGCATCGCGTCACGCAGGCGATCCAAGCGCGCAAATTGCCGGAATTCGCCGTGGTGCTGATTGAGAACGGTCAAGGCTGGCTTGAAACCAGGACTGCCGGCATGCAGACGATCCAAGCGCCGGCCCTGTTCTGGCTGCTTCCCGGGAGGATGCATTCCTACGGGCCGGACGCATCGGGCTGGCTCGAACGCTGGGCGCTCTTCGACGGCGCCTTGATACGCGATTTCACCCGGCTGCGGCTGATTGCCGAGGACGCCCCTGTCGTCCCCTTGCGCGACCTCGGCAAAATGCAGCGGCTGTTCGACAGGCTGCATGGTGAGCTGTCGCTCGATACGATGCTGAGCCAGGCAGAAGCCGCCGCCACGATGCATCGCATCGTCGTGCGTGCTGCCCGCCAGGCAATGGATTGGAACAGCCGTCAACGAAACCACAGCCTCCAGGATGCCGCCGACATGCAGCCCATCGTCGACGAATTGCGCCGCTGCGCGTGCGACCCGGTCGATCTCGATGCCTTCGCCGCGAAATTCTCGATGTCGCCGGCAACCTTGCGGCGCAGATTTGCGCGGGCAGCCGGCATGTCGCCCAAGGCCTTCCAACTGCGCACGAGGCTCGACCGCGCCAAACAGATGCTGGCCGCCTCCGATTCGCCCATCGAGTCCATTGCGGCCGCCGTCGGCATCCACGACGCCTTCTATTTCTCCCGTCTGTTTCGCGACCGCGAAAACTGTTCGCCCAGCGAATTTCGGTCTCGCCACAACCGCAAGTGAGTGCAGGATTGCCGGGCTTAAACCCGCGAAGCGCTTGACTTTTTTCGGGGTGGGTCGGTGGCCGGCAGCGTGAGGCGCTTCACGTCGGCGGAATTCGACTTCGCATAAGTTCTTGAATCATATAAGCTTGTGCTGGGGTACCGGAACATGATGCCGAAAAGTGTGACGCGGTTTTCGGGCGACAGCATGCTCTATCTCCAGGCGACGAGGAGGGGTTTTGGCACTGGCTGCCGGCAGCACGACACGTCTGTGGACGCTTGTCGCTAAGGAGTTTTGGCGCAAGACGCGCCGGCGCCTTCGCGCGGGGCCAGTTTATCGCTGGCGCTATTCCGGGCGCACGCCCGAACGCGTCCTGATTGCACCGCCCGACCTCAGGCTCGCCGATCCGCAGATCGCGCTCGAGATCTACTATGGCCGCTATCCGCTGTCGGGACATCTGGTCGAGACCGGCGGCAAATCGCCATTCCAGATCGATGTCGCCAATCGCGGCTGGGTGAAGACGCTGCACGGCTTTCGCTGGCTGCGCCATATGCGCGCCGCCGGCACCGAGCTGGCCGCCGCCAATGCACGCGCGCTTGTCTCCGACTGGATCGCCATGCATGGCAACCAGATTTCCGGCATAGCCTGGGAGCCCGGCACCACCGCCAAGCGAGTCATTGCCTGGTTGCAACACTCCTCGGTTGTCCTACAAGGGGCCGAATTTCCGTTCTATCGCGCCTTCCTGAAATCGCTCGCCGTGCAGATCCGCTATCTCCGCTCGATGGCGCGCGAGATGCCGGACGGCAAGGACAGGCTGCGCGCTCGTATCGCGCTTGCCTTCGCCGCGCTGTCGCTGCCGGCGCCGGCCTCGGCACTGCGCGGCGCCACCCGCAACCTGGCGGAAGAACTCGACCGCCAGATCCTTCCCGATGGCGGCCATATTTCGCGCAACCCGATGGCGGTGCTCGAATTGCTCGCCGATCTCCTGCCGCTGCGTCAGACCTATGCCAACCAGGCCGAAACGCCACCGGCCGCCCTGATGGGCGCCATCGACCGCATGCTGCCGGCGCTGCGCTTCTTCCGCCATCAGGATGGCAGCCTCGCCCGCTTCAACGGCATGGGCGCCACCATCCACGACCGTATAGCCACCATCTTGCGCCACGACGACACCGCCGGCGCGCCGCTGCTGCACGCGCCGCATTCCGGCTATGAGCGCCTGTCGATGGGCGGCGTGACGGTGATTGCCGATACCGGCCCGTCGCCGGCCGTCGATGTGTCCAACGCCGCGCATGCCGGGTGCCTGGCCTTCGAACTCTCGTCCGGTCGCCAGCATTATATCGTCAATGCCGGCATCGACACCTATGGCGCTGCCGAGTTCCGGCCGCTGGCCCGTGCCACCGCGGCGCATTCGACCGCCACCATCAACGACACCTCGTCGGCGCGGTTTTCCCATTCGCTGCGCGTCAACGACCTGCTCGGCTCACCCTTGCTCGGCGGCCCGCAGCATGTGCCTTGCAAGCGCATCGACCAGAAGGGCACGCAAGGCTTCATCGCCCGCCATGACGGCTATATGCAGCGCTTTGGCTTCCTGCATGAGCGCGAGCTGAAACTGTCGAGCGAGGGCAATGTGCTCGCCGGCAGGGATCGCTTCCTCCGCCCGGGCGGTGCGGCGATCCGCAACAATGGCCGCGACTTCGTCGTGGTGCGCTTCCACATCCACCCTGATATCAACCTTTTGCAGGACGAGCATGACCGCCTGGTGCTGACCGCCGACCAGGCCGACACATGGGTGTTCACCTGCACCGAAGTGGTGCCGGAGGTCGAGGAATCGATCTATTTCGCCGGCCTTGGCGGCCCGCGCCGCAGCCGCCAGATCGTGCTCGCCTTCAAGGCCTCGGAGATCGCCGAGGTGCATTGGCAGCTCACGCGCACCGGCATCGCCGGCTATCCCGAGAACAGCTGAGCGTCGTTGCCGGCGCCGGCTTGATCGAGCTTCCGGCTTGATTTCCTGACCTCATGTGCTACGGCCCGGCAACGCTCTCCAATCAGCCCTGAAAGGCCGCCAGCCCATGGCCGTCGCCGCCAAGAACATTCCGGCACCCGACCTCCTTCCGGTCCGCCGCGCCCTGCTTTCCGTCTTCGACAAGACCGGCCTGACCGACTTCGCCAAAGGGCTGGTCGCGGCCGGCGTCGAGCTGGTCTCGACCGGAGGTACGGCAAAGGCGATCGCCGAGGCGGGGCTGGCGGTGCGTGACGTCTCGGAACTGACAGGCTTTCCCGAGATCATGGACGGCCGCGTCAAGACGCTGCACCCGTCGGTGCATGGCGCACTGCTCGGCGTGCGCGACGATCCCGAACACGCCAAGGCGATGCACGATCACGGCATCGAGCCGATCGATCTGCTCGTCTCCAATCTCTACCCGTTCGAGGAGGTCCGCCGCTCCGGCGCCGACTATGCCGCTGTTGTCGAGAACATCGACATTGGCGGCCCGGCGATGATCCGCGCCTCGGCCAAGAACCATGCCTATGTCGCCATCGTCACCGATCCCGGCGATTATGCCTCGGTGCTGAACGCGCTAGAGATGAACATCGGCTCGCTGTCGCTGGATTTCCGCCAGAAGCTGGCGGCAAAGGCCTTTGCCCGCACCGCCAGCTACGATGCGGCGATCTCCGGCTGGTTCGCCGAAACGCTGGAGATCGAGCATCCGACCTGGCGCGCCTTCGGGGGCAGGCTGGAAAGTGTCATGCGCTATGGCGAGAACCCGCATCAGAGCGCCGGCTTCTATGTCAATGGCGACAAGCGGCCGGGGGTCGCCACGGCTCGCCAGTTGCAGGGCAAGCAGCTGTCCTACAACAACATCAACGACACCGATGCCGCCTTCGAGCTGGTGGGCGAGTTCGACCCCAACCGCTGCGCCGCCGTTGCCATCATCAAGCACGCCAACCCGTGCGGCGTCGCCGAGGACGCTTCGCTGGCTGCTGCCTATGCGAGAGCGCTGGCCTGCGACCCGGTTTCGGCCTTTGGCGGTATCGTCGCCATGAACCGCATCCTCGATGCGGAAGCGGCGCAGGAGATCGTAAAAACCTTCACCGAGGTGATCATCGCGCCGAACGCGTCGGAGGACGCTGTCCGCATCATCGCCGCCAAAAAGAATTTGCGACTGCTGGTCACCGGCGGTCTGCCCGATCCGCACGCCGGCGGCATCACTGTGAAATCCGTCGCCGGCGGCATGCTCGTCCAGGGCCGCGACAACGCGGTGGTCGACGATCTCGAGCTCAAGGTGGTGACCAAGCGCGCACCGAGTGCGGCCGAGATGGCCGACCTCAAATTCGCTTTCCGCATCGCCAAGCACGTCAAGTCGAACGCCATCGTCTATGCAAAAGACGGCGCTACCGTCGGCATCGGCGCCGGCCAGATGAGCCGCGTCGATTCCTCGCGCATCGCCGCCCGCAAGGCCCTCGACGCGGCGGAAGCAGCTGGCCTCGCGGAGCCGTTGACCAAGGGCTCGGTGGTCGCCTCCGACGCTTTCTTCCCTTTCGCCGACGGGCTGATCTCAGCCATCGAAGCCGGCGCCACGGCGGTGATCCAGCCCGGCGGCTCGATGCGCGACGACGACGTTATCGCCGCTGCCGACGCGCATGGCATTGCTATGGTGTTTACCGGCGTGAGGCATTTCAGGCATTGAGCGCCTCTGCCTTTTCCCACAAGGGGAGAAGGAAAAGTGCGGCGCTATTCCACCGGCTGATCCGCCGGGTACGGCGTCCAGATCAATATCGCGATCCCAACGCCCAGGAACAGCACGATGGCCGCCATGCCGAGCCGCGCCGAGCCGCTGGCGAGCGTGATCGACGCCACCATGAACGGCGCCAGGAAACTCGTCGCCCGTCCGGCCAGCGCATAGATGCCGAAATAGCGGCCGGACTCGGCTGCGGTGACGCTGCGCGCCATGTAGGAGCGTGACGACGCCTGCACCGGTCCGAACGCCAGCCCTATCAGCAGGCCATAGAAAATGTAGGCCTTTTCCGCCGCCGTGCCGAACAGGCCGCCACTATCGGCTCCCGGCATCATCCAGGCGCCGAACAATGTGTAGCCTGGCCCGGTCGAAACGATGCCGATGGTGGCGATGCTGAGCAGGACGAGCGAAATCATCACGATGGTCTTGGAGCCAAGCGCGGTGTCCAGCCATGCGGCAACCAGGCAGCCGACGATGGCGACGACGTTGAGGATAATGCCGAACATGCCGATCTCAGTGATCGACCAGTGGAACATCGCTGCCGCAAAGGTGCCGCCCAAAGCGAGCAGCGCATTGACGCCGTCCTGATAAATCATGCGGGCGACAAGGAAGCGGAAGATGCCTTTGCGCCGGCGCACTTCAGTCAGCGTCGACTTCAGTTCCGACAGCCCCTCGCGCACCGCGGGCCCGATCGGAATCCCCTTGATGGCGTCCGGCGTAAAGAAGAACATCGGCAGGATGAACAGGAAATACCAGCCGGCCGACAGCGGCCCGGTGGCGCGCGCGTCCTCGCCGAGTTTCGGGTCGAGCCCAAAGAGCGGGTCGATGCCGATGATCGTCTTGCCGGTCTCCGGCGAACCCGCAAGACAGGCGACAACAAAGATCAGCGCGATCATGCCGCCGAGATAACCAAGTCCCCAGGCAATGTTGGAGACGTGGCCGATCTCGCTCTTCGGCACCAGGCGCGGCATCATCGAATCGTTGAACACGGTCGAGAATTCCGCCGCGACCGAAGCGAGAGAAAAGAACAGCACCACCAGGAAAAGGTTCGAGCCGGGAGCGGCGAACCATAGCAGGCAAAGGCTGATGATCTTGATCGAGGCGAAGAACGCAATCCACGGCTTGCGCGGCCCGGTCTGGTCGGCAATCGAGCCGAGGATGGGAGACAGCACGGCAATGACCAGGCCCGCAACAGCGATGCCGTAGCCCCAGGCCGCCTGGCCTGAGACCGGATCGCTCGCCATGCGCGAGACGAAATAAGGCCCGAAGATGAAGGTGGTGACGACGGTGAAAAACGGCTGCGCCGCCCAGTCGAAGAACATCCATCCCCAGATGCCGTGCCCGGATGCCCGCTGCACTGTTTCTACCGCCGCCATGATGATTCCCCCGGGACACCGCGCTTGTCGGATGCCATGTCTGCATGTTTCGAATGCTCATGCAAACCGCCAAAGATTCGCGCTGCCCCTCACCTGGATGTCGCCGCTGTCTACCTGCATAGAGACGCGAAGAAAGGCGCCGCGCCTCTACCTCCCCCTTGTGGGGACGTCGGACCGAAGGTCCGGGTGGGGTCGGTGCCGCACCCCCACCCCGCTGCTTCGCAGCGACCCTCCCCACAAGGGGGAGGGTAAAGTCCCGAGCCTCACATCCCCGTCAGATCGCTCATCAGCCCCGAAGCCACCGACAGCCTGGACACGGTGATATCCCCGCCTTCGGTCAGCGCCTGCAGCCGCTCGCGGATGCGCGCCACGCGCTCGCCTCCGGCTTCCAGCCAGGCCGCCACAGGATCCGCCGTCCCGGCATGGCCGGCGAGAGCCGCCACCGCAATGCCGCGCCGCGCCGCGCCGATCGTGTCGGTGGCGCGCGACAGCGCCAGCTGGTCGTAATAGTCCGACGGCGTGATTGAACGCGCCGCCTCTTCGACGCGCGGAATGCGGAAGGCATCGCTGACGGCGAAGAACGCCTTGGCCGAGGCGACGACGTCGGCATTGGCCGTGCGCGCCGTCAGTGCGATGTCGGGGATCAGTCCCGCCACATCGGCCATTGCCAGCTGCCCGGCGAGCTTTTCGGGGGCGCCGGCCTTGAACAGGCCATACCGCCTCTCCTCGACCCGCTCGCGCGAGAAGGCCGGTAGCAGCGAGAGCAGCTTCGGCTCCAGCGCCATGCGCGCCTCTTGCAGTTCGGCAATGCGCTGGCCGAGCGCTGCGGTGCCGGCATCGTTCTTCAGATACCAGCCGCTGGTCACGAAGATAAGCCGGCTGACGGACTGGTAGAGATCGAGCTGCGCCTGGCCGTCGATGTGGCTGTCCAGCGCATCGATCTCCTGATAGAGCGCCGGCAACGCGAAGCCGTCGCGCACCACGGCGAAGGTGCGCACCACGTCGGCCGCGCTGCGCCCCGTGGCTTCCTGCAGCCGGTTGACGAATGACGGTCCGCCGCGATTGACGAGATCGTTGGCGACGACGCGGGCGATGATTTCGCGGCGCAGCCGGTGGCCATGGATCTCGGCCGCATATTTCTTCGCCATCCGGTCAGGGAAATAGCCCATCAGATCGCGGTCGAAATGCGCGTCGTCAGGCACGTCGCTGGCGACGATGTCGGAAAACAGCACGATCTTGGCATAGGCGAGCAGCACGCCAAGCTCCGCCCGGGTCAGCGGCTCGCCACGCGCCTCGCGCTCGGCAAGGGCGGCCGGCGACGGCAGCGTCTCGACAGCGCGGTCGAGCAGGCCCCAAGCCTCCAGCGCCGCCATGAACCGGCTCTGGTGCGCAATGTCGGCAAGGCCGCGCTTGCGGGCGATGGAAAGCGCCAGCGTCTGTTCGTAATTGTTGGACAGCACGAGGCCGGCGACCTCGTCGGTCATCTCGGCCAGCAGCTTGTTGCGCGCCGGCCGGGTCAGCGATCCCTTGCGCATGGCGGACGCCAGCGCGATCTTGATGTTGACCTCGACGTCGGAGCAGTTGACGCCGCCGGAATTGTCGATGGCATCGGAGTTGCAGCGACCGCCATTCATGCCGAATTCGATGCGGGCACGCTGCGTGACGCCGAGATTGGCGCCCTCACCGATCACTTTGGCCCGCACATCGAGCGCGGTGATGCGGATGGCGTCATTGGCGCGGTCGCCGACTTCGGCATTGGTTTCGCCCGAGGCCCGTAAATACGTGCCGATGCCGCCGAACCACAGAAGGTCGACGTTCGCCTTGAGGATGGCGGTCATGATCTCGGCCGGTGTCGCGGTGGTCTTGGCGAGGCCAATCGCCGCCGCCGCTGCCGCAGGCAGCGTGATCGACTTCTGGCTGCGCGAGACGATGACGCCGCCTTCCGACAGCTTGGTCTTGTCATAGTCCTGCCAGGACGAACGCGGCAGCGCGAACATGCGCTCGCGCTCCGCCATCGACGCCACCCTGTCTGGATCGGGATCGATGAAGATGTCGCGATGGTCGAAGGCGGCGATCAGCCTGGTCTGCGGCGACAAGAGCATGCCGTTGCCGAACACGTCGCCCGACATGTCGCCGACGCCGACGACGGTGAAGGGGGTGGTCTGGATGTCGCGGTTGATCTCGCGGAAATGCCGCTTGACCGCTTCCCAGGCACCCTTGGCGGTGATGCCCATCTTCTTGTGGTCGTAGCCGGCCGAGCCGCCGCTGGCGAAGGCATCGTCGAGCCAGAAACCGTGTTTCTCCGAAATGGCATTGGCGGTGTCGGAGAAGGTTGCCGTGCCCTTGTCGGCGGCGACGACAAAGTAGGGGTCGTCAGGATCGCGCCTGACGACACCGGCTGGGGGTATGACGCCATCGAGGCCGATGTTGTCGGTGATCGACAGCAGGCTGGAAACGAAATTCTTGTAGGCCGAGGTGCCGGCCTCGAAGATGGCGTCGCGGCCGGCGCTCATCGGCAGCTTCTTCGGATAGAAGCCGCCCTTGGCGCCGACCGGCACGATGACGGCGTTCTTGACCTGTTGCGCCTTCACCAGGCCGAGCACCTCGGTGCGGTAATCCTGGGCGCGGTCCGACCAGCGCAGGCCGCCGCGCGCAACCGGGCCGAAGCGCAGATGCACGCCTTCGACCTCGGAACCGTAGACGAAGATCTCGCGCCACGGCCGCGGCGCCGGCAATCCTTCGACCGCCTGCGAATCGAGCTTGATCGCCAGTGACTGGCCCCGCTCCTTCGTTCCCGCAACGAAATGGTTGGTGCGCAACGAGGCTTCGATCAGGTTGAGATAGCGGCGGATGATGGTGTCGTCATCAATGTTAGGGACTTCCTCCAGCGCGTCCTTGATCTTGGCCTTGAGGTGCTTGGCGGCGATGACGCCTTCCGTCTCGGCGGTCGGGCCGAGACGAGCGACGAACAGTGCATGCAGGCCGCGCGCAATGTCGGGATAGCGGTTGAGCGCGGCCGCGATGAAATCCTGGCTCTGCGGGATACCGGCTTGCTGCAGGTAGCGGCCATAGGCGCGCAGAATGCTGACTTCGCCCGACCACAAGCCGGCGGTCTGGGCAAGCCCGTTATAGCTGTCATTGTCGATGTCGCCGCGCCAGACCGACAGGAACGCGTCCTCGAACAGCGCGCCGCCATCGCTG
The DNA here is from genome assembly GCF_040321305.1 of Mesorhizobium sp. M0478. NCBI lineage: Bacteria > Pseudomonadati > Pseudomonadota > Alphaproteobacteria > Hyphomicrobiales > Phyllobacteriaceae > Mesorhizobium > Mesorhizobium sp. M0478. The sequence goes on from NZ_JAMYRH010000001.1 coordinate 688,507, forward strand.
AGGTCGATCGGCTTGCCGTAGCTGTTCTCCAGCTCCATGTCGTGGACGAAGACGGTGTCGCCGCCGTCCTCGCCAACCTCGAAGGTGCGCTCGCTGATGACGCGGAAGCCGATGTTTTCCAGCACCGGCACGCGACGCGACAGCGCTACCGGGCTGCCGTGGTGGTAGATCTTCAGCGCTGCCTGATGCGGTTTCTGCTCGGCATGGCGGTAATAGTCGATGGCGATCGGGTTGGCGGTGCTGATGCCGGCGATGCGCCCCGCATCCTTCAGCGCGACGGCCGCGCTGAAGGAATCGCGATAGCTCTCAGGCAGACGCGCGGCGATCGCCTTCAGCGATGGATCGCCGCCGACGGCTTCCGCAGCTTCGGCCAGCGCGTCGTCCCAGGTTCGCACGATGTCGCGGATCGCCGCTTCGATCACCGCCTGCTCGACCTTCGGCGTCTTGCCGCCGGAGCGGCCGATGATGAAATGCACACGCGCCAGCCCGCCCTCGGGGAAAGCCGGATAGTAAGCCGACAAACGGCCTTCGAAGACGGTCTTGAGATAGGTGCCGATCTTCTCGCGCACGACGCTGTCATAGCGGTCGCGCGGCACGAAGACGAGGATCGAGACGAAGCGGTCGAACTGGTCGGCGCGCACCAGCGCCCGCACCCGCGGCCGCTCGACCAGGCCGAGAATGGCCGCGGCGTGCTTCTTCAGGATCGGCACCGGCACCTGGAACAGTTCGTCGCGCGGATAGCTCTCCAGAACGTTGATCAGTGCCTTGCCGGAATGGTCGTGCCGGTCAAAGCCGGACTTGGCGATGATGGTCTCGGCCTTTGACCTCAGATACGGGATTTTCATCACCGAGCGCGTGTAGGCAGTCGAGGTGAATAGGCCGACCATGCGCAACTCGCCGGCAAGCGTGCCCTTGGCGGTGTAGGTTTTGACGCCGATATAATCGAGATAAATGCGGCGGTGCACCAGCGACTTGGCGTTGGCCTTGGTGACGATCAGCGGCTCCGGCCCATGCAGGAAGGCGCGGATTTCGGGCGTCGTCGTCACCGCCTCGGTGCCGCGCCGGAGCACCAGCACATCCGGGTCGGCGAGGATGCCGAGACCGGGTTTGTCGGCGCGCTCTAGATTGCCGCTCTCCGCGCCGCCGGAATATTTGAACTCGCGCATGCCAAGGAAAGTGAAATTGTCGTCGCGCAGCCATTCAAGGAAGGCGATGGCCTCGGCAACGCTCTTCTTGTCGAGCGGCACGGCGGAATAGCGGAATTCGGAAATCGCCTGGTCGAGACGGGCGAGCATCGGCTTCCAGTCGCTGACGGCGGCGCGCACCTGGTTGAGCATCTTGCGCAGGCGGTCGGCCAGCGCGTCGGCCTGCTCCGCCGTCAGGCGCGGAATATGGACATGGACGACGCTCAGGCGGTCGTGATTGCCATCGTCCTTGAGGGCGCTGCCGTCGCCGAGGATCTCGTCGACGCCGGCCTTGCCGTGACGCACGACGATGACCGGATGGGTGACCAAAGTCGGTTCGCCGGCAGTTTCTGTGATCTCGCCGAGGATCGAATCGAACAGGAACGGCATGTTGTCGTTGACGACGGTGATGATCGTCATCGGGCGGCCCTCGCGGGAGACGCCCGACCCGGCATCGACGGCGACGACACTTTGGCCCTTCTTGTGGGCGGCGACCGCACGTCCTGCCAGGTCGGCGGCTCGCTCCAGGTCGGCGGCGTCATAGGCGGCAATGTCTTCGGCCGGCGCGCGGGCCAGCAGATAGTCGGCGAGCCTGGCCGGCTTCCCGTCGGGTTTCACCCCGGCAGTGGCTGTTTTCTTCGGCTTAGCTGCGGATTTCACGCTCGCCATGTTGTCCTCCCGTCACATGCTTTTACGACTATGGTAGCAGATGACCGCTGTTTGGCGACAAAGGTTTGACGGCTCGATAAGAATTACAGGAATTCGACGGTCAGGCGGCGGTGAACGAGGAGGAAGACCCCATGTCCGGCAAAATCAGCGCACTTGACTTGGGTATCGCGGAACTGAGCGAGGCGACAAAAGCCTATTTCGCCAAATGCGAGGAAAAGCTCGGCCTGGTTCCCAACGTGCTTCTTGCCTATGCCTTCGACGAGAAGAAGCTGCGCGCCTTTACCGAAACCTACAATGATCTGATGCTGGGTGAATCCGGCCTGTCGAAGCTGGAACGGGAGATGATCGCGGTCGTCGTCTCCTCGATCAACCATTGCTATTATTGCCTGACCGCGCATGGCGCGGCGGTGCGCCAGATCTCCGGCGATCCGGCTCTCGGCGAGATGATGGTGATGAACTTCCGCGCTGCCAATCTTTCACCGAAACAGACGGCGATGCTCGAATTCGCCGTCAAGCTGACGGAAGAGCCGGCAAAGATCGTCGAGGCGGACAGGGAAGCACTGCGCAACGCCGGCTTCACCAACCGCGACATCTGGGACATCGCCTCGACCGCCGCCTTCTTCAACATGTCGAACCGCGTGGCGGCGGCCATCGACATGCGGCCGAACGACGAATACCAGCCATGGCGAGGTGAAAGTTTCCTTCTCCTCATAGGAGAGGTCAACGCGCCGCGATGGCCCCGGCAGCGCCGGCCATCGTCGTGGCGCTGATTCGGTTGGCGATCTTCATGGCGCGCCTGCTTTTGAGCAGCTTGCGCGCTTGTGAGGCCGCGACGACCCAGGCGAGATCGATGGCGATCAGAACCACCGCCATCGTCGCCGTCAGTTCGACCCAGCCGATGACACTCACCGAAGCGAGGTCGATGATCGTCGGCAGCAGCGCCAGATAGAACATCATGATCTTGGGATTGCCGAGCGTCACCGCCATGCCGGCAAAGAACAGTTTTGCCGGCGAATCCTCGCGCGGCATCTCGCCTTCTTTTGCGTCGACAGGTGCGGTCCACATCTTGAAGGCGAGGTAGGCGAGGTAAGCGACGCCGATCCATTTCACGACGACGAAGGCGAAATGGAAGGTCTGCGCCACGACCGCCAGCCCGAACACCGCCAGCGACAGCCAGATGGCCTCGCCGATCCACATGGCGAGCAGGAACGGAAACACGTCACGAAAGCCCTTCGAGATGACGCGGGCAACCAGTGCGGCGATCGATGGGCCGGGCGAGCCGGCGGCAACGAAGAGAGCGGCGGCGAAGATCAGCAGCGAGGTGAGGTGCATGGCGGAGCCTTCGAGCGTTGGATGGCAAATGATATCCGGTCGGCGTCAATTTGGCACCCCTCTGCCTGATGGGCCAACGAACGCGACACATTTCGGAGATCGGACTTGCCCGTGCCAGCGGTTTGAGAAAGGATCGCGGCCGTGAAATCAATCGTTATCCACGCCGCAAAAGACCTGCGCATCGAAGAGACCGATTCGGGCGCGCCTGGCGCCGGACAGGTCGAAATATCGGTCGAGGCCGGCGGCATCTGCGGCTCGGACCTGCACTATTACAATCATGGCGGCTTCGGCGTGGTGCGCCTGCGCGAGCCGATGATTCTGGGACATGAGATCGCCGGCACGGTGAAGGTGCTTGGCGCCGGCGTCTCCAGCCTCGCTGTCGGCGACCGCGTCGCGATTTCGCCCAGCCGGCCCTGCAATGCGTGCCGGTACTGCCTGCAGGGCGTGCAGAACCAATGCCTCAACATGCGATTCTACGGCAGCGCCATGCCGATGCCACATATACAGGGCGCCTTCCGCCAGCGCCTCGTCGCCGAGGCCTGGCAGTGCCACAAGATCGCCGACCATGTCTCCATCAACGAAGCCGCCTTTGCCGAGCCGTTCGCGGTAACGCTGCATGCCGTCAACCGCGCCGGTTCGCTGCTCGGCAAGCGGGTTCTGGTCACCGGCAGCGGGCCGATCGGTGCGCTCAGCATCCTTGCCGCACGCGTCCACGGCGCGCGTGAGATCGTCGTCACCGATGTCATGGACGCGGTTCTGGCCAAGGCCAACGAGATCGGCGCCGACCGCACCATCAATGTCGCCACAGATGCCGACAAGCTCGCTGGCTACAATGTCGAGAAGGGCAGTTTCGACGTCATGTTCGAATGCTCCGGCAATGAGCGCGCGGTGCGAGCCGGGCTCGATGTGCTGAAGCCGCGCGGGGTGCTCGTGCAGCTCGGCCTAGGCGGCGACATGTCGCTGCCTCAGAATCTCATCGTCGCCAAGGAGATCGAAATGCGCGGCTCCTTCCGTTTCCACGACGAGTTCGCGCTGGCCGTCGATCTGATCAACAACCGTCGCGTCGACGTCAAGCCGCTGCTGACCGGCATCTATCCAATGGACGAGGCGGTTGCGGCTTTCGAGATCGCCGGCGACCGCAACAAATCGATGAAGGTACAGATCGCCTTCGCCTGAGCAGGGCGAGACACCCTATGAACCTTGCCCGCTCGGCATCTTGCCGCTAGAAGAACCGTCCCGACATTCATTTCGAGCTTCATTTTGCCTCAGTAACCGCCGGTCTCGCCAACTCCCCTGATCACACTTGGCAGGGCGCCGCATTAAGCGGTGCCTGCTCCATTTCACGTGTTCCTCAGGCGGCGGTTCGAGACCGGTTTGGCACTGCTGAACCGTTGTCGCGCGCTTTGCCGCCCGTGACAGCTGATTTCCGACATAGCTAGCTCTCGCCACGCCGTGCCCGCATGGGCATCTCGCCATTGCCGACCTGAAGAACTTCCACACTGGAAGGTCTTCCGGCTTGTCCCAACATCTCGCTATCCACTGGGCAATCACGCCCGAAATCGCGCCTCGACCCCTGGTCCACTGCAACCGCTGCAGCGCCGTGAAAGCCTATCGCTGCAGCGACAAATTCCGCGTCAACGCCAATGGCAAACGCATTGATGTCTGGCTGATCTATCGCTGCATCGACTGCGACAATTCGTGGAATTTCGGCATTTTCGAACGCTGCAACCGCCGCGACATCGAACTCGCGCTGCTGGCAGCCGCTCGAAAGCAACGATCCGGCCCTCGCCCGCCGCCATGCCTTCGATGTCGTGGCTTTGCGAAACCGGGTCGGCCGCGTCGAGGAGTTTCTCGATGTCGCCGTTCACAAACACCGGCTCGGCGGCGAAGGCCGACCCGCAGCCGCGCTTGAAATCAGGCTTGGGCTGGAAATGCCGACATCGCTGCGGCTCGACCGTCTGCTCGCCGGCGAACTCGGCATCTCCCGATCAAGGCTTCAGGCGCTGGAGGAGAAACGATTGCTGGTTGTTGTTCCCGAAGGCGCCAGAGCTTTGCGCAAGCCGGCCCGCGACGGCACGGCGATTCGCATTGACCTGGCCGACGAGCCGGATCGTGAAGCCATCATTTCGGCTGCCGTGGGTGAATGACAAGAGGGGCGAAGCACCGGTGCTTCGCCCCTCTCGATCTAGACAATCAGACGATTACGCCGCGCCCACAACCTTGGCCGACTTCTCGAAGCGCTTGCGCTCGTTCGGGTCGAGATAGAGCTTGCGCAGGCGGATGGTCTTGGGCGTCACCTCGACCAGCTCGTCGTCCTGGATCCAGGCCAGCGCGCGCTCCAGCGTCATGCGGATCGGCGGCGTCAGCTTCACCGCCTCGTCCTTGCCGGCGGCGCGGATGTTGGTCAGCTTCTTGCCCTTCAGCACGTTCACTTCGAGGTCGTTGTCACGGCTATGGATGCCGATGATCATGCCCTGATAGACCTTGACGCCCGGGTCGATGACCATCGGGCCGCGGTCTTCGAGGTTCCACATGGCATAGGCCACTGCCTCGCCCTGTTCGTTGGAGATCAGCACGCCGTTGGTGCGGCCCGGCAGTTCGCCCTTGTAGGGCTGGTAGGCGTGGAACAGCCGGTTCATCACGGCGGTGCCGCGCGTGTCGGTCAACAGTTCCGACTGGTAGCCGATCAGTCCGCGCGTCGGCGCGTGGAAGACGATGCGCTGACGGTTGCCGCCCGAAGGCCGCAGCTCGACCATCTCGGCCTTGCGCTCCGACATCTTCTGCACGACGATGCCGGCGTGCTCCTCGTCGACGTCGATGACGACTTCCTCGACCGGCTCCAGCAATTCACCGTTCTCGCCCTTCTGCATGACGACGCGCGGACGCGACACGGCGATTTCAAAGCCTTCGCGGCGCATCGTCTCGATCAGCACGGCCAGCTGCAATTCGCCGCGGCCGGAAACGAAGAACGAATCCTTGTCGGGCGATTCCTCGATCTTGAGCGCGACATTGCCTTCGGCTTCTCGCAGCAGGCGGTCGCGGATGACGCGGCTGGTCACCTTGTCGCCTTCAGTGCCGGCGAGCGGCGAATCATTGACCAGGAAAGACATGGTCACGGTCGGCGGATCGATCGGTTGCGCATGCAACGCCTCGGTCACCGCCAGGTCGCAGAACGTGTCGGCGACGGTGCCTTTGGACAGGCCGGCAATGGCGACGATGTCACCCGCCTGCGCCTCTTCGATCGGCTGGCGCTCGAGGCCACGGAAAGCGAGGATCTTGGAGATGCGGCCGGTTTCGATCTGGGTGCCGTCATGGTGCAGCACCTTGACCGCCTGGTTGGACTTCAGCGTGCCGCTCTCGATACGGCCGGTAATGATGCGGCCGAGGAATGGATTGGCTTCCAGGATGGTGCCGATCATGCGGAACGGGCCGGGATGAACGGTCGGCTCCGGCACATGCTTGATGACGAGGTCGAACAGCGGCGCCAGGCCCTGGTCCTTCGGGCCTTCCGGATTTTCCGAGACCCAGCCATCGCGGCCAGAACCGTAGAGGATCGGGAAGTCGAGCTGCTCGTCGGTGGCGTCAAGCGCTGCAAACAGGTCGAACACCTCGTTGACCACTTCGACGTGGCGGGCGTCCGGACGGTCGATCTTGTTGATGACGACGATCGGCTTCAGGCCGACCTTGAGCGCCTTGCCGACGACGAACTTGGTCTGCGGCATGGGGCCTTCGGCGGCGTCGACCAGCACGATCGCCGAATCCACCATCGACAGGATGCGCTCGACCTCACCGCCGAAATCGGCGTGGCCGGGCGTGTCGACGATGTTGATGCGGGTGTCCTTCCAGTCGACCGAGGTCGCCTTGGCCAGGATGGTGATGCCGCGTTCCTTTTCGAGGTCGTTGGAATCCATGGCGCGCTCGGCGACGCGCTGATTGTCGCGGAAGGAACCGGATTGCCGCAGCAATTGGTCGACGAGGGTGGTTTTTCCATGGTCGACGTGCGCGATGATCGCGATATTACGAATTTTCATTTTGTGGTCTCGGGAGCGTTGCAGGCAGCAGGCCAGAAGGCGCCGCCTCTTTCGGTTGCGCGGCTCATACAGGGTTTTTCGCAATTGCGAAAGAGGAGGCGCACCACCAAATACTCATCAAATCTTAAGCATCTCGGTGTGAGATGGTTTTGTTAACCAAGGCGGGAACCTTTCTGGGCCCGGGTAGTTCGAAATTCATGACCGACAAACTCAACCGATTTTGGCCCCTCATCGCTTCGGTCGCATTCGCTGCCGTGCTGGCGGCCAATGCCGCTCAATCGGCCGCCACGGTGAAGGAAGCCAATCCGGCTTCGTCGCCCGACCGGACGGCCGAGCAGATGTTTGCCGACGCCCCTGATGGCGTCGACCCCGTGGTCACCGGCCCGGTCAGCGCCTCTTTCAAGCAGAGGCAGCGGGTTGCAGGCTGCGACAGCGCGGTGTGGCCGAAGATTCCGACGGTTTGCTACCCGGACTGACGGCTGCCCATTCCAGGCATAGCGATCCTTCGCACCGGCCCAAAGGCTTACGCCGACCGCACCGGATCGAGCGTCACCTTGTAAAGCTCGATGTCGTCGCGATCCATCAGCCGCACGGTCAGCTGCTCTGTCGCCCCTGAAATGTCCACCAGGCCAAAGAACTGCAGGCCGGCCGAGGGTGGCAGGTTCTGGCCCTGTTCGGTGGTCGGCGCCTTGATGAATTTCAGCTCCGGGCCGAAGGTCATGTCGAAATCATTGGGACCGAAGGTACCGGCGTGGATCGGGCCCGAGACGAATTCCCAGAAAGGATTGAAATCCTGGAACCGCGCCTTGTCGGGGTTGTAATAGTGCGCCGCCGTGTAGTGGACATCGGCGGTCAACCAGACCGTGTTGGTGATGCCGGCAGTCTTGATGTAGCGCAACAGGTCGGCGATCTCGAGCTCGCGGCCTTTGGGCAGGCCATTGTCGCCATTGCTGATGGCTTCCGCGCCGACCTTCTTGGCGCCGTCGTCCCAGACGACGAGGCCGAGCGGCATGTCGGCGGCAATGATCTTCCAGGTCGCCCTGGAATTCGTCAGCTCGCGCTTCAGCCATTTCGTCTGCTGTTCGCCCAGCATGCGTGACTGCGGCGTCATGTCCTCCTGCATGTCGGGGCCGTTCGGGCCGCGATAGGAGCGCATGTCGAGGAAGAACACGTCGAGCAGCGGCCCATGCGCGATCTTGCGGTAGAGGCGGCCGGGCTCGGACGGCTCGTAGCGGATCGTCGTCATCTCATGGAAGGCGCGCGCCGCACGCGCCGCGAGCACATGGATGGATTTTTCGGTGTAGCGGCTGTCGGCGCCGAGATTCTTCGAATCCGACCAGTTGTTCAGCACCTCGTGATCGTCCCACTGGTAGAAGGTCGGGCAGATGGCGCTCAAGGCCAGAACGTTTTTGTCCATCATGTTGTATTTCCACTGGTCGCGGTACTCATCCAGCGTCTCGGCCACCTTGCGCTTGCCGTCGATCAGGACGACGTTTTTCCACTTGCCGCCGCCAGGCAGGTCTACCTCGTCCTTCATGGCGCCATCGGCATAGATGGTGTCGCCGGAATGCAGGAAGAAATCCGGCGTGTGCCTGGCGATGGTGGCGTAGGTTTTCATGCCGGTCTCATCGATTCCCCAGCCCTGGCCGGCCGTGTCGCCCGACCAGGCGAATTTTATGTCGCGCTTCGAGGCGGGTGCTGTGCGGAAACGGCCGACGATCGGTTCGGAAACGGCGTTGATATCCGACAGGTCGGCGGCAGTCATCCGGTAGAAGATATCCTGGTCGGAGGCGAGGTCGGTAAGCAGGCGCTTGACCGTGAAGTCGCTGGCCGGCGAGGTATCGAGCGGCGCCAGCCGCGTCGCATTGGCGAAGTTTTCCGTCGACGACACTTCGAACATGACGCACGAAGGCCGGTCGGTGCGCGTCCACACCATGCCGCTCGAGGCATCGACATCGCCGGACTGGACGCCATGGGTGAAGGCCGGGCGCTGGCTGGCGCGCGAATAATAGGGCAAAGCGAGCCCCGATGCGCCGAGCAGACCGGCGGCGCTGGCAGAGGTGACGAAAGCGCGGCGGGTCAACGAGATCTTGTTCATGGCTGTCTCCTGATGGCTTCGAACGGTGCCAGCAAGCTCCAGCTTCAATGTTTCAGCCACATCTCGGGAAGATGAAACTTTGATAACAATCGACAGGTGATCTCCGCCCTTGAGGGGGGAGATGTCGCCGAAGGCGACAGAAGGGGGTCGCCTCGCTTGGAGCGCCGACCTCTGCGCAAGAGGCTGAGTCCGGTCGCACGGACCCCCTCTGGCCGCTTCGCGGCCATCTCCCCCCTGAGGGGGGAGATTAGTACCGCGCCTTACGCCGCTTGCGGCTCCGGATCGAAAGCCGGCCTGCTCGTATTGATCAGCAGCGACAGACACGCAGCCACGATCGCCGTCATGCCGGCGATCAGGAAAGCCAGTTCGTAATTGCCCTGCAATTCGCGCATGGTGCCGCCGAAGGCGGCGGCGGTGGCGGCGCCGACTTGGTGGCCGGCTACGATCCAGCCGAACACGATCGGGCCGCTGCGGTCACCGAAGGCCTCGTTGGCGAGCCTGAGCGTCGGCGGCACGGTGGCGATCCAGTCGAGACCGTAGAGCACCGCGAAGATGATCAGGCTGGTCGCCGAGAAGCCGGAATAGGGCAGATAGATCAGCGCCAGGCCGCGAATGCCGTAGTAGACGCCGAGCAGCTTGCGCGGGTCGAAACGGTCGGTGAGCCAGCCCGAGAGCGTCGTCCCGATCAGGTCGAAAATGCCCATAAGCGACAGCAGGCCCGCGGCCTGTACCTCGGGGATGCCCATGTCGCCGCAGAAGGAGATCAGATGCGTGCCGACCAGCCCGTTGGTGGTGAAGCCGCAGATGAAGAACGTGGCGAACAGATACCAGAAGACGCGGGTGCGGGCAGCGCGGCGTAGCGTGTTCAGCGTATGCGCCAGGAAATTGCCTTGCGATGCCGGCGATACCGGCGGCACGTCATCCGCCCCGGCGCCATAGCGCACCATGCCGATCGAAGCGGGACGCTCCGGAACCAACAGCCAGACCAGCGGCAGAAGACAGGCGGTGGCGATCGAGACGGCGATAGCGACGGGCTGCCAGCCGCCCGACTGGGCGAGCGATGCCAGCAGCGGCAGGAACACCAACAGGCCGGTGGCGCTGGAGGCCGACATCAGCCCCATCACCAAGCCGCGATTGGTCTTGAACCAGCGGTTGACGATGGTGGCGCCGAGCACGGTGGCGACCGCGCCGGAGCCGATGCCGGAAAACACGCCCCAGGTGAGGAACAGGTGCCAGGGCTCGGTCATCAGTAGGCTGAGCGCGGTCGAGCCCGACATGATCACAAGCGAGGCAAGCAGCGTGCGGCGCAAGCCGATACGCTCCATCAATGCGGCGGCAAACGGCCCGGTCAGGCCGTAAAGGAAGATGCCGATCGCAGCGGCAATCGAAACCGTATCGCGCCCCCAGCCGAAGCTTTTATCCAACGGCAGCATCATCACCGAGGGTGCGGAACGAAGCCCGGCCGCGATCAACAGGCAAAGGAAGATGACGCCAACCACGACGAAAGCGTAGCGCTGGCCAAAGGGACGGGATTGAGCTATCATGTTACTGACCGGTACGTTGCAGGGTGAGGACATGTATACGTACCGATCGGTAACACGTCAATCGAGTCATACCATGCCAACGGACAAAAATATTGAACTGACCATCAAGGACGGTCATGCAGCCGCACCGCCCAAGGCTGCCAAGAAAATCCTCGACGTGGCCTACGACCTGTTCTACCGCCGCGGCATCCGGGCGATCGGCGTCGACGAGATCGTCAAGCGCGCCGGCGTCACCAAGCCCAGCCTCTACCGCAGCTTTCCCTCCAAGGACGAGCTCGCCGCTTCCTATCTCAGGCAATATGACCGTGAGTATTGGGAGCGTTTCGACGAAGCCGTGGCTGCCCATCCCGGCGACCCGCGGGCACAGCTCAGGGCTTTCCTGACTCGCGTCGGCAAGCGCACGCAAAGGCCGGACTATCGCGGCTGCGGCATGACCAACGCGGCGGTGGAATATCCCGAACATGGCCATCCGGCGCGCGTCGTCAGCGAGGCCAACAAGCAGGAGTTGCGCCACCGCCTGCGCGCGATGGCCGCAGCGATGGGCGCTAAAGACCCTGAGACGCTCGGCGACGGCCTGCTGCTGTTGATCGAAGGCGCCTATATCAGTGGCCAGCTCTTCGGCCTCGGCGGCCCGGCGGCAGCGGTCGCCCGCAACGCCGACCTGCTGATCGAGGCGAGCTTGAAGAAATAGACCTCTTGCGATCCATTCCAACCGCAAGCAATATCGCTGTCATGTCAGCGATCAAAACAGAATCGCAGGTAACGACTTGAACATTGCTCAGACGATTTTGGACGATCTCAAAAAAATGTTCGGGATCAATTACATGAAGCGGGGCGACCTGGCGTTGATCTCGCACGAGGAAAAGAGGGATATTGCCACGGTCTTCGACCTGAACGAGCACAGGGTCAAGGAGGCCGTTCTGCGCAGAGTGCTTTTTCTGTTTTTGGTCGCATCGGTTGCGATGTATGTTGGGATGTATTTCGACGGCAAGGCACACGGCATTACCCAAACGGCGCGCATTCTGATCGCGTCGATAAGCGCAGTCGCTTTGGTATTTTTATACCTGGATGTTTTTGTTCCCGTCGTCCTGCTTGCCGCCTGCGCGTCACTCCTCGCAATCTGCTGGATGGACTACCAGGCGTTCGTTGCAGCCGCTTCGTTTTCCGCTTTGTACGCGCTATATTTTTTTGCGAGGCTCAGAGCCCGATAGCGAAATAACCACAGGGATTATTCGCCATGCGCGCTCTTCTGCTCTCGCTTGCCCTTGCCGGCCTCTGCCAGGTCGCCCATGCCGACGGAATATCCAGCGTCTACACCGACCTCGACTCGCAAAAGGATTGCGTCACCTATGCGAAGGCCGAGGAAGGTGACGGCGACTGGGCCGAACTCGCCTGCTCCGGCTATCGCGGCTATCCCGTGCTGATCGCCTATGACGATGCGCGTGAATCGCTGTTCTACGGGTTTCCGCCCGGCGGCGAGATGACCTCGGTCTGGGAGAGCTTTTCCGGCTTCAACTCGTCCGGCGCCAGGGTCGAATGGCGCATCGAGACCAAGGGCGACGTTGCCGTTCCCTTTGCCGTCATCCACCGCCGCTCGATCAGCAATCCCGAGGACGAGAACAAGCCGACCGAAGTGCTGCTCGTCGCCAAGGTCGCCCAGATGGAAGCCCGCGACGGCTGCACCATCGGCCTCGTGCTGGCCACCGGCAACCCGCAGGCCAACGACCAGGCGCGCAAGCTGGCGGACGAAAAGGCGAAGAGTTTCGCCTGTGGCAAGGACAAGCACACCGTCATCGGCAACGTCCCGGCTTTTGGCAGGGTGGATAACTAGCCACGTGGGTGCAAGGCACCCCCCTCTGCCCTGCCGGGCATCTCCCCCTCAAGGGGGGAGATTGGCAGCTTCGCTGGCGGCGCTTTTTCTTTCGGCGCTGAAAATTGACGAAAGCCGTTGCGACATCCGATCTCCCCCCTTGAGGGGGAGATGGCCGGCAGGCCAGAGGGGGGTGCCTCGCTGGCGTTTGCCGCTTACTTGAACGAGACGCAGGCCTCTCTCGGCGCTACTTTGCCGCCTTCGCCCGTGCGATCGCGTCGACGATCATCTTCTTGGCGTATTTGGAATCGTGCCAGCCTTCGATCTTGACCCATTTGCCGGGCTCGAGATCCTTGTAGTGCTCGAAAAAGTGCTGGACCTGGTCGCGGGTGATCTCGGGCAGCTGCGTGTATTCGGTGACGTTTTCGTAGCGCAGCGTCAGCTTCGGCGACGGCACGGCAATGACCTTCTCGTCCTGGCCGGCATTGTCTTCCATCACCAGCACGCCGATCGGTCGCACATTGATGACGCAGCCCGGCACCAGCGCGCGCGTGTTGCAGACCAGCACGTCGATCGGGTCGCCGTCGCCCGACAGCGTGTGCGGCACGAAACCGTAATTGCCGGGGTAGCGCATCGACGTATGTAGGAAACGGTCGACGAACAGCGTGCCGGCCTCCTTGTCCATCTCGTACTTGATCGGCTCGCCGCCGATCGGCACCTCGATGATGACGTTGATGTCCTCGGGCGGGTTCTTTCCGATGGCTATGGCTTCGATTCGCATGGCTTAAATCCCTCTCTCGATGTCCAAGATCGATAGCGGGCGGCGCGGCATGGTGCAATGCGGCGATTGGTGCGAAGCGCTAACGGAAGCGCACGGTTTATGATGATTTGTAACCGAGGCCGGTCATTCCCAGACGAAGGCGACCTTCTTGAGCGCCCTCTGCTCGAAAATCTCGACGCCTTCGGCGACGTCACGGCCACCCGCGCCGGCATAGAAGGAAAGTGCGTTCTGGTTGTCTTCCAGCGCCCACACCACCATTCCCTTCAGCCCGTGGTCGGCAAGCCGCGCCCGCGCCGCCTTGAACAGCCGGCTGCCGAGCCCGATGCCTTGATATTCCGGACGCAGGTAAAGTTCGTAGATTTCGCCCTGTTGCTTCAGCTCGCGGGCGCGGTTCTTGCCGATCGTGGCATAGCCGGCGATGGTGCCGCCGATCTCGACCACCAGAACGGTGGCGGCGCGGCGGATGGCGTTGGCCCACCAGTCGGCGCCGCGGCGGTTGATCATGGAGGTCAGCGAGCGATGCGGGATGATGCCGGAATAGGCGCCCTCCCAAGCCTGCTGGTGCACGTCCGCAATGGCGCCAGCGTCGCGCGGTTCGGCTTTCCTGATGTCGATGCTCAGCGTATTCATGATTTGTTAACCATAAACCCGGATCGGCCATTTGCAAGAGTCGAGGTCAGCCCGCCGACCGCTTTCTCACAGCCGATCGCGACACTGCTGACAATGGGCAAAGCCTGCCTGGAAACGCACCCAGCCGGCGCGGTCAGGCGTCCGTCCGGGTAGCGCGTGCTGGCTTTTCAGATCTCGACGAGATGATCGTCCAGTTCATTGGCATCGCCCGACGTCACCGGGAAATGCTCGGCCAGCACCGCGCCGACCTGCCCGATCGCCTTGACGAAGCCGTCGGCGAGCCGGTCGTCACCGGCATGCTGCAGGAGATCGCGCACCACGCCGTCCCAGACATGCTGGCCGACCTTGCTGTCGATGCCCGAATCGGCGACCACTTCGGCATAACGCTCGGCGATCGACACGAAGACCAACACGCCGGTGCGCGCCGTGGTGCGGTGGACATTGCGGGCGAGGAACTGCCTGAGCGCATTGTGATGTGCCGCCTGATAACGCTGCCGGCGCGGCACCAGATGGATGCGCAAGCCCGGCAGCGCCCACAAAAGCACCAACACCGAGGCCAGTGCCAGCAGTTGGACAATGACGAAATGCGGCAGCCGGATCGACAGCCACCAGGCTTCCAGCCCATAAGCGACGGCGAGGCTGGCAATCAGCATGCCTGATGTCGCCATGAAGGCGGCGGGAAAGAAATAGCCGTCGCTGGCATGCGCAACGACGCAGTAGATCTCGCCGTCGGTTTTGGCCTCGGCCGCGCGGATCGCGGTGGCGATGCGCTCATGGTCCTGTGGGCTGATCGGTCGTGTTGCCATCTTCTCTCACCAGCTCCCTGAAGACCCGCCACCGCCAGACGAACCGCCGCCGCCTGAAAACCCGCCGCCGCTGCTTGAGCCCGAAGACCAGCTGCTGCCCGAACTTCCCGATGACCATCCGCTGCCCGACGACGAACTTGTTGTCCAGCTGCTGGAGCCCGAGGACGATCCGCTCGGCCCCTGGCCGTAGCGAAAGGTCATGCCCAGCCATTTATACACGCCCGGCGACAGCTTGGTGCCGAAGATCGGCGGCAGGAAGGCCATCGCCAGGCCGCCGAAGAACATCGCCGCCCACAGGATCAGGAAGACCGCGACGACGGGATCGATGGGCGTGCTGCGGTCGGCCGGGTTGCGCTTGCCGCGCGCCTCCAGCTCTTCCGGGTTGCCTTCCAGCACCATGACCATGTCGTCGACGGCCTTGGAAATGCCGCCGGAGAAATCACCGGCGCGGAACGCCGGCACCATGTCGTTTTCGATGATCAGCTTGGTGTGCAGATCGGTCAGCGTGCCTTCCAGCCCGTAGCCGACCTCGATGCGCATCTTGTGGTCGTTCTTGGCCACCAGCAGAAGCACGCCGTTGTTTTCGCCGGCCTGGCCGAGTTTCCAGAAGCGGAACAGCCGGTTGGCGTAGGGTTCGATCTCCTCGCCGTCCAGGCTGGGGATGGTGGCGACGACGATCTGGTCGGAGCCTTTGGTCTCAAAATCCGCGAGCTTCTGCGTCAGTGCCGCCTTGGTCGCGGCGTCGATAATACCGGCATTGTCGACCACCCGCCCGGTGAGTGCCGGCAGGTCTGCCGCCAAGGCTACAAACAGCATGGTGAGCATCGTCAACAGGGCGATGCCGATCGTCGCGGCTGCGCGGCCAGGTCTTGGCGGATTGAAGACGCCTACTGTCATGCCGTCACCAGCTCCCCTCAACCACCATGACTGTCCTCAATCACCATGATCATGTCGTCGACCGCTTTGGAAATACCGCCGGAGAAATCCCCGGCGCGGAAGGCCGGCACCATGCCTTCAATGATCCGTGTGGCGTGCTGGTTGGTGAGCGTGGCTTCCAGCCCGTAGCCGACCTCGATGCGCATCTTGCGGTCGTTCACGGCCACCAGCAGAAGCACGCCATTGTTCTTGGCCTTCTGGCCGAGCTTCCAAGCGTTGAACAGCCGGGTGGCGTAAGGCTCGATCTCCTCGCCGTCGAGGCTGGGAACCGTCGCGACGACGATCTGGTCGGACCCTTTGGTCTCGAAATCGGCCAGTCTTTGGGTGAGCGCCGCCTCGGTCGCGGCATCGATGATGTCGGCATTGTCTACCACGCGTCCCGCGAGGGCGGGCAGCTCCGCTGCCAGCGCCGCGACGCTGACGAGCAAGACCAGCAAGGCAGCGCCGGTCATCGTGGCGAAGCGGCCATGCCAGGGATTGGCGATGCGTGTGGTCATCTCTTCACCAGCTTCCCGAGGAGCCGCCGCCGCCGGACGAACCGCCGCCGCCGGAAAAGCCGCCACCACCGCTTGAACCCGACGACCAGCCGCCCCCGCCCGAAGACCAGCCGCCGCTGGATGACCGCTTGTGCGGCTCGAATGTCATGCCGAGCCAGCGATAGCGGCCGGGACCGAGTTTTTGGCCGAAGATCGGCGGCAGGATGGAGGCGGCCATGCTGCCGAAGAAGATGATTGCCCAGATGCTGATGAAGACGCCGAAGAACAGATTGTCGGTATTGATGGGCGGCTTCTGGTTGCGCTCGCCGCGCGCCTCCAATTCCTCCGGATTGCCTTCCAGCACCATCACCATGTCGTCGACGGCCTTGGAAATGCCCCCGGAGAAATCGCCGGCGCGGAACGCCGGCACCATGTCGTTTTCGATGATCAGCTTGGTGTGCAAATCGGTCAGCGTGCCTTCCAGCCCATAGCCGACCTCGATGCGCATCTTGCGGTCGTTCGGCGCCACCAGCAGCAGCACGCCGTTGTTTTCCTTGGCCTGGCCGAGCTTCCAGAAGCGGAACAGCCGGTTGGCGTAAGGCTCAATCTCCTCGCCGTCGAGGCTGGGGATGGTTGCGACGACGATCTGGTCGGAGCCTCTGGTCTCGAAGTCGGCGAGTTTCTGGGTGAGCGCGGCTTTGGTGCCTGCATCGATGATCCCGGCATTGTCGACGACGCGGCCGGTCAGCGCGGGGAGGTCGGCGGCGAAGGCGGTGAGGGGCAGGAAGACGGCCAGAAAGGCGAGAAGAACACCAAGGTTGGCGTTCCTTCGCGTCCCCCTCTGTCCTGCCGGACATCTCCCCCGCAAGGGGGGAGATTGGCAGCTTCCTCGTCGACCCATCCCTTCAAACGTTGGCGATTGGCGAAAGCCAAAATGACAGCCGATCTCCCCCCTCGCGGGGGAGATGTCCGGCAGGACAGAGGGGGGTGTGAAGGAACGCAAGGCTGGCAAAGGCCAAGCTCACCCAGACGTCATCACCCGCCCTGCTTCGTGCCGAAATCGACCTTCGGCGGCTGCATCTTGTCTTCTTCGACGGTGAAGTTGGCGAAGGGCTCGTTGCTGCGGAACCAGAAGGTTGCCCATAGCACCGACGGAAAGGTCCTCAGCGTCAGATTGTAATCCTTGACCGCCAGGATGTAGTCGCGCCGCGCCACGGCGATACGGTTCTCGGTGCCTTCGAGCTGCGCCTGCAGCGCCAGGAAATTCTGGTTGGCCTTGAGGTCGGGATAGGCCTCCGACACCGCGATCAGCCGCGACAGCGCGCTGGTCAGCCCTGATTGCGCATCCTGGAACTTCTTGAGCGCTTCGGGGTCCTTCAGCGTTTCCGGCGTCACCGTGATCTGCGTTGCCTTGGCGCGCGCCTCGACCACCGCATCGAGCGTGTCCTTTTCATGCGAGGCATAGCCCTTCACCGTCTCGACCAAATTGGGAATGAGGTCGGACCGACGCTGATACTGGTTCAGCACCTCGCTCCATGCCGCCTTGGCGTTTTCCTCCGCCGTCGGGATGGTGTTGAAGCCGCAGCCGGCGAGCAGAGGCAGCACGACGGCCATCATCAGCACGGCCGGCAGACTGCGGAAAGGGAAGGCAAGGCGCTGGGCAAACATGGTGAGGTCCCTCGACAGAAGTTGCATGCGAAGCATTAGCACAATCCGCGCTCAAGAAAATGTCTGCCGCTGGCGCGCATTCCTGGCGCGCATTCATGCGCCGGCGAGGCCCTGTGATTGATCGCGCGAACACGGTATGGTTGCCGGCAAACAGGACAGGACCATGGCGGAAGGCCGCGACGATGACAGCGAATCGCGCCGCATTATCGAGCGCGTGGCGAACGAGGGCGGCCTTGGCGGCGCATCGCTGGTGTCACGGGCAGCGAAAGGCGCGCGCGATCATGTTACCGCAGCGGAGGCCGACCGATCCGATCCGATCGAGGTCTGGGGCACCCGCATCGGTCGCGCACTTGGGCTCATCGTCGCCCTCGGCCTTTTGATCTGGCTCGTGTACTACGTCTCCCGGGGCAGCTAGACCATGATCCTGAAAAGTGGGAACCGGTTTTCTCGGACAAGCGGGAACCGTTTTGTCCGGAGATCATGCTCCAACCAAAGAGATAGACCAGGATGACGATTCAGCGAAAAATTATCCGCATCTAGGATTTTCCATGAACAGCGAAAAAGCCGACGCGCCGCGCGCGGTCATCGTCATTTCCAGCCATGTCGCCCGCGGCTCGGTGGGCAACCGCGCCGCCGTGTTTGCGCTGGAGACGCTGGGCTTTCCCGTGTGGGCGGTACCGACGGTCATCTTGCCCTGGCATCCGGGCCATGGCCGCGCCACGCGCATCGTGCCGCCGCTCGACCAGTTCAAGGCGCTGATGGCCGATCTCGAGCGCGCGCCCTGGCTGGGTGAGGTCGGCGCGGTGCTGTCGGGCTATCTCGGCGAGGCCGGCCAGGCCGAGGCCGTCGCCTCGCTGGTTGCGGCGGTCAAGGCCAAGACGCCGGACGCGATTTATATATGCGATCCGGTGATGGGCGATTCCGGCGGGCTCTATGTGCCCGAGCCGACGGCCGCCGCGATGCGCGACCGGCTGATGCCGATCGCCGACATCGCCACCCCCAACCGCTATGAGCTGGAGTGGATGGCCGGCGCGCCTTTGCCCGATCTGAAATCGGTGATCTCGGCCGCCCTCCATGCCGGACCGTCAACAATGCTGGTGACGTCGGCACAGTCGATGATGACCGGCGGCACCGGCAATCTGCTGCTTGACGGCACCCAGGCGCTGCTGGCCGAACACCGCCTCATCGACAAGCCGCCGAATGGCCTCGGTGACCTGACTGCGGCCGTCTACCTCGCCCGCATCCTGTCGGGGCAGCCGCCGATCAAGGCGCTGCAATCGACCACCGCCGCCGTCTACGAAATCCTGGCGCGAACCGCCAAGCGTGGCGGCGACGAGTTGCAGCTTGAAACCGATGCCCAGAGCCTGTCGCATCCGATGGCGATGGTGCAACTGCGCCACCTCACGCATCCGGGGCGGGACCGCCGGGCGTGACCTCGACCGTGGTCGTCGGCGTCGACGGCTGCAAGGCCGGCTGGATCGCCGTCCGCCGCGATCTGGATGCCGCGCCGTCAGTCCGCGTCTTTCCCAGCTTTGCGACCCTGCTCGACGCCTTGCCCGCCGATGCGACAGTGGTCGTCGACATGCCGATCGGCCTGCCGGACGTCTCGAAAAGAGGCGGGCGCGGGCCGGAGACCTTGGTACGGCCAATGCTCGGAGCACGGCAATCCAGCGTCTTCTCTATCCCGTCCCGCCCGGCCCTCTACGCCGACACCAGCGGCTTCACCACGGTCGAGGCCTGGTATGAGGCACATCGGCGCGCCAGCGAGGTGGCCAAGGCGACCTCCGATCCGCCACGCGGCGTCTCGATCCAGGCCTTCGGCATCTTTGCCAAGATACGCGAGATCGACGCGCTGCTGATCGCACGTCCGCAACTGCGCCGCCGCGTCTTCGAATCGCATCCCGAAGTGGCCTTCTGCCGGCTGAACGGCGAAAAACCGATGACACTGCCGAAGAAGATCAAGGGCGCCGTCAATCCGGCCGGGATGGAAGAACGCAAGGCACTGCTCTGCCGGCACGGCTATACCAGAGCTTTCCTTGACCAGCCGCCGCAACGCGGTGCTGCCGCCGACGATTTCCTCGACGCCGCAGCGATGATGCTGATTGCCGGACGCATTGCCGGCGGGGAGGCAACGCCGTTTCCCGACCCGCCGCTTGCCGACCGTTTCGGCATTCCCCTGGCGATCTGGGCGTGAGGCAAGCGGCGCCATGCGTGCGGCATGGCGATTTGCGACGAAGCCATCCGCAATTCGGCATTGCCCGCGACGGGCATTTGCCGTTAGAGCCTTTCTAACTTGAAATGAGCTGCCGTCGCTAACCCCGAAAGGCTTCATCCCTAGCCCATGCCCCATCTCCCCGAACATCTTTGGACCGGCTACCGCAACTTCATGAATGGCCGCTATCTCACCGAGAGCGGACGCTATCGCGAGCTTGCCCGCGAGGGGCAGGCGCCCGAAACCATGATCGTTGCCTGCTGCGATTCCCGCTCTGCCCCCGAGGCGATCTTCGACGCCGGTCCGGGCGAACTGTTCGTCCTGCGCAATGTCGGCAATCTGGTGCCGCCCTATGCGCCGGACGGCGAGTTCCACTCGACCTCGGCCGCGCTCGAATTCGCCGTGCAGAGCCTGAAGGTGAAAAACATCGTGGTGATGGGCCATGGCCGCTGCGGCGGCATCCGCGCCGCGCTCGACACCAATTCGGCGCCGCTGTCGCCCGGCGACTTCATCGGCAAATGGATGAGCCTGATCGCGCCGGCGGCCGAAACCGTTTCGTCCAGCACGTTCATGACGACAACCGAACGGCAGACGGCGCTGGAGCGGATTTCCATCCGCTATTCGATCGCCAATCTCAGGACCTTCCCTTGCGTCTCCATCCTCGAAGGCAAGGGGCGGCTGTCGCTGCATGGCGCCTGGTTCGACATCTCGACCGGCGAGCTCTGGGTGATGAACAAGGACACCGGCGACTTCGAGCGGCCGGATTTGACGTAGACCCATGATCCCGAAAAGTGGGAACCGGTTTTCGGATAAGGGCATGGTCAAATAAGAGGAGGCAAGAATGCGGGTTTGGCCTGCGATCGCTTTCGCCGTAGCGGCGCTGCTGATTTCGCTCGTCCCTGCCCGCTCCGATGACGGCGCCATTATCGACCGCTGGTATTCGGCGCTGCTGGTCGCCGATCGCACCGAATTGTCGGACCTGCTCGCCGACGATGTCCGCATCAAGCTCGACGATGTCGGCGTCGTACAGTCGAAGCAGGAGTTCATCGCGTCGATCGACGAATGGAAGGGCGCGGTCGCCGGAGCCGCAATCCGGCATCGCGTCGAAAAGAGCGAGGCCGGCGTCACAACTGTCATCGCCTGCTATGATTTCCCCAACAATGACATGCTGATGCAGGAGACGTTCGCCGTCACCGGCAACCGCATCACCGCCAGTTCGCAAGCGGCGATCGCGGAAAATTGCGACGGCTTCTGACGCGGGCTTGAACGGCCGCGCTGTTGCGCCGCGCCAGTCATCGCCCTACATCGGTCAGCAAGCTCCGCCAATCATCGAAAGATCCCCCATGCCGTCCACGAAAACCGTCGATCTCGCCGCCCATCCGCTGACCAAATGGCAAGGGCCGCTCGGCCTGCCGGATTTTGCCAGCATCGGCGACGACGATTTCTCCTCGGTGTTCGACGCGGCGCTGAAGGCACATGAGGCCGAAATCGATGCGATCGCCGGCAACAAGGATGCGCCGACCATCGAGAATACGCTGGCAGCCCTCGAGCTCGCCGGTGAGCCGCTCGACCATGTCTCGTCGATCTTCTGGTGCCGGGCCGGCGCCCACACCAACGATGCGATCCAGGCGCTGGAGCGCGATATCTCGCCAAAAATGTCGAGGCATTTCTCGGCGATCTCGATGAACGAGAAATTGTTTGCCCGCGTCGACGATCTCTACCAGCGCCGTGAGACGCTCAAACTCGACGCCGAGACGCTGCGGGTGCTGGAGAAGACCTGGAAAGGCTTTGTGCGATCGGGCGCAAAACTCGACGCCGACGGCAAGAAGCGGCTGGCCAACATCAGCGAGGAGCTGTCCTCGCTCGGCACGACCTTCGGCCAGAACGTGCTGGCCGACGAGCGCGACTGGGCGCTTTTCCTCGACGAGGCTGATCTTGCGGGCCTGCCGGACTTCGTGAAGAGTTCGATGGCCGAAGCCGCCGAGACGCGCGGCCAGAAAGGCCGCTACGCAGTCACCTTGTCGCGCTCTATCTATGAGCCGTTCACGACCTTCTCCGAACGCCGCGACCTGCGCGAGAGCGCCTTCCGCGCTTTCACCATGCGCGGCCAGAATGGCGGCGCCAGCGACAACACCGCAGTGGTGCGCGACATGCTGAAACTGCGCGCCGAAAAGGCCAGGCTGCTAGGCTATGCCTCGTTCGCCGCGCTGAAACTCGACGACACCATGGCCAAGACGCCGAAGGCGGTGCACGACCTCCTCGACCCGGTCTGGGAGAAAGCGCTGGAGAAGGCCGCCGCCGACCAGAAGGAGCTGGAGCGGCTGGCGACCAAGGCAGGCAGCAACGAAAAATTCGCCGCCTGGGACTGGCGCTTCTACCAGGAGAAATTGCGCGCCGAAAAATTCGCCTTCGACGAGGCGGAACTGAAACCCTATCTGCAACTCGACCGCATCATCGACGCCTGCTTCGACGTCGCCACAAAACTGTTCGGCATCACTTTCGAGGAGAAGAAGGGCATCGCCGCCTGGCATCCCGACGCGCGCGTCTTCGTGGTGAAGAACGCCGATGGCAGCGAGCGCGGCCTGTTCCTCGCCGACTATTTCGCCCGGTCCTCGAAGCGCTCCGGCGCGTGGATGAGCGCGCTGAAGTCGGGCTACAAGCTTGGCGATGGCTCCAAGCCGGTGATCTACAATATCATGAACTTCGCCAAGCCGCCGGCCGGGGAAGCAGCGCTGTTGTCGGTCGATGAGGCCAAGACCCTGTTCCACGAGTTCGGCCATGCTTTGCACGGCATGCTGACCGACGTCACCTGGCCGTCGGTGGCGGGCACCTCGGTTTCCCGCGATTTCGTCGAACTGCCTTCGCAGCTCTACGAGCACTGGCTGACGGTGCCCGCAGTGCTGGAAAAGCATGCGCTGCATGTTAAGACCGGCAAGCCGATGCCGAAGTCGCTGCTCGACAAGATGCTGGCCGCCCGCACGTTCGGCGCCGGTTTCGCCACGGTCGAGTTCACAGCGTCGGCGCTGATCGACATGGCGTATCACGCGCGGCCGGATGCGCCGGCGGAACCGCTGCGTTTCGAAGCCGAAACGCTGGAAAAGCTTGATATGCCCGACACCATCGCCATGCGTCATCGCACCCCGCATTTCGGCCATATCTTCTCCGGCGACGGTTATTCAGCCGGCTACTATTCCTACATGTGGTCGGAAGTGCTCGACGCCGACGCCTTCGCCGCCTTCGAGGAGACCGGCGATCCCTTCAACCCGGCGCTGGCGGAACGGCTTCGGAAGAATATCTATGCCGCTGGCGGGTCGAAGGATCCGGAGGAGCTGTACACGGCGTTCCGCGGCAAGATGCCTTCGCCGGAAGCGATGATGGTGAAGCGGGGATTGCTATAGCGCCGCCTTATCTCCCCCCTCGAGGGGGAGATCACTAGCGCCAAGGATCCGCCACCCGTGGCCACACCGGCCGCGTCAGCTTCCTGTAATCCGTCACCGCCGGATTGCTCGGATACGAGCTCGGCGCCGAGACATAGATGATCTCCGCCGCGATCGGTTCAAAGCCGGCGTAGAAATGGTTGGTTGACTTGATCAGCAATATGTCCTTCGACAACGGATCGACACCGATGTTGGAGAAGACATCCGGCTCGAAGGTCTGCGTGCGGTTGGTGTTGAGGATGATGTCGATTTCGGTGCCTTCGAGCCGCACCAGCGCCGTCGGTCCGAGCGTCACCCGGCTCGGCCCGAAGCTCTGCCAGCCCTCGGGGACGGCTTTCAACACCTTGACGCGCGCATCGATCGGTTCGCCGGCCAGCGGCCCGGCCTTGCCGCCGAAGCGCAGGTCGATGACGGCGCCTTCGCCTGCCGCCTGGCAAAAGGTGACAGCGATCGGGTCCCAGATCGTCGCCACGCCAAAATTGTCCACGCCCTGTTCCAGCATGGCGCGCAGCACGACCGTACCGTCGCCGGCGACGCCACCGCCGGGATTGTCCCAGATGTCGGCAATCACAACCGGCTTGCCGGGATTTTCCTTGCGCACGGCCAGTGCCCGCGCGATGCCGTCCTCGGTGTTCAGCATCGTCATCGCCGTCCTTTCGCGGATGGCGTAAAGCTCGTGCCCTAGCCTCTCCGCCAGCGCATCGCCCTTGGCCTTGTCATTGTCAGTGACGACCAGGATGCGCGTGCCCATTTCCGGCACGTCCGCGGCCATGAAGCCATGGATGACCGAGACCGACAGCACGCCGTCCTTGCCGTGCAGCGCCTTGATGCGGTCGACGAAGGAGCGCATCGGCTCGCGGCTGGTCGGCAGCACCTGGATCATGCGGCAGTCGAACGTCGAGATCACCGGCTTGATCTCGTCGCGCGCCGCCGCCAATCCAAGCTCGACGACATGTTCGCCGCGCTCATAGAAGTCGGTGTGCGGGAATTCGAGGAAATAGGCCATGACATTGCATGCCGCGACGCGCTTTGGGGTCAGATGACTGTGCGGGTCGAGCTCGACCGCGATCACCACGTCGGGCCCGACGATTGCGCGAACCCGTTCCAGCAGATCGCCTTCGCAATCGTTATAGCCTTGCGCCACCATGGCGCCGTGCAGGCCGAGGATGACGGCGTCGACCGGCAAGGCTGCCTTCAACTGGCCGAGAATCTCGTCGCGCAACGACTCATAGGTCTGCCGCTGCACCAGCCCGCCCGGCTCCGCCCAGGTGGCGGTGCCTTCGATGACGGTCAGCCCTTCGGCAGCCGCACGCCGGCGCAGCGCGACCATCGGCGAGGAGCACAAGGTCGGCGTGTCTGGATGCTTGCCCGGCCCGGCATAGAACGCCATCTCGAACGACGCCCGGTCGGTCGGCACCGGCGAGAAGGTGTTGGTTTCGGTCGCCAGCGAGGCGGTGAAGATGCGCATGAAAGCTCCGTTGTGAATGGCGCCGTTATTTGACCGCCCCGAGCGCCAGCCCGCGGACGAGATAGCGCTGCAGCCAGATGAACAGGATTGCCACCGGCAGCGTCGCCAGCAGCGTCGCCGCCATTACATGGTGCCATTCGATCGTGTAGCGGCCGGCGACCAGCGAGAACACCTGGATAGGCAGCGTGTAACTTTCCTGGCTGCGCAGCATTGTGAGCGCAACGACGAACTCATTCCATGCGTTGATGAAGGTGAAGATGGCGGTCACCGCTATTGCCGGCAGGCAAAGCGGCAGAAACACTTTTCGCAAGGTCAGCCATCGGCCGGCGCCTTCCATCCACGCTGCTTCCTCGAGATCGCGCGGGATGGTGTCGAAATAGCTTTGCAGCATCCACACGGTGAAGGCGACGTTGAAAGCCATGTAGATGACGCCGAGCGCGGTCGTGGATTCGATCAGACCCCAGGCCGCCATCAGCCGGAACAGGCCGAGCACCAGCACGATCGGCGAGATCATCTGCGAGATCAGCAGGAACTGGCGGAAGGCGCCATAGCCGGCAAAGCGAAACCGCGACATGGCATAGGCGGCCGGCACCGAGATCAGGATGGCGCCGACGGTGGCGATAACAGAGACATAGAGCGAATTGGCCAGCGCCTGGCCAAAGCCGGTCGCCACCCACATGTCGGCAAAATTCGACCAGTGGAATTCGCTTGGCCACCAGGTCGGCGACAGCACCTCCTGCCGCGGCTTGACCGCGGTCAAAAACATTACCGCGAAGGGGAAGATCGTCACCACGAGCAGCGGCGAAAGCAGCAGCCAGGCGATGATCGTACGCTTCAGCTTGGGCGTCATGTGCGCTGCTCCCGCATGGCAAGCCGCACATAGATCATGGTGAAGATCAAAAGGATGGCGAACATCAGCAGCGACACCGCCGATGCTTCACCCAGTTTGCCGATGCGGAAGGCCAGCTTGTAGAGATGGGTGACCAATATGTCGGTCGAGTTGGCCGGCCCGCCCTGCGTCATCACCCAGATGATCGGGAAGGAATTGAAGACGTAGATGGTGTTGAGCACGATGGCGATGTTGATGAACGGCTTCAGCAGCGGAAAGGTGATCTCGCGGAACTGCTGCAGCGGCGTCGCCCCCTCCAGGGCCGCCGCCTCGTAGAGGTCGTCGGGGATCGACGACAGGCCGCCGAGGAAGATGGTCGTGGTGAACGGTACCGTCACCAATATGCCGATCAGCACCTGCATCGGGAATGCCGTCTCGGCGCGCGCCAGCCACTGGATGTTTTCATGGATCAGGCCGAGCCCGATCAGCGCCGAGTTCAGCATGCCGCTTTCACCGTTGAGCGCCCAGCGCCAGACCACCGCCGTCATCGTCAGCGACACCGCCCAGGGCAGCATGATGATGACGCGGGCAATGCCGCGGCCGTAGAAATCGGTGTTGAGGATCATCGCCACCGGCACCGACAACAGCAGCGCGCCGCCGACCACCAGCAACGTCCACAGGCCGGTGCGCCAGAGTGCCGCCAGGAAATCGGGATCGGCGAGGAAGGCTGAATAATTGGCGAAATCGTTGAAGTCGCGTAGCTGGCCGAAGCGGCTGACGTCATGCGTCGAGATCTGGATCAGGTCCCAGACCGGCCAGAAGATGACGACCGCCGCCAGCAACAGGCTGGGCAAGGTCAGCAGATAGGGCAAGAAGCGATTTTGCATCGGCCGGTTTTGTACCGTGGTTCTGTGGCGCTGGCACGCCAGCTCGGATCAATCTTGCATATCGGTCTTTAGCAGCGCTTCAGAAGAATGCCTTTCCTCTCCCCCGTCGATCAGGGGAGAGGTGTCGAGCGAAGCTCGGGGGGTCGACCCTTGGGGCGCAAGGCGAGGTGATGTTTGCCCCTATTGCCCTTCCTATGTCCGTTCGCGGCGGTTGCCAGGTGGTTCCCCCACTCCGTCTCGGCTTCGCCGAGCCACCTCTCCCCCTCCGGAGGGAGAGGAAAGTGTGGCGCGCCCCGATCTCAGGGGCGCGCCGGGCGCAGGGAGATACGCCCTATTTCTTGATCACGGCGTTGGCCTTGGCAGCCGCTTCCTTCAAGCCTGCCTCGGGGTCGCCGCCGAGATAGATCTTCTGCATGGCATCCGAGGTGATCTGGGCGACTTCTTCCCAGCCGGGGATGACCGGCGCAAAGCGGGCGTCGGGCAGCAGCGCGGTGAACGCTGCCAGATCGGCATTGTTGACGTAATAGTCCATCTTGGCCTCTTCCTTGTTCACCGGCAGGAAGCCTTCCCCTTGCGTGAACTTGGCGCGCTGTTCGGTGGTGAACAGGAAGTCGAGCAGCTTCCAGGCCTCATCCTTGTTCTTGGAATTCTTGAACATGATGATGGAATCGGTGACGCCGTACGTGCCGCGCGCGCCGGTCGGTCCGGCGGGGATAGCGGCCACGCCGTATTTCAGGTTCGGCGCCTCGTCCTTGATCTGGTTGGACAGGAAGGGCGCGGTGATCATCATGCCGACCTTGCCCTGCTTGAACAGGTTCTGGACGTCCTCGCGGTTGTTGGAGGTGACGCCGGGTTCCGTCAGGCCTTCGTCGATCATCGACTTGTAGAGCTTGGCGGCTTCGAGCGCGCCCGGCGTGCCGAGGCCCGACGTGCCATCCTTGTTGAGAATCTCGGTGCCTTGCGACCACATCGCATAATAATAATAGACGTCGGTCTCGATCTCCTTGCCCTGCAGGCCGAAGCCGAACGTGCCGGTGCCCAGTGCCTTGATCTTGCGCGCATCCTCCTGCAACTCGGTCCAGGTTGCCGGCGGGTTGGCGATTCCGGCCTTCTCGAACAATTCCTTGTTGTAGTACATGGCGCGCGCCGAGGCCGCGATCGGCAGGCCATAGGTCTTGCCCTCCATGATCGACGGCGACAGGAAGGTGTCGATGAAGCGGTCCTTGAACTCCGGCTTGATGTAGGCGTCGAGCGGCTCGGCGACATCCTGCTGGACGAAATCGATCAGCCAGCGGGTGCCGATGATCGACAGGTCGGCATTGGTACCGGCCGTGATGTCGGTGGTCAGCTTCTGCAGCAGCACGTCCCACGGCACAACTTCGAACTTGACGGTGATACCCGGGTTGGCTGCCTCGAATTCCTTTTTCACCGCTTCGAAATACGGGCCGGTCTTGGCGCTGTATTCGGCGACGGTTACGCGCACCTCGCCGGCATCTGCCTGCGCGGCCAGGGCGAGCAGGCTCATTCCGGCCATCACGCCGACAGTCCATTTTGCAAGCTTCATTCGATCTCTCCCATTTGATTGCGTCTGCACTCTTGCGGCTTTGAGGCGGCCACGGCTTTATGTGACTTTCCTACATTATCCATGATTTCGCGCTGTGCAAGCGGATTATCCTGTTGCTTAATTACATTTCTTAAAATAGCGTTTTCCGATTATCGTAGATCCCAGGGAGGCGCGCAGCGTGGTTTCAACGGCCGAATTCGCAGGCAAGACCGTGCTGGTGACCGGCGCCGGCGGCGGGCTCGGCTCGGCTATTGTGGCGCTGCTGGCCGAACGAGGCGCGCGCGTCGTCGGCTGCGACCAGTCGCAAGACCAGCTCGGCAGTCCGCATCTGGCGTCGCGCCACGTCTTCGACCTTCTCGACCGGATCTCCACCGATGCCGCGATCACGGCGATCCTCGAGAAAGACGGCGTGCCCGACATCCTGATCAACAATGCCGGCTGGACGCGCGCCGAGACTCTTGCAGCGCTGACCCCCGACAAGATCACGCATGAACTCGACCTCAATCTGACCGGGGTGATGCTGTTCGCCGATCCGCTGATCAAGGCAATGGCCGCGCGCGGTTCGGGCAGCGTCGTCTTCATCTCTTCCGTCAACGCCATCGCCCACTTCGGCAACCCGGCCTATGCCGCGGCCAAGGCCGGCATCAATGCCTATGCCAAAGCGGTCGCTGTGGAACTCGGCCGCAACGGGCTGCGCGCCAATGTCGTCTGCCCCGGCTCGATCCGCACCGCCGCATGGGACCATCGGCTGGCCAAGAACCCGGATGTTCTCGGCAAGCTCAAGCGGCTCTATCCGCTCGGCCGCATCGTCGACGCCACGGAAGTGGCCGAAGCGGTGGCCTTCCTTGTTTCGGATCGCGCATCGGGGATAACCGGCGCGGTGGTGCCGGTCGACGCCGGACTGACCGCCGGCTTCCTGCCCTTCATCGACGACATATTGGGAGCCTGACCATGACCGATGTCGAGTTCCGTGACCTGTCGAAATCCTTCGGACGCCACAAGATCCTCGAAAACATCAGCCTCGACATCAAGAGCGGCGAGTTCGTCGTGCTGGTCGGCCCTTCCGGCTGCGGCAAGTCGACCTTGCTGCGCATGCTGGCCGGGCTGGAGCCGATCACCGCAGGCGACCTCTTGATCGGCGGCGTGCGCGCCAACGATTTGCCGCCACAGCAGCGTAACATCGCGATGGTCTTCCAGTCCTATGCGCTGTTTCCGCACCTGAAAGCGGCCGACAACATCGGCTTTGGCCCAAAGATCCGCGGCGAAAGCCGCACGGCAATCGACGCCAAGGTGAAAAAGGCCTCTGGCGTCCTCAACCTGTTCTCCTATCTCGACCGCTATCCCCGGGAACTGTCGGGCGGCCAGCGCCAGCGCGTCGCAATGGGCCGCGCCATCGTGCGCGAACCCTCGGTGTTCCTGTTCGACGAGCCGCTCAGCAATCTCGACGCGCAACTGCGCGTGCAGATGCGCACCGAGATCAAGGCGCTGCACCAGCGGCTGAAATCGACCATCGTCTATGTCACCCACGACCAGATCGAGGCCATGACCATGGCCGACCGCATCGTGGTGATGGACCGCGGCAAGATCCAGCAGGTCGGCGCACCGCTGGAACTCTACGACCGTCCCGCCAACAAATTCGTCGCCTCCTTCATCGGCTCGCCGTCGATGAGTTTTGTCTCCGGCGCCCTGAAGACGACGCCCGAGAAAAGCTGGTTCGAATCGGCCGGCGGAGGGCGACTGGCGCTCGGCAGCAAGACGGTGCCGGCTGGCAGCACGGTCGAGGCCGGCATACGGCCCGAACACTTCGTCATCGGTGAGGCTGTCGACGCGATGGCGATCAAGGTCGATGTCGTCGAGCCGACCGGCTCGGAAACCCATGTCTATGGCGCCATCGGCGCTGACACGGTGCGCGCCGTATTCCGCGACCGGGTTCAGGTCAAGCCCGGCGAAATGCTGCCGGTCTCCGTCGCGCCGGGCAACATTCATCTGTTCGACACGGCAACAGGCCTGCCGCTATGAAGGCAGCGCTATGAAGACGACAACCCAGAAATGAAAACGCCGGCCGACATCATCACGCGCCTGCAGCTGATGTCGCAGGACGGCACCAAATCGGACCGCCGCCTGGCCGGCCTCGTGCTGACCGATCTCGACTTCGCCTCCAAGGCGGCAATCTCGGAAATTGCGGCGCGCGTCGGCGTCAGCGAGCCGACGGTCACCCGTTTCTGCCGCAATCTCGGCTGCGAGGGTCTGCGCGATTTCAAATTCTACCTGGCGCAGGCGATTGCCATTGGCGGCCAGTATCTGTCGCCCGAACCGCTGAACCGCGACGCGCGCGAGCAGCGCATTGCGTCGGCCATCACCGAAGCGGCAATCGCCGCCATCCAGCGCGCCAGCGAAAACCTCGACATGAAGACGCTGGTGGGCGTGGCCGCGCGCATCGTCAGTTCGGGCAATGTGCTGTGCATCGGCTCCGGCGGCATTTCCTCGATGATGGCGACCGAGATGCAGAACCGGCTGTTTCGGCTCGGCGTGCCGGTGCTGGCGCAGATCGACGGGCAATTGCAGCGCATGTATGCCGCGGTCGCCACATCGGAGACGACGCTGATCGCGTTCTCGGTGTCCGGCTATGCGCGATCGGTGATCGACGCCGTTCAGGTGGCCCAGCAATATGGCGCCACCACCATCGCCGTAACCCCGCCGGAATCAGCGCTCGCCAAGGCCGCCGATACCGTCATCCAGTTCCAGTCGCTGGAGGACGGCAACATCTACAAGCCGACCTCGTCGCGCTATGCTCTGCTGTCGATCGTCGACATGATCGTCACCTCCGTGGCCGAGACGCGCGGACCCAGGGTTCTCGAAAACCTGCGCCGCATCAAGCAGAGCGTGAACACGCTGAAGGTCGACGATCCGAAGCTGCCGCTGGGGGACTGAGAGTGGGGCGGAAGCTGCCAATCTCCCCCCTCGTGGGGGAGATGTCCGGCAGGACAGAGGGGGGCGCTGTTCCGCCGACAGATCAAGGGGCTGCATGCCGCAACGCTGGATCTTCGATCAGCCGCTGAGCGCCCCGATACGCTGCGCCAGCACCGCCGGATCACCCCCGACACGCACCGTCTTCAGCCGCGCCGTGCCGCCTGCAACGACCGACACGACCGATGCCGGAACGCCCAGCGCCTTGGCCACCAGCGGTTCCAGCGCCGCATTGGCCGCGCCATTCTCCGGCACGGCGCGCACGCGCGCCTTCAAATGGCTGCGCCCGTCGGCCATCGTCTCCACGCCTCCGAGCCTGTCCACGGAAGACTTCGGCGTCAGCCGGATAAACAGGTCGATGCCGTCGGCGCGCAAGCGGAATGGCGCGCTCATGCCGCCGTCAGGTTCACAGGACCAGCGGCGCTATCGTGGTGAGAATGAGCTGCCTGAGAAAGAACAGGAGCAGAAGCAGGATGATCGGCGAGATGTCGACGCCGCCAAGGTCGGGCATGAACCGACGGATCGGCCGCAGCGCCGGCTCGGTCAGCCGGTAGAGCATGTTGCCGATGCTGCCGACGAACTGATTGCGCGAGTTGACGACGTTGAACGCATAGAGCCAGGAAAAGATCGCCGAGGCGATGATGACCCACCAGTACAGGTCCAGCGCCATGACGATTGTTTGAATGAGGGCGAGCATGCCGGTCTCCGATTGTTGCCGACATGTAGCCATTGAGCGCGAAACCGGCAAGGGCCGGTCGCCTACAAGCATCGGGCACAAGGGATTTCGGCAAAACCCCGCCTTGACAGGAAACCGCAGCCTTCGATAAATGCGCCATCCGCTGGACGGGGCTGTAGCTCAGCTGGGAGAGCGCGTCGTTCGCAATGACGAGGTCAGGAGTTCGATCCTCCTCAGCTCCACCAGCGGAATTTCCATTTCTTTGCTCGTCCCGAAAAATATCTGGACTCTGTGCCTGCTGGAGCAACTTGGGAAAGCGCGAGGCCCTTTCGCTTTGGGAATCGCATCACAGGCCGAGCCTGGGGGCGAGATAAGGCGCGAGCGCAAGCGAATAGGTGGCCGTCAAATGACCGGTGTCGCGCCAGACGATCATATTGCCGACGACCGCCGGGCATAGTTCCGGTCCGCACAAAGCGTCAGTCATATCGACGACGCGCACGTTTTTCTGACCCTCCGCGGCAAGCGCCAACAGGTTGTTGAGCTCGGCGTCGCTTCTTTTGGTGGAGCATTTTGCGGGCGTGGCGCTCAGGCAATCGCCGGGTTCGAATCGCATCAAGGGCGTGTTGCGGATGACGATGATCTGCGAACCTGCCTCGGTCAGTTCGCTCCAGACATTGCGCAGCCCCTCGATCATCAGGTCATCCGGAACCGATCCGGCGTTGGACTGGCTGGTGATGACGGCGAGCGGCCTGAGCTTTAAAACCTCAGCCAGCACTTTCTCCCTCCACTCGTAGCAAGATGGATACGGTTTGCCGTCCGACTTGGTAGGCGCACGCGCGAATGCGCAGGCGGATTTCGAGAAAGAAACCAGTTTGAATTTGCGGTCCCTGGCGATCTTGTTCAAGGCTGGACCCCATTGGGCAGCGTGGGAATCGCCAACGAGGACGATGGTTTTCGTGCCGGCAGGGTCGCCCAGCACACATCCCACCGGTTTCGCTCCTTTCAAGTTTTGCTGACATCCCGCCGAGAATAAACCCGACACGTCCCGCCTTAGCCGGGCCAGCGGCGGCAGGAGGTCCACATCGTCCGGAATCGTCGCGCCGGTCAGCAAGGCGGCAGGCCCGGGGTAGGCAGCTGTGCCGATCAGCGTAATGTCGGTGGGTTGCGTCGTCACGAAATGCAGAAGCCCCGCGGATGCCGCCACGCATGCCAGCACCGCGATGGTGCCATATCCCAGCGGCTTCCACCAGGCACCCCGGGATTGCCGGCAGGGTTGTTCGACATAGCGATAAGACAGGTCCGACAGGACCACAGTCACCGCAATCAGGCCGGCACCACTGGCAAAGGTCAGCGAAAAGCCCTGTCCCAGGAAGAATGTGATCAACGGCCAATGCCAGAGATAGATCGAATAGGACCTATCGCCGATGAACCGAAGCGGCCACAAATCGAGCCCACGAAACCGACCGGCTTGGCCTTCGCCAGCCAGGATGATGAGCACGGTGGCCAGGGTTGGCAGCAACGCACTGAGGCCAGGGAACGGTGTCGCCGCTGAAAACAGAAGAGCGGAGGCAAGGATGCCGGCGGTGCCGGCAAGCGCCATCACCCGGCTTGCACCCGCGCCCAGGCGGAACCGGTGCTCGCCAAGCACCAGCAGGCCGCCCAACGCCAATTCCCACAGGCGTGTATGGCTGACGAAATAGGCCTGTGCCGAATCCGTTTTCGTCAGGATGACCGAGGCGGCCAGCGATGCCAGGAAAACGAGCGACAATGTCGTCGCCAAGCATCGTCGCAAGGAGAGATGCCATCGCCGCGCCAGCCAGATCACGCCGATCATGAGCACCGGCCAGACGATGTAGAACTGCTCTTCTATGGAAAGCGACCAGTAATGCTGCACCGGCGTCGGCAGATTGTCGGCGTCGAGATAGCTGACTGCCTCGTGGGCCAGACGCCAGTTCTCGACATAGAGCGCGCTGGCCAGGATCTGGTTGGCCGTTTCCTCCCAGCGCGCCTTGGAAATGAACAGCAGCGTACCGAGCAGCGTCACCAATAGAACCAGGATCGCTGCTGGCAGGAGCCGGCGGATTCGTCGCGAATAGAATTCGATCAGCGAGACGCGACCGTCGCGCAGCGCCATCTGCGCCAGCAGCCCGGTGATCAGATAGCCAGA
Organism: Mesorhizobium sp. M0478; assembly: GCF_040321305.1. Lineage (NCBI taxonomy): Bacteria > Pseudomonadati > Pseudomonadota > Alphaproteobacteria > Hyphomicrobiales > Phyllobacteriaceae > Mesorhizobium > Mesorhizobium sp. M0478. The sequence continues at coordinate 722,679 of NZ_JAMYRH010000001.1, forward strand.
GATGACGAAAAAGACGTCGACGCCGATATATCCGCCGGGAAGAGCATGGGGCCACAGGTGAAAGACGACGACCAGAGCGACGGCCAGTCCGCGCAACCCTTGTATTTCGGGTCGAAACCGACGGTTCTGATCGATTGTCACCGGGTATCCCCCAACAGTCTCAGCCGGCCTGGATCAACCGGCAATTCGCGCCACGATCTTCATAAGGGCAGAGTGCCGTGAGGCAAGAGCCGATCGCAGCAGTTCATTCCCTTTCCGTCTCCAGTCCGCTCACCAGCGTGCCGACGAAACCCAGCAGCTCACTTTCGAGATCGGTGGACGCCAGGCCAATGAAACGGCCTTCGAGCGAGAGGGCGACGATCCCATGCACGGCGGAGAACAGCGTGCGCGCGCGGGCCAAAAGCTCCGGCGTTGCCGCCGCCGGGAGCAGCTGGGCCAGCGGCTCAACCAGATGCTGGATCAGCACCGCATGTTCGGCCAGATGCCATTCGGGCACCGCCACGCCTGGCGCCATACGGTGCTCGAACAGCGCCTTCCACGCCATGCGGTTGTCGCGGGCGAAGCCGAGATAGGCCTTGGCCAGCGCCTTCAGCCTTGCCCTAGGCTCGGCGACGCCGGTCGCCTCTTGCTGCAGGGCCGCCCCCAGCCTGGCCAGTGTGATCGAATTGACGTGCAGGATGAGCTCGTCCAGGTCGGCGAAGGCGGTGTAGAGCGCGCCCAGCGCGCAGCCGGCATCGGCCGTGATGTCGCGCGCACGCAGACCGGCGAGCCCCGAGGACTGGATGCGCGCTTGCGCGGCCTCGATCAGCCTGCCTTTGAGGTCCTCGCGTTTGGCGTCCCGTTTTGCGGTCATTAACCTTCTCTTATGCGCAATCATGAACACCGTTCATTTTCTCCTTGAACGCCGTTCACAATGTGCTACTTTGCCTCATGAACAACGTTCATAGAGGAGAAACGGAAATGTTGAAACAGTTTTTTGCTCTCGTTCGCGGCCGAAGCTACGAAGCCGCCGAGGCGGTCGTCGACCGCAACGCGCTGATAATCCTGCGCCAGCAGATCCGCGATTGCGCCGACGCTATCGCGGCCGCCCGCCGGGCGGTTGCAATTGCCATCGCCCAGAACGAACAGGAAGTCGCGCAGTTCAAGAAGCTTGTCCTCCGCATCGACGATTTGGAGAAGCGCACGATCGCCGCCATCGAGCAGGGACAGAATGAACTGGCCCGCGAAGCCGCCGAAACCATCGCCATGCTGGAAGCCGAACGCGACGCCTCCGCCGAGGCGCAGAAAAGCTTCGACACCGAGATCGAGCGTCTCAAGCGGATCATCCGCGTCTCCGAAATGCGCCTGCGCGAATTGCAGCGCGGCCAGCGCATCGTTGCCGCGGTCGACTCGACCCAGCGCCTGCGAGAAAGCGCGCCCGGCTCCAGCCTGTCGGCGCTCAGGGACGCCGAGGAGACGCTGCTGCGCCTGCGCACCAGGCAAAAGCAGATCGACGCCACCGCGGCCGCCATGACCGAGATGGAACAGTCGGGCGATCCTGCCGCCGTCTCAGAGAAGCTTGCGGCCGCCGGCTGCGGTGCGCCGCTGAGAAGCAGCGCCGACGCCGTGCTCGAACGGCTCACGAAGACCATGACCAAGCCGGCCTGATTGTTATCCAGTCTGATTGTATCCGGCCTGATGGTATCCAGCCTGATTGTATCCAGCCTGAAACAGACCCACGCCCAACCAACCTAACCTTGAAACGAAAGGACCATATCGATGACCCCGAACACCTATTCCCCCAAGGACTCAAGCGCCTGGAAGACCTTCACCATGGCCAGTTTCGCCGTTGCCGCCACAATGATGGCCGGCGGCATCTACTTCATGGAGGCGAGCTTCGCCGCCAAGGGGTTTTATGCCATGGCCGCCATCATGCTCGTGCACACCTCGATCACCATCACCAAGACACTGCGCGACTCGGAAGAGGCAAGCCGCTTCATCAACCGGCTGGAAGACGCCAAGACCGAGAAGTTGCTGATGGAAGTCAGCCGCAGTAACGAAGTGTAACCGGGTTCCCGCTAAACAAGGCTCAACGCGCAAGACCGCTGATCAATCCAGCCAGGATTTTAATCGGTCTTGCCCAATGGAAGTCGCCGCTATGGAAATCGCCCCGATCAACCGACCGACAGCTCATCTGATGACGTCCAGGCGCTTTGCGCCCTTGTTCTGGACGCAGTTCCTGTCCGCCTTCAACGACAATTTCCTCAAGAACACGCTGGTGTTCCTTATTCTGTTCACGCTGGCGGCGGACCAGGCGGCATCACTGGTCACCTTGGCGGGCGCCGTCTTCATGGCCCCCTTCCTGCTCCTGTCGGCGCTCGGCGGCGAGCTCGCCGACCGCTTCGACAAGGCTCTCATAGCCAAGCGTCTGAAATTCGCCGAGATCGCCGCGGCGGGTGTCTCCGTCGTCGGCATCGCCCTGTCGTCGATTCCCGTGCTGATGACGGCGCTGTTGATGTTCGGCATCATCTCGGCGCTGTTCGGACCGATCAAATACGGCATCCTGCCCGATCACCTCGAACGCAAGGAACTGCCCAAGGCCAACGCCTGGATCGAGTCAGCTACGTTTGCCGCGATTCTCGGCGGCACCATAGCCGGCGGCGTCGTTTCCGCCGATGGCATCGGTGTCGCGGTGTTCGGACCGATCATGATGGCGCTCGCCGTCGGTTGCTGGCTCGTCAGCCGCTACATCCCGTCCACCGGTTCGGCGGCGCCCGACCTTGTCATCGACAAGAACATCTTCCGCTCGACCTGGCGCCAGGTCGCCGAATTGCGCACCGACACACGCATCTGGCGCGCCGGCCTGATGACGTCGTGGTTCTGGCTGATCGGCGCCATCGTGCTCTCGCTCCTGCCGGTGCTGATCAAGGATTCGCTCGGCGGCAACGAAATGGCCGTCACCGTCTACCTCGCCGTGTTCGCCGTCTCGATCGCCATCGGTTCGGCCATCGCCGCCTGGATGTCGCAGGGCCGCATCGTGCTGTTGCCGGCACCGGTCGGCACGGCGCTGCTCGCCCTGTTCGGCCTGCATCTCGCCTGGACCATCTCCAGTATGACGCCGTCGCCCCAGGCGGAAACCCTTGGCGCATTCTTCGCCGGCCCAAACACGATCCGCGTCGCCATCGACCTCGCCGGCATGGCCATTGCAGCCGCTTTCCTGGTGGTGCCGACCTTCGCCGCCGTGCAGGCCTGGTCGCCCGAAGCGCGGCGCGCCCGGGTCGTCGCCGCCGTCAGTATCGTCAATGCCGGCTTCATGACTGGCGGCGGCATCATCATGGCCCTGATCCAGACGAAGGTCTCGACCGGCGGCATCCTGTTCGGCCTCGTCGCGGCCAATGCGATTGCCGCCTGGCTGATGCTGAAATATTTGCCGACGAACCCCTTCCGTGACTTCGTCTCCATCCTGTTCCGCGCTTTCCTGCGCCTCGAAGTCGAGGGCATGGAAAACCTCAAGGCGGCCGGCAAGGCGCCGATCCTGGCGCTCAACCATGTCAGCTTCCTCGACGGTCCGCTCGCCTTGACGCTGACCGATGAGGAACCGGTCTTCGCCATCGACTACACCATTGCCCAGGCTTGGTGGATGAAGCCGTTCATGAAACTTGCCCGCGCTTTGCCGCTCAACCCGGCCAAGCCGATGTCGACCCGCACGCTGATCAAGATCGTGCAGGGCGGCGACCCGCTGGTGATCTTCCCGGAGGGACGCATCACCGTGACCGGCGGCCTGATGAAGGTCTATGACGGCGCCGCCATGGTTGCCGACAAGACCGGCTCGATGGTTGTGCCGGTGCGCATCGACGGGCTGGAGAAGACCTACTTCTCGCGGCTGAGCTCGCAGCATGTGCGCCGCCGCCTGTTCCCGAAGGTCAGGGTGACCATTCTGGAACCGGTCAAGCTCGAGGTGCCGCAGGAGCTGAAGGGCCGCAAGCGCCGCGCCGCGGCGGGTTCCGCGCTCTACCAGGTGATGTCGGATCTCGTTTTCCGCACCCAGGACATCGACAAGACCGTACTGGAAAAGATCATCGAGACGGCGAACGAACGCGGCATGAAACAGCTCGCAGTTCAGGATCCGGTCACCGGTTCTCTCAGCTACAGCAAGCTGCTCACGGCTGCCGCCGTGCTTGGTGAGAAGTTCCAGAACCTTTATGCCGACCAGCAGACGCTGGGCATCATGCTGCCCAACGCCAACGGCTCTTGCGCGACGCTGCTCGGCGTCATGTCCGCCGGCAAGGTTCCGGCGATGATGAACTTCACCGCAGGTGCTGCCAATATTCTGTCCGCTTGCAAGGCCGCCGAAGTCCGCACCGTGCTGACGTCCCGCGCGTTCGTCGAACAGGCAAAGCTCGGCGCTGTAGTCGAGGAACTCGGTCGCTCGGTCGACATCGTCTGGCTCGACGAACTCAGAAAGACCATCAGTCTCAAGGATAAGCTGCTCGGCTTGCTGCGCAAGTCGACGCCGCGCGCGAAACGCAAGCCCGGCGATGCGGCGGTGATCTTGTTCACCTCGGGTTCGGAAGGCACGCCGAAGGGCGTCGTTCTGACCCACCGCAACATCCTGGCCAACGCCGCCCAGGCGGCGTCGCGTATCGACTTCCATTCGGGCGACAAGGTATTCAACGTGCTGCCGATCTTCCACTCCTTCGGCATGACCGCGGGCACGGTGCTGCCGTTGATCTCCGGCGTGCCGGTCTATTTCTACCCCTCGCCGCTGCACTACCGCCTCGTGCCGGAACTGATCTACGGCTCGAACGCGACGATCATCTTCGGCACCGACACCTTCCTCTCCGGCTATGCCCGCACCGCGCACCCCTACGACTTCCGCTCGATACGCTATTGTTTTGCCGGCGCGGAGCCGGTCAAGACAGCGACGCGCATGACCTATATGGAGAAGTTCGGCGTCCGCATACTCGAGGGCTATGGCGTCACCGAGACGGCGCCGGTGATCTCCATCAACACGCCGATGTACAATCGCTCTGGAACCGTCGGCAAGATCATGCCCGGCATGGAATACCGCCTCGATCCGGTCCCCGGCGTCGACGAAGGCGGCCGGCTGTTCGTGCGCGGCCCCAATGTCATGGCCGGTTATCTCCGGGCCGAGAAGCCCGGCGTGCTCGAACCGCTGGAGGACGGCTGGCATGATACGGGCGACGTCGTCGCTATCGACGAAGGCGGCTTCATCACCATTCGCGGCCGCGCCAAGCGCTTCGCCAAGATAGGCGGCGAGATGATCTCGCTCGCCGCTGTCGAAGCGCTGGCCGGCGAATTGTGGAAGGGCTCGCTGTCGGCGGTCGCCACGGTGCCCGACGCGCGCAAGGGCGAAAAGCTGATCCTCATCACTGAGGCATCCGGCGCCACACGAGCGGAATTCCTCGCCTACGCCAAGGCCAACGGCGCCATGGACCTGATGGTCCCGGCCGAAGTGCGGGTGGTCTCAAAGGTACCGGTCCTTGGCTCCGGCAAGCTCGACTTCGCCGCCGTGACAAAAATGGTGCGCGACGAAGAGGCCTTGAAGACCAAGGCCGCCTGACCCGGCTACGGCAACGGGCCGACGCAAGAGCCGGCCCGTTCAGTATGATCAACCCTTCGCATGCCGCTGCGAGATCAGCATCGCCATGCGCTGGACTGCCCGCAGCTCCATTTCCACGCCCGGCGACGATGCCAGCGCCGGCATGTTGAGCGCCACCACGGTCAACGGCTCGAGCGTCGCCAGCAGCACATGGGTCGCCTCAAATTTCTCGAACAGCCAGGCCAGCTGCTCGCGTATATCCTGGTCGACTGGCGCCCCCGGCTGCGTATCGGCGAGCGAGCGCACGGGCTCCTGCTCTAGTGCACGGGCCAGCACCTTCAGGTCGAAATCACCGAGGTCGGCTGCCGGCAGGATCAGCGCACCGTCGACAAGAATATGGCTCTGCAGGCCGCGCAGGAAGCGCGCCGAATCGGTGAGGTCGCCCTCGGCCATATGCTTCAGCAACGAGTCGCGGCGCTTCTCCGCGGTGAGGCTGACGCTGTCATTGTAGATGACTGCCAGCAGCGTCGCCGACAGCACGATCACCACGCCCTGCACACTGCCGCGCCAGCCGAGATCGTCGATGCCGCCCAGCGCCAGCCCGGCGAAAACCGAGCTCAGCGTAATCACGGTAAAGGCGCCGATCGTGTCGCGATGGCCGAGGCTCGCGCGTCCAAGGCCGATCGTCAGCCAACACAGGAACAGGATGGCGATGCCGCCAAGCCGAACCGGCACTTCGAACAGGCCGGGCCGGTAGTCGGTGACTATGAACGGAATGATCAACAGCAGCGACAGCGCCATGCGCTCGACCGTGCGGTTTTCGGCCGCCGACAGGCTGTCGCGATCGCGCGTCATCACCAGCCAGCCGATGGCGAGAAAACCTCCGAACTGGAAGGCAAGTAGTACCGCCATCCGCCATGGCTCGGCAAAGCGTTCCGGGATCGGCGCCAGCAGTAGAAACAGCAGGGCGCCGCCGGCGGCAAAGAACTTTAGCGCAAACGGCGCATGCCGGCGCAACAGCCCCTCGGTCAGCAGCAGTGCGGCCAGCGGCAGCAGGCCCGCCGCCGCGATGGTGACGAAGCGGAAGAGTGCGAGGCCGGTAGTCCAGTCGAGGATGCGGCAGGCGAGCAGAACCGTCAGCACCCGCAAACCGAACAGAAAACGCCGCGACAGCGGATCGCCGGTGTCGCGCCCGCCGACGACCGATATCACGATCAGCAGCCCGAACAGCGCCGCCAGCGAGGTGATGGTGTCGGCCACGAGCGTGTCGTCGAGGTTCATCGGTCAGCGCCCATCAGCTCACACCCAGGCATCATCACGGATGAAGCCATCAGCGTGTCCATGGTCTCAGCACATTCCATTGGCGGCTGCTATCCGCCCAGTGTACCACCGGCAAAACCAGCCGCTGCAGCGTGGCCGCCGCACCTGCTACCGCAAGGGCGGCAAGCGAGCCGCGCGGAACCGCGTCGGCGAGATAGGTGCGCGCCGACTGAAAGCTCATCTGTCCGATCTGCAGCACATCATCGCCGCGCGTGTAGTCGAGTTCCTTGCGGCAGAACTCGTTAAAGGTCTCGACGCGGTGCTTGGCCGCCTCGTCGAAGGTCTTCTTCAGATCGTCCGAGCCGCCCGTATAGGCGTTGGTGATGACGAAGCGCTCTTCGTCGAAACCAGCTTCGGGGCCGACACCGAAGACATGGCGATGGCGCGCCATGATCTGCCGCGCCAGAAGCACATGGGTAAGCGAGCGGCGCGCGCCGGCATGCGGTCCTGGGAACACATTGCTGAACGCCTCCGCGACCATGCCGACGACAGCGGGTACCTGGGTGACATTGGAAATCCAGATCGGCCGCAGTTGATTGCGCAAAAACATCAGGAAGCAGGTCAGGCCGTAGAGGATCCAGCTCAGCCCGCGGCTGCGCTCGTCGGGATCGATCATGACCAAACCGAGGTGCAAGACTTCATAGGGCTTGCCGGCGAGCGATATCTCCATCAGCGCCAGCGAGTTGAAGGCGATCGGCTGCCGGTCGCTGCGCCGGTAGACAATGGTGATGATGGAATGTTCCAGCCGGCTGCGGTCGCCGGAAAACACGCCATAGGTCAGGCTGCCGAACTTCAGTGTCTTGGACGCTACCAGCCGCAGATCGCTGCTCAGCTGCTCCAGTTCGGCAGCCTTCATCCAGCGCCCGGGCCGCTCCACGACGCGCGTCTCGTAGTCGGCGGATACGCGCATGCGCACATCCATGAACCGACCCGGCAGCAGCTGCAGAACCGCCTTGAGCACTATTTTTCCCCGTGGCAAGAACGCCGACCGTATAGTGGCCGCCGTCCACCTAAGACGCGGTAAACCCGAGACGGCAGTTCTTGGTTGTACTCAACAAAGTAAAAGAACAGCTGCCAGCCAGTGCGGGCTCAGCTTTCCGCAGCAACCAGATGGCCGCCGCCGACATCGTTCAGCGCCAGCTTCAGCGGCGCCTCCCCGATCCTGCGGGTGGCGCTCGGGATTTCCTGGTCGAAGCGCGCGAAGCGCGTTCTGCGCTGCGCCGGATCGGGCACCGGCACGGCGTCGATCAGCCGCCTGGTGTAGGGATGGCGCGGGTTGGAAAACACCTGGTCGCGCGTGCCCATCTCGACGATCTGGCCGAGATACATGACGGCAACGCGGTCGGAAATGTTCTCGACCACCGCCATGTCGTGCGAGATGAAGAGATAGGCGACGCCGAATTCGCGCTGCAATTCCTTCAGCAAATCGAGCACACGCGCCTGCACCGAGACGTCGAGCGCGGAGACGCTTTCGTCAGCGATGATCAGTTTTGGTCGTAGCGCCAGCGCTCGGGCGATGCAGACGCGCTGGCGCTGGCCACCGGAGAATTCGTGCGGGTAAAGCTCCATCTGTTCGGCCGACAGGCCGACACGCTCGAACAGCGCCGCCACCCGTTCCCGGCGCTCGTCCTTGGAGGCGATGCCATGGATCACCAGCGGCTCGGCAACGAGGTCGCCGACGCGCATGCGCGGATCGAGCGAGGCGAAGGGATCCTGGAAAATCATCTGGACGTCACGGCGCACCGCCTTGCGTTCGTCGCGGCCAAGACCGGAGAGATTGCGCCCGCCAATGACGATGTCGCCGCTATACGGCGCCAGTCCGGCCAGCGCCTTGGCGGTCGTCGACTTGCCGCAGCCGGATTCGCCGACCAGAGCAAGCGTTTCGTTGGGCGCGATCGAGAAGCTGACGCCCTCGACGGCGTGGACGCGGCGGGTGACCTGGCCAAAGATGCCGCCACGCAGATCGAAGCGGACATGCAGGTCGTTGACCTCGGCGACATTGGCCGGTTTCAAGACGTCAATCGCATCCCTGGATTTCTGTCGACCGACGCCACTGCCGATGCGCGGCACGGCAGCCAGCAGTTCGCGCGTATAGTCGGCCTGCGGGCGGGCAAAAATATCCGATGTCGTGCCTTCTTCGACCATGCGGCCGTCGCGCATGACGATGACCCGGTCGGCCATTTCGGCAACCACGCCCATATCGTGGGTGATCAGGATGACGCTGGTGCCATGCTGGCGCTGCAGGTCGCGCAACAGCTCCAGCACTTCGCCTTGCACGGTGACGTCGAGCGCCGTCGTCGGCTCATCGGCGATCAGCACGTCGGGCTCGAGCGCCAGCGCCATGGCGATCATCACCCGCTGGCGCATGCCGCCGGAGAGTTCGTGCGGAAACTGCTTTAACCGGCTTTCCGCCTCCGAAATGCGCACCGCCTTCAGTGACTCGACGGCGCGCTGGCGGGCCTCGGCCCGCGACAGGCTGGTATGCGCCTCGATGGATTCCGTCAGCTGCCGGCCGATCGACAGCACCGGGTTGAGCGAGGTCATCGGCTCCTGGAAAATCATGGCGATGCGGTCACCGCGAATGCGGCGCATCTGGCGCTCGTCGAGACCAGCTAGATCGGTTTCGCCAAGATGGATCGTGCCTGACGATATGCGAGCGGCAGGCTGCGGCAAGAGCTGCATGATCGCCAGCGCGGTCATCGATTTGCCGGAACCGGATTCGCCGGCAATGCAGAGCGTCTCGCCGCGCGCCAGCGTCAGCGACAGGTTGGAGACTACATCGCGCTCGCCGTCCTCGCCGCGCACGCTGACCGAGAGGTTGGCGATGGAGAGGATGGGGTTGTCGGCGAGGGTCATGGTAGGTGGAGCCCTGCGACGGATTGGTTTCGTCGCACCATTCGCACAAACCTTGGCGCTGACCCCCACCCGGACCTCCGGTCCGACCTCCCCACAAGGGGGAGGTAGGGCGGCAGCGCTTTACCCTCCGCCTTGTGGGGAGGGTCGCTGCGAAACAGCGGGGTGGGGGTGCAGCGCCGACCTGACATCATTCAAACACGCAACGCGGAAAATAGAACGACACCACCCAATTCGGCATGTCGACGATCTCGCTGATGCGCAGGTCACCACACACCGAGGCCAGCATATAGGCCTCGACCGGATCGATCTGGTAACGCCCAGCGAGCAGATCGACCATCTGCTCCACCGCCTCCTTCGCGCCCGCCATTAGATCCGGCCCAATCCCCGTCGTCACCTCGTAACCCTTGGCGTCGAGATGGCGCGTCACCGGGCCCGGCGTGGTGAAGCGCGGCGTCTTCAGCCTGGCGTCCTTGACAAGGTCGAGCTTGAGCACGACGTCCATCGGGCTCTCGATCGCCGTGCCGCAGACCTCGCCATCGCCTTGTGCGGCGTGCGTATCGCCGACCGAGAACAGCGCGCCGGCCACCTCAACCGGCAGATAGAGCGTCGTGCCGGCAGCGAGATCGCGGATGTCGAGATTGCCGCCGACCCGCCGTGGCGGCACCACCGAGTGAAGCCCCATCTCAGCCGGCGCATTGCCGATGGTGCCGGCGAACGGCTTCAGTGGCACGCGCGCGTTTTTCCCGAACAGCGCCGGTTCGAGCCCGGCTGCATCGTATTTCCAGATGTTCAGCGCCGGTTCCGTGAAGTCGTCGGCGAGCAGGCCGAAACCCGGAATGTTCGCCGTCCAGCCGAAGCCGGACGGTTTGAACATCTCGATCGTCACCTTGAGCGCGTCACCCGGCTCGGCGTCCTCGACGAAGATCGGCCCGGTCACCGGGTTGACCCCGGCGAAGTCGAGCTTGGCGATTTCGGCAACCGTGCTGTCGGCGTTCAGCTGGCCGCCGGCGGCATCGAGGCACTGGAACTCGATGGTCGCGCCGGGCGCCACCCGCTCGGCCGGGACAAAGGAATTGTCCCAGCCGAAATGGTGGTGGCGCCCATGGATGGTGTAGTCGCAGTTATTGCACATCTTTTACGTACACATTGTCGTAGTTGATCGGGATATGGACCGGGTCGACATAGAGGTTGTCGGCGCCGCCCATGCGCGCGGATTTCATGGTGAAGCGCTGTTCGTTGAAGACCGGCGCCCAGGGCGCGTCTTCCATCACCTTGTCGTAGATGGCGCTCCACATCTTGTCGCGTTCGCCGGCCTTTGCCGGGTCGACCACCGAATCCGCCTCGGCCGCCTTGGCGTCGAGGTCCTTGTTGCAGTACCACGACCAGTTCCAGCCGCCCGGCACCGCGCCGGCGCAGCCGAGGATCGGGCCGTAGAAATTCGACGGATCGGGGAAGTCGGCGATCCAGGCCATGCCGCCCGACCAGATCATCGGCGCGCCGGCCTTGTCACCGCCGGCGGCGATGACATTGGCCTGCGCCAGCGACTGGATGCTGGCCTTGATGCCGATGGCCGCCAGGTCCTGCTGGATCGCCTGGGCAATGCGCGGGTTGGGATCGGTGTTCATGGCGAACAGCTGCGTGTCGAAACCATCGGGATGACCGGCCTCGGCCAGCAGCGCCTTGGCCTTGGCTACGTCATAGGGATAACCTTTGTATTCCTTGTCGTAGCCCGGCATCGACGGCGGCAGCGGCTGGTTGGCCGGCACGGCGCGGCCGTTGATGATCTGGATGATGCGCGCCTTGTTGAGCGCCATGTTGACGGCCTGACGCACCTTCACATTGTCGAACGGCGCCATGGTGGTGTTCATGGTGACGTAGCCGGTGTGCAGCTGACCGCCTTCGACGACGCGCGCCTTCTGCTCGGGATCGGCCATCACCTCCTGGAATTTTGCCGGCGGAATGCCGTCGCCGGGCACATCGATCTCGCCCTTCTGCAAGCGCAGCAGCGCCACGATCGGTTCCTGGCCGATCTCGAAGGTGATCTTGTCGAGATGCGGCAGGCCCTTGTGCCAGTAATCCGCATTGCGCTCGAAGACGATGCGTTGGCCGAGTGTCCACTCGGCGAGCTTGAAGGCGCCGGTGCCCACCGGATGCTTGCCGAAATCGGCGCCATATTTCTCGACCTCTTCCTTCGGCACGACATGGGCGAAATTGATGGCCATGACATGCAGGAAGGTGGCGTCGGGCCGGGTCAGCTCGAACTTCACCGTGTAGGGATCGACGACGGTGACGCCGGAAAGGCCTTCGGCCTTGCCGGCAGCGACATCGTCATAGCCCTTGATCGAGCCGAAGAAGCCGGCGCCGGGGCTCTGCGTCTTCGGATTGGTGACGCGGTCGAGCGAATATTTCACGTCGTCGGCCGTCATCTCGCGGCCATTGTGGAATTTCACGCCATGGCGCAGCTTGAAGGTAAAGGTCTGGCCGTCGGGCGAAATCTCGTAGCTTTCTGCCAGATCGGGTTTCAGGTTGGTGGTGCCTGGCTCGTAATCCATCAGCCCATCGAACAGGCTCTTGATCATCGACCAGTTCTGCCAGTCATAGCCGATCGCCGGATCGAGGGTCGCAACATCGTCCTTGTAGGTGATGGTGATGGCGCCGCCTTGCTTGGCGTTGGGATCGACCGTGTCTTCGGCGCGGACGCTTGTCATGCCGAGCATGAGGGCCAAGGCGGATGCCGCGACTGTGGATGCGAGAAACTTTTTCATTGTTGTGTTCCCTTTCTCTGTTTCATTTTCATCTGAGCTTGATGCGGGGATCGATGAACGGCGCGATGATGTCGGCGAGCAGATTGCCGAGCACGATGGCGAAGGCCGACACCAGCGTGACGCCCATGATGATCGGAATGTCGACGCGCTGGATCGCCTGCCACGCCAGCTGACCGATGCCGGGCCAGCCGAACACGCTTTCGACGACGACGATGCCGCCCATGAAGATGCCGATGTCGATGCCGATCATGGCGATGACCGGCAGGATGGCATTCGGCAGTGCGTGGCGGAATATGATGGCGCTGCGCGCCAGGCCCTTGGCCCGCGCCGTGCGGACATAATCCTGGCGCAGGACGTCTATCATCGACGAGCGCATCATGCGCGCATACCAGCCGGCGCCGAGTACGCCCATGGTCAACGACGGCAGCACCAGATGGCGCCATGTGCCGTAGCCGCCGATCGGAAACCAGCTTAGCCGCACGGCAAAGACGTAGAGCAGCAATAAGCCGACGACGAATTGCGGCGCCGAGACGCCGACGAAGGAGGCCACCATCAGGGTCTGGTCGGTGGCGGAGCCGCGCTTGACGGCGGCGATCAGCCCCATGCTTAGACCGATCAGCAACTCGCACAATATGGCGCCCACCATCAAAAGCAGGCTGGCCGGCAGCCGCGAGACGATGAGCTCGGTAACCTCCGAGCGCTGGATGTAGGAGCGGCCGAGATCGCCGCTGATTAGCTTCGTCAGGTAGTGCCAATACTGGACGACGAAAGGCTGGTCCAGGCCGAGCTGCTGGCGGATGTTTTCCACGGTCTGCGGCGTAGCACTGCGGCCGGCGATCTGCCGCACCGGGTCGGCCGGCAAGAGGTAGAGCAGCGCAAAAGTGATCAGCGAGACGCCAAGCAGGATGAGCAGCGACTGGATCAGCCGGCGGCCGAGATAGGCGATCATGACCGGCCCCCCATTATTCCCGGCCCCTTTGCGTCGGATCGAGGATGTCGCGCAGCGCGTCGCCGATCAGATTGAAGGCCAGCGCCAACGCCAGGATTGCGGCGCCGGGGAAGAACACCAGCCAGGGCGCGGCCTGGAAATAGGTCTGGTTCTCGAAAATGATGTTGCCCCACGACGCCGTCGGCGGCTGCACGCCGATGCCGAGGAAGGAAAGCGTCGCCTCCAGCAGTACCGTGGTGGAGATGCCGAGCGTGCCCCAGACGATGATGGTGGGCAGGAGATGCGGCAGGATGTGGCGAAACAGGATGCGCGGCGCACTCGCCCCGATGCTGCGCTCGGCGTTGATGAACTCGCGTTCGGCCAGCGACGATGTCTCGGTGTAGATGACACGCGCCGTCTGCACCCAGTTGACCAGCGCGATGACCATGGCGACGATCCACAGGCTGGGCTGAAACACTGCCGCCAGGCAGATGGCGAGCAGCAGCGCCGGGAACGCCATCATCAGATCGGTGAAGCGCATCAGCGCGCTGCCGATCCAGCCGCGGAAATAGCCTGCGGTGACGCCCACCAAAGTGCCGATCAAAAGCGCCACGCCATTGGCGACGATGCCGATGATCAGCGAGGTGCGGGCGCCGTAGAGGATGCGGGTCAAGAGGTCACGTCCGAGCAGGTCGGTGCCGAGCCAGTACTGGGCGCTGGGCGGCAGCGGCGAGCCCTCGATGGTCAGGCCGTCGAACATCTGCTCGTTGGGGTCATAGCCGGTCAGCCGGGGCGCCAGCACAGCGCCGGCAAGGACAATGGCGACGATGACCAGGCCGAGCAGCGCGAGGCGGCGTTTCACCAGCCGGCGCCAGACACCGGCGCGCGGTTTTGCCGGCATGCGCACCGGTAGATCAGGCGCGATGGGACTGGTCATCGCCGCCTTCTTCCCCCGTCGCTTCCTCGCTTGTCATTGCCACGATCCGACGCGCGGCATCCTCGACGCTGATCTGCCAGCTCATCGCCAGCGAACGCAGCTGCGCATAGGCGCGCTCGTCGTCGCTGCCTTTCGACAAGGCCGTCACCGCGCGCACGATGGTCTGGCGCTCGGCGACGCGCTGGCGCAGCGACGCTATCTCGCCGGCTAAATGTTTTCGGGCCTCGAAACTCTGTCTCGCGATCAACAGAGCGCTGTAGACGCCGGCATTGCCGACCGGCTTCAGCAGCTGCGCATCGGCCTTGTGCGACAGCGCCCATTCGATACGCCCCGGCGCCTCGGAACCGATCAGCGCCACCAGCGGCATCGGCGCCTCGCCCGGCTTCCACGGGAATTGCTCGTCGAAACCGAGATCGGCATCGAAGAAGACGAAATCGGCGGCGAGAGCTTCCGGCGGCAATTCCGGCCAGCAGTCGATCGTAGCCAGGCCGATGGCCGACAATTGCCTGGTGATTGCCTGCACCGTCGGATGCGGGCGATGCAGGATGAAAGCCCGCGCGCCGCCGAGATTGGGGATGCGCGTCCGGGTCATGACACCACTCTCAGACGCGGACGGCCGAACGTGTTGGCGGGGTCGTAGCGCGACAGATATGGATCCGGCGCGACCTCATCCTCCTGGCTGACGACCTCGAAGAAGCCATCGGCGATCCGGCCGATGATCACCGGCAGCGTCGCGTGCTGGGAGTGGGCGTCGATGGCGATCGGCCCGAGCCGGGTGGAGAAGCGCCGCTCGGCGAAGGCTTTGGAAAATTCCGCCGGGCCGGCATCAGTGTCGCGCGACAGCACGTCGGCCATCACCTGCACCGAGGCATAGGCGGAGGCCTCGAAGGACGAAGCGAAGGCAGCCGGCCGGGGCGCGAAATAGGGCCCGACCGACAGATGCCCTTTCCCTGTATCGCCGATCGCCGGCAACTCGCCTTCGGTGAGGTTGCAGGAGATGACGGGGCAGTTTTCCGGCCTGAATGCCGCATCCTCATCGCCCAGCTCGCGGTAAGCCGCCAGGAAGGCGTAGGATGAGGTGCCGATCAGATTGTTGAGGATGAAGCTCGGCCTCGTCGCCCGGATTTCCGCGATCAGCCGCGACACGTCGGTCTCGCCGATGCGCAGATAGCGCTCGCCCAGCACTTTGCCGCCGGCATCCGCGATCAGGTCGCGCGCCACGCGGTTCATCTCCCAGCCCCAAATGTAGTTCGAGCCGAGCAGGAAGCCGTTGGCGCCGAAACGCGGCACGACATGCGCCATCAGCGGAACCAGATGCTGGTTGGGGCAGGCGTGCATGTAGACGACATGCTCGTTGGCCTCGAACCCTTCATAGGGGCAGGCATACCAGAGCATGCCGCCGGCCTTCTCCAGCACCGGGATGGTTTCCTTGCGGCTCCACGAGGTGACGCAACCGACGACATGGCGCGCGCTGCTGGTCCTGAAAATGTCCTCGCACAAAGTCGCGTAGCGATCGGCATTACTTTGCGGATCGCGCTCTACCGGAACCAGTTCGATGCCATAGCTCCGATCGGCATTGATGTCGGCGATGGCGCGCATGGCGCCCATCCGGCACGCATCGGAGACCAGCTGGTAGCTGCCCGAGCGGGAATACAGGATGCCGATCTCGATACGCCGTTTCAAACCGATCCTCAGAAATGACAATGCCCCGCAGCCAGCGCCGGAGGGCGAGGCATACGAGGCATGTTTGCCGCCCGGCGACCAAGGCCGGTATTTTGCGCTAGCGTATTCGGTCCGGCGGGTCAGTCAAGCGGGAAAGTACGTGGTCATGGGATCGGCCTTGTCCGGCTGATTCTAGTTCCGCAGCGTGAACATCAAAGGCGCCACGACAGCCGTACCGGCCTTCTCAGGCGGTGGCGCGGGCACCGTCGCACCCTGCAGAATGCTGAGCGCGGCGCGATCGAGATCGGCGTCCCCCGAAGATCGTGTCAGCCGGACGGAGGTCACCTTGCCCGAAGCGCTGACGACGAAGGTCACATTTGCGGTACCCACGGCGCGCCGCGACCTTGCCGCGCTCGGGTAGCGCTTGTGCCGATTGATCCATCCGATCAGCTGGGAGTTCCATTTGCTTGCACTGACTGATGATCCACTCGATTGCGAAGCCTTCGGCGCCGACGCCTTCGCCGCTGCCTTTTGATCGACACTGGCGGTCACGACCGCTTTCGCCGGCGCGGCCTTTTCCTTCTTCTCTTTCTTTGCTTTCGGCTTGGGTTTTTCGGCAGCCTTCTTCGCCTTCTCGATCGGCTTGGTCTCCGCCGGCTTGGTCTCCACCGGCTTGGTCTGGGGCGGCGGAATGACCACATCCGGCGCTATGGTCGGGACGATGTCGGGCACCACCTCATCCAGCGGCGGCGATTGATCGGGCTGCTCGGCCGCTGCCGTCTCGATCGGAGCGGCGGGTTGAACCGCTTCCGTCTTCTCGGTGACCGGCTCTGGCTGACCGGGCTCGGGCTCCACGACGGGCTTGAGTTCGGCACCCGCCTCCTCGATCTGGTTCGGCGGCTCGGGCGTCACCACGTCGGCCATCGAGTCCTCCTGCACCGCCGGCGCCACCATCATCGGCGACAGCTCGATAGTCACAGCCGGCGGCGGGCCGCCATCGGCCATGTTGGCTAGGCTGAAGCTCTGGACGGCATAGACGATCGCGACATGCGCGCCGACAATGACAATGGCCGCAGCCGCCCACAAGCCAATTTCGCGCACGCCGGCGCGCGGCGGGTCGGCCGCGGGGGCGGCGGCGGCCAGTTGCGTCACGGGGCGGCGCCCGGGTGCGCCGCGGATGCGTCCGCCGGCACCGTCTCCAGCCCCACCAGCGCGATCTTCAGATAACCGGCGCCGCGCAGCAGGTTCATCACCTCCATCAGCTCGCCATAACCGACCGCCTTGTCGGCACGCAGGAAGATGCGGGTCTGCTTGTCGCCCTTGGTTCTGCCGTCGAGCACCGCGGCGAAAGCCTGGCGCGGCACGCTGTCATTGCCGATCGCCAGCGTCAGATCGTCCTTCAGCGTCAGGAACAGCGGCGTTTCCGGCCGGGGTGTTGGCGTCGCCGTCGAACCCGGCAGATCGACATTGACGTCGACTGTCGCCAAGGGGGCAGCGACCATGAAGATGATCAGCAGCACCAGGATGACGTCGATGAACGGGGTGACATTGATCTCGTGGTTTTCTTCGAGATCGCCATCGATAGCCTCGCGAATTCTAGCCGCCATGGCCCATCACTCCGCCGCCAGCGCGGGCGCCTGCGGCACCGTGCGGAAATCGAGATCGCGGCTGACCAGCCGTTCGACCCCGGCCGAGGCATCGGCAAGAATCTGCCGGTAGCCCGCTATCGACCTTGCAAAGAGGTTGTAGATGACCACTGCGGGAATGGCCGCGACCAGGCCCATCGCCGTGGCGAGCAGCGCCTCGGCGATGCCGGGCGCGACGACCGCGAGGTTGGTGGTCTGCGCCTGCGAGATGCCGATGAAGGCGTTCATGATGCCCCAGACGGTGCCGAACAAGCCCACGAAGGGCGCCGTCGAGCCGATCGTCGCCAGCACGCCGGTGCCGCGCGACACGCGCCGCGCCGCCGCCGCCTCGATGCGCGACAGGCGCGACGTCACGCGTTCCTTCAGCCCGTCGCCGGTAACATGGCCGAGCGCACCGGCCGAAAGGGCAGTCTCTTCCTCGGCTGCCCGCACCAAAAGCGCACCGGGGCCGCCACTGTTGCCAAGCGAGCGTCCGGCCTGGCGCAGTGTGGCGGCATTGCCGATGGCGCGCGCAGCGCGCCGGGCGCCGAGCTTGCCGAAGAGAATCTCCAGCGATTTGGCCAGCCACACCGTCCAGGTGACGAGCGAGGCGAAGGCCAACCCGATCATCACCGCCTTGACGATGATGTCGGCGGCCATGAACATGCCCCAGGGCGACAGATCGTGCGGCAGCGTCAGCGATATTGCCGAAGGCTCGGCCTGCGCGGATGCACCGGGCTGGTTTGCCGGCTGGGGCGCGGTCGGCGCCGCCTGCCCGGCAGTTGGCGAAGCCGGCGCGACAGGCGCAGCCGGTGCGGGCTGTTCGACTACGGTTGGCGCCGACTGGGGATCTGCAGCGGGCACAGTCGTCACCCTGGGCTGCGTGTTTGGCTGCTCTTGCGCAGCAGCGCTGCCGGCCGACAGCATGACCGCGGCCAGCGCCGCCAACAAACCATTTCTGGACACGCTTCGTCCTCGCTTCGTCATTGCACGTAACCGATCGGCTGGCCGGTGACGGGATGCGGGAACACCCCCATCTCGACCCCGAAAACTCCAGCCACGGATTCTGGCTTCTCTCAAACGCGGCACCGCCGCTGGAAAACAATTCAGGCGGCCGAGTGCCCCTGCTTGACTATAAAACATGAGCTTTGTAGTCAACAAACAAGATGGCTTTTTGGCCGACGATTGTGGGCGCGATGTCTCAACGGCACATCGTCCTGGCATCGGTCTATCGTCGCACCGAGGGATGGACGGCCCAGGGTTGCTGGGCCACGATGCCGAGCAGCAATTGAGGCAGGCTGCGATGATCAAGGCGATACCGTTCGATTTCCCCTATGACGGCCGGCTGGTGCCGGCAAACACCGCGCTGCTGGTCATCGACCTGCAGGAGGATTTCCTCTCGCCGACCGGCTATTTCGCCAGGAAGGGTTATGACCCGCGCCGCTGCGCGCCATCCTGCCTACGGTCAACCGACTGATATCAGCGGCACGCACGGCCGGCCTCACCATCATTCACACCAGGCAGGGATATCGCGGCGACATGGCCGACATGACGCCGTACGAGAGATGGCGCCGCAAGCGGGCGGGTCTCGAAGGCACCGACGTGCTGCTGCGCTCCGGCCCCGGCTTTCAGATCGTCGCCGAGATCGACGTCGCGCCGCACGACATCATCGTCGACAAGACCTGCAACAGCGCCTTCACCTATACGGATCTGGAGCTTGTGCTGCGCGCACGCGGCATCACCCATCTGATCTTTTCCGGCTGCACGACCGATGTCTGCGTGCACACGACGCTGCGCGAGGCCTGCGACCTCAATTTCCAGTGCCTGACCATCGCCGACGCCTGCGCCAGCGGCGACCAATACGCGCATGACGCGGCGCTGCATATGGTGACGGTGGAGGACGGGGTGTTTGGTGCGCTGACGGAATCTGGCGCGGTGCTGGAGGCGCTGGCAGTGCTGAGTGGTGATTAGACGCTGGCGGGACAGCACCCCTCTGCCCTGCCGGGCAGAGGGGGGTGTGACGGAACGCTACGAAATAGCTTTCATTCCACCCGCAAATTCACCCTGCGTGAATATCCGACCCGCCCCGCGAGGCAAACGCGCCGGGCTGCGGCACCTCCGCCTCCCGGCGTGCCAGCGAGTTGCGCAAGAGCGCGATCGTCTCGCGGCCGACGCTGGCGATCTCGCGCGGCCGGTCGACACCGACGATCATGAACTCGCTGATGCCCAGCGCCGCATAGGGCAGCAGCGACAGGGCGATCTGCGCCGGTGGTCCGGAAAGTTCGACCGCCTTGTGGCCGACGGTAGAGGCGCCACCCTCCGAGCGGACCCGGACCGGAAGCGCAAAACGCAGCTTGCCGGCGCGGCCATGCTCGGCGGCGGCGCTGCGCGCCCGTTCCATCAGCTGGCGGATCTCGTCGAGCGAACCAGCCGTGAGTTCAAACACGTCGGCATGGCGGCCGGCGACCTTGAGCGCGGTGCCGGACTGGCCACCCATGCGGATGATCACGTCGACGCCATGCGGCCCCTTGCGCGGCACATAGCCACCCTTGATGCTGTAGAATGCACCTTCATGGTCGAAGGGCCGTTCGTTCGACCACAGCCGCTTCAGCAGCACCAGATATTCGTCGATGCGCTGCCAGACCACGGTGTGGCCGACCGGACGCGTCTCGGCATCGTCGTCATCCAGCGGCTCGCTCAGCATCCTCAGCGCCAGCCGGCCGCCGCTCCTGGCGTCGAGCGCCGCCAGTTGCCGCGCCGCAACGGCTGGCGCGATCACGCCGGCCCAGTGCGTCAGCACCACTTCCAGCGACGAGGTGCGGTCCAGCGCCTGGGCGGCGATGTCCATATTGGTCAACAGCCCGGCCGGGTCGTCGACGACGATGTTCTGGAAGCCGGAATCCTCGATCAGCGACAGCTTGGTCGCCGTCTCGACGAAATCATAGAAGAACGGTACGGCCGAACCGGCATCGGCGGCGTGCGTTTTACCGGGAACATGCGTGAACTCGATCGGCATTGCCATCTCCTCCATCACGTTGGATGTATGTCGCCCCCGGTTTTGAGACGACGACATGCGTAAAAACAAGCATCAGCGCCAAAGCGCGTCCGCGTTCGGTTCATCAACTCCGGTCACTCACTGAAAGCGCTAGGTCGCCACCCTCTCGGCCTGATCGGTCAGGGAATCAAGCCGAGCACGACTGCCCCGGTGAACACGAACGCAAGGGCAAAGACGAGATAGGCGAAAGCGCCGGCATAGGCCGGGCGGAAAGCCTGGCTATTGGCCAGCCTCTGGCTGGTGCGGTCCGTCTCGGCGTTCTGGATATAGGACATATCGACCTCCGTCTTGCGGATTAATCTATAAAATCAGTAGACTTTGTCGAGTGCTATTTTTTGGAGATATGTAGAATCATTTTCTCAGTATTCCTTATTATTTGGTTTGGCATTGCTGGGAGACCCCCTGTTGGAGACAAGCGAGCGACAAGCTTGGCCGACGTCTGCATAGGCGATAGCATCGCCATTCCGGCGTAAATGCGGATTATTTCGATCGGGAACGGGAACAGAACATGGGTACAAGACTAGCCGGCAAGATTGCAATCATCTCGGGCGGCGCGACCGGAATGGGCGGAGCGGCCTCGGAATTGTTCGCCGCCGAAGGCGCCAAGGTGGCGATCATTGACCGCAATGGCGAGGCGGCGGCAGCCACTGCGGCGGCGATACGCGCGCGGGGACATATCGCCGAACACTGGGTGGCCGACGTCTCGGACGAGGCGCAGGTCGAGGCCGCAGTGAAGGCGGCGACTGCCAGGCTCGGCCCGGCCACGGTGTTGTTCAACCATGCTGGCACCATCGTGATAAAGCCGTTCCTGGAGACGACAGTGCAGGAATGGGACTGGCTGCATGCGGTCAATGTCCGCTCGATGTTCCTGATGACGCGCGCCGTGCTCCCGGGCATGATCGCTGCCGGTGGCGGTTCGATCGTCTGCACCTCGTCGATCTCGGCTGTGGCGGCCACACCCATGGAGGTGCTCTACGACACCACCAAGGGCGCCTGCCACATGTTCGCGCGCGCCATCGCAGTCGAATTCCGCGACCGCAACATACGCTGCAACGCCGTCTGTCCCGGCTTCATCCGCACGCCGCACGGCCTGCGCGAGGTCGCCGATCTCGGCAAGCTCGGCGTCGACGTATCGGACGCCGCATTGGCCGCACAGCAGGGCCGCATCGGTGAGCCTGAGGAAGTGGCCAAGGCAGCGCTGTACCTCGCCAGCGATGAGTCCAGCTTCGTTAACGGGACGCATCTGTTTGTCGATAATGGTTTTACGGCGATGTGAGTATCCCAGGCTTGGCGCCCTTCCTCTCCCCCGTCGATCGGGGGAGAGGAAGGGCGCCAAGTCCTACTCGCTTACCGCTCTTCTCGTCGAAACGGCTTCAGCAGCGCCGACGGCGCAACCGCGTTGCGTGACATCACGGCCATCGCGACGATGGTGAAAATGAACGGCAGCATCAAGAACGTCTCATAGGGAATATGCCCGAGGCCGCTCGCCTGCATGCGCAATTGTAGCGCATCGACGAAGGCGAACAGCAGCGCCGCGCCCGCAGAGCGCCACGGGTCCCAGCGGCCGAACACGACCAGCGCGATCGCCACCCAGCCACGGCCCGACACGACACCAAAGGTGAAGGCGTTGAACTGTGCCATGGTGAGGAAGGCGCCCGCAAGCCCCATCAGCGCACCGCCGAGGATGACCGCCTGGAAGCGCGTGGCGATGACGCTGACCCCAGCGGAATCAGCGGCGCGCGGGTTCTCGCCGACCATCCGCACCGACAGCCCCCAAGGCGTGCGGTAGAGCACGAAAGCAGCGAGCGGGATGGCAATGATTGCCAAGTAGACCAGCGCAAACTGGTTGAAAACCGCTGACCCCAGAACCGGAATATCCGACAGCAGCGGGATCGGCACCGTCTGAAAACCCTTGATGCTGGGCGGCACCGATTGCTGGCCGAAGGTCAGACGGTAGAGGAAATAGGCAAGGCCGGACGAGAACAAAGTAACGCCGATGCCGCAGACATGCTGGCTGAGGCCGAGCGCCACGGTGAACAGCGCATGCAGCGCACTCATCGCCATGCCGGTCAACACCGCGGCCAGCACGCCGAGCCACAGGCTGCCGCTGAGGCTGGCGGCGGTGAAGCCGGTCATCGCGCAGAGCAGCATGATGCCTTCGATACCGAGATTGAGCACGCCGGCCCGCTCGGAGAACATCTCGCCCAGCGTGGCAAATGCCAGCGGCGTGGCGATGCGGATAATGGCGGCGAGGAAGCCGACCTGAAAGATCTGTTCCAACACCGCGCTCATAAGGCGGCACCGACGCGGCGGATGCGATAGGCCGTGAACAGCAGCGCCACCAGCATGGCGAGCAGCGCCGTGCCCTGGATGACATCGCTGAGGAACGCCGGCACGCCGGTGGCGCGCGACATCGCTTCGGCGCCGGTCATCACGGCGGCCAGGAAGATCGCCGCCGGTACGACGCCGAGCGGATTGAGCCTGGCCAGCATGGCAACGACGATGCCGGAATAGCCATAGCCCGGCGAAATGTCGCTCATCACCTGGAAATGCACGCCGCCGACCTCGCCGACGCCGGCAAGCCCGGCCAGCGCGCCCGACAGCAGCGCCGTCGAGATCAGCACCCGCTCGACATGTATGCCGCCATAGCGGGCGGCTTCCGGGCTTTCGCCGGTGACCCTGATCCGGAAGCCGAGCGTGGTGCGCACGATCAGGAACCAGATCAACGGGGCCGCGATCAACGCGGCGATGACACCCAGATGCAGCCTTGTGCCTTCGAGCAGCACCGGGAAATTCGCCGAATCCTCGATCGGCGGCGAGATCGGATAGCCGCTGAACGAGTCCTTCCACGGCCCCTCGATCAGCGCCATCAGCGCATAGTAGATGACCGAGTTGAGCAGCAGCGAGCTGACGACGTCATCCACCTTGAATTTGACCCTGAGCGTCGCGGGCACCAGCGCTACCGCGGCACCGGCAGCAGCGCCCGCCAGCGCCATCGACAGGATCGCCAGCGCGCCCGGCATTGGGATGGCGCCGACGAAGCAGCTGGCCACGGCGCCGGCCAGCAATTGGCCCTCGGCGCCGATGTTCCAGAATTTGGCCCGGAAGGCGACGGCCACAGCCAGCCCGGTGAAGATCATCGGGGCGGCGCGCACCAGCGTTTCGGTGATGGCATAGCTGTCGCCGAACGAGGCCGACAGCATCACGCCATAGGCCTCAAGCACGCCGGCGCCTGCCAGCGCGATGAGGCCGCTGCACAGGACCAGCGCTGCGCCGATGGCCAGCAGCGGCAAAGCGAGATTGAACCAGGCGGGGGTGGAACTGCGGGCTTCGAGGCGGAACATCAGCTATGCCCCTCCGCCGCCCAGACGGTCGCGCCGCCCTTCATCCGCCTGCCGGCACCTTCTCCCCGAATAGACACGGGGAGAAGGGATCCGGGCCCTATGCAACTCCCCTCTTGCAGCTGTGGTGATTGGCGAAACCATGGGTGAGAGCCCCTCTCCCCGTCTCTATACGGGGAGAGGATGCCGGCAGGCAGGTGAGGGGCAGCGCTGACGCTTAAAGTCAGCCAAAAGCGGGCAGTATTATTTGAGGTTTCTGCGAGGAACCGAGTGAGAAAGTCCATCTAGGCTCTGCCCTCCGCCCCGGTCATCAGCAGCCCAAGCCGCGCGATGGTCGCATCGGCGCTGTCCAGCGTGCCGGCGATGCGGCCCTCATACATCACCGCGATGCGGTCGCAGAGCACCAGCAGCTCTTCGAGATCCTCGCCGATGACGATGATCCCGCAGCCCTTGGCACGCATGTCGAGGAATTTTTCGTGGATGAAGCGGGCGGCACCGATGTCGAGGCCGCGCGTCGGCTGCGAGACGATCAGCACCTTCGGGTCGAAAGCCAGTTCGCGCGCCAGCAGCGCCTTCTGCAGATTGCCGCCCGACAGCGCGCCGGCGCGGGTCATCGGCCCGGGGCACCTGATGTCATAGGCCTTGATCTGTTCTTCGGCGAAGGCGCGGATCGCATCTGGCTTGAGCAGGCCCCGGCTGCTGAAAGCCGCAGTACCAATGCGCGGCAACACCATGGAATCGGCGAGCGGCAGATTGGTGACCAGCCCGGTCGTCATACGGTCTTCCGGGATGCGGCCAAGGCCGAGCGCCTGCACCTCGCGCGGCGAGAACCGCGTAACAGGTTTGCCGGCTATCGTCATCGCGCCGGCGTCGGGCGCGCGCGTGCCGGAAATCACCTCGGCCAGCGCCCGCTGGCCATTGCCGGAGACCCCGGCAATGCCGAGGATTTCGCCCGCGCGAACGGCAAGCGATACATCGCGCAGCGGCGTCCCCGAATGCCGTGAGGTGGAAATACCGTCGAGCGTCAGCACCGCCGCGCCTGGGGTCGAAGGTCCTCTTGCCGGCGGCACGATCTCATGGCCGCACATCAGCTGCGCCATTTCTGCCGATGTCGTGTTCGCCGGATCGTCGACACGGCCGGCGACGCGGCCGTGCCGCAATACGGTGCAGCGATGGGTGAGCGCCCGCACCTCGTTCAATTTATGCGAGATGAAGATGATTCCGAGCCCCTGCGCCGCCATCGAGCGCAGCGCCGAAAACAGCCCGTCGACCTCGCCCGGCGCCAACACCGCCGTCGGCTCGTCGAGGATTAACAGGCTGGCGCCGCGAAACAGCGCCTTGACGATTTCGAGCCGCTGCTGCTCGCCGACCGACAGCGCGGAGACAGGCAGGTTGGGGTCCAGCGTCAGCCCATGCCGACGGCTGATGTCGGACAACCGGGCAAGTCCGCCGGCGCGGTCGATGCGGCAGGATTTGCCGGGAATGCCAATCAGAAGGTTTTCCAGGACCGTCAGCCTTGGCGCCAAATGAAAATGCTGGTGCACCATGCCGATGCCGGCGGCCAGCGCATCGGCCGAACTGGTGATCCGCACGGTCTTGCCCTGGATAAGAATTTCGCCGGCATCCGGCGCATAGGCGCCGAACAGCACATTCATCAGCGTCGTCTTGCCGGCGCCGTTTTCGCCCAGCAGGCCGAGGATCTCACCTGGGGCGACGCTTAGATCGACAGCCTCATTCGCCTTGACGGCGCCGAAGCTCTTGGTGATGCCGCGCATTTCGATGAGAGGGGCGGACAAGGATGCTCCTGCGGAGATACCCCTCCCCCTCGAGGGGAGGGTGCCGAGCGAAGCGAGGCGGGTGGGGTCACCTCAACTGCCTCAACCCATGACTTAGCAGGATGGAGCACTTCGCGGAGGACCCCACCCGGCCCTGCGGGCCACCCTCCCCTCAAGGGGAGGGGGTGCGCCGAGCTAATCCGAAACCGGCGTGTTCTCATCCACATCCACCCGGAAATTGCCTTCCAGGATCTCGACCTTCTTCTTCTCGACCAGATCCTTCACATCCGCCGGCAGCGTCTTGTCGAATTTATGGTAGGGCGCCAGGAACGACCCGCCCTTGGCCATGCGCGAGAAATCGCCATAATCCTGCGCGGTGAAGACACCGGCCTTGACCAGCTTGATCGCCTGCTCGACCGTCGGATACATGTCCCAGACCGGCCCGGTTATGACCGTGTCGGGGCCGAGGCTCGACTGGTCGGACATGTTGGAGATGGCGAGGATCTTCTTGTCCACCGCCGCCTCGATGACGCCGAAGCGCTCGGCATAGATGACATCGACGCCGGCATCGATCTGGGCGACCGCCGCTTCCTTGGCCTTGGGCGGATCGAAGAACGAGCCAATGAAGGCGACCTTCTTCTTGATGTTGGGATTGACCTCCTTGGCGCCGGCAAAGAAGGCGTTGACCAGCCGGTTCACTTCCGGAATGCCCATGGCCGCCACCGCGCCGATCGTGCCCGACTTCGACATCTTGCCGGCGATCATGCCGGACAGATAGGCCGGCTCGTGGATCCAGTTGTCGAAGACGCCGAAATTGGGCTCGGCCGGGCCGGCGCCCGAGCCGAACAGCCATGCCGTCTTCGGGAACTGCTTTGCCGTGCGGCGCGATTCACGCTCGGCGGCGAAGGCGTCGCCCAGCACCAGCTGGTACCCGCCTTGCGCATATTCGCGCATGACGCGGCTGAAATCGGCGGTCTGCACCTTTTCCGACCATTTGTATTCGATGCCGAGTTCCTTCTCGGCCTTCTGCAGGGCGACGTGGATCTGGTTGTCCCACGGCTCCTCGATCGGCGTGGCGAAGATCGCCGCCACCTTCAGCTTCTTGTCCTTGGCGAAGGCTGCACCCGGCAGCATGGCTGCGGCCAGGCCAAGTGCGCCGAGTTCCAGCACGTCGCGCCGCGACAGGCCGGTCGATTGCGATTTGTTTTTCCGGTTTTCCATCTAGTGCCCCTCTGTTTGACAGCCGTGTCGAGCCGGCTGTTCCGAAATCAGGCGCGGAACTATGGAACGGGTGCGGACTTTTGTCCACATGGTCAAATTTAGCGGGACTGCTGCCGGGCTCACGCCTTTTAGCGCAGCGCCTTCTCGCCGCCGGCTACGGTGATGACGCCGACGATGATCAGCCCGGTCAGCAACAGCCGAACGCCGGCGCTGACGCCGAACGTGTTGAGCATGGTCAGAAGCAGTACCAGGAACAGCGCCGCGCCCCAGACACCGGGAACATTGGCCTTGCCACCGGCGACCGAGGTGCCGCCGATGACGACGACGGCGATCGAGGCCAGCAGGTACTCGTTGCCGATATCGACATTGGCGCCGCGGAAATAGCCGGCGAGCAGCGCCCCATCCATGCCGCCGAGCGCGCCCGACAGCGTGTAAGTCAGGAAGCGGGTGCGGCCGACATTGACGCCGGCAAGCCACGCGGCGCGGATGTTCTGGCCGATCGCCAGCACCGAGCGGCCATAGATCATGCGCTGCAAGGCGATGGCCGCACCGATGCTGAACAACACGGTAAGGATCGCCAGCACTGGAATGCCCAGGATTTGCCAGTTCGCAAAATCGGCAAAGCCGGGCGGCGGCTTGATCTGCAGGCCACGCCCATAGCTGATGTCGATCGACTGGATGATGAAGCTGGCCGACAGAGTGGCGATGATCGGCGGGATCCTCAGCGCCCAGATCAGGAGATAGTTGACGGCACCGATGGCAGCGCCGCAGGCGAGCGCGGCGAGCAGCCCGACCACGATCATGGAATCGCTGCCGCCCATGACCTTCATGGCGACGGCACTGGCGAGCCCGATATTGGCCGGCAGCGACAGGTCGACATTGCCTGGCCCGAGCGTGATGACGAACATTTGGCCGACGCCGACGATCACGGTGAACACGGCAAGCGAAAGTGCCGCCGTGATCATGCCGCCGCCGCCATAGCCGCCGGTGAAAGCGATGGTCGCCAGCCAGACGAACATCGCGCCGATGAACGACCAGATCCAGGGTTTGGCGACAAGCGATTTAACCAGCGTCATCGCTACCTCTCCCTGCGGCTGATCAGGACGCGGGCTGCCAGCACGATGATCAGGATGGCGCCGTTGGCCGCGACCTGCCAGTCCGGCGGAATGTGCATGAAGGTGAGCAGAGGCGATGCCGCCAGCGCCAGTGTCAGCGCGCCGAGCACGGCGCCGATCGGCGACACCCGGCCGCCGACGAACTCGCCGCCGCCGAGAATGACGCCGGCGATCGCCAGCAGCGTGTAGCCATTGCCGATATTGGCGTCGGCCGAGGTGGTGATGCCGATCAGCGCCATGCCGGACAGAACGCCGAATAGGCCGGTCAGCGCAAACAGCACGATCTTGGTTCGAAGCAGCGACCAGCCAGCGCGCCTGAGCGCCGCCGGATTGCCGCCGGATCCCCGCAGGATGACGCCATAGGAGGTGCGCATCAGCCCAAAATGCACCACCGCTGCGATCGCCAGCGCGGCGATGATAGGGAACGGAATGAAGGGCGGCTTGAAGGCCATCAGCGACAAGAGCCAGTCCGGCGCCTTGCCACCGGGCTTGGGCAGCACCAGAATGGCAAGTCCCTGCCAGACGAAGCTCATGCCCAGCGTCACCACGATCGACGGCAGATTGCGCAGATGGATCAGTGCGCCGAGCAGCGCATAAACGCCTATGGAGCCGAGCAGGATGATCACGCCGAGCAGCGGCGCGTCCTTCAGCCAGGTCGCGGTGACGCAGCCGACAAAGCCGACAAAGGTGCCGATCGACAGATCGAGCTCATTGCCGGCGATGACGAACATCTGGGCGATCGTCGCCAGCGCGATCGGAATAGCGAGGTTCAACATCAAGCTGAAGCCGAAATAGCTGATGGCGCGTGGGTTGAGCCAGGCGATGGCGATAACCACCAGCGCCAGCGACAGCGCCGGCAACAGGCTGCGCAGCAGGCGCGCGCGGGCCGCGCTGCTGCGCGGCGAGGACGTAGGGCCGGGAGCGACTGCCGTCATCTCAGGCCGCGTCGCCGAATGAGGACTGGATGATCTTTTCCTCGGTCAGCTCGTCGCGCGTGAGATTGGCGACGATGCGGCCGTTCTTGAAGACATGGATGTGGTCGCAATTGTCGAGCTCTTCGGTCTCGGTGGTGTACCAGAGGAAGGTCCGGCCCTTGGCCGCCTCCTCGCGCACGAGATCGTAGACCTCGAGCTTGGTGCCGATGTCCACGCCGCGCATCGGATCGTCCATCAGCACGATCTGCGCATCGGAACCCAGTGCGCGGGCAAACAGCGCCTTCTGCTGGTTGCCGCCGGACAGCGAGAAGATGTTGTTGGTCATGTCAGGCGTGCGGATGCCGATCTTCTGCTTCCAAAACTCAGCAAGCTCGGCCTCGCGCTGCGGCGAGATCAGCAACCCTTTGCGCAGCCGCGCCAGCGAGCGGATACCGATGTTTTCGGCAATAGACCATTGCGGGAAAATGCCGTCCGATTGGCGGTCTCCGGCCACCAGCGCCACCGGGGCGGTCACCTCGATATCAAGCCTTCTACGCGTCGCGGCGGCAAAGATCGCCAGCAACAGGTCGGTCTGGCCATGGCCGGCAAGCCCGGCAAGCCCGATGATCTCGCCGGCGCGAGCGACAAGCTCCTTGCCGTCCTGCTGCCGCTCGGGCCGCGCCCGCACCCTGAGCGGGCCCGCCGCCGGCCTGGCGGCGATCTCCGCCGCGATCTTCTCGCGCGCTTCCGCGCCGCCCATGGTGGCCACCAGCCGGTCGCGGTCGAACGCTTTTGCAACGTCCGTGGCGACCACCTTGCCGTCGCGCATGACCACGATGCGGTCGGCATTCTGCAGCACCTCGCCCAGCACATGCGAGATCAGGATGCAGCTGCCCCCGGTGGCTACGAAACGGCGCACGAAGGCAAGCAGCTGGCCCGCAGTATGCGCGTCCAGCGAAGAGGTCGGCTCGTCGAGAATGACCAAGTCGAGCGGATCGCGCGTCACCGTGAAGGCGCGCGCCACCTCGACCATTTGCCGCCGGCCGATGGAGAGATCGCCGGCAATGTCGTCTGCCGAGATGCCGTGATCCGGAAAGATTTCGTCCAGCTTGGCGGCAATGAGAGCAGCCGCCTTGCGTCGCCAGCCGAAGCCGGTGAGCGCCGGATGGTTGATGCGCGTATTCTCCGCGATACTGAGGTTAGGGCAGAGCGACAGTTCCTGGAACACGCAGCGTATGCCGAGTTTCAGCGCGCGCGCCACCGAGTAGTCGGTTTCGGCATTGCCACGCACCGCGATCTCACCGCCATCGGGCTGCAGCGTACCGGCCACCATATGCATCAGCGTCGATTTGCCGGCTCCGTTGTGGCCGACCAGCCCGACGCATTCGCCTGATACAACATGGAAGTCGACGCCGTTAAGCGCCCGAACGGCGCCGAAATGTTTTTCGGCGCCGTTCAGCCTGATGATGTCCAAATGGGCGGCGCCGAAATGTTTTTCGGCGCCGCCCAGTCTGATGATGTCCGTATTGGCCTCAGGCATGCTCAACGATATCCGGTCGGTCATGCCGCTGGCAATGAATGCAATGCATCACTTGAGATTGGCTTTGATCGCCGCGATTGCGTCTTCCTGGCTGTATTCGTGGGTGGCGACGCCGCCCTCCTTGATTTTCGGCAGCTCGGTCTCGAAATTGTCCTGGGTAAAGGCGAGATACGGCACCAAAAGGTCATGCGGAATGTCGGTGCGGCCGTCGAGCACCTGCTGCGCCACCCAGAAGGCCAGCGACGACACGCCGGGCGCGATCGAGGCCGACCAGGTCTGGTAGCCATCCTTGTCCTTCTGCTCCTTCCACCATTTCAGCTCGTCCTGGCGGTTGCCCATGATGATGGTCGGACGCGGCTTGCCTGCGGCGGCAAAGGCTTGTGCCGCGCCATAACCGTCACCGCCCTGGTCGACGATGCCGACGATGTCGGGCAACGAAGGCAGGATCGTCGCGACCGCCTTCTGCGCCGTCGTCTGGTCCCAGTCGCCGGTCACCGAACCGACGATCTTGAACTCGGGATGGGCGGCGACGCCTTCGAGGATGCCGGCATGGATGGCATCGTCGATCGAGGTGCCGGCAAGGCCGCGGATTTCCAGCAAATTGCCGCCCTTGGGCTGGAACTTGGCCATCTGCTCGACTTCCTGCTTGCCCATGTCCTTGAAGTCGACGACGACGCGGTAGGCGCAAGGTTCGGTGACCGTCCCGTCGAAGGAGACGACGACGATGCCGGCATCGCAGGCCTGCTTGATGGCGCCGTTCAGCGCATCCGGCGATGCGGCATTGATGACGATGGCGTCATAACCCTGCAGGATCAGGTTCTGCACCTGGGCAGCCTGGGTCGGCACTTCCTTGTCGGCGGTGGTGAAGATGTCGGCGGCGCCGACGATCTTATCCTCCACCGCCTTCTTGGTGACGATGCCGTAGCTGTCGAGCATCGCCTGGCGCCACGAATTGCCGGCGTAATTGTTGGAGAAGGCGATCTTCTTGCCGCTGGTGTCGGCAAGCGCCGTGCCCGAGGCGAGCATCGCCGCCAGAGCGCTCAGGACGAGCAGTGTCTTCATGTCATAATCCTCCCATAGATTGTCGGCCCCGCCGACTGTTGCAGATGGTTTTGGCGTTGTCTGCCTGTTTTTTATCTATTGTCAGACAAATTCAGATACGCCCGCTTGTCAACTGCGATCGATCACGCTTGGACGATCAACTTCAGGTGCGGCGGTTGAAAAGCCTTCGCGTGCTGGTCTAGGGAAGGGTCCAGGAGACCATGCATGGCAGCGATGCCGCCGACCCTTCCCCCCAGTGCACCCAAAAGAATGGGCGCCCCCGGAATTCCGGCGCGCTGGACGTCAAGCGCCAAGAGCGGCGTAGGTGCCGCGCTTTCGCCGGCGAGCCGCGTCTGGTTCACGCTCAGCCATGGCATCGTCAACGAGGTCTATTATCCCGGCCTCGACAGCGCCTGCACGCGCGACATGGGACTGCTGGTCACCGGTCCCGGCGGCTGGTTCTCCGAGGAGAAGCGTGACGCCACGCATGCCATCGAGCCGTTCGAGGACGGCGTGCCCGCCTACCGGCTGATCAACGCGACGGCGCGTTACCAGATCGAAAAGCGCATCCTGGCGGATCCGGCGCGCCCGGCCTTGCTGCAGGAAACCAGCTTCACGGCACTCGAGGGCGTGGCCACGGACTACCGCGTCTACGCCCTGCTGGCGCCGCATCTGGTCAGTGCCGGCATGGGCAACACCGCCTGGACCGACGAGCACAAGGGGAGGCCGATGCTGTTCGCGTCCGGGCGCGGCACCTGCCTGGCGCTTGCATCCTCGCTGCCCTGGGGTGATTGCTCGGCCGGCTATGCAGGCTTTTCCGACGGCTGGCAGCAACTCAGCCGCGCCGGCCGGCTCGATCCGGCCTGCCAAAGGGCGGAGGACGGCAATGTCGCGCTGACCGGCGAGATCGGCTTTTCCTTACGCAACAGCAAAGCCTTGCTTGCGCTTGGGTTTGGGGCAACGCCGGATGAAGCGGCCGAAAACGCCGCCGCCAGCCTGAAACGCGGTTTTGAGCCGGCGGCAAAGGCCTATGTCGCGAAATGGCGGAAATGGCAGGCAGGCCTGACGGCGCTCGACCACCATGATGCATCCGGCCTCAACACCTACCGCGTCAGCACAGCGGTGCTGGCGACACACCTGTCGCTGGCGAGGCCCGGTGCGGCCGTCGCCAGCCTGTCGATCCCCTGGGGGTTCAGCAAGGGCGACGACGACCTTGGCGGCTATCATCTGGTCTGGCCGCGCGACCTTGTGGAAACCGCGGGCGGCTTCCTCGCCGCCGGCGATCCGGCGCAGGCGCTTGAGATCCTCGCCTATCTCTGTTCCATCCAGCAGCCGGACGGCCACTGGCCACAAAATGTGTGGCTCGACGGCTCGCTCTATTGGCCGGGCATCCAGATGGACGAATGCGCCTTCCCGCTGCTGCTTGCCGATGCGCTGCACCGCGCCGGCCACCTGCCGCGCGCCAAGCTCGCCGCCTTCATGCCGATGATCGAGAAGGCCGCGTCCTATGTCGTGCGCAATGGTCCCGTCACCGGGCAGGACCGCTGGGAAGAGGATGCCGGCTACAGCCCATTCACGCTCGCCGTCGAAATATCGGCACTGCTTGGCGCCGCCGATCTGTTCGACGTTGACGGCAAACCGGAACCGGCTAACTATTTGCGCGAGGTCGCGGATTGCTGGAACGACCAGATCGAGCGCTGGACCTATGTCAACGGCACACCGCAGTGCCACGAGGCTGGCGTCGACGGCTACTACATCCGCATCGCGCCGGCCGACGGTTCAGGCGCCGCATCGCCGAAGGACGGCTTCGTACCGATCAAGAACCGTCCGCCGGGCGATACCGACAAGCCGGCCGAAGCGATTGTCAGCCCGGACGCGCTGGCGCTGGTCCGCTTCGGCCTCAGGGCCGCGGACGATCCGCGCATCGTCGGCACGGTCAAGATCATAGACGCGCAACTGCGCTGCGACCTGCCGCAAGGGCCTCTCTGGTATCGCTACACCAGCGACGGTTATGGCGAACACGCCGACGGCGCGCCCTTCGACGGCAACGGCCAGGGCCGGCCCTGGCCGTTGCTGGCCGGCGAACGCGCCCACTACGAGCTGGCCGCCGGTAACAAGGACAAGGCGGCAAGCCTGCTCAGGACATTCGAGGCTTCGGCTGGCGTGGGCGGTCTGCTGCCGGAACAGGTCTGGGACCGCGCCGACATACCGGAGCGCGAATTGTGGCTGGGCAGGCCGTCGGGCAGCGCCATGCCGCTGGTCTGGGCGCATTCGGAACACATCAAGCTGTTGCGCTCGCTCCGCGACGGCGCCGTCTTCGACATGCCGCCGCAAGGCGTCAAGCGCTATGTCAGGGACAAGACCGGCTCGCCGCTGAGGATATGGCGCTTCAACAACAGGCTGCGCACCATGGAAGCCGGCAAGACGCTGCGGGTTGAACTGCTGCAGCCGGCACTGATCCGCTGGAGCGGCGACCAGTGGCAGACCAGCCAAGAAATCAACACGTCCGTGAATGTCTTTGGCGTCCATCTGGCGGATCTGCCGGTGGCCGATATTCCGCGAGGTAATACGATCGTCTTCACTTTTTTCTGGCCCGACGGCGACCGTTGGGAGAATGTCGACTTCACCGTCGGCATTGAGAACTAACTCGCCCACAATTTTCTTTCCTCAAGCGACTAGGACAAGACCATGCAGATCGGAATGATGGGACTGGGCAGGATGGGCGCCAACATGGTGCGCCGCCTGATGCGCGACGGCCATGAATGCGTCGTCTACGACATCAACCCGGCAAGCGTTGCCGCCCTGGTTGCCGATGGCGCCATCGGCGCCGCCTCCATGGAAGAGTTCGTCGGCAAGCTGTCCAAGCCGCGTAGCGCCTGGCTGATGCTGCCGGCGGCGATCACCGGCAGGATCGCCGACCAGATGGCAGCATTGATGGAGCCCGGCGATATCATCATCGACGGCGGCAATTCCTATTATCACGACGCTGTCGACCAGGCGGCCGAGCTCGCGGCCAAGGGCCTGCACTATGTCGATGTCGGCACCAGCGGCGGCGTCTGGGGCTTGGAGCGCGGCTATTGCCTGATGATCGGTGGCCCCGACACGGCGGTCAAACACCTCGACCCGATCTTCGCCACGCTGGCGCCCGGCGCCGATGTCGGCGCCACGCCCGACAAGGCGGGTGGAACCGCACCCTTTGGCTACCTGCATTGCGGACCGAGCGGCGCCGGCCATTTCGTCAAGATGATCCATAACGGCATCGAGTATGGCGTCATGGCCGCCTATGCCGAAGGCATGAACATTTTGAAATCGGCAAATGCCGGCAAAAGACAGCGCACGGCGGACGCCGAGACCAGCCCTTTGGAAAACCCGCAATACTATCAGTTCGACATCGACCTGCCGCAAGTGGCCGAGGTCTGGCGCCATGGCAGTGTGATCGGCTCGTGGCTGCTCGACCTCACCGCCGGCGCACTGAAGAGCGACCCGGCATTGGCCCAGTTCGGCGGCCGCGTCTCCGATTCCGGCGAAGGACGCTGGACGCTGAAGGCGGCGATCGACACCGGCGTGCCGGCGCCGGTTCTGTCCTCGGCTTTGTTCGACCGCTTCTCCTCGCAGGGCGAATCCGAATTCGCCGACAAGCTGCTGTCGGCCATGCGCTATGCCTTTGGCGGCCATGTCGAAAAGCCGAAGGCCGGCAAGTGAAGGCCGCAGGGGAGACGCGCAAGATGAGCCCGGAACGGTCCGACACGCTGGTGCTCTTCGGAGCAACCGGCGACCTTGCCCACAAGAAGATATTTCCGGCCCTCTACCAGATGGTAGCCAAGGGGACGCTGACCGAGCCGGTGATCGGCGTCGCCTTCGATGCCTGGGACATCAACCAATTGCAGGCGCGGGCCCGCGACGGCATCGTCAACGCTCTCGGCAAGATCGACGAAAAGATCTTCGCCAAATTCGCCAGTCTGCTGCGCTATGTCAGCGGCGACTACCGCGACGGCGCGACCTTCGAGAAGCTGAAGACGGCGCTCGGCTCGGCGCAGCGGCCTCTGCACTATATGGCGGTGCCGCCGACCATGTTCGAGACCGTCGTCCAGGGGCTGGAGCAATCCGGTACCGCGCATGGCGCGCGGCTGATGGTGGAAAAGCCGTTCGGCCACGATCTCCAATCGGCGCGCTGGCTGAACCGCGTGCTGCATCTGGTGTTCGAAGAGCAGTCGATCTTCCGCATCGACCACTATCTCGGCAAGGAGGCGATCCAGAACCTGCTCTATTTCCGCTTTGCCAATTCCTTTCTCGAGCCGATCTGGAACCGCAACTTCGTCGAAAGCGTACAGATCACCATGGCCGAGGACTTCGGCGTTGAAGGCCGTGGCAAATTCTATGACGATGTCGGCGCTATCCGCGACGTGATCGAGAACCATCTGCTCAACATCCTTTTGCTGCTCGCCATGGAACCGCCGGTCGGCCGCTCGGCCGACGATCTGATCGACGAGAAGGTGCAGGTGCTGCGCGCCATCCGCACGCTGACCAAGGACGACGTCGTGCGCGGCCAGTTCACCGGCTACCTCGCTGAACCCGGCGTGAAGCCGAACTCGCCGGTCGAAACCTTTGCCGCGGTGCGCTTCATGGTCGACACCTGGCGCTGGCAGGACGTGCCCTTCTTCATCCGCACCGGCAAGAACATGCCGGTGCATGTGACCGAAGTGATCGTGCGGCTGAAGCGGCCGCCGCTCGACGTCTTCGATCCGATCAAGCCCAGCGACGCCAATTACGTGCGCTTCCGCATCGACCCGCAGGTGGCGATCTCGATCGGCGCGCAGCGCAAGGCGCCCGGCGACGACATGGTCGGCGAGCAGGTCGAGCTCACCGCGCTCGACGATTCGAAGGGCGACATGCCGCCCTATGAGCGGCTGATCGGCGATGCCATGAACGGCAATGGCCAATTGTTCACCCGCCAGGATGCCAGCGAGCTTGCCTGGCGCATTGTCGGCCCGGTGCTCGGCGACACCACGCCGCCGCATATGTATGAGCCGAAGACCTGGGGGCCGGCCGACGCCATGGCCAGCTTCGGGCCGCCCAACGGCTGGATCAATCCGAGTTGAGCAATTCCAGGAAAGTGCGAGCGGTCTTTCCGTCCGGAATTGCGTAAAAACAAAGACTTGGAGCATTCCCCCGTTTCCCTGAAACGGGGAACGCGCCAAGTGAGCGGAGGAAACGACATGGCCAAGGCAGCCAGGCCCGCGAAGGCCAAGGCGGAACCGATCGTGCTGACGATCGATGTCGGCGGCTCGCATGTGAAAATCCTCACCAGCGCAGGCGGCGAGATGCGCCGGGCCGATTCCGGACCGGACCTGACGCCGCAGCAGATGGTCGCCACGGTGAAGACGCTGGCCGAAGGGCTGCCCTATGACGTGATCTCGATGGGCTATCCCGGCCCGGTCAGGCACAACAGGCCTTCGCTCGATCCCGCCAATCTCGGCAAGGGCTGGGACGGCTACGATTTTGCCGCCGCCTTCGGCAAGCCGGTCAAGGTCGTCAACGACGCGCTGCTGCAGGCGATCGGCAGCTACGATGGCGGGCGCATGCTGTTCCTCGGCCTCGGCACCGGCCTGGGCGCGGCGATGATCCTCAACAATGTCGGCCAGCCGATGGAACTGGCGCATCTGCCGTACCGCAAGGGCGGCAGTTTCGAAGATTATGTCGGCGAGCGCGGCCTGGAGAAATACGGCAAGAAGAAATGGCGCAAATACGTTTTCGACGTCGTCGGGCGGCTGCGTGCGGCGCTGCAGCCGGATTATGTCGTCATCGGCGGCGGCAATGTCGACAGACTGGATGAATTGCCCGCCACATCCAGGCGCGGCGACAATACGCGCGCTTTCGAGGGCGGTTTTCGACTATGGCGCGACAAGGCGCTCATCGTCTGATAGTATTAAAATTCAGTATAGTTGTTCAAAATGACGTGTGGCGCGATACGAAGTCATTGCGTTACGCAGATTTGGCGATTAGATCGGTGGCACCGGATGGAATCATCTGGCGCAACCGCACATATGCGGCAAGACAAATGACTAGAGCGGATTTCCGGCTCCGCTGGAACCACTCTGGGAGTTTCCGCCACCCCCCTAGCGACGGAGAGATAAATTGGCCGACGACAGCAACGACTCTGACAAGGACATCGACCTGCTCGAGCTTACCGCCCATATTGTGTCCGCTTACGTCGAGAAGAACCGCTTGCCCGTTGCCGGCCTGAGCGATCTCATCGCCAGCGTTGCGGCGTCGATCGGCGGGCTCAGCCAGCCGCCGGCCCCAGTGGCGGCGCCGCAGATCCCGGCCGTCAATCCCAAGCGGTCGGTGACGCCGGACTACATCATCTGCCTCGAGGACGGCAAAAAATTCAAATCGCTGAAGCGCCATCTCGGCGTCCATTTCAACCTGACGCCGGAAGCCTATCGTACCAAATGGGGCCTGCCGGCCGACTATCCGATGGTTGCCCCCAACTACGCGGCGTCGCGCTCCGAGCTGGCCAAGTCGATCGGCCTCGGCCGCAAGGCTGCAGTGGCCGCGCCGGCGAAAGCCAAGGGTCGGAAGGCCAAAGTTCCGGCCTGAGTGGGATCAGCGCCTCGGCCCTGAGCCAATCGTTTGGACGACTGGAACAGAAGCCTGCCGGCGAATGAGCCTTGGCAGGCTTCGTGCTTTTATGGCTTGTACCTCTGAGTGTCAGGACTTTGGGGGAGCAGCCATGAACTACGCCAGAATGGTGATCGAGAAAGAGGCGCCGGAGGAATACGGCTACGATCGCATTCGGTTCAATCTCTCCGAAAGCTCGATCGCCGATCAGAAACTCTCCGACGTCGGCCTGTCGCTGCCGGATCTCACGCTGTTCTACGGCGAGCATCGCGGCGACAAGGAGTTGCGGGCGCTGATCGCGGCGCAGGATTCCGGCATTTCGCCTGACGATGTTCTTGTGACCGCCGGTGCGGCGGGCGCGCTCTTCATCATTTCGACCTCGCTTCTGTCGGAGCGCGACCACCTTGTCGTCGTCCGGCCGAACTACGCCACCAACATCGAGACCCCCAAGGCGATCGGCTGCGCCATCTCCTATGTCGATCTCGATTTCGACGCAGGCTTTGCCATCGATTTCGGCCGCGTCGCCGCCAGCATGCAACCGAACACCAAGCTGATCAGCGTCACCTGCCCGCACAACCCGACCGGCACGATGATGGGCCGGGCCGATCTCGACGCGCTGATTGCGCTGGCTGAAGCGAGCGGCTGCCATCTGCTGGTCGACGAGACCTATCGCGACCTCTCCTATGGACAGCGCCTGCCGGCGGCGGCTTCTCTCAGCCCCAAGGCGATCAGCGTCTCGTCGCTGTCGAAAGCCTTCGGCATTCCCGGCATCCGCATTGGCTGGCTGATCACCAGCGATGCCGAACTGCAGGAGCGCTTCCTCGCCGCCAAGGAGCAGATCGGCATTTGCGGCAGCGTCATCGACGAAGGCATTGCGCGCGGCATGCTGGGGCGCCGCGACGCTTTCTTGGGCGCGCTGCTGCCCGAGATGGCGAAACGCCGCGACATTGTGCAAGACTGGATCGACCGCGAGCCGCTGGTCGACTGGGTGCGGCCACAAGGCGGCGTCGTCGGATTTCCAAGGCTCAATGTCAGTCCAGACTTCGACCTCGACCGTTTCTACGTCAATCTCTTGGAAAACCACGGCACCTATGTCGGTCCCGGCCACTGGTTCGATATGCCCAAGCGCTTCTTCCGCGTCGGTTTCGGCTGGCCGAAAGAGGCGGAATTACAGGGCGGCCTCGACGCCATCACCGCCGCGCTGAGGCAGTAACGTCCGCGTGCAATCGGGCGAGCGGCTGGAAAACCGCTTGATCCAGGCCCGATTTTCACGCATACGCGCCCCGAACTTTGATAAGTTTCATTGGCCGGAACAGCGCCCATTTCCGGGAAGTGCCCCGCCGGCCAATGCAAGCAACGGGGCCTGTATCCATGACATCCCATTCCCATACACCGCCTGACCGGCGTTACGCCGCCTTCCGCCATCGCTCCTTCCTGAGCTATTGGGCGGCGCGTTTCCTGACCACCTTCGCCACCATGATCGTGTCCGTCGCCGTCGGCTGGCAGATCTATGAT
This sequence comes from Mesorhizobium sp. M0478, assembly GCF_040321305.1. NCBI lineage: Bacteria > Pseudomonadati > Pseudomonadota > Alphaproteobacteria > Hyphomicrobiales > Phyllobacteriaceae > Mesorhizobium > Mesorhizobium sp. M0478. Next base: position 762,452 of record NZ_JAMYRH010000001.1, read on the forward strand.
CTGACGCGCGATCCCTTCGATCTCGGCATTGTCGGCATCGTCCAGTTCCTGCCGTCGCTGCTGCTGGTGCTGGTCACCGGCGTTGTCGCCGACCGTTTCGGCCGCCGCCTGATCATGGCGCTGGCGACGGTAGTCGAGGCAGGTTGTGCGCTTGTCCTGTTGTACTTCACGCTGCGCGGTCTCGTCAGCCCGCTGCCGATCTTCATCGTGCTGGCTATGTTCGGCCTGGCGCGCGCTTTTTATGGGCCGGCCTCGTCGTCGCTGTTCGCCAACCTTGTTCCGCCGGAAGATTTCGGCAATGCGATCGCCTGGAACTCGTCCGCCTGGCAAACGGCGACCATTGTCGGCCCGGTCGCCGGCGGCCTGCTCTATGGCGTCTCGGCCGAAGCCGCTTACGCCGTTGCCTCCGTGCTGATGCTGGTGGCCGGTCTGCTGATCTTCACCATTCCGAAACCGGCCCAGCAGAGCGCCACCGACAAGCCGACGATGGAGACGCTGTTTGCCGGCTTCCGATACATCTGGAGCGAGAAGATCGTCCTGGGCGCCATCTCGCTCGACCTCTTCGCCGTGCTTCTGTCCGGTGCCTCGGCGCTGCTGCCGGTCTATGCCCGCGATATTCTGGAACTCGGCCCGTGGGGCCTCGGCCTGCTGCGCTCGGCGCCCGGCATCGGCGCCATCTGTGTCGCGGTCTGGCTTGCCGGGCATCCGCTGCGCGACAATGCCGGCAAGATCATGCTCGGCTTCGTCGCCGGGTTCGGCGCCTTCACCGTGCTGTTCGGCGTCTCGACCATCACCTGGCTGTCGATCCTGGCCCTTGCCGGCCTCGGCGCCACCGACATGTTCAGCGTCTATATCAGGGAGACGCTGATCCAGCTGTGGACACCCGACGAGGTGCGCGGCCGCGTCAACGCCGTCAACCAGGTCTTCGTCGGCGCCTCCAACGAAGTCGGCGAGTTCCGCGCCGGCACCATGGCGGCGCTGATCGGCACCGTGCCGGCGGTGGTGATCGGCGGCGTCGGTGCGATTGCCGTCGCCGGACTGTGGGCGGTGCTGTTTCCGCAACTGCGAAGGGTGCGGCATCTCAACAGCCGCAACTGATCGAGTAAGCCGCAGGATCCGGCGCTCGGTCCAAATCAGCTTGCGCCGATGACGGCTGAGATGGGCCGGAAGCGGATGGGCCGGTTCTGGGCGAACTAGCCAGATGGCGGGGCAGCCACAGGGTGGACATTTCAGTCCATATGGAAAATGATTATGTTGCCATGCACAATACTGCAGTGCTCTGGTCTCGACGAGAAACCTTAAATATAGAAGAGAACCACCCGACCTCCGGGTCCAGCTAGCGGGGACGCAAATGGACACTTCAGGGAATCGGCAATCGCATCGCGACGCAAGCGGGCGACCCAGCCGATCGGTCGGCTGGCTGGCCCGCTCCGCCGTCCCAGTGGCATTCCTGCTCGGCATGGCTTTCAGCAGCAACGCGTTTGCGCAGGACCAGCAACTGCCGGTGGTGACGGCGGCCAAGCCGGTGGTGCGTGAAATCGTCGAAGACGACGAGTTCGTCGGGCGCTTCGAAGCCGTCGACGAGGTCGCCATCCGTTCGCGCGTCAGCGGCTATCTGGACAACATCAGCTTCCAGGACGGCGCACTGGTCAACAAGGGCGACCTGCTCTTCACCATCGACCAGCGTCCGTACCAGGCGGCCTACGATGCCGCCAAGTCGCAAGTAGACGTCGCCAAGTCCCTGCTCGAATTCTCCAAGATGCAGTTGGATCGCGCCGATGAACTCGCCAAGACCGGCAATATCTCGGCCGCGACGGTCGACGACCGTCGGCGGGAATACCTTTCGGCGCAGGCGCAGATGCAAGGCGCGACGGCTGCGCTGACGACGGCCAACCTGAACCTGGAGTTCACCGAGATCAAGGCGCCCTTGTCCGGCCGCATCGACCGCCGGCTGGTGTCGGTCGGCAACCTCGTGCAGCCGGATTCCACCTTGCTGACGACTATCGTCACGCGCGATCCGATCGACTTCTATTTCGACGTCGATGAGCGCCTGTATTTCAGCTACGCCCGCGACGCGAAGGAGCGCGGCGGCAGCATGCAGGAAGGCGCCGGCGGGCTCGAGGTGGTGGTTCGCGTCGCCGACCGCGCGGAGGCGGTATTCAAGGGCAAGCTCGATTTTGCCGAGAACCGGATCGACAACGCGACCGGCACCATGCGGGTGCGTGCAAGGTTTGCCAACGCCGACGGCGTTCTCCAGCCAGGCATGTTCGGGCGCATCAACGTGCCGGGGTCGCTGCCGCATAGCGGCGTCCTGGTGCCCGACGAGGCGGTCGGCGCCGATCAGGATCGCCGCATCGTGTACCTGGTGGATGAGGCCGGGATGGTGTCGGCGAAGCCCGTGCGCACCGGCCCGCTTCTCGACGGCTACCGGGTGATCCGCGCGGGCCTGACCGGCGACGAGACGATCATCGTCAACGGGCTGATGCACGCCAGGCCCGGCACCAAGGTGAAAGTCGAGATGGTGACGTTGCCGCCCAAGGTCGAGACCGCCGGGTTGCAGCAATGAGGTTCGCCCATTTCTTCGTCGACCGTCCGATCTTCGCATCGGTGGTTTCGATCGTCCTGCTGATCCTCGGCGGGATTGCCTATACCCAGCTGCCGATCGCGCAATATCCCGAGATCGCGCCGCCGACCATCGTCGTTCGCGCCCAGTACCCGGGCGCCGACGCCGAGACAGTGGCAGCGACGGTGGCAACGCCGATCGAGCAGGAGATCAACGGCGTCGAGGGCATGCTTTACATGTCGTCCTATTCGTCGGGCGACGGGGCGATGGCGCTGACCATCACCTTCAAGCTAGGCACCGATCTCGACCAGGCGCAGGTGCTGGTACAGAACCGCGTGTCGGTCGCCGAGCCGCGCCTGCCCGAAGAAGTCCGCCGCCTCGGCATCACCACCATCAAGAGCTCGCCCGACCTGATGATGGTCGTGCACATGCTGTCGCCCGACAATACCTACGACCAGCTCTACGTCTCGAACTACGCCCGCTCGCGGGTGCGCGACATACTGCTCAGGTTGGACGGCGTCGGCGACCTCATCATCTTTGGCGAACGCGAATATTCGCTGCGCATCTGGCTCGATCCGGAAAAACTGTCCGCCCTGGGGATGACCTCGGGCGATGTGGTGCAGGCGCTGCGCGACCAGAACGTCCAGGTGTCAGGCGGCTCCATCGGCGCGCCGCCGACCAATACCGGCACGGCGTTCCAGTACACGGTCACCACGCAAGGCCGCTTCAACGACGCACGGGACTTCCGATACGTGATCGTCAAATCGGCCGAAGACGGCCGCCTGATCCAGCTGCAGGACGTGGCGCGCATCGAGCTCGGCGCCAAGGATTACGTCACCAACTCCTATCTCAACGGCAAACCGGCGGTGGCGCTCGCCATCTTCCAGCGGCCAGGCACCAATGCGCTCGCCGCAGCCGCGGAGATCCAGGACAAGATGAAGGAGCTTTCCCAGGACTTCCCGAAGGGATTGAGCTACGACATCGTCTACAATCCGACCGAGTTCGTCGCCGAGTCGATCCAGGAGGTCTACAAGACGATCCTCGAGGCGATGGTTCTGGTCATCATCGTCATCATCGTCTTCCTGCAATCGTGGCGCATGGCGATCGTGCCGATCGTGGCGATCCCCGTGTCGCTGATCGGCACGCTGGCGGTGCTTTACGCCGCCGGCTTCTCCCTCAACATGCTGACGCTGTTCGGCCTCGTGCTGGCCATCGGCATCGTCGTCGACGATGCGATCGTCGTGGTCGAGAACGTCGAGCGAAATATCGCCAGCGGGCTGGCGCCCAATCCGGCGTCGCATCTGACCATGGACGAAGTCGGAACGGCGGTCATCGCGATCTCGCTGGTGCTGATAGCCGTGTTCGTGCCGACAGCCTTCATTCCCGGCATTTCCGGGCAGTTCTACCTGCAGTTTGCGATCACCATCGCGGTGTCGACGGCGATCTCGGCATTCAATTCGCTGACGCTCTCGCCGGCCTTGGCCGCGCTGCTGTTCAAGCCGCACCACACTGCTGCGGCGCCGCCGCGCTTTTTCCTGGCGCGGTTCGGACGGGCGCTCGCCGACGGCTTCAATCGCGGCTTCGACAAGGTCGCCCATTGGTATTCGAGCATCGTGCGCGTGTTGGTCGGCTCGCGGATAGCGATCGCCGCCACGCTGGCCGTTTTCGCGGCCCTCATCTACGCCACGGTCTATATGGTTCAGACGGTGCCGCGCGGTTTCATTCCGTCGCTCGACCAGGGCTATGCGATCGTCGTCGTCCAGTTGCCGGACGGCGCCTCGCTATCGCGGACCGATGCCGTCATCCAGCAGGCGTCGCAGATCATCCAGAAAACGCCGGGCGTCGACTACGCGGTCGCCTTCGCCGGCTTCTCCGGTGCCACCTTTACCAATGCCAGCAACGCGGGCGTGATCTTCGCCAGGTTCAAGCCGTTTGACGAGCGACTGGAAGCCGGCCAGTCCGCGACCCAGGTCATCGGCAATTTGTTCGGCAGCCTGCAAAGCATCAAGGAAGCCTTCATTATCGCACTGCCGCCGCCGCCGATCCGCGGCGTCGGCAATGCCGGCGGCTTCAAGCTGCAGATCCAGGAGCGCAACAGCGCCGACATGCGGCAGATCCTGGCGCTTGCCTATGAAATTGCCGGCAAGGCCAACAAGACGGCGGGGCTGACCGGCGTGTTCACCACCTTCTCCGCGTCCAGCCCGCAATTCTTCCTGGCGATCGATCGCGACAAGGCGCGCATCCTGAACGTGCCGATCCCCAACATCTTCGAGACGCTGTCGATCAATCTGGGCACCGCCTACGTCAACGACTTCAACGCTTTCGGGCGCGTCTACCAGGTGCGCGCGCAGGCCGACCAGGCGTTCCGCCTCGATCGCGCCGACATCTTGAAACTGAAGGTGCGCTCGGCGACCGGCGCGCTGGTTCCGCTGGGCACGTTGATCGAGATCCGCGACGTCACCGGCCCGGCGCTGGTCCAGCGCTACAACATGTACGTCTCCGTGCCGCTGCAGGGCAACGCCGCGCCCGGTGTTTCCACCGGCGATGCGCTTGCCAAGATGGAAGCGATCACGGCACAGACGTTGCCGGCCGGTACCTCCTACGAATGGACCGAACTCGCCTATCAGGAGCGCAACACCGGCAATGCCGCTGTCTATATCTTCGGACTGTCGGTGCTGTTCGTGTTCCTGGCGCTGGCGGCGCAATATGAAAGCTGGGTGCTGCCGTTCGCCATCGTGCTGGTGGTGCCGCTCGGCGTGCTCGCAGCGTTGCTCGGCGTGTCGTTCCGAGGGCTGGACAACAACATCCTCGTGCAGATCGGCCTCATCGTGCTGATCGGGCTTGCCGCCAAGAACGCGATCCTGATCGTCGAGTTCGCGCGGCAGGCCCAGGAACGCGGCCTGTCGGCAGCCGAGGCTGCCGTCGAAGCCTGCCGGCTCAGGCTGCGGCCGATCCTGATGACCGCCTTCTCGTTCATCCTCGGCGTCGTGCCGCTGATGATCGCGACGGGCCCGGGCGCGGAAATGCGCCAGTCGCTCGGCACCGCGGTGTTCTCCGGCATGCTGGGCGTCACTTTCGTCGGCCTGTTCCTGACGCCGGTGTTCTACGTCACGCTCAGGTCGCTGTTCTCACGGCGCAAGCCGCATGCCGAGGCCGAGTCTTCGGCACCGGCAGAGGTGCCGTCCGAGACGGCCGCCGAGTAGTGTTACACGGGCAGTTCGTGGCGCTGCCGACTATTTCGTTTTGGTGTTGAATTCACGGTTTGCAGCATAGTTGATAGTGAAGGTGCCCGCAGGAGCGCGAACGCCCTGCTTCACGTTGGATATGGTGACTGTCGAGGTAAGGCCCCTCTCGTCAGTCAGGGTCCATCTGCGTAGATCGAGCGATTCCCTGTCAAACACCATAGTGATATTCGAATTGCCGAAGGCCGACTTGTCGGCCAGCCTGATGATCACCTGGGCGCCATCGTCCCTGATACTTTTGAGGCGATTGCCGGAAAAGTTGACCTGATTGTCGAGGAGCAGCTTGAGCGGCGTCTTCGAGAGAGCATAAAGCCGCGATGTCTTGAGCTTCTTGTTATAGACCACCAAGGATTTTCCATCTGCAATTACGCTGACCCCTGATTGGCCTGCATAGTTGAACCGGATCTTGCCCGGCCGCTGGAGGAAAAATTTCCCTTTGGTCCTTTCCGCTCTTGGGCCCGACTGGACAAAGTCCCCGGACATGGACTTTACCGATGAGAAGTGATCGGCAATCGTCTTCGCTTCTACAGGTGCGGCCAAGGCCGCGGTCGAAAGTTCGGCGTTTATCGCGACAGCGCTGACAACGGCGAACCAGAAAGCCAGCAGTCTTTTGCTGTTATATGCCATTCAGTTATCCTACCCCGAGCAGGCGCGTGATCGAAAGAGATCACGCGCCTTTGAGATCAGTAGCCGTCCGGGCACTGAGCAACGTAAACTCGACCGTTCCGACCGCGATATCTGCACTGGCCGGCTTCGCTGGCGTGCCCGATGACCGCCCCGGCCAGCGCTCCGACCGCACCTCCAACAACGGCCCCTTTTACCGGGTCGCCGGCCACTGCTGCGCCTACAGCTGCGCCACCCAAACCACCGACGGCAGCGCCTTGTTCGGTGCGGGAGCATGCCGCGAGCGGAATGAGTAGGCTCAAAATGAGCAGCGTCTTCTTCATTGGTTCTCTCCTGGGGCCGTTATTAGCCGAAGCTTAAATGCGCCACGGAGTTTTTCGATCCATCGGAGTGTTTGGGGCGCAATCCAAATCTGCGGGAACGGGCTAAGGTCCCGGATCCATCGTACACGCCTCCCAGAGGTAAGTCGTCTTTGGGCAAGCTAGGCCGTTCATAGTAGTTGGATTTGCTCTATCCCTCAGTAGGCTTTCCGAAGATCAGGCTCAAAAACTCGCTCAGCCAGCGCTTGAGGTGCATATCCCAGATCAGCCGGCCGCCGAGATGGTCGCGGCCGGGCTGCGCTCCGGGCAGTTCGAAACGATGTGCGCCGCGCACCACCCAGCGCTGCATCATCATCCTGGTCAGTTCGCCATGGAACTGGATGCCCCAGGCATTGTCGCCATAGCGAAACGCCTGGTTGGGGTAGGTTTCCGCCGTCGCCAGCAGCGTCGCATCCCTGGGCAGCGAAAAGCCTTCGCGGTGAAACTGGTAGACCATGTCAGGCCAGGGCAGCAGCTTCTTGCCGGCTTCGGTCGGCTTCAGCGGATACCAGCCGATCTCGACCAGCCCCTCGCCATGCCCCTCGACCTTGCCGCCGAGATGGTTGGCCAGCATCTGCGCGCCAAGGCAGATGCCGAGGAAGGGCCGGTTCTCCTTTAGCGGAACATTGAGCCAGTTGGTCTCGCGGCGGACGAACTCATCTTCGTCATTGGCGCTCATCGGCCCGCCGAACACCACGGCGCCGGCGTGTCCCTCCAGCGTCTCCGGCAGGCTGTCGCCGAGAGGCGGCCGGCGGATGTCGAGGTCGAAACCTTCCTCGAGCAGCATGTGGCCAACCCGGCCGGGGCTCGAAGTCTCCTGATGCAGCACGATCAGGATTTTTGGTTTCGAGCTCGGTCTGGGCGGCATGGAAAGGCGGAATCCTATTCGTCGCTCGACGTTCCGCTGGCGCCGGGCGCGGCGGCCGCCGCCTTGCGGCGCGCCTCGACGCGATCCTGGCGCTCGACACCGATCAGTTCGGCAACGCGCCAGACGGTGTTGTCCTCCAACTCATGCAGTTCGCCGTCGGCATAGACGATTTCCCACATCAGGCCGATGAAAGCCTTGCGAGCCTCGGCGTCGAGATGGCGCTTCAAGACGCTGGTGAAGGCATAGAGGTCGATCGCCTCATTGTCGGCGCGCTCGCCGGCGGCAGCCAGCGCATCGAGTTCGTCGCCGCTGATCGAATAGCTGTCAGCCAGCACCTGCTTGAACCGCTCCCACTCGACATCCTGGCGCACGCCGTCGGCATTCATCACATGATAGAGCAAAGCCGACGCCGCAACGCGCGGATCGTCCGCATTCGCGCGAGCCCCAGCCCCGGAGGGCAGGTCTTTCAGAAAGGCCAGGACGCGTTCGAACATGGTACTCACTTCACATTATTGGAGCATGATCTTTTCCAAAAACCGGTATCCACTTTTTGGGATCATGCTTCAGGGATCAAAACAGGCGGAAGCGGCGCGGTGACTTCTCCGCTTCGTCATCGGGGTCGACGCCGGGGTCGTCGGGCAGCCGAGCCAGTTCCTCGGCAGGTTCGACGGGTTCGGCGTCGTTTGGTATTGCGGCGAAAGCGGCGGCGGTGACCGGCGTGACCTGGTCGTCGCCCACAGCGGGCTTCGGCTCGGTCGGCGCCTCGCTGATCGTCTTGGCAACGGCGGGATGATCGATCACTTCGGCTTCCTTTGCCGGCTTGGCGGGTGCCGCAAGCACCGGCACATCGGCTTCGTCTTCATGGCTGTCGATGAGCTGGCCCAGCCGCTCCATCGGTGCGCGCCAGGCGAAAGCGTCGAGCTTGCCGCTGACCGGCGACACCGGCGCCCAGCGTTCGGAGACGACGCCGTCGGCGACCCAGGCCGGATCGCGCGGCGCCCTGACCGCCTTGGACAGCAATTGCCTGATCTTGCCCTGGTCGCCGGTCTCTGCCTCCTCGATATCGGCCAGCAGCAGGTAAGCGCCTTCCCGGCGATCCATGCGGATCGCCGCTTCCGCCTCGCGGCGGGCGGTGGAAAAATCCTGCGCATCGAGCGCGGCGCGCGCCACCGTCATCGACGATTCGGCATTGTTGCGCTTCAGCTCCTGCAGCTTCTTCGCCCGGTTGAGACGATCGACCACGGCATCTCCCGGCCTTGCATGGGTGTAGAGCTCGGCGATCTCGGGATGCGGCTCCGCCTTCCAGGCTGCCTCAAGGATCTTCGAGCCTTTGCGCACATCGTTCTGTTTGAACAGAAGATTGGCGGCTGCAACCGCGGCCGGTGCGAAATCGGGCGCGAGCTTGTTGGCCTCGAGTGCCGCTGTCTTGGCTGCATTGGGGTCGCTATCGGTCAGCGCCTGCGCCTTGGCGGTCAACAGCACAGCGCGGCGGCGATTGGCGGCGTCGCGTTCGATCTGCCTGGTCGACTTCTGCGCCTCCACCAGCTTCAGCGCGCCGTCCCAGTCGCCGCGCCCGGTCAGATCCTCCAGCGTCGATTCGGCGGCCCAAGCCAGTTGCGGCGCGACGGAAGCGGCGCGCCCGGCATAGTGACGCGCCGCGTTGCGGTCGCCGAGCCGCTCGGCTTCGAGATAGAGCCCGCGCAGGCCAAGCAGCCGCATTTCGGGATCGTCGAGCATCGCCTCGAATTTTTCGCGCGCGCCCTCATGGTCGCCTTCGAGCAGCGAGGCTTGCGCTTCGAGCAGCTGGATCAGCGGCTCCTGGTCGGAGCGGATCAGTTTGGCGGCTTCCTTGGACTTCTTGCGGGCCAGCGCGCCATCGCCGGCGCCGGCTGCGATCATGCCGGTCGACAGCGCCTGATAGCCACGGTCGCGGCGGCGGACGCGGAAATAGCGCGAGATCGTGTACGGGCTGTTCCACAGCGACTTGATCAGCCACCAGACGATCATCACCGCTGCGACGACGGCAACGATCGCCACCGCCGCCACCATCAGGCTGACCTGGTATTGGTAACCGTTGAAGGTGACGACCATCTCGCCGGGACGATCGGCCAGCCAGGCAAAGCCGAGGCCGAGCGCGAAGACGGCGGCGAGAAAGATGAGAATGCGGATCATCGTGTCGTCCTCATGCCTTCATCGCACCTGCAATCAGCGCGTCGACCTGCGTCTCGACGTCGATGCGCGCCTTCAGTTTGCCGGCAAAGTAGGCGCCAGCAGCCTTGACCGCATCCGGCAGCGTTGCGTATTCGCTGAGCGCCTTGGCGTAGTCGCCCTGATTGACCGCCACTTCGATGCGCGCCACGGTTTCCGGCGCGCCGGCGCCTTCGACGGCGCCGATCGGCCGGACCTTGACCAGCGATTCGGCGCTCGACAAAAGGTTCTGGAAGAAGCCGGCATTTTCATCGACCGGCGTTGCCGCCGCGACCATCGCACTGGCCGCGGCGTCGGCCTCGCCGGCGATCTCGGTGCGGGTCGGGACGCCCTTTTCAGCGTAGGGGCGCAGCGCTGCAATCTGCGGTGCATCGGGCGAGATCGCCGCGAAGGTCTCCAACTCGGCGGCGAACGGCGCGCCGCGGTCAAGCGCCGCCTTCAAGGCCGAAGCGGCGATGGCCATCGCGATCTTTGGCTGCGAGGCCTGCGCATCGACCTTGCCGGCGAGCTGCGTCACCGACTGCTCCAGCGCGGCGATCTTGCCTTCCTGCGTCTTGGCTGCCTCACCGGCCGATTTCACCAGTGCGTCGAGGCCCGCCAGTCTTTCATTGAGCGGCGCGAGATCGACGGGCGCTGCACCACCGGTCTGGCCAAGGGCGGCAACCGCGGTCTCGATCTGCTTGACCTTGTCGCCAAGCGAGGCAAGCCCGGCATTGTCGCCGGCGCCGCCCCTTTCGACCGCCGATTTCAGCGATGCGACATCGGCCTTGACCTGATCCAGCGCCGAAGACAGACCGTCGACCTTGGCCGTTGCGGCGCCATTGCCGCTGGCTTCCCTGAGGTCGGCGATTTCGCGCTTCAGCGAAGCGATCTCGCCATTGACGCCGTCGAGCGAGACCGTGCCCGCCCCTGAGCCCGGAGCGCCAAGCACGCCGGCAAACTGCAGCCCCCCGGCGGCAGCCAGCGCGATGACACCGCCGATGATGCCGGCGGCAATGCCGTTCGTGCGCTTCGGTTGCGCGGCCATGGGCTGGTTCCCGGCTGTCCTTGGGGTTTCCTTGGGTGCACCCGGCTTGGGCGAGGCATCCTCGAAACTGTAGTCGGAGGTTCTGGCGCGCGGTGGCGCATCCGAAGCGGTGGGGTAAGGCTGCTCCGCCTGGGTGGACGCCTTCGCATCGGCGCTTTCGGGAGCGGCCTGCGCCGCGGCATCGGAGTGCTCCCACGGCTCGAGATCGGCCTGATCGGCATGAACGGGCTCGTCAGGCGTCTCCGGCTGCGCATTGGCCATGGCGGCGGCATCCTCAGCCGCAACCGACCCTGCCGGGGCCTCGACGTCGTCCGAGTTGGCGACATCCGTCTTGGCGGCATCCGCATCGGCAATGCGCGAGACAGCGCCGGGTTCGAGTTCGATGGTCACCGGCTCGCGGTGGCTTTTCGAATGTCGCATCTTCGGCGTCTTGACCATGCCTGGGCTCCGCAATCCTGCTTCATCTGGGCGCCCGACGGCGCGTGATGGTTTGAAAAATGGTCTAGCACATCATCATCAGGTGAAAAGGGGCGGCGTGATGACACGGCGCTCAGTCGCCGCGGTGCAACAGCTCAAGCAGCGCCTCCTCCTGCGGTTCCCGCGCAATGCGTATTTTTTTGCCGGCGGCATTGTCAAACGCCGCTGCCACGCGCTCGGAGAGCGCAAAAGCCTGCATGTTTTCAAAGAGATCGCGCAGTTCCGCCCGGCTGGCCAAGGCCTGCAACGCTGCCGCCGCCTTGGCTGAATAGAGCAGCACCGCGTCGACAGCCTGATCGGACAGGCGTGTACGGATTTCAGCATCGGAATAATCGAGCGAAATCGTGTCGTAGGTTTCGACGGTGCGGACCTCGACGCCGGCCTTTCGCAGCCGCGCCTCGAAGGCCGGAAACCGCACGCGCCCTGTGAGATAGACGACCGCCTTGCCGGAAAGGCCGGCAGCAATCGCCTCGGCCAGCCGCTCGGCGTCGCCCGCCCCTTCGCTGACCGACAAGAACCCTGTCGAACGTGCCGCTTCAGCCGTCCTGCGTCCGACGGCATGGCAAGGCAAGGCGGCGAGCGCACGAATGAGTTCTTTCGGCGCATGCCGCACCGCATTTGCGCTGGTCACAGCGACGGCCACGGCATTGTCGCTCGCAGCATCGGCGCCAACCCGCAGTGTCACCGTTCCGGTCAGCGGCAGAAGGAGCGGCTCAAATCCCAATTCCTGCAGCCGCCGCATGGTTCGCGACGCCCCAGGTTGCGGCCGCGTCACCAGGACACGCATATCAGACCCAGCCGTCGAAGAAGGTTTCGCCCGCTTTGACCCGCACCATCCTGGCCGCGTCCGTGCCGATGTCAGCGGCATCCAGCGCCAAGCCTTCGGCCTTGACCTCATGCGATTGCGTGCCATCGGGCGAAATGATCAGCCCGGCGAAAACCAGCCTGCCGCCCGATATCGTCGCATAGCCGGCGATCGGCGTGCGGCAGGAGCCGTCGAGCGCCGCCAGGAAGGCGCGCTCACAGGCCAGCGCCTGGCCTGTCGACACATCATGGATGGCCACCAGCATCTTTTCGACCTCGCTGTCGCCGATGCGGGTTTCGATGCCGATTGCGCCTTGTCCCGGCGCCGGCGGAAAAGCATCGAGCGGCATCAGATCGGTGACGACATGGCCGAGCCCGAGCCGCTTCAGCCCGGCATAAGCGAGGATCGTGCCTTCGGCGACGCCTTCCTCCAGCTTGCGCAGCCTGGTCTGCACATTGCCGCGGAACATGACCACGTCTAGGTCCGGCCGCATGCGCCGGATCAGCGCCTGACGCCTGAGCGAAGACGACCCGACCTTGGCGCCTTGCGGCAAATCAACAATGCGCTCCACCGCCTTGCCGATGAAGGCGTCCCGCGCATCCTCGCGCGGCAGGAAGGCGGACAGCTCCAGCCCGACCGGCAGCACTGTCGGCATGTCCTTGGAGGAATGCACGGCGATATCGATCGTGCCGGCCAGCAGCGCCTCTTCGATTTCCTTGGTGAACAGCCCCTTGCCGCCGGCTTCCGACAGCGGCCGGTCCTGGATGCGGTCGCCGCTGGTCGAAATGACGACGACCTCGAAGGCTTCCGCCGGCATGCCATGCGCTTCCATCAGCCGCGCCTGCGTCTCATGCGCCTGGGCGAGCGCCAGCGGGCTGCCGCGTGTTCCTATTTTCAAAGTTTGCATGGCGCGCGGTCCGTGATAACCCCCGGCTGGCTTTGCGTTTCCGGCGCTCTCCCTAACGAGGCCCGCCTCTACTAACTAGGAAAGTCCGGCGACACAATCTCTGGAGACAGCGACGAATTGATCCGCGTTCTGGGCATTGAGACGAGTTGCGACGAGACCGCCGCCAGCGTGGTGACGCTGGACGGCGATTCCGTGCCGGTGATTGCGTCCAACATCGTGCTCAGCCAGATCGAGGAGCACGCCGCCTTCGGCGGCGTCGTGCCGGAGATCGCCGCGCGTGCCCATGTCGAGGCGCTGGACGGCATTGTCGAGGCCGCTCTTGCGGATTCGGGCGTAGCCCTGGCCGACATCGACGCCATTGCCGCCACTGCGGGCCCCGGCCTGGTCGGCGGGCTGATCGTCGGCCTGATGACGGCCAAGGCGATTGCAGCGGCCGCCGGCAAGCCGCTGATCGCCATCAACCATCTCGAAGGCCACGCACTGACCGCAAGGCTGACCGACGGGCTCGACTTTCCCTATTTGCTGCTGCTGGTTTCCGGCGGCCACACCCAGATCGTCGCCGTGCGCGGCGTTGGCGACTACCAGCGCTGGGCGACGACCATCGACGACGCGCTCGGCGAAGCTTTCGACAAGACGGCCAAAATGCTCGGCCTGCCCTATCCCGGCGGCCCGAACGTCGAAAAGGCGGCAATGTCGGGCGATGCGGCGCGCTTTGCCCTTCCGCGGCCGATGAAGGGCTCGGCGCAGCCCGATTTCTCCTTCTCCGGCCTCAAGACTGCGGTGCGCCAGGCGGCGACCGCCATCCAGCCGCTGACTGAGCAGGATGTCGCCGACATCTGCGCCTCGTTCCAGGCGGCAGTAGCCGATGCGCTGGGCGACCGCGTGGCCCGCGCGCTTGCCCGCTTCCGTGACGAATTTCCGGACAAGGCCAAGCCGGCGCTGGTCGTTGCCGGTGGCGTCGCCGCCAACAGAGCGATCAAGGCGACGCTGCAGAAGCAGTGCGCCGAGGCCGGCTTCGCCTTTGTCGCGCCGCCGCTCAAACTGTGCACCGACAATGCGGCGATGATCGCCTGGGCCGGGATCGAGCGGTTGCGGGCAGGCCTGTCGCAAGAGAACGGCTTCGATTTCGTGCCGCGTTCGCGCTGGCCGCTGGACAGCATTTCGGCCCCGATGGTCGGCTCCGGCCGGCGCGGAGCAAAAGCATGAGCGCCGGCAACACAAGCGGCAGGGACAGAACCGGCTGGCGCGTCGCCGTGCTCGGCGGCGGCGCCTGGGGCACGGCGCTAGCGCTGGCGATGCTGCGCGCCGGTCACGATGTCCGGCTCTACGCCCGCGACGAAGAGACGGTTTCCGCGATCCGCCGCGGCGAGAACCCGCGTTATCTCCCCGGCATCGCCATTGAAACAGGCATTGCGGCGACGAGCGATATCGGCACGGCCCTGACCGATGCCGATTGCGCGCTGGCCGTGGCGCCGGCGCAGGCGCTGCGCGCCATGCTGACGACGGCAAAGCCCCATATGCCGAAAGGCATCCCGCTGGTTCTCTGCGCCAAAGGCATCGAGCGCGACACCGGCGCGCTGCTGTCGGCGATCGTTGGTGAGATTCTGCCCGAAACTCCGGTTTCGGCCCTGTCCGGTCCGAGCTTTGCCGCCGACGTCGCCAGGGGTCTGCCCACCGCTGTCGTGGTTGCTGCACGCGACGACGCCTTGGCGGCCGAGCTTGCCTCGCGCTTTTCGGCGCAGAATCTGCGCTGCTATTCCAGCGACGATTTGATCGGCGTCGAGATCGGCGGCGCTTTGAAGAATGTGTTCGCCATTGCCGCTGGCGCCGTCACCGGCGCTGGGCTCGGCGCCAGCGCGCAGGCCGCCATGGTGACACGCGGCTTCGTCGAACTGCGCCGCATCGGCGCGTCCTTCGGCGCCAAGCCGGAGACGCTGATGGGGCTTTCCGGCCTCGGCGACCTTTTGCTCACCTGCTCTTCGGCCCAGTCGCGCAATTTCGCCTATGGGCTGGCGCTGGGGCAAGGTAAGCCCTTGTCGGGACTGCCGCTCGCCGAAGGCGTGCCGACGGCGGCGATCGCCGCCCGCATCGCCACCGAGCGCCACATCGACGCGCCGATCATCGCTGCGGTGTCGGCGATACTGGACGGCACGATCACCATTCGGCAGGCTGTCACGGCATTGATGACCCGGCCGCTGAAGACCGAAACCGACCTCTGATCCCCTAACAAACCGGAGTTTAACATGCTGTTTGCGTTGATTTGCAAGGACAAGCCCGGCAGCCTACAGGTGCGGGTCGACACGCGGCCGGTCCACGTCGCCTTTCTCGAAGGCCTGAACGCCGACAACAAACTGGCCTTTGCCGGCCCGTTCCTCGACGCCGAAGGCAAGCCCAACGGCAGCCTCGTCGTCGTCGAAGCGCCCGATCTCGCCGGTGCGCAGGCGCTGTCGGCTGCCGACCCCTATGCCAAGGCCGGGCTGTTCGAAAGTGTCGAAATCCGCCAGTGGAACTGGACCTTCAACAAGCCGGCGGCTAGTTAGTTCCGGCGGCGCCTAGAGCGATCCCAGGAAAAAGTGTGTAACGGTTTTCCGTCCGGAATTGCGCAAAAAATAGTAGTTGGAGCAAAGACATGAACTACTGGCTGTTCAAATCCGAACCTTCGGTCTTCTCCTTCGAGGCGCTGAAGGCCAAGGGCAAGGCCGGCACGCAGTGGGACGGCGTGCGCAACTATGCAGCGCGCAACAACATGAAGGCGATGCAGATCGGCGATCTCGGCTTCTTCTATCACTCCAATGAAGGGCTGAACGTCGTCGGCATTGCCGAGGTCTGCGGGCTTGCCCACCCCGACAGCACCACCGACGATCCGCGCTGGGAATGCGTCGACATCCGCGCCTTCAAGGACGTGCCGAACCCGCCGACGCTGGAGCAGGTCAAGGCCAATCCGAAGCTTGCCGAGATGGCGCTGGTGCGGCTTGGACGGCTTTCCGTACAGCCGGTGACGCCGGCCGAATGGAAGGAAGTCTGCCGCATGGGCGGCCTGACGCCGGCTCCGTGACGGTCCTCACGCCGAACAGCGCGAAAAAGTTCATTCTCGACAACACGGCGCTTATGTCGCCGCCGCATGTGCCGGAGATTGTCCTCAATCTTGCCGACGAAGCGCATGACCTCTGGCAGCGCACGGAGAACGAGCTGATCGAAATCGGCCTGCCGCCGCCGTTCTGGGCCTTTGCCTGGGCCGGCGGTCAGGGCCTTGCCCGCTACGTGCTGGACAATCCGTCGGATGTGCGGGGCAAACGCGTGCTCGACTTCGCCTCCGGCTCCGGCCTTGTCGCCATCGCCGCAGCCAAGGCGGGTGCGGCGCACGTGATCGCCGCCGACATCGACCCGTTCTGCGAAACGGCGGTCCGCCTCAATTCCAAGTCCAACGGCGTTGCCATCGAGTTTTGCGGCACGGACTGCATCGGCACCGACGCCGGCTGGGACGTGGTGCTGGCCGGCGACGTCTTCTACGACAAACCCTTCGCCGACACGCTAATGCCGTGGTTTTCGACACTGAAGGCGCGCGGCGCTGACATCCTCGTCGGCGATCCGGGCCGCTCCTACATGCCGAAGGCGGGACTGGAGCCGCTCGCAGTCTACGAAGTGGCGGTGACGCGGGCGCTGGAGGACGCCCTGGTCAAGCGCACCACGGTGTGGCGCTTCGCTTGACGGCATTGCCGAACAGGCGTTCCATCGCGCATTGATTTGAAGAATACGCATGTCGTTATCCCAGAACCGTCAGGCTTTGGGCTGCATGCTTGAGGGGAGGACTTTATGGACTTTTCAGTGGTGAACTGGCTGGCGGTGGTTGTCGCGGCCGTCGCGGCGTGGCTGTTTGGCGCCGTCTGGTACACGGCCCTCAGCAAGCCTTGGATGAGGGCGGCCAGGATCGATCCGTCAACGTCAAAGAAATCGATATTGCCCTTCATCATCTCCTTCATCGCCGAGCTGATCATGGCGCTGGTCTTGGCCTTGGTCGTCGGCGCGATGACCGGCGGCGAGCCGGTCCTTGTCGCAGGGCTGGTCTTCGGCTTCGTCCTCTGGCTGGGTTTCGTCGCCACGACGCTGATGGCCAACCATCGCTATGAGAATTTCGGCTGGGACCTGACCCTGATCGACGGCGGCCACTGGCTCGGCGTGCTGTTGATCATCGGCGCGGTGATCGGCTGGTTCGGGGCGCCGGTCGTCGCCAGCTGAGGCCTGCAGAAGTCGTCAGGTCTGCGTCCTGGCGACTTCGTCGAGGATCCATTCGCGGAAAGCGATGATGCGCGGATCGTTGGCAGTGCTCTCGGGATAGACCAGGAAGTAGCCGAACTCCGGCCCCACGCGCAGACCGAGTTCAAAGGGCTGCACCAGCCTTCCCTGGGAAAGGTCGTTTGCCACCATGGCGAACTCGGCGAGCGCCACGGCATTGCCGTCGAGCGCCGCCTGCACGGCATCGGTAGAGGTTCCAAACACGATAGTCCGGCTGTCGTCGAAATCGTTGATGCCGGCCGCGGCCATCCACATGCGCCAGTTCGGCCATGTCACGCCTTGGCGCGACCATTCGATATGGGCAAGCGTGTGGTTGAAGAGGTCGCGCGGTTCGCGCAGCGGCGGGCCGGAGGTCAGCAGGCTCGGGCTGCACACCGGAATGAGGATGTTGTCGAACAGGCGATGGGCGCGAAGCCCCGGATACTTGCCGACCCCGAACCGGATGCCGACATCGACGTCGTCGAGTTCGAAATCGCGCACTTCGTAGCCGATGTCGAACCTCAGTTCGATACTGGGCTGAAGTTTGCGAAAATCGTCGACGCGCCGCATCAGCCATTTTGACGCGAACTGCGCGTCGAGCGTCACCTTCAGCAATGCCGTGCCGCGCGTCAGCTTGCGCGCCCGCGACACCGCCCGGTTGAGCAGGTCGAGCGCATCGATCGAGGCCTCGAACAGCACCGTACCTGCCTCGGTCAACCGGATGGTACGACTGGTTCGCGTGAACAGCACCAGCCCGAGCTGATCCTCGATTTCCTTGATCTGGTGGCTGACCGCCGCCGGCGTCAGCCCGAGCTCGTCGGCAGCGCGGGTGAAATTGAGGTGGCGGGCGGCGGCTTCCAGAGTCCTCAGCGCGCGCGTTCCGGGCAACAGACGGGACATCAACGTATCCTCAAATAAAACTTCACGATCCGAAAAGAACTACTCGTTTCTCTCATGGATTTCAATGCGGCATGATGCATCCATCGAAACACCATCAAGCCGGATTTGATATCCGGCGGAACACGGGAGCGCATCATGTCCATCTTCGTTTTGAACTCGCCAGCAGCTCGCTCGAACTGGTTGCATGCCGTAACGGACTGGCTTCGCCAGGCGAAAGTCGCCATCAACCTGCCGCGCCAGGACGTGGAGGATCTGTCGGATCGCCAGTTGCGCGACGTCGGCGCGCAGCGCAAGGACGTGACGCGGGCCGTGGACCGGGAACTCGGCCGGCTTGGATTGCTGGACACTGGGTGGCAGAAGCCGAGAAGGCGTTAGGCAATGGTGAGTAGTGAGTAGTGAAGGATTGAAACGGCGCCGACACCAGCCTACTCCCTACTCCCTACTCCCTACTCCCTACTCCCTACTCCCTACTCCCTACCTCACCACCCTCACCACCGTCCGGTCCGACACCAGCGGCAACAGCCGCGCCATTGTCCGCGCTGTCACCGCCACGCAGCCTTGCGTCGGTGTGAAGCCTGGGCGCGCCAGATGGAAGAAGATGGCGCTGCCGCGGCCGCGCCGGCGCGGCGCCATGTTCCAGTCGAGCACCAGGCAGGCGTCATAGAGGCGGTCGTCGCGCCGCATTCGCTCATGGCTGGCGCCATAGGGGATTTTCACCGGCCGGTTGTAGTTGCGGTCGTCCGGCACCTCGCACCAGCCGAGATCGGCGCCGATCGGCGCCATCGCCAGCCGGGTTTTGCGGCCGGCCGCGAAATGATCGCCCCGAAAATATCCTGACAAAATCCGCATCTCGCCAAGCGGCGTCGCACCGTCGCCTTCGCGCTTGTTGGCTGAGATGCCGCCGCGTCCGAGCGCGCAGGCAAACACCTTGCTGCCGGCCTGCAATATCCCCTGGCTGGGGTTGCCCGGCCTCGCCCGAACCACCAGCACACGCAGCCCTTTCGGCAAAATTGCGCCGGCTGCATTGCGATCGCGTTTTTTCTTGTATGATCGTGTCACGGAACAAATCACTGTGATCGGACTGTTGCGCCGGTCAGCTTCCGCATAAATGGGGGGCGGTCAACTGAAAATTCTTTTCAAAACAATGGATTGATCCATGACATCACGTACCATTCTGATCGTTGACGACGATGACGACCTGCGCGGAACCCTCGTCGAGCAACTGGCCCTTTACGAAGAATTCGACGTCTTGCAGGAAGCGACCGCCGCCAAAGGCGTCGCCGCGGCGCGCGGCGGGCTCATCGACCTGCTCATCATGGACGTCGGGCTGCCCGACATGGATGGCCGCGAGGCGGTGAAGATCCTGCGCAAGGGCGGCTACAAGGCGCCGATCATCATGCTGACCGGCCACGATACCGATTCCGACACAATTCTGGGCCTCGAGGCCGGCGCCAACGACTATGTCACCAAGCCGTTCCGCTTCGCCGTGCTGCTCGCCCGCATACGCGCACAACTGCGCCAGCACGAGCAGAGCGAAGACGCCACCTTTTCGGTCGGGCCCTACACGTTCAAGCCCAGCCAGAAGCTTCTGATCGACCAGCGCGGCGGCAAGGTGCGGCTGACCGAGAAGGAAGCCTCGATCATCAAATATCTCTATCGAGCCGACCAGAAGGTGGTGACGCGCGACGTCCTGCTCGAGGAAGTGTGGGGCTACAATTCCGGCGTCACAACGCACACGCTCGAAACTCACGTCTACCGGCTGCGCCAGAAGATCGAGCGCGATCCTTCCAATGCTGAAATTCTTGTGACAGAAAGCGGCGGCTACAAGCTGGTTCCTTAAACTTTTCATTGTTCAATAAGCGGTCGGGGCGGGACTGTTTCGGGGAGGATCCGGCTGGGGGAGCCTGGATCGGCCCGCTGCGCAGATTGAAGTGTTAGAGCGTCCTTTGCGCGTTCAATTGGACACGCGGCGCTCTAAGGGAGGGATTGGACTGACCGTTCGGGGACGCAGCTAGAGATGGCGCTGGATGACGACATCCGCATCCTGTCCGCCGTGAAGCTCTTTGAGGGTTTCACGCAGGAACAGCTGCGCCTGCTCGCCTTCGGCGCCGAAGCCACCCATCTGCAGGCCGACCGCAAGCTGTACCGCGAGGATGACGAAGCCGACTCGGCCTATATCGTGGTCAGTGGCCGCATCGTGCTCTACCGGGAGCAGGATGGCGACCGCATCCCGATCGGCACCGCCGGCCCCGGCACGATCCTCAGCGAACTGGCGCTGATCGCCGACTCAAGACGGCTGACCAGCGCCTCGGCCGAGACCGATTCGGAAGTGATAAGGTTGAGCCGCAAGATGTTTCGCCGCATCCTGGAGGAATATCCCGAGGTGGCGGTGAAACTGCACCAGCGCATCCTCGATGATTTCCAGGCCATGATCGCCCGCATCGAGAAGCTGGCGCCAAGGTTTGGCGGGTAGGTCCCCGCGACCGCGCTCACGCTTGGGTGTGTCGAGATTCAGGTCAGGCCGAGTCGAAAATGGCTGATACCGAGAACCGGAGCGGAGCGTACTCAAAGTACGCGAGCACCGGAAGCGCAGGTATCGGCCATTTGCAGGCCGGCCTCACCTGAATATCGGCCCGCCTAATCCAGGTCGAACCGCGCAATCACCGGCACATGGTCCGAGGGCCGCTCCCAGCCACGCGCCTCTCGCAGGATCTCATAGCCGGCAAAGCTCGGCACCAGGTTCGGTGACGACCAGACATGGTCGAGCCGGCGGCCGCGGTTCGAGGCTTCCCAGTCCCGCGCGCGATAGCTCCACCAGGTGTAGAGCTTCTGCTCTGGCGGCACGTCGAGCCGCATCAGGTCGACCCAGTCGCCGGCGATCCGCATCGCGTCGAAATTTTGCGTCTCGACCGGCGTGTGGCTGACGACGTCGAGCAATTGCTTGTGCGACCAGACATCGTGCTCCTGCGGCGCGATGTTGAGGTCGCCGACCAGGATCGAAGCCGACACCTGGTCATGCGCGGCGTGGATGGCGTTCATCTCGGCAACGAAATCGAGCTTGTGGCGGAACTTGCGGTTGATCTCCGGATCGGGCTCGTCGCCGCCGGCCGGCACGTAGAAATTGTGGACCAGGATTGCCTTGCCGCCGGCCTGCACCTTGACCGACAGATGCCGGCTGTCATCGATCTCGCAGAAGCGCCGTTTCTCGACAATCTCGATCGGCCGCCGCGCCACCGTCGCGACGCCGTGATAGCCCTTCTGGCCATGGAATGCGATGTGCTCGTAGCCGGCCTTGCGGAACGCCTTTTCCGGAAACAGCTCGTCGGGAACCTTCGTCTCCTGCAGGCAAAGCACATCGGGCGCCTGCTCCGTCAGCAGCCGCTCGACGATCGGCATGCGCAGGCGCACGGAGTTGATGTTCCAGGTGGCGATGGAGAAGGGCATGCGGCGATCCGAACAAGGTCGCCGATCTACTGCCAGCCGAGCGCCACAAACACAAGCCAGCCTTTGCGGGCGGCGGCCCTGATTCAGGTCAGGCCGAGTCGAAAATGGTGGTCTCCGAGAACTGGAGCGGAGCGTACTTAAACCACGTGAGCACCGGAAGCGCAGGAGATCGCCATTGGCAGGCCGGCCTCACCGCATCTAGCGCTGGTTGGTGTTCAGCTCGCGGTTCGCCGCATAGTCGATGGCAAAGGTGTCCGCAGGGAAGCTGACGCCTTCCTTGGTGTTGTAGATCATCACCGTGGTGTTCTTGCCCTGCGCGTCGGTGATGGTCCACTGGCGCAGATCATAGGATTTCGGATCGAACATCATGGTGATCTTCGAATTGCCGAACACCGACTTGTCGGCAAGCTGGATGGTGGTGAGGTCGCTCTCTTCCTTGATCGATTTGACGCGGCCCCCCGAGAGGTCGATCTTGGTGTCGAGCAACAGCTTCAGCGGCGTCTTCGACAACGGATAGAGATCGGACGTTTTCAGCCGCTTGTTGAGGATGACCACCGACTTGCCGTCGGAAATCACCCGGAAATTCGACTTGCCGTCATAGTTGAAGCGAATCTTGCCTGGCCGCTCAAGGAAGAACTTGCCGCCGGTCTGCTGGTTGTTGGGGCCGAACTGGACGAACTCGCCGCTCATCGATTTGACCGAGGAGAAATGGTCGGCGATCTTTTGCGCCGTCGGCGGCACCGCCGCCTGCGCCGAGGCCAGGAGCTGGAACCCCGGCACGACGTTGATGGCCGCGGCGCCGGCAAGCATCAGGCCAAGGCCGAGCAACTGGCGACGGTTTGGAGCGAAATCGCTGATCGCGGAAAGATCGTTTTTCATGCCGGTCACTCTCGTGTGGTGTGTGTCTCGTTGCAGTCCGTGGACCCCCAGTTAGACTTAAGTTTGGCGGGCCGGACAGCGCTCAGTCGCTGTAACGCGCCAAAAGGTTCAAGGTTGCCGCCGGGCCGTATCGGCTGATCAGAACTTGTCGTCCTCGGTCGGCACCAGGATTTCGCGTTTGCCGGCATGGTTGGCCGGGCCGACAATGCCTTCCTTCTCCATCTTCTCGATGATCGAGGCGGCGCGGTTGTAGCCGATGCCGAGCCGGCGCTGGATATAGCTGGTCGACGCCTTGCCGTCGCGCAGCACGACCGAGACCGCCTGGTCGTAGGGATCGTCGGAATCCTCGAAATTGCTGTTGCCGCCACCACCAGCGCCGCCCTTGCCCGACGGCTCGTCATCGTCCTCGCCGTCATCCTCGGTGATGGCGTCGAGATATTCGGGCACGCCCTGCAGCTTCAGATGGGCGACGATCTTCTCGACCTCGTCGTCGGCGACGAACGGGCCGTGCACGCGCTGGATGCGGCCGCCGCCGGCCATGTACAGCATGTCGCCCATGCCGAGCAGCTGCTCGGCGCCCTGCTCGCCCAGAATGGTGCGGCTGTCGATCTTCGACGTCACCTGAAAGGAGATACGGGTCGGGAAATTGGCCTTGATGGTGCCGGTGATGACGTCGACCGACGGACGCTGCGTCGCCATGATTACATGGATGCCGGCCGCGCGCGCCATCTGTGCCAGGCGCTGCACCGCGCCTTCGATGTCCTTGCCGGCGACCATCATCAAATCGGCCATCTCGTCGATGATGACGACGATGTAGGGCATCGGCTCGAGATCGAGGTTCTCGGTCTCGTAGATCGCCTCGCCGGTCTGGCGGTCGAAGCCGGTCTGCACGGTGCGCGAGATTTTTTCGCCCTTCTTTTCAGCCAACTGCACGCGCGCGTTGAAGCCGTCGATGTTGCGCACGCCGACCTTGGACATCTTGCGGTAGCGGTCCTCCATCTCGCGCACGGTCCATTTCAACGCCACCACCGCCTTCTTCGGGTCGGTGACCACCGGCGTTAGCAGGTGCGGGATGCCGTCATAGACGGAGAGTTCGAGCATCTTCGGGTCGATCATGATCAGCCGGCAGTCCTGCGGCGTCAGCTTGTAGAGCAGCGACAGGATCATGGTGTTGATGGCGACGGACTTGCCGGAGCCGGTGGTGCCGGCGACCAGCACATGCGGCATCTTGGCGATGTCGACGATCACCGCCTCGCCATTGATGGTCTTGCCCAGCGCCAGCGCCAGCTTGGACTTGGTCGTCTCGAAATCGCGGCTGGCCAGGATCTCCCGGAGATAGACGGTCTCGCGCTTGGCATTCGGCAATTCGATGCCGATGGCGTTGCGGCCGGGCACCACGGCGACGCGGCAGGCAATCGCGCTCATCGAGCGGGCGATGTCGTCGGACAGGCCGATGACGCGCGACGATTTGATGCCGGGCGCCGGCTCCAACTCATAGAGCGTGACCACCGGGCCGGGCCGTACCGCGATAATCTCGCCCTTGACGCCGAAATCCTCCAGAACGCCTTCGAGCAGGCGCGCATTCTGCTCCAGCGCGTCCTTGGACAGGCTGGCGTCGCGCACCACGTTCTTCGGCTCCGACAGGAAATGCAGCGACGGCATTTCGAATGTTTCCGAGCCGATCAGCGAGGTCTGCGCCTCGCGCTGAACGCGCGCGCCGGGAGCGGGACGCGGCGCAGGTGCGGCGACGCGGGTCGCCGCATCTGACCGGAAGTTTTGCACCTTGGCGTTCGGCGCGGCACGGCGCTGGACCGGCTCGTCGTCGAGTTCGACCTCCTGGTCGCCATTGTCGAAACCGGCATCGAGGACGTCGTCATCGTCCGGATCGACGGAAACGCTGCGGTCATTGACCATGGCGGCGAAGAATTCCGGCTCGACGCGGGCGCGGCCATCCGGGCTCATCCGCGCTTCGGCGAATTCCGCCGATTCGACCCGTTCGGCGGCGCGGCGCCATGCGGTGGAGCGCTGCTCCATCTCCGGCTTGAACTCGTCGCGCTCCTGCTGGCGGCGCACAGCCCGGCGATGCATCCAGGCGCGGAAAGACAGCCACCAGTGGGTAACGGCGCCGAGCGCCAGTATCCCCTCGTCGCCCTCGTCCTCGTCTTCGTCGAAGAGCAGATCGTCCTCTCGGGGATCGGGCTCCGCGGTGCGCTCCATGACGGCAAAGCCGTTCTTGCGCGCAATCAGCGCCGAGCCATAGGCAAACAGCCACAGCGCCGGCGCAATGAGCACCATGGCAATGACGCTGGCAACGATGCCGGTCGGGTAGCCGCCAATGACCAGGCCCGGAATATTGAGCACCATGTCGCCGAACACGCCGCCGAGGCCGGTCGGCAACGGCCACGTCTTGGGCGGCACCACGCAGCCGGCCATCGCCGCCGCGAGCAGCGCGAAGCCGAACCAGGCAAGGCCGCGCTTCGGCAGCCTGTCGACGCCGCGCGCCGAAAACAGGAGAAAGCCCCAGATCACCGCCGGCACCAGGGCGGCGACCGCGGCAAGGCCGAAGAACTGCATGGCGAGGTCGGAGAATACCGCGCCCGCATAGCCCATGGCGTTGGTGACGATGTTGTCGGTGGCGTGCGAGAAGCTGGGATCGGCGACGTTCCAGGTCGCCAGCGCCGCGACGCCAAAGGCGACCAGCGCAAACAGGCCGGCGCCGACCAGCCGCCCAACCTGGCGCCGCGCGAATGCCTGGATGCCGTGCCCCGTATCGGTCAGCGCGAGCGGTGCTGAAGCCCCTGAACGCATGCTTCGTTCCCCGTCTGTCATGGACTGGCCGGGCGCATGACGCACTCCGGCAGATTCGGATGTCAGACTATCGGGGGGAAGGTTAAGGCTGCATTAACTATACGGCAGCCGGTGCCACGATCTTGCTCACTCCACTGTAGGCAGTCTCAACAGTTCGGAACCAATCCGGTCGACGTCTCCCCGCCGGCGGCCATCACTAGAAGGTGATTGCGCAGGGACCGAGGCCTGCCAGCACGGTTGCCAAAAAGAGAGGCCCGGAATGACCCGGACCTCAAAGCGTGAACTCCTTTCGGGAGCGTCACGACGGGATGGGAGAATGCGGGGCGGCCGGGGCCGCCCCGCAAGGCTTACGAGTGGTAGGCCGCTTCGCCATGCGAAGTCAGGTCGAGGCCTTCGCGCTCGGCGTCGGCTGTCGGACGCAGACCGATGATCAAGTCGACGACCTTGTAGAGGATTGCGCTGCCGATGCCCGACCACAGCAGGGTTACCAGGACGCCTTTGCCCTGCGCCAGCAGCTGCGTGGCCGTGCCGGCATAGCCGGCGGCGAAGTCGGCCGTCGAATAGTCGACGATGCCGGCGCCGCCGAGGGCGGGATTGACCAGAATGCCAGTGCCTAGCGCACCGATGATGCCACCGACGCAGTGGACGCCGAAGACATCGAGGCTGTCATCATAGTCGAACGTGTTCTTCACCACCGAGACGAAGAAGTAGCAGACGAAGGTGGCAACGATGCCAAGCACGATAGCGCCCATCGGGCCGGCAAAACCTGCAGCCGGCGTAATCGCGACGAGGCCGGTGACCGCGCCCGAAACAGCGCCGAGCATGGAGGCTTTGCCGCGCAGCAGCGATTCAAGCACGATCCAGGCCACCGCCGCCGCCGCCGTGGCGACGAAGGTGTTGATCATCGCCAGCACCGCATAGGCGTTCGCTTCGAGGTTCGAACCGGCGTTGAAGCCGAACCAGCCGACCCACAGCAATGAAGCGCCGACCATGGTCAGCGTCATCGAGTGCGGCGCCATGATGTCCTTCTTGTAGCCGATGCGCTTGCCGATCATCAGCGCGCCGACGAGACCGGCAATGCCCGCATTGATGTGAACGACCGTGCCGCCGGCGAAGTCGATGGCGCCGAAGCTGAAGATCAGGCCGGACGGGTCGGCATAGGCGCTCGGGCCGCCCCAGAACCAGACCATGTGCGCGATCGGGAAGTAGATTAACGTCACCCATAGGATAACGAAAAGGATCAAGGCGGAGAATTTGACGCGTTCGGCGAATGCGCCGACGATCAGGGCGGGCGTGATGCAGGCGAAGGTCATCTGGAAGACGACGAACACCAGTTCAGGAATGGCGACGCCCTTGCTGAAGGTTTCCGAAAGCGTCGATACGTTGACGCCGGAGAGAAACATCTTCGAAAGGCCGCCGACGAAGGCGTTGCCCGGGGTGAAGGCGAGGCTGTAGCCGTAGAAGACCCAGATGATCATGACCACGCTGGTGATGGTGAAGACCTGCATCAGCACCGACAGCATGTTCTTGGTACGAACCAGGCCGCCGTAGAAAAGCGCAAGGCCGGGAATGGTCATCAACAGCACCAGCACGGTGGAAATCATCATCCACGTGGTGTCGCCCTTGTCGACGGTAAAAGCCGGCGCTGCTGGCGCTGCCGCCGCGACGGCGGGAGCCGCCTCCTGCGCGAAGGCAGCAACCGTGCCCAATGCTCCGAGCGCTAAGGAGCCCAGCAGCGCGGAGCGCGCCACTGACTTCAAGGTGGAAGGTATATTCATTGAACTCTCCATTGGAATACGTGTTCGCCGCTCAAAGTGCGTCGGTGTCTGTTTCGCCGGTACGGATGCGCACCGCCTGATCGATGCCGAAGACGAAGATCTTGCCGTCGCCGATCTGGCCGGTCTTGGCCGCCGCCGTGATGGCTTCGACGGCCTTGTCGACCAGGTCTGTGCTAACCGCGACTTCGATCTTGATCTTCGGCAGGAAACTGACCGCGTATTCCGCCCCGCGATAGATTTCCGTGTGTCCCTTCTGACGCCCGTAGCCTTTGACTTCGGTGACGGTCAGGCCCTGGATGCCGACGGCGGTGAGCGCTTCGCGCACCTCGTCGAGCTTGAACGGCTTGATGATTGCCATCACGATTTTCATAAGGTTTCACCCTTTGCTGTTGCGGTCCCCCGCGTTTGCACACCTTCACCGATCCCAAAAAGCCCGGAGAGTGCCCAACAGGATTCAAGCTCCGTGCCAGTTGCGGAAGCAGGGTGTTAACTCATTGTAAATAAACGGATCGCTCGAGTCCCGGCGCCACGGTGCGCACTGTCAACGGACAGTCACTGATTAAAAAGTAGGCAATTTTTCGAAAATGCCTATTCCGCAGGCGGCCGCTTCAGCCGGATCAGGCCTTCCTGGGCAACCGAGGCGATCAGGGTGCCGTCGCGGGCAAACAGCGAGCCGCGGGTGAAGCCGCGCGACCCCTGCGTCGACGGGCTGTCCTGCGTGTACAGGATCCAGTCATCGAGCGGATGGCTGCGATGGAACCACATCGCATGGTCGAGGCTCGCCGCCTGGATGTCGCGGTCGAAAATGGCGCGGTCGTGCGCAAAGGTCGAGGTGTCGAGCAGCGTCATGTCGGAGAGGTAAGCAAGCACCGCCGCCTGGATGCCGCGGTCGGCCGGCACCGGGCCGGTGGTGCGGATCCAGATGTTCTGCTGCGGCTCCAGCTTTTCGCGGCTGGTGTAATGCTTCAGCATCACCGGCTTCATCTCGATCGGCCGGTCACGCTCCCAGTAGCGCTTGATGCCGTCCGGCACCGCCTCGCCGAACTTGCCCAGCAATTCGCGCTGCGACAACAGGCTGTCGGGCGGCGGCACGTCGCGCGGCATCGGCAGCTGATGCTCAAGGCCAACCTCGTCCTGCTGGAACGAGGCTTCCAGCGAAAAGATCGCCTGGCCGTGCTGGATCGCCACCACGCGCCGCGTGGTGAAGGAGCCGCCATCGCGGATGCGGTCGACCTCGTAGACGATCGGCACCTTGGTGTCGCCGGGCCGCATGAAATAGCCGTGCAGCGAATGCACGTGGCGCTCGGGCTCGACGGTGCGCTGCGCGGCGACCAGCGCCTGGGCGATGGTCTGGCCGCCGAAAACGCGCTGCCAGTCGAGCTTGGGGCTGCGACCACGGTACAGATTGTGTTCCAGCTGCTCGAGGTCGAGAATGCTGAGAAGCTCGTCCATGGCCGCCGTCATGCTTCGTGACCTCGCCGTAAGATGCTATGGCGGTTTCCGACAGGAATGGCGGGCAGTCAAGGCCGGAATGCCCCAGTGGGCGGGGATGGTCGAGACTTCGAAAGGAATTGACATGGCGAACCGCAACCCGGACGCAAAAACCCCGCTCGACGTGCTGGTCGCTGGCGCCGGCTATGTCGGCCTCGCCGCCGCCGTGTCGCTGAAACAGGCGCGGCCGGGCCTCGCCGTGGCGGTCGTTGATGCTGCCCCCGCCGGCGTCTGGCAGAAGGACCGCCGCGCCTCGGCGATCGCCGCCGCCGCCTGCCGCATGCTCGACCAGCTCGGCGTCTGGCAGGAAATCGTCGGGCAATCGCAGGCGATCACCGAGATGATCGTCACCGATTCGCGCACCGCCGATCCGGTGCGTCCGGTGTTTCTCACCTTCGATGGCGAGGTCGCGCCGGGCGAACCGTTCGCCCACATGGTCGCCAACAAGGACCTGAACAGCGCCTTGCGCCGCCGCGCGCAAAAGCTCGGCATCGACATCATCGAAGGTGTCGCGGTCGCATCGTTCGACGGCAATGGCGCCGGCATCACCGTGCATCTGGCCGACGGCGCGGCGATTGAGGCGCGGCTGCTGGTCGCCGCCGACGGCGTCAATTCCAAATTGCGCGACATGGCCGGCATCAAGACGGTGAAATGGGAATATGGCCAGTCCGGCATCGTCTGCACGGTGGCGCATGAGCGCCCGCACAATGGCCGCGCCGAAGAGCATTTTCTGCCGGCCGGCCCGTTTGCAACGCTGCCGCTCAAGCCGACCGAGGACGGCACCAACCGTTCGTCGCTGGTCTGGGTCGAACGTTCCGAGGATGCCGAAAAGCTGGTCTCGGGCGACGACCTCGTCTTCGAGCAGGAGCTTGAATTGCGCTTCGGCCTGAAGCTCGGCGAAATCCGCGTCACCGACAAGCCGCGCGCCTGGCCGCTCGGCCTGACCATCGCGCGCGCCTTTGTCGCCCCGCGCATCGCGCTTGCCGGCGACGCCGCGCACGGCATCCACCCGATCGCCGGCCAGGGCCTCAATCTCGGCTTCAAGGATGTGGCGGCCCTTGCTGAAGTGGTGGTCGAGGCCGATCGCTTGGGACAGGATATCGGCGCGCTCGACGTGCTCGAGCGCTACCAGCAATGGCGCCGCTTCGACACGGTGCAGATGGGCGTCACCACAGATGTGCTGAACCGGCTGTTTTCCAACGACATCGGCCCGCTGCGCCAGCTCCGCGACATAGGCCTCGGCCTTGTCGAACGGATGCCCAGGCTGAAGGAGTTCTTCATCCGCCAGGCGTCGGGGTTGTCCAACGGCACACCACGGCTGCTCAAGGGTGAGGCGATTTAGGCCGGGAATGAGTGCCGCTTTGTCATAGACGCGGCTCGGCTCCTGACATCAGCCGCGCAATGTTGGCGCGGTGGCGCACGATCACGTAGATGCCGCCGGCGATGACCAGCAACCGGTAGGGCAATGGTTGTTCCATGCCGCCGACGAGGGCGATCGCGGTGAGCGCCGCCAGCATCGAACTCAGGGACACAATTCGGGAAACTGCCAACACCACGGCAAATGCCGTCGCCGCGCCTAGACCCACAGGCCAGGACATCGCCAACAAAACACCCAACCCCGTCGCAGCCGATTTGCCGCCGGTGAAATTCAGCCAGATCGAACGGCTATGCCCAAGCAAAACAGCGAGTCCGGCCAGGCATACAACCCAAGGAGCCCAAACGGGCATATCAGATATTGCCGACGGCGGCGTTGCGGAAGACCAGAAACAAAACCAACGGGCAAAGATGACCGCTGCCGCCCCTTTCAGCACGTCCACCAGAAGCACCACCAATGCTGGCCATTTCCCGAGTGTGCGCAATACATTTGTCGCACCGGTGGACTTGGAGCCGTGCTCCCGGATATCGATGCCCTTAAGCAGTTTCCCCGCCAGGTAGCCGGCAGGCGTAGAGCCGATAAGGTAAGCGGCAGCCGATCCTACCACGCTCGCTATCCAGAATGACATGCGCCCGGGCTGTTTCTCAGTTGACCTCAAACCCCAGCTTCTGCCGCAGTCGCAGCATGCGTTGGTCGGCGACCTTGAAACTCTGCTCGCCGCTCTTGGCAACACGATCCAGCATCTGCAGCAGGTCTTCGCGCTCATGCGGATCGAGGCGCTCGCGCAGGAAGGGCGCCAGCTTGTCGATGACGATCGTCGTGTCGTCGATCTGCGCCGCGGCCCATTTGGCGTAGACGACGGCTTCATCGGTCTTCTTCTGGTTGTCCGCAATCTGCGAGATCACCTGGCGGATGACCGTTTCACGCTTCGGCAGGATCGGGCCGTGCTCCGCTGCCAGTGCGGTGATCAGCGTTGCCGCCGCCACCACCGGATCGTCGATCGCCGTCAGCGGCGACAGCGCCGCCTGCTTGCGCAGCTTCTTGCGCCTTATGTTGCCCTGGACGCGGCCGACGACGTCGGCGACCTCGCGCGCGGCTTCGTTCATGGCCTTCATGCGATACCACCAGAACGCCCCGGCTCCCAGCACGCCGAGAATAGCAATCAGGAAAGGCATGTCGAATTCCCCCGAAAATTGCGGCGACGATAGGAGAACTCCGGCGTTGCTTCAACACGCAAGAATTGTATCTGATGAGAAAACAGAGCTGGCCCCCTAATCATCCAGACGCCGAGATCGGACGTCCTGGGTTCAGGTCGCTCGTCACGGGCACTAATGATGCAACCGCTTAGCGATAACGCTGACTTCGCATCGAGCGCGGTGCCCATCATGACGATCCGTTCGGCCACTGCAACGCGGCTGTCGGCGCGGTGACGCCAACCTGGGACGATCCGATGTTCCACCCGTTTCTCTACGGGTCGGGACAAGGGGCGGAGTTCCGCGCCGGCTTCTACGGCCTCGCCGGCTGGCATAGGGAAGGCCATATGCTGCGCGCGCTGTTCGAGGGCGTGATGTTCGAGCACCGGCGCCACATCAATGTTCTGAAGGACGCCGGTGTCAGCTTCGACAAAGCGGTCCTGTCCGGCGGCGGTTCGCGCAGCGAGCACTGGCCGCAGATCTTCGCCGACGGGCTTGGCGTGCCGATCACCGTCCCTGAAGCACGCGAGACCGGCGCACTTGGTGCGGCGATCGGCGCCGGGGTCGCGGCCGGCCTGTTCGCCGACTATGAGGCCGGCGTCGACGCCATGACCCGGTCAAGCGCCGCCTACCGTCCGAACCCGGCCATGCAGGACCATTACAACAGGCGTTATCGCGCCTATTGCGGCCTTGCCGATACGCTGCGATCGTTCTGGGCCGAACACGCCGCAGAACCGAGTAGAACACCGCCGAGTAAACCACCGCAATGACCCAACGGCTCGATGGCGACTACGACTACATCATTGTCGGCGCAGGCACCGCCGGCTGCGTGCTGGCCAATCGCCTGAGCGAAAACCCGGCGACGCGCGTGCTGCTGCTCGAGGCCGGCGGCAGCGACAATTATCACTGGGTGCATATCCCGGTCGGCTATCTCTATTGCATCGGCAATCCGCGCACCGACTGGATGATGAAGACTGCCCCCGAAGCCGGCCTGAACGGCCGCTCGCTGGTCTATCCCCGCGGCAAGGTGCTGGGCGGCTGCACCTCGGTCAACGGCATGATCTACATGCGGGGACAGGCGGCGGACTACGATGGCTGGCGGCAGATGGGCAATGTCGGCTGGGGCTGGGACGATGTGCTGCCCTACTTCCTCAAATCCGAGGACCATCATGGCGGCAAGACCGAGCTGCATGGCTCCCGCGGCGAATGGAAAGTGGCGCGGCAACGCCTGTCGTGGCCGATCCTGAACACCGTGCAGGAGGCGGCCAAGGAATTCGGCATCATGCCGCGCGAGGATTTTAACGACGGCGACAATGAGGGGTCCGGCTTCTTCGAAGTCAACCAGAGCAAGGGCGTGCGCTGGAACACAGCCAAGGCATTCTTGCGCCCGGCGCTGCGGCGGCCGAACCTCAGGCTGGTCGTCAACGCGCATGTCGAGACGGTGTTGTTCGAGGGCAAGCGTGCTATCGGCGTTTGTTATCGCGTCGGCGGCCAAACCATCGAGGCAAAGGCCAGGAGCGAGGTGCTGCTGACCGCCGGCTCGATCAACACGCCGAAACTGCTGGAGCTTTCCGGGGTCGGCGAGCCGGATCGCCTCGCCGCGCTCGGCATCGATGTGGTTCACGCCAGCCCCGATGTCGGCGAGAACCTTCAGGACCATCTGCAGATCCGCACTGTCTACAAAGTGTCGTCGGCGCTGACGCTCAACACGCTAGCCAACAGCCTGAGCGGCAAGGCGAAGATCGCGCTGCAATATGCCTTTGGCCGCTCGGGACCGATGTCGATGGCGCCGAGCCAGTTCGGCATGTTCTCGAAATCCGATCCGTCGATGGCGACGCCGGACCTGGAGTACCACGTCCAGCCCTTGTCTACCGACCGGCTGGGCGACCCGCTGCACCCGTTCCCGGCAATCACCATGTCGGTCTGCAATCTGCGGCCCGAGAGCGTCGGCTCGGTGCACGCTACGACGCGCGAGCTGGCCGTGCAGCCGGAGATCCGGCTGAACTACCTCTCTACGGCGCGCGACCGCGAGATCGCGCTGCGTTCGGTGCGCCAGGCGCGCAGCATCATGACCGCCAAGGCTCTTGCCGGCTTCCATCCGGAAGAAATCCTGCCTGGTCTCGCCCACCAGTCGGACGAGGACCTGCTGCACCAGATCGGCTCGATCGCCACGACC
This sequence comes from Mesorhizobium sp. M0478, assembly GCF_040321305.1. Taxonomy (NCBI): domain Bacteria; kingdom Pseudomonadati; phylum Pseudomonadota; class Alphaproteobacteria; order Hyphomicrobiales; family Phyllobacteriaceae; genus Mesorhizobium; species Mesorhizobium sp. M0478. The sequence goes on from NZ_JAMYRH010000001.1 coordinate 795,848, forward strand.
ATCTTCCACCCGGTCGGCACCTGCCGGATGGGCATCGATGACCGCGCCGTCGTCAGCCCGGACCTGCGCGTGACCGGTATCGAGGGGCTGCGGATCATCGACGCGTCGATCATGCCGCGCATCGTCTCCGGCAACACCGCCTCGCCAGTGGTGATGATCGCCGAGAAGGCGGCGGATATGATCCGCCGGCCTGCATGACGTCACCGCCGCCTATGACCCCGGCACGTCGTAGATCGCCCTGACTTCGACGGTGCCGATTTCAGCCAGCGGAATTTTGCCGGCGATCTTCAGCGCCTTGTCGAGAGTGTCGGCTTCGATCATGACGAAACCAAGCAACTGCTCCTTGGTTTCGGCAAACGGACCGTCAGTGATCAGCCGCTTGCCTTGGCGCCGCCGCACCGTCTTCGACGTCTTCACCGATTGCAGCGCCTGCGCGATGATCAGCTTGCCTTGCTGGTCCAATGACCGGTCATAGGCCATCGAATCGGCGTCGAGCTTGGCCAGACGCTCCGGCGTCATGGCATGGAGGTCCTTTTCCTCGCCGTAGACCAGACAGACATATTTCATTTCCAGCTCCCTTGCTGTGACGACCCATAGGCGATCACGGTGCCGGCGGCATCCTTGCCGGCAGCAGCGTGGTCGAGCACGCAGACCGCAATGCCGATCACGGCGACCGCAGCAAGCAGCCGGCCGAAGCCGGAAGATCGCGAGCACTCGATCTCGCGTAAACGCGCGCTTTTGTCGGCGTCGTTCCAATGGGCAGAAAACGGATTGTTCATCTTGGATCTCCATCCGCCACGAGAATCCGTGGACGCTCGCAGGACGGCCGGCGCCGATGCAAGTCGACATTTTTGCACGCACATTTTTCAGAAGAGATTTGCAGGGCTCGCCGGCGTCGCATCCGGCCGAAACAGCGCGGTGGTCTTCCCCTGCCGCCGCGCTATTGTTGGAGGGAACGCCGCGTGGCCGGCGCTGTCGCTGTAATCAAGGAGAATCTTATGGACCGCACCGCAAACGCCGTCTGGAAAGGCAATCTGAAGGAGGGCACGGGCACGCTCGACAGCCAGAGCGGCACCTTGAAGGGCACGCCCTATTCGTTCAAGGCTCGCTTCGAGGACGAGAGCGGCAAATCCGGCACCAATCCCGAAGAGTTGATCGCGGCGGCACACGCCGGCTGCTACGCCATGCAGCTGTCGCATTTCCTGGCCGAGAACGGCACGCCCGCCACCGAGCTCGACGCCAAGACGGTGGTGACGCTGGTGCCCGGCACCGGCATCACCGGCAGCGCCATCACCCTGATCGGCAAGGTACCGGGCATTGATGCGGCGAAGTTCAAGGAACTGGCCGAGAAGGCCAAGGCGGAGTGCCCGGTTTCGAAGGCGCTGGGGGCCATCGCAGTGTCGCTCGACGCGAAGCTGGGGTGATCCGCCGATTTTGCCCGGGGTAGCGATTCTTCGCGCCCCCCTCTGCCCTGCCGGGCATCTCCCGGGGAGATTGGAAGCTCGGTAGCTGGCACTTTCTTTCGACGTTCGTGATTGGCGAAGGCCGGCGTGACATCTGATCTCCCCACTTGAGGGGGAGATGGCCGGCAGGCCAGAGGGGGGTGCTGTCCCACCAACGTCTCGGATAACTATTAGGCGCCCAGCGCATCAAGCCGGGCGCGAAGGGCTGCGACTTCCTGCTCCAGAGCCTCCAATCTCGCTTCCAGGTCGGAAGCAGGCAAGGCCGGCGCGCTCCGCTGCACCGATAACGCCGCGACGTCCACCGGTCCTGCGAGCAGATGCACGTAGCGGTCCTCGCGCTGGCCTGGCCCGCGCGGTATTTCCTGGATCAGCGGCGGTCGGCGGCCGATCAGCATGTCGAGTTCAGCGCGCAGGTCTTCGATCGACGAAAACCGCGCCATGCGCTCAGCTCGCGCCAGCAACTCATGCGCCGTCTGCGGCCCGCGCAGCAAAAGCAGGCCGATCACCGCAGTCTGCGGCCTCGTCAGCGAGAAGCGCTGCGCCATCTGATGCTCATAGCGCTCGACGCGCGAGCCGAACATCTGACGCACCAGCCCCTTCTGCTCGAGCAGCTTCAGCGTCCGATGCACCTCTGTCGGCTCGAGCGCCATCACAGGCTCGCGCGCCGTCTTCTGGTTGGCGGCTGCAAGTGCTGCATTCAGCGTCAGCGGATAGACATCCGGCGTCAGCTCCTTCTTCTCGATCAGGCAGCCGAGCACACGGACTTCGACCGGATTAAGGATCGGAAGCTCTTCGCTCATTGGGTTGAGTATCCTTTCTAGCGCCGGCGAGACAGCGCCCACCTCTCTGTCCTACCGGATATCTCCCCACGCGGGGGGAGATCGGCAGCTTCGCCGACAGCGCGCCATCCTTCAACCTTGGAGATTGGCGAAAGCCGCGATGACGGCCAATCTCCCCACCCGTGGGGGAGATGTCCGGCAGGACAGAGGGGCGCGCGAAGGATCGCCGCGTTCGAGATTGCCGCGAGCGAACTCGCCTCAACTAAACCCGCCGCTCCACCATCATCTTCTTGATCTCGGCAATCGCCTTGGCCGGGTTGAGCCCCTTCGGGCAGGTCTGGGCGCAGTTCATGATGGTGTGGCAGCGGTAGAGCCGGAACGGGTCTTCGAGATCGTCGAGCCGTTCGCCCGTGGCTTCGTCGCGGCTGTCGATCAGCCAGCGATAGGCCTGCAGCAACGTCGCCGGGCCGAGATAGCGGTCGCCGTTCCACCAATAGCTCGGGCACGAGGTCGAGCAGCAGGCGCACAGGATGCACTCGTAGAGCCCGTCGAGCTTTTCGCGATCCTCATGGCTCTGCAGCCATTCCTTGGCCGGCTCTGGCGACACTGTCTTCAGCCATGGCTGGATCGAGGCGTGCTGGGCGTAGAAATTGGTGAGGTCGGGCACCAGATCCTTGACCACCTGCATATGCGGCAGCGGGTAGACCTTGACGGCGCCGGAAATGTCGTCGCAGCCCTTGGTGCAGGCCAGCGTGTTGGAGCCATCGATGTTCATGGCGCAGGAGCCGCAAATGCCTTCGCGGCATGAGCGGCGCAAGGCAAGCGTCGGATCGATCTTGTTCTTGATCCAGAGCAGCGCGTCGAGCACCATCGGCCCGCAATCGTCCATGTCGACGAAATAGGTGTCGATGCGCGGGTTCTCGTCATCGTCGGGCGACCAGCGGTAGATGCGGTATTCCCGCAGGTTGGTGGCGCCCTCCGGCTTCGGCCAGGTCTTGCCCGGCTGCACCTTGGAGTTCTTGGGAAGCGTGAGTTCGACCATTACCTCAGATCCTTTCGGATGACGGGCTTCGGCACCATGGTCAGTATACCCTGGCCTTCGGCGCGATCTTAGCAAGACTGATGCCGCCGTCCTTTTCCGCCACCAGCGGCTCGGTGTGCACGGGACGATAGCTGAGGCTCACCTGGCCGTCCTCGCTTAGCCGGGCCAGCGTATGCTTGCGCCAGATAATGTCGTCTCGGGCCGAAAAATCTTCGCGCGCATGCGCGCCGCGGCTCTCCTTGCGCGCCTCGGCGCCGTAGACCGTGGTGATGGCGTTGGCCATCAGATTTTCCAGCTCCAGCGTCTCGACCAGGTCGGAATTCCAGATCATCGACCGGTCGGAGACTTTCAGGTCCTTGAGCTCGGTCCATATCTGCGAAATGCGCTTGCAGCCGTTTTCGAGCGACTCCTGTGTGCGGAACACGGCGGCGTCTTCCTGCATCGCCTTTTGCATTTTCTCACGCAGAACGGCGGTTGGCGTCGAGCCATTGGCGTGGCGCAGCCGGTCGAAGCGGTCCATGATGTTTTCGACCGAGGCTTCGTTGGGCGAAGGGATCGCCGAGTTGCGGTCGATGACCTGGCCGGCGCGGATTGCGGCGGCGCGGCCGAACACCACCAGATCGATCAGCGAGTTCGAGCCCAGCCGGTTGGCGCCGTGCACGGAGGCACAGCCGGCCTCGCCGACCGCCATCAGCCCGGGTGACACCCGGTCAGGATTCTCGACCGTCGGGTTCAGCACCTCGCCCCAGTAGTTGGTCGGCACGCCGCCCATATTGTAGTGCACCGTCGGCAGCACCGGGATCGGCTCCTTGGTCAGGTCGACGCCGGCGAAAATCCTGGCCGATTCCGAAATGCCCGGCAGCCGCTCATGCAGCACGGCCGGATCGAGATGGTCGAGATGCAGGAAAATATGGTCCTTGTTCTTGCCGACCCCGCGGCCTTCGCGGATCTCCAGCGTCATGCAACGCGAGACGACGTCGCGCGACGCCAGGTCCTTGGCCGACGGCGCGTAGCGCTCCATGAAGCGCTCGCCCTCGGAATTGACGAGATAGCCGCCCTCGCCGCGCGCGCCTTCGGTGATCAGGCAGCCGGCGCCGTAGATGCCGGTCGGATGAAACTGCACGAACTCCATATCCTGCAGCGGGAAGCCGGCCCGTGCCGCCATGCCGCCGCCGTCGCCTGTACAGGTGTGCGCCGACGTCGCCGAGAAATAGGCGCGGCCATATCCGCCGGTCGCCAGCACCACCATCTTGGCGGAGAAGCGATGGATGGTGCCGTCGTCGAGGTTCCAGGCGACGACGCCGGTGCAGGTGCCGTCCGGTTCCATGATCAGGTCGAGCGCAAAATACTCGATGAAGAACTGTGCATTGTTCTTCAGCGACTGGCCGTAGAGCGTGTGCAGGATGGCGTGACCGGTGCGGTCGGCGGCAGCACAGGTGCGCTGCACCGGCGGGCCGTCGCCATAATTCATCATGTGTCCGCCGAACGGCCGCTGGTAGATCTTGCCCTCTTCGGTGCGCGAGAACGGCACGCCGTAATGCTCGAGCTCGTAGACCGCCGCCGGTGCCTCGCGCACCAGATATTCCATGGCGTCGACGTCGCCCAGCCAGTCCGAACCCTTGACGGTGTCGTACATGTGCCACTGCCAGGAGTCCGGACCCATGTTGGACAGCGACGCGGCAATGCCGCCTTGTGCCGCCACCGTGTGCGAGCGGGTCGGGAACACTTTGGTGATGCAGGCCGTGCGCAGGCCCTGCTCGGCCATGCCGAGCGTGGCGCGCAGGCCGGCGCCGCCGGCGCCGACGACCACCACGTCGAACTTGTGGTCGACAAAGGTATAGCCGGTGGCCGATTTCGCGTCCTTGGCCAAATCAGCCTCCGAATGCCAGTTTGAGCAGGGCGAAGATCGAGGCGACGCCGACCGCTATGGTGAAAAACGTGCTGAGTGCGATCAGCGCCAGCTTCATGCCTTCGGCATGCACGTAATCCTCGATAATGACCTGCATGCCGACACGCATATGGGTGAGACCGGAAACGAGCACCAGCGCCAACACCAGCGCCACGAACGGACTGGCGAGCGCCGCCCGCACCTCGGCGAAGCCGGCGCCATTGAGCGCGATCAGGAACCCGACGAAGAACAGTATCAGCGGGATGTTGGCAATGGCCGTCAGCCGCTGTCGCCAGAAATGCCCGGTGCCTTCGCGGGCCGAGCCCAGACCGCGGACCTTGGCCAGCGGCGTGCGCATATCGTTGTTGTTCGTGCCGCTCATCACAAGGTTCCCCGCGCCATGTAGCCGGCGACCCAGATCAGCAGCGTGAGCAGGATGGAACCGGCGAGCGTCGCCCAGGCGATCTTCGATGCCGTGTGTTTCTCCAGCCCGGCGCCGGTGTCCCAGACGAGATGGCGCACGCCGCCCAGCATGTGGTGCATCAGCGCCCAGGTGTAGCCGAACAGGATGAGCCGGCCGAGCCAGGTGCCGAAGGCCCAGTTGATCCAATCGAAAGCGCCTTGCGAACTCGCCGCCGCCATCAGCCACGCGGCGACCAGCAGCGTGCCGAAATACAGCGCCCCGCCAGTGATGCGGTGAATGATCGACATCGTCATGGTGATCGGTGGGCGGTAAATCGTCAGGTGCGGCGAGAGCGGCCGTTCACGTCTGGCGGTTCGGGTGGCTGGTGATTTGCTCATGGCTGCCCCAGTTCGATGTCCGGAGCCGCGGTGGAAAGCGGCACTCACCGCCTCGATATATGACTTCAGACAGCCGGTTTCTAATGCTCTTTTTGCACCGCGTCAAAGCCGGAAAATCGTTTTGAAAACGTCATTTAGTCTGACAAAAGGCTGCTGTTTCGCTTCAATCGATTTGGCCGCCGTCGAAAGCCGGCGCACCGTTCGCTGCAGTGCGGCATTTCCTTTGCAATCGACGCCAGGCTATCGTTTGCAGGTCTGTGGTGTCGAGCCCCTCTTCATCACCAGCGCCTCGCGCGCGTCGATCACGATTGCGTCATGCGACGCGGCTTCCTGGTAGCGGCTGGACTGGTTGGCGGGTGATGCGGCAAACTCCTCGGTCGTGCCGTCGGGCCTGACAACACGCAACGCCGTGCCGAGGTTCTGGATGGTGATCATGCCGCCATTGCCGCATCTGTAAGTTGCCGTGCCGACAGCAGACCGCGGCGCGGTAAGATCGGTGACGATCTTGGCTGAAGGTGCGGCAGGTGCTGTCGGAGCCGTTGCGGAAGCCGGGGGCGCCACAGGTGCGGCGGACTGCTGAGCCGGCGCGGGCGCGACAGTGGGTGGTACGGTATTCACCGCCGTCGGCGCGCCGTTCTGCGGCACGCAGGCTGCGGCAGTCAGCAAGGGGATCGACAACAGCGTCACCCGAAACGTCCGGCGTAACGCCATATGCTGTCCTCCTGCGCGGCTAACTAGCCGCGATGTTCCACCAAGATCAAGCTCACCCGACGTCAGCGTAGTTGTGTGCGTCGCGGCCGATGGTGCGGGCAAGCATGGCCGAATGATGACGCCCGGGTTTTCCATCCCGTCGGATATTAACCATGTTTGGCGAGAGATCGCCGCCGGATGCGCCTGCCCTCTTAACAAAGGTTAAGAAAAGGTTAATTTCCGATTCGATCGGGTCCACAGCAGAGAGGACACCATGCTTTCGAATTCAGGAAGAGCGCGCCTTGCGGCGCTTGTGCTGGCGACAGCCAGTCTCGGCTTCGCCGCCCCGGCAATGGCCTGGTCGCGCCATCATGACCGCGTCTATGCCGATTCCCTGGGCAATCTCGTCATCGACAGCGCCGCCGGCTACAAGCGCATCATTGTCGGCCAAGGCAGGCTGGCCAAGAAATTGTCCGACTACACCAGCGCCGGGCAGCCGGAAGCGGAACCGGAAGTCCTTTATGAAGACGAGGCGGATCACATCTCCAGGCGTGGCTGCTACCAGCCGCCGGTGTTCGTGAAGGGCCGCTCCTATATGTACGGCCTCTCCGATGGCGAAATGCCCAACCTCAGCCCTTGCCGCTGATGATCCGGCACGGCCGAGAGGCCGTTTAAGCGAGACGCTAACCGACGCTGCCTGTATCCGGGACGAACACCGTTTCCGCCCGCTCATAGGACAATCGCACACTGTCGCGGCCGTTCTTCTTGGCCTTGTAGAGCGCTTCGTCGGCGCGCCGCATCAGCGGCTCCAGCCCTTCGTCGCCGGTGCGTGCCGCGACGCCGAAGCTCGCGGTCACCCTGGTGCCCGGCGGCAACCCGTCGACACTGCCGGCCGAATAGTGCGTGCGCACGGCTTCGGCAAACAGCCGCGCCGTGGCAAGATCGCTCAGCGACAGAAGCACGGCGAACTCCTCGCCGCCGATGCGGCCGGCAACCGCACGCGTGCCGGCGGCCGCGCGAAGCTTGGCGGCGAAGTCGGCGATCACCTGGTCGCCCGCGGCATGCCCGTATTTGTCGTTGAGCGCCTTGAAGTGATCGAGATCGGCCAGCACCAGCGCGACCGGCACCTTGGTAACAGCGCAATGCTGCAGCACCAGCAAGGCGCGCTCCTCGAAACCCCTGCGGTTGAGCAGGCCAGACAGCGGATCGGTGTGCGTCTCGGTCTTCAGCGCCTTCATCACGTCGAGCGCAGCTGCCGAGAACAGGCAGAGCGCGATCAGCAACGACAGCAGCGCGTGCGTCAAAAGCGCCGTCGTCCAGTAGGACGAGCCATAAAACCCGTCATAGCTGGTGAACGGCCCGTGCGAGATGACGACGAGCAGCGTGCGGCCGATGAAGTTCAGCCCGGACAGCAGCGACAGTACGAACAGGATTTTTTCCGTCGGGCCGTTCTTGCGCACGGCGCGCAGCTCGGCGGCGACCAGCACGCTGAGGCCGCCAAAGCCGAAATTGATCGACAGGATGCGCCAAGTTAAGTCCGGCTGGACGAACAGGAACCAGCAGAATGCGACCATCCCGCCACCCGCCAGAATGCCGATCGCGATATAGGGCACGCGCCTGCCGTAGCGCGAGATGATCGCACCGACGAGGCAGCAGGCGGCGAGCGTGAAGCAGAGGTTGGAGACCAGCTTGGTCAGCACGATGCCGCCGGGCAGCGTGAAATACTGCAGCAGGAAGCCGGGCCCGGACACGCAATAGCTCGTGCCGAGCACAGCCAGATAGGGCCGGTGGCGCTGGTAGAACCACAGCACGAGGAACGCCGCGCCGAGCGCCAGCGCGATCGTCGGATTGAGCAGCGCTATGAACAGGCCGGTGTCCAAAAGACGGTGACTTCCCCGCTTGACGTCAGGGAAGACCTTAGAGCGCAAGCCCCAACAAGCGGTTAAGCCGGGACGAATATGCAAGTCGCCACTCATGAAGCTGCTGCACGGAACCGGGACCTGAGGCAGGCGTTTCGTGACAGCAATCAAGGAGAAGTTATTCATGGCCGACACGATCACGCTGACCGACCACGAAGCAATTCGCTCATGGGCCGCAGGGCGCGCCGGATTTCCGGCGATCGTCGATGTATCGCCCGAAACCGGAACGCAGCCGTTGCTGAGGCTCGTCTTCGGCCAGCACGCCTATCAGGACCAGGATCAACCTGAACGCCCGGTCAACGCAGGCGGCTACGAGCTGGTCGAATGGGACGAGTGGTTCAAGATCTTCGACGAGCGCGAACTGGCGCTGGTGGTCGCGGCCGACGAACCCGGCAGCCGGGAGGAATTTCATGAAATCATCCGGCGTGCCGGCTAGGGCATAATACCCCAAGGGTCTTAGAGCGGTGCGCTTTAAACAAAACCCCGAACGGTTTTGCCGTTCGGGGTAGATCAGGCTTGAACCAGTCTGCGCTATTTCCAGTCGCGGATGTCGACGAAATGGCCGGCGATCGCCGCCGCCGCCGCCATGGCTGGCGACACCAGATGGGTGCGGCCCTTGAAGCCCTGCCGGCCTTCGAAATTGCGGTTCGAGGTCGAGGCGCAGCGCTCATGCGGCTTCAGCCGGTCGTCGTTCATGGCCAGGCACATCGAGCAGCCCGGCTCGCGCCAGTCGAAACCGGCGGCAATGAAGATCTTGTCGAGACCCTCGGCCTCCGCCTGTTCCTTGACCAGACCGGAGCCCGGCACGATCATCGCATCGACATGCGCACTCACCGTCTTGCCTTCGACCACCTTGGCCACCGCACGCAGATCCTCGATGCGGCCATTGGTGCAGGAGCCGATGAAGACGCGGTCGAGCGTGATGTCGGTGATCTTCGTGCCCGGCGTCAGCCCCATATAGTCGAGCGCGCGGATCTTTGACGTCCGCTTGTTCTCGTCCGTGATCTCTTCCGGATTGGGAACGACGCCCTGCACCGAAACGACGTCCTCGGGCGAGGAACCCCAGGAGACGATCGGCGGCAGCTTGGCCGCGTCGAGCACGATCACCTTGTCGAAATGCGCGCCCTCGTCGGACTGCAGCGTCTTCCAGTATTCGAGCGCGGCGTCCCACGACGCGCCCTTCGGCGCGCGCGGCTTGCCCTTGACATAGGCGAAGGTGGTTTCGTCGGCCGCGATCAGGCCGGCGCGCGCGCCGCCCTCGATCGACATGTTGCAGATCGTCATGCGGCCTTCCATCGACAGCGCGCGGATCGCCTCACCGGCATATTCGATGACATAGCCGGTGCCGCCGGCGGTGCCGATCTCGCCGATGATGGCGAGGATAATGTCCTTGGCGGTGACGCCTTCCGGCAACTGGCCATCGACACGCACCAGCATGTTCTTGGCCTTGCGCTGGATCAGCGTCTGCGTCGCCAGCACATGCTCGACCTCTGAGGTGCCGATGCCATGCGCCAGTGCGCCGAAGGCGCCATGCGTCGAGGTGTGGCTGTCGCCGCAGACGATCGTCATGCCAGGCAGCGTGAAGCCCTGCTCCGGCCCGATGATGTGGACGATGCCCTGGCGGATATCGTTCTCGGAATAATATTCGACACCGAAATCCCTAGCGTTCTTGGCCAAGGCCTCAACCTGGATGCGGCTTTCCTCGTTCTTGATGCCGAACTTGCGCTCGGGCGAGGTCGAGACATTGTGATCGACCACGGCCAGCGTCTTTTCCGGATGCCGGACTTTTCTGCCGGTCATGCGCAGACCTTCGAAGGCCTGCGGGCTGGTCACTTCATGGACGAGATGGCGGTCGATGTAGAGCAGACAGGTGCCATCATCCTGGCGATCGACGACATGGTCGTCGAAAATCTTGTCGTAGAGGGTGCGCGGTGCGCTCATGTGCGTAAATCCGTCGATTTGCAAAAAGGGGAAGGGCAGACGCGCCGAAGCCTTCGGCCCGGCGAAAGCGGCTTAGCTAAGTTGGCTGGTGAGCGCGCCGGAAATGCGCGAAGAGAAACGCGACGGCAGGCGTTTTCTGTCCTGCAGCACGAAACCCTTATAGGCCGGATCGCCAAAAAGCTCTTCCATGGCGTGGCTCATACCAATGTTTTGGCTTTTCGGCAATTGCGGCGTGTTTTCGCTTCTCCCCTTGTGAGAGAAGGCGAAGAGGGCGGCGCTCAAAGCACCTCGAACACAAAAGTCTTCACCAGCGCGTCCGGCTCGGCGATCGCATAGCAGCGGAACCATGGGCTTTGCTCGGCCGGCCGCCATTTCCCGGCCCGCTCCAGCCCGTCGAACACGGCCTGGAAGCCGCCGCTGTCAAACACCTGGTCGCGCACGGTGAAGATGGCGTGGCCGCCTTTTCTGGTGATGCGGACAAGCTCGCGCAGGCCGGACGCCGGCGCATGGCTGATGGTGAACACGCCAGTCGAGAAGAAGGCGCGGAAATGCCCGTCTGGCCAGGGCAGCGGCCCGCCGAGCATTGCCTGCTTCAGATCGCCATAGGCATTGCGGCTGCCGGCGATCTTCAGCATGTCGTCGGAGAGGTCGAGCCCGGCAATGTCGTGATAACCCAGCGCCTTCAATGACGGGCCCGACAGGCCGGTGCCGCAGCCGGCGTCGAGCAGCGGTCCATCGCCCACCTGCACATGGCGCGCCACCCAGGCGGTGATCAGGAACGGCAGCAGATAGCCTAGCGAAGCGGTTTCGCTGTCATAGGTCGCGGCCCAGTCCGCATAGGCCTTGGCCAGCCCTTCCGGCGTGTCGGCCGAATAGACGGTGCCCAGCGCCGCATTGGCCTTGTCGATCGTCATCGCCTGCATCCTCCGGAATCCTGTCCTCCGCGATCGTAGCCGTGCCCGCGTCGGACTTCTATTCCTGCTGCGCCCGCCGCAGTCGTTGCTCCAGCCCCCGCAGTGCCAGCGACAGGCTGACAGTGAGGATGAGATAGATATAGGCGACGATCGAATAGGTCTCGAAGAAGCGGAACGAGCCGGCGGCGTAGATCTTGCCCATCTGCGTGATGTCGGCGACGCCGAGCACCGAGACCAGCGAGGAATCCTTGACCATGGCAACGAAGTCATTGCCGAGCGGCGGCAGGATGGTGCGGATCGCCTGTGGGAACACGATCAGCCGGAAGCGCTGCGTGCGCGTCAGCCCGAGCGCCTTGGCAGCCTCGATCTGGCCTTTCTCGACTGACTGGATGCCGGCGCGGAAGACCTCGGAGATGAAGGCGGAATAACCGATGGTCAGCGCCATGATCGCACGCCACAACAGCGACACGTCGCGCACCAAAAGCTCGCCGAGATAGCCGGCGTTTTGCAGCGGCGCGGTCAGCGCATTCCACGCAGCCACGAAGGCCGGCGCGCCGGCGAAGGCGATCCAGAACAACAGCACCAGGATCGGCACGCCGCGGATGATCTCGACATAGAAACGAGCGATCTGCTTGAGCCAACGCGACCCCGACAACCCCATCAGCGCAATGCCGAGCCCGACGGCGGAAGCCAGCGCGAAGGCGACCACGGTGACAAGAATGGTGATGCCGATGCCTTTGGCGACGGTGGCAAAAACCTGGGCGTAGAGATCGCTGGCGGCAATGGAGAGCGCAGCGACGACGGCGAGCGCGATCGCGGCGGCAAGCCACCAGGGGAAATCGGATTTTGGGGTTGAGGCGTGGGGCGTGGCCATCAGGGCGCTTCACCCTCCCCCTTGTGGGGAGGGTCGGCGAACAAGCTTTGCATCGCAAAGCTGGTGAGCCGGGGTGGGGGTGGTGACAAAGCGCCGGCGCTGGCACCCCCACCCCGCTCCGCTTCGCGGATCGACCCTCCCCACAAGGGGGAGGGTAAGGAGTCGGACATCACTGCCCCATCTTGTAGTCGAGAAACCACTTCTTGTTGAGCGCCTCGATCGTGCCGTCGGCCTTCAGCGCCGCGATCGCCGCGTTGACCGGCTTCACCAGGTCCGAGCCCTTCGGGAAGATGAAGCCAAAATCCTCGGTGCCGAGCGGGCCGCCGATCAGCTTGAGCTTGCCGCCGGAGGCATCGACATAGCCTTTGCCGGCGGTGCCGTCGGTCAGGACGACATCGACGTCGCCGGATTTCAGTGCCTGCACCGAAGCGCCGAAGGTCTCGAACTGCTTGATGCGCGGGTTCTGCTCATTGCCGTCGAGCACGCTGTAGACGGCGGTGTAGAACGGCGTCGTTCCGGCCTGCGCGCCGATCAACCCGTCCTTGAAGGCGGCGAAGGTCTTGGCGTCGGTGAAGCGGCTTTCATCGGCGCGCACCAGCATGAACTGCTCCGAACGCATATAGGGGTCGGAGAAATCGACCTTCTCCTTTCGGTCGTCCTTGATGGTGATGCCGGTCATGCCAATGTTGTACTGGTTGTCGGAAACCGCCTGGATCATCGCGTCCCAGGAGGTGTTCTGGTACTCCACCTTGAAGTTCAGCCGCTTGGCGATTTCGTCCATCGCGTCATACTCCCAGCCGATCTGCTTGCCGGTCTTGGCGTCGATGAACTGCAACGGCGGATAGGCGTTTTCCGTCACCACCACGACCTTCTTGCCGCCGAGATCGGGCAGCGCATCGGCCGCCCATGCAGCGACGGGCGCGAGGAAACAGGCCGCGAGGGCGGCCAGCAGCAGCTTCGATTTGGTCATGACACGCTCCAGGATGAGAAGCCCGCTTGCAGCCGGGCTCGCATGAAAATCCAGGCGCGACTTTAGCCGTCCGCAGACGGCTTGCAAGCCGGTCCGGTGCTCAGCGTCCGGTGAAAGCGGATTCCAATGCCTTCAACCAACGCGGTTTTAGAACGCCCCGTGGTCGGAATTTATTCCGTGATTGCGCCGCCGGCAAACCAGGCCCCTCCTGGACACGGGAACCCGTCAGATGACGGATCAGGATGGTGACGTAGCCTCACGCAGCTTGGCGACAAATCCGGTCAAGGTCCGGTGCAGCGACTTCAGCTCCTCGACTTCCAGCGGCATGGCGCAGGCAAGGCCTGCGGATACGTCCTTGATGCGGGCGCGCAGCGCCTGGCCCTTGGCAGTCGGTTCGACCAGCACGCGGCGCTCGTCGGCCGGATCGCGACGGCGGGTGACGAGACCAGCCGCTTCCATCCGCTTGAGCAGAGGCGTCAATGTCGCCGAATCCAGCCCCAGCGCCTCGCCGAGTTCGCCGACCGTGCTCGGCGCATGCTGCCACAGCGCCAGCATCGCCAAATATTGCGGATAGGTCAGGCCGAGCGGGTCAAGCAGCGGCCGATAGAGCTTGGTCATCAGCCCGCTCGCCGAATAGAGCGCGAAGCAGAGCTGCTGGTCGAGGCGCGGAACGGCGATCCTCCCGGCGGTGTCCGCCGGGACTTCGCTGGCCCTGGTTTCGGTCTTCGTCGTCATGCTGCCTTTGCCGGAAGCGCCACGGTCGAAAGCGCCACCTCGATATTGCCTTTGATCGCATTGGAATAGGGGCAAATCTGATGCGCTGCCGATACAAGCGCTTCCGCCGCCGCCTGATCAAGGCCTTTGGTCTCCGCGGCCAGTGCGACACCAAGTTTGAAGCCTTCACCATTGGGAAGCAGGCTGACGGTGGCGCTCACCGCCGCATCGTCCAGCGGCAGCTTCTGCTTGCGCGCGACGAAGCGGATGGCGCTTTCGAAGCAGGCGGCATAGCCGACCGCGAACAGCTGCTCGGGATTGGTGGCGCCACCCTGTCCGCCGAGCTCCTTCGGCAAAGCGAGGTCGACCTTCAGCAGGCCGTCGCTGGTCTCGCCGTGGCCGGCGCGGCCGCCGGTGACGCGAGCCTGTGTGGTGTAGAGTGCCATGTCAGTTCTCCATTTGCTTTGTATCCGATCATTTAGTGTACAAGATAATTCGAGTCAACAGCCGTGGCGCAACTCTCGGCCGGCAATCGTTCACAGTCTGGTGAAACGAAAAAAGGCGGCCGAAGCCGCCTTTTCAAAATCCTTGGTCGAGATCTATTCGGCCGGGGTCGCTTCCGCGGCCTTTGCAGCCTCGTCGGCGGCCTTGGCGGCTTCGTCGGCGGCCTTCTTCTCGGCGGCTTCCTGCGCGGCCTTCTCGGCTGCCAGCGCCTGCACGGCGGCGATCTTCTCGGCCTCGATGCGGGCCTTCTCAGCGTTCAGCGCGTCGCGCTCCTCATCGTTCAGCTTGCGGGCGCGCACGCCGGTGTTTTCCGAAATACGGGCCGACTTGCCGCGACGGTCGCGCAAATAATAGAGCTTGGCGCGGCGCACCTTGCCGCGGCGCACGATCTCGACGCCTTCGACCATCGGCGAGTAGACCGGGAAAACGCGCTCGACGCCTTCGCCGTAGGAGATCTTGCGGACGGTGAAATTTTCCTGGAAGCCGGCGCCGGCGCGGGCGATGACGACGCCCTCATAGGCCTGGACGCGGGTGCGGGTGCCTTCGGTCACGCGGACCTGGACGCGCACGGTGTCGCCGGGCTGAAACTCGGGAAGCTTGCGCTTGGCTTCGATCTTGGCGGCCTGTTCGGCCTCGAGCTGACGGATGATATCCATCTCAATAGTCCACTTCTTGTTCTTCCGACAGTCAGAGCGTCCGACACTCGCCTTGCAGTTCCATTGACCGCTCGGCTATGCCCTTTGTCCCCGAGACATCTTGTCTTCGAAACATTGGGCAGGGGCGACTACACCGTCATTGTTGACGGGTCCGGGAGATTTTTCTCGCCAGTACGGGCGGGCACATACAGCTATTTCACTGACTTGTCACGCCTTGGCCCTGTCTTTTTTGGTCGCATGCCACCACGCAATCGTCCAGTGCAGGGTTGCGCCGGCCCTTCAAGCTTCCTAATCCGGGAGCAGCACACTTGTCCGGCGGCCTCACAATGTCTGTTTTCGACGCAGTCCTGCTCTTCCTCGCGGGTTTTCTGTCAGGCGCCGTCAACGCCGTTGCCGGCGGCGGCACCTTCATAACCTTCGGCGCCATGACGCTGGCCGGCCTGCCGCCGATCGTCGCCAACGCCACGTCCTCGGTAACGCAGTTTCCCGGTTACATCACCTCGACGCTGGCTTACTGGACCGACATCAAGCATTTCTGGCGCGGCGCGCTGCTGCTTTGCCTGATCTCGGCTTTGGGCGCGCTGGCTGGTGCGCTCATCCTGCTGGCGCTCTCAAATCCGTCGTTCCGCGCCCTCGTGCCGTGGCTGCTGCTGGCCGCAACCGCCTTGTTCGCCGCCGGGCCGTGGCTGAAACCAACGCCGAAGCCTGGGCATGAAGCCACGGTCGGCTCTCTGGCCGGTTCGCTGGCGCAGTTCGCTACCGCCATCTATGGCGGCTTCTTCGGCGCCGGCATGGGCGTCATGATGCTGGCGACGCTCGGCCTGACGCAATCCGGCGACTATCACCGGCTGAACGCGCTGAAGAACATGCTGGCCGTGGTCATCGCCGCCGTTGCCATACTGGTCTTCGTTTCCGGCGGCGTTGTTGCCTGGCCTCAGGCAATCGTCATGATCCCCGGCGGCGCGCTCGGCGGCTATGCCGGCGTCTGGATCGCCAAGCGCGTGCCGCAAAACGCAGTACGCGGCTTCGTCATCGCCGTCGGCCTGTTTCTCGCCGTCTACTATTTTGCCAAGGGCTGAGCGGCGAGCAAATCCGGCCGCCGCTCCTTCGTCAGCCTCTCGGACTCTGCGCGGCGCCAGGCGGCGATCTTCTTGTGATTGCCGGAAACCAGCACGTCGGGGATTGGCCTGCCTTCGAACTCCTGCGGTCGCGTGTAATGCGGATGTTCGAGCAGACCGTTCTCAAAACTTTCTTCCTCGCCTGATACCGCATTGCCCATCACACCGGGCAACAGCCGGACCACGGCATCGAGCAGCACCAGGGCTGCCGGCTCGCCACCGGAGAGGATGAAATCGCCGATCGAGACTTCCTCCAGCCCACGCGCCTCGATCAATCGCTGGTCTACACCCTCGAAGCGGCCGCAGACGATGACGGCGCCCGGCCCGGCAGCCAGCTCGCGCACCCGCGCCTGCGTCAACGGCTTGCCGCGCGGGCTCATCAGCAATTTTGGCCGCGGATCGCCGGACGGCGAGGTGTGGTCGATCGCCTTGGCCAGCACATCGGCGCGCATCACCATGCCGGCGCCACCGCCGGCCGGCGTGTCGTCGACGGTGTGATGGCGATCGCTGGCGAAGTCGCGGATCTGGATAGCTTCCAGCGACCATGTCCCGACTTCGAGCGCCCGTCCGGCCAGCGACAGGCCTAGCCCGCCCGGAAACATCTCGGGATAGAGCGTCAGCACCGAAGCCTTGAACGTCACCGGTTGCCCCCGGCGTCGCGTGGCCCGCGCGGCCGGCCCTTCGCGTCGAAGTCTTCTTCGCGCGGCGCCTCGCCATCCTCGTCCTCGACCAGCCCGGCCGCCGCCGGATCGACACGGACAAAACCTTCGGCAACCACCACCTGCGGCACGGCGGCCTGCGTGAACGGGATCAGCACGCCTTTGCGCCCGCCAAGCGTGACATCGAGAATGTCGCCGCCGCCGAAATTGTGTACCGCGACCACCTTGCCGACAACCGCATCCGTGTCGTCGCGGACTTCCAGCCCGACGAGATCGGCGTGGTAGAACTCGTCCTCTTCGCCATCGTCCGGCAGCATCGAGCGGTCGACGAACAGCTCCGTGCCGGCCAGCGCCTCGGCGGCGTTGCGGTCGGCAATGCCCTTGAAACGCACCACGACGACAGTGTTTGCCGGCCTTATGTCGATGATCTGGAAGGCGCGGCCGTCCTTGGCATAGAGCGGGCCATAATCCGCCAGCGCCAGCGGCTCGCCGGTGAAGGTTTTCACCCGCAATTCGCCCTTGATGCCGTGGGCGGCGCCGATCACGGCCATTTGCACGGGGTTCTGGGGCTTCGACATGGCTGATATCCTTTGCCCTGCTCTAACGCCCTACCGGCGTCATTTCAATGATCGCCCGTGGCCATTTCAATGACAGGTTCTTCACCGCTTCCTAACCCGGCTGCCTGACAATGGCGGCATGCAGGAATTTCTCATCCCGGCAAAACCCGACCTCCAGGCAGCGCGCGAAAGCTGGCTGAAGATGCTGGCGCGCGAGCGTCGGCTGTCACCGGCGACTGTCGAGGCCTACGAGCGCGACACGCGCCAGTTCCTGCATTTCCTGACCGGACATTGCGGCGGCTCGCCCGGCATTTCCGACATCGCAACCTTACGCCCGGCCGATCTGCGCGGCTTTCTTGCCGCGCGGCGCAACGCTGGCGCTGGCGCCCGCACGCTCGGCCGGGGTCTTGCCGGCATCCGTTCGCTGCTGCGTTTCCTCGAACGGCGCGGCCTCGCCAACGCCGCGGGTGCAGCAGCTTTGCGCGCGCCGCGCCAGCCGAAATCGCTGCCCAAGCCGCTGACCGCCAGCGATGCCAAACATGTCGTGTCGGTGGAAGGCCAGCTGGCTGAAGAGCCCTGGATCGCCGCCCGCAACGCCGCCGTGCTGACGCTGCTTTATGGATCGGGCCTGCGCATTTCCGAAGCGCTGGGCCTCAGCGCCGCCGACCTGGCATCGGAAGCCGACACCGTGCTGCGCGTCACCGGCAAGGGTGGCAAGACACGGCTGGTGCCGGTGCTGCCGGTGGCGCTCAGGGCAATCGCCGAATACCGAAAACTGTGTCCCTACCATCTCGATCCCAAGGGCCTGCTATTTCGCGGCGCCCGCGGCGGGCCGCTCAACCCGGCCATCGTCCAGCGCGACATGGCCAGGCTGCGCTCGGCGTTGAACCTGCCCGACACCGCGACGCCGCACGCGTTGCGCCATTCCTTCGCCACCCATCTGCTCGGGCGCGGCGGCGACCTGCGCACCATCCAGGAACTGCTCGGCCACGCCAGCCTGTCGACGACGCAGGTCTATACCGGCGTCGACACGGCAAGGCTGCTCGAGATCTACGAATCTGCCCATCCCCGCGCGTGACACTGTATAAGTCCAGGACAATTTCCCCACGCCGGTTAACCGTTTCGCCGCTTTTCAGTCCTAGAACCGCACCATGAAACGCGCCCTTGCCATCGCCGACCGCGCCGCCCTTGTGTCGCTGAAGCTGCTCGTCGCGCTCAACGCCCTGTTTTTCCTGTCTTTCCTCATCGTGCTGCTGCTTGCCATGGGCAGGGCGCATGCCGAAGCCCCGGCCTGCGCCGGCGCCGATCTGCTGTCGGCCCTGCAGAAGGAAGACCCCGCCACCTATTCCAGGATCGAGACGGAAGCAGCAGCGACGCTGAACGGCAAGGGCCTGTTGTGGAAGCTGGAGAAATCAGGCGAAAAGCCATCCTTCCTGTTCGGCACCATGCACATGACCGACCCGCGCGTGACCACTCTGCCGCCGGCAGCCAGGAAAGCCTATGGCGCTGCCGGCACCATCATCATCGAGACCACCGACGTGCTCGACAAGCAGAAGATGATGGAGGCCATGCTCAAGGAACCCGAGCTGATGATGTTCACCGACAACACGACGTTGTCGTCGCTGTTGTCGCCGGAGGATGCGGCGGTGGTGAACAAAGGGCTCGATGCGCGCGGCATTCCGCCGGCGAGCGTCTCCAAGATGAAGCCGTGGCTGCTGTCGGCCATGGTCGCGCTGCCGGTCTGTGAGGTCGCCCGTCAGGCAGGCGGCGCACCGGTTCTCGACGTCAAGCTGGCGCAGGACGCCAAGGCTAATGGCAAGCCGGTGGAAGGGTTGGAGACCGCAGCCAGCCAGCTGCGCGCCATGGCCTCGCTGCCGCTTGCGTTCCACATCAAGGGGCTGGTCGAGACCCTGAAGCTCGGCGACAAGATAAACGACATCAACGAAACCATGATCGTGCTTTACCAGCGCGGCGACACCGGCACCTTCTGGCCGCTGTTGCGTTCGATCTCGCCCGACGAAGACGACGACGCAGGTTACGCCGAATTCGACCGGACGATGATCACCGGCCGCAACAAGGTCATGGCCGACCATGCCGCACCGATCCTGGCCAAGGGCAATGCCTTCATGGCCGTCGGCGCCATGCATCTTCCCGGCCCCGAAGGCCTGGTCGAGGATTTTCGCAAGGCCGGCTATACCGTCACCGCCGTCGACTGAGCAGCGCCCGTCTTGAATACCGAATCACGTAAGCCCGGCTCTGTGCGGTGCGCAACTGATTCGCAAAGCGGAGGCGGTTGGCCCTATTTTTGGCGGAAAAGGCCAGCTAAGCTCGTTCTACCTCGTTCGTGATTGATTTTGCGGGGGAAATACAGGCCAACAAGCGGTTGCGAATCAGAATTTTCCTGCGTTCGTCAATTTGAAGGCCTAGTATGAACCCGTTCAACGGTTGCGCGTTGAGGGGTGTTGATTGATGCTTTTCATCCACGGAGGACACTTTTATGGCGAACCCTAACGATCCAGCGCCCAGGTCGGGTGGTGGCAGCGGCTGGCTGATTGCGCTGGTCGTCGTCATCCTTGCGATTGTCGCGTACTATGTTTTCGGCAGAAGCGGCGAACATCCTGCGCCCGCAGAGCCGCCGGCAGCCAGCACACCGGCGCCCGCACCTGCACCGGCTGAGCCGATGAAGCCCGCCGAACCGGCTCCCGCACCAGCCCCTGCGCCCGCACCGGCTCCTGCGCCAGCTCCGGCACCCGCGCCTGCTCCGGCGCCGAGCCCGTAATCTGGCCAACTGATCTGGCATCTTGATTCCAGCCAAGAACGGCCCGCTGAAAAGCGGGCCGTTTTGTTTGGGGCACCTATCGGCGAGCGTCGCGATTCTTCACCGCCCCCTCTGTCCTGCCGGACATCTCCCCCTCGAGAGGGGAGATCGGCAGTTCACGAACAGCGCCAGGTTAGAAACGTGAGAAACTTGAAAGCTCGCGACGCGGCGGTGAAGTCCAATCTCCCCCCTTGAGGGGGAGATGGCCGGCAGGCCAGAGGGGGGTGCTGTCCCTCCAGCGTTTCCTTAAATATGGATCGGCTTGAAGAACGTCGCCAGCGCTGCTTCCTTCACCGCTTCCGACATTGTCGGATGCGCGTGGCAGGTGCGGGCGAGGTCTTCGGAAGAGCCGCCGAACTCCATCAGCACCGCCGCCTCATGGATCATCTCGCCTGCGCCGAAGCCGACAATGTGGACGCCGAGCACGCGGTCGCTGGCTTTGTCGGCGAGGATCTTCACGAAGCCGTCCGTGTGCAGCATGGCGCGCGCGCGGCCGTTGGCGGTGAACGGGAATTTGCCCATCTTGTAGTCGATGCCGGCCTTCCTCAGCTCTTCCTCTGTCTTGCCGACCGAAGCGATTTCCGGGCTGGTGTAGACGACGCTCGGAATGACGTCGTAATTCACGTGGCCGGCCTGGCCGGCAATGGTCTCGGCCACCGCCACGCCTTCATCCTCGGCCTTGTGCGCCAGCATCGGCCCGGCGATGACGTCGCCAATGGCGTAGATGCCGGCCACGTTGGTCCTGAGATGCCCGTCGGTCTTGACCCGGCCGCGCTCGTCGACCTCGACGCCGGCTTCTTTCAACCCGAGGCTGTCGGAATAGGCCCGGCGTCCGGTCGAGATCAGCACCGCGTCGGCCTCGATGGTCTCGGCCGCACCACCCTTGACCGGCTCGAAGGTAACGGCGGCGCCCTTTTTGGCCTTGGTCACCCCTGTCACCTTGGCGCCGAGCTTGAACTCGAAACCCTGCTTGGAAAGCAGGCGCTGGAACTGCTTGGAGACCTCGCCGTCCATGCCGCCCAGGATGGTGTCGAGGAATTCGACCACGGTGACCTTGGCGCCGAGCCGTGCCCAGACCGAGCCGAGCTCCAGACCGATGACCCCACCGCCGACCACCACCAGATGTCCCGGCACTTTCTCCAGCGACAGCGCGCCGGTCGACGATACGATCACCTTCTCGTCGATGTCGACCTTGACGCCGGGAATGCCGGCGACATCGGAGCCCGTGGCGATAACGATGTTTTTCGTCTCGATCTCCTCGACCTTGCCATCCTCAGCCGACACCGACACCTTGCCGGCCGCGGCCACCTTCCCGGTGCCGCGAAACGAGTCGATCTTGTTCTTCTTGAACAGGAAGGCGACGCCATTGACGTTGGCCGAAACGGTCGCGTCCTTGTGCGCCATCATCTTCTTCAGATTGAGTTTCGGCGCCGGTATCTCGACGCCCAGCGCATCGAAGGAATGGCCGGCCTCGGCGAACATCTCCGAGGCATAAAGCAGCGCCTTGGATGGGATGCAGCCGATGTTCAGGCAGGTGCCGCCGAAAGTGGCGTTCTTCTCGACCACCGCGACCTTGAGCCCGAGCTGTGCCGCCTTGATGGCACAGACATAGCCGCCCGGTCCCGACCCGATGATAACGACATCATAAGCCATGTTCGTTTCCCTTAGCTTGGGGCTCAGCGGCCGCCGCTTACATTCAGGATTGCGCCCGTCGTGTAGGACGCTTCATCCGACAAAAGATAGAGAACGGCATGCGCGACTTCATCCGCCGTGCCGGCTCGTTTCATCGGCAGCATGTCGCGGAACCGCTCGACCCGGTCCGGCTGGCCGCCCGAAGCGTGGATCTCGGTGTCGATGATGCCCGGCCGTATCGCATTGACCCGCACGCCTTCGGTCGCGACTTCGCGCGCCAGTCCGAGCGTGAAGGTGTCGATCGCCGCCTTGGACGCGGCATAGTCGACATATTCGCCGGGCGAGCCGTGTAGCGACGCAGCCGACGAGATGTTGACGATGGCGCCGCCCTGGCCGCCATGCTTGCTCGACATGCGCCGCACCGCTTCGCGGGCGCACAGAAACGAGCCGATGACATTGATGCGCATCATGCGCTCCAGCCGCGCCAGGCTCATCTCGTCGACACGCGCCTTGACGTCGACGATTCCGGCATTGTTGACCAGGGCGTCGAGCCGGCCATAGGCGCTATCGACGGCTTCGAACACGGCGACGATGTCAGCCTCGACGCCGACATCGCCCTTGACCGCTATCGCTTCACCGCCACCGGCCTCGATCTCGGCGACCAGCGCCTGGGCCGCGGCCTCGTTTGCGGCATAGTTGACCGCGACGCGGTAGCCGGCCTTCGCCGCAAGCCGGCAAGTGGCCGCACCAATGCCGCGGCCGCCGCCGGTGACCAGAAGAACTTTCTTCGCCGCGCTCATTCCTGGCAACCTTTCAGCAAAAACACATCCCACGGCAGTTTCGAAAAACCGATGGAGCCAAAGGCGGACGACATCTGCAACGATGGACCCAGATCGGGGAAGATCAGGCTCTGCGGCGCGTCCGTGCCTTCCGCCGCCAGGAGCGCGATGTTGCCCTTATCGTCGGCGCTGTAGATGACGCCATGCCAGACCGTGCAGGCGGCAAGCTCGTCACCGGTGACGTCGCCGGTCGGGCATTTGTACATCAGCGACCCTTGCGGTCGCGAAACACCGGAGGTCCACATCACAATGCCGTCGAGCACGATGCCCTTGTCGAGCACCATCTTGAACGAGTTGGTGACGGTGACCGCATCCATCGTCGGCCGGAAATCAATGCCGGCCTCGCTTTCGGCATCGCCATAGACAGCAAGCGCCAGCGGGCAGGCGGCATGCGCCTCGTAACCCGCTGCGAGAACAGCCAGCCCGGCCATAAATCCGATCATTGGCGAAGCGATGTTTGTCATGAATTGCTCTGGCTGCTCTCGCGGCCGTCGGCGTTTTCGAGCACCTCGAAATCGGTCATCAAGACCAGCGGCTCGCCGGCCGCATCCAGTCCCCAGAAGGAATAATAGTTCCCATCACCGAAGCCAGTGTCGAACATGGCTATATTAAGCGGATTTCCATCAACCGGATTATCCATGCGGAACTTGTCGAACGAGCATGCAACGTCAGCAAGATAGCTGTCGAGTTCCTCCTGGTCGGACATCAGCGTCAGAACCGACTTGTCCATGAACGAAGCAACATTATCATCGACAATAAATCCAGACTTCCAGGACGATGTGCCGACGTCGCGGACGAAGGCAGCCAACTCCCACCGCACCGGCAAGCCAGTGCCAAACCGCAATACCGCTGCAGCAACACGGCCTTGCGCCTCAAGCAACGTGACTGGATAGCATCCCGGCCTGACCTTACGGCTAAACACAGGCCGTTCCAGCCCGGTAATCAGTGGATCGCAAGCGATGATTTCGCCGGTCGGTAGCTCAAGCTCACCGATCGCGGTGACGATGATCTTCCGCTCCGCCATTTCGGCTTCGCTGAGAGCGAAGACACCGAGATTGCTGCTCGCCGGCGCCGAATCCCATTCAGTCGATGTCGCCGGCGGAGAGATGGCGGCGGAAGCCGCCGGCCGGGAACGCCTCAATACGCTACCCGCTACTCGACCCAGCTTGAACCCAAACCGCGCCAGCCAGCCGCTCATGACGGATCAGCTCCGATCACAAATCAAGCACCAGCCGTTCGGGATCCTCCAGGCTATCCTTGACGCGGACCAGGAAGGTCACGGCTTCCTTGCCGTCGACGATACGGTGATCGTAGCTGAGCGCCAGGTACATCATCGGCCGAATCACGATCTGGCCGCCGACCACGACGGGCCGGTCCTGGATCTTGTGCATGCCAAGAATGCCCGACTGCGGCGCATTGAGGATCGGCGTCGACATCAGCGAACCGTAGACGCCACCGTTGGAAATCGTGAACGTACCACCCTGCATGTCGGCGACCGACAGCTTGCCGTCCCGCGCGGCGATGCCCAGCCGGCCGATATCCTTCTCGATCTCGGCAATCGACATTTGGTCGGCATTGCGCACCACCGGCACGACGAGACCCTTTTCGGTGCCGACGGCAACGCCGATATGGGCATAGTTCTTGAAGATGATGTCGGTGCCGTCGATCTCGGCATTGACCGAGGGGATTTCCTTCAATGCGTGCGTAACCGCCTTGGTGAAGAAGCCCATGAAGCCGAGCTTCACGCCATGCTTCTTCTCGAAGATGTCCTTGTACTTGGTCCTGAGCGCCATCACCGCCGACATGTCGACCTCGTTGAAGGTGGTCAGCATGGCGGCGGTCGACTGCGCTTCCTTCAGCCGGCGCGCAATGGTCTGGCGCAGCTTGGTCATGCGCACGCGCTCCTCGCGCGACGCATCGTCGCCCGAAGACGGCGCACGCACAGCGACCGGAGCCGGTGCGGCCTTCGGAATTTCGGCCGGCTGCGACGGCGCGCCCTTGGAAATCGCGTCGAGCACGTCGCCCTTCAGCACCTGGCCGCGCTTGCCCGAGCCAGAAACCTGGTCGACCGACAGATTGTTCTCGGCGATCAGCTTTGCGGCAGCTGGCGCCGGCGGCATGGTGCGCGGCTCGACCGGCCCGGCATCGCCGGCTATCTTGGCGGTCTCAGCCGCAGCCTGCCTGGTCGTGTGCGCTGCGTCCGGGCTCGAAGCCTGCGACACCGCTTGCGGCTTGGTCTCCTGCTTGGACGCCGGGGCGGCCGTGG
This sequence comes from Mesorhizobium sp. M0478, assembly GCF_040321305.1. Lineage (NCBI taxonomy): Bacteria > Pseudomonadati > Pseudomonadota > Alphaproteobacteria > Hyphomicrobiales > Phyllobacteriaceae > Mesorhizobium > Mesorhizobium sp. M0478. Next base: position 820,892 of record NZ_JAMYRH010000001.1, read on the forward strand.
CGACGCCTGCCGAGATCGAACCCAGCAACGCGCCGACGCCAACGGTCTCGCCTTCCTTGGCGGTGATCTCGCCCAGCGTGCCGGCGGCGGCGGCAGGCACCTCCACCGTCACCTTGTCGGTTTCGAGCTCGACCAGCGGCTCGTCGACGGCAATGGCATCGCCGACCCTCTTGAACCACTTGCCGATGGTCGCCTCGGTGACGGATTCGCCGAGAGTGGGAACGCGGATTTCGGTAGCCATTGTGCCTGTCCGTTTCTTCTCTGTCTGTTCTATTCGCCGGGTTTGTTCTATTCGCCGAGCGCGTCTTCGACCAGGGCAGCGAGCTGCGCCAAATGCTTCGACATCAGACCGGTCGCCGGCGATGCCGCCGCCGGACGTCCGGTATAGCGCACCCGCTGATGCTTGGCGTCGATATGAGCCAGCACCCATTCCAGATACGGATCGATGAACGACCAGGCGCCCATATTCTTGGGTTCCTCCTGGCACCACACCATCTCCGCATTGCGGAAGCGCGACAGCTCGGTGATCAGCGCCTTGGCCGGGAACGGGTAGAGCTGTTCGACGCGCAAGAGATAGATGTCGTTGATGCCGCGCTTCTCGCGTTCCTCGTACAGGTCGTAATAGACTTTGCCCGAGCACAGCACGACGCGGCGGATTTTGGAATCCTTGGTGAGCTTGATCGCCTGGTTTTGCAACAGCTGGGCATCGTCCCACAACAGCCGATGGAACGAGCTTTCGCCCGAAATCTCCGGCAGCGTCGACACTGCCCGCTTGTGGCGCAGCAGCGACTTCGGCGTCATCAGGATCAGCGGCTTGCGGAAGTCGCGCTTCAGCTGCCGGCGCAATATGTGGAAGTAGTTGGCCGGCGTGGTGCAGTTGGCGACTTGCATATTGTCTTCGGCGCAAAGCTGCAGAAAGCGCTCGAGCCGGGCCGAAGAATGCTCTGGACCCTGGCCCTCATAGCCATGCGGCAGCAGGCAGACCAGGCCTGACATTCTGAGCCACTTGCGCTCGCCCGACGAGATGAACTGGTCGAACACCACCTGGGCGCCGTTGGCGAAATCGCCGAACTGCGCTTCCCAGAGCGTCAGCGCCTTAGGCTCGGCCAGGCTGTAGCCATACTCGAAGCCGAGCACCGCCTCTTCCGACAGCATCGAGTTGATGACTTCGTAGCCGGCCTGTGCGGCCGAGAGATTGTTGAGCGGGATGTAGCGGGTCTCGTCGCGCTGGTCGTAGAGCACGGAATGGCGCTGCGAGAAGGTGCCGCGTTCTGAATCCTGGCCGGAGAGCCGGATCGGATTGCCGTCGAGCAGGATGGCGCCGAAGGCCAGCGCCTCGGCCGTCGACCAGTCGATGCCTTCGCCGGAGTCGATCGCCTGGCGGCGGTTTTCGAGGAAGCGGATGATGGTCTTGTGCGCCTCGAAACCTTTCGGCACCTCGGTCAGTTTCTTGCCGATGTCCTTCAGCACCTTGACCGGCACGGCGGTCTTGCCGCGGCGCTGTTCGTCCTGGTTGTCGGCGGTGCGCAAACCAGACCAGGCGCCGTCCAGCCAGTCGGCCTTGTTGGGCTTGTAGTGCTGGCCGACTTCCCATTCGGACTCCAGATGGGCGCGCCAGTCGGCCTTCATCTTGTCGAGTTCGGCCTGGCTGATATGGCCCTCGGCGATCAGCCGGTCGCCATAGATCTGCACCGTCGTCTTGTGGTTGCGGATGTTGGCGTACATGATCGGCTGCGTGAAGGCCGGTTCGTCGCCCTCATTGTGGCCGAAGCGGCGATAGCAGAACATGTCCACCACCACCGGCTTGTGGAACTTCATGCGAAATTCGATCGCCACCTTGGTGGCATGCACCACCGCTTCCGGGTCGTCGCCATTGACGTGGAAGATCGGCGCCTCGATCATCTTGGCGACGTCGGACGGATAGGGCGACGAGCGCGAGAAGCGCGGATTGGTGGTGAAGCCGATCTGGTTGTTGATGATGAAATGCAGCGTGCCGGCGACGCGGTGGCCGCGCAGGCCCGACAGGCCGAGAATTTCCGCGATTACGCCCTGGCCAGCAAAGGCGGCGTCGCCATGCAGAAGCAGCGGCAGCACCTTGGCGCGCTCTTCCAGCGGCACGATCTCCTCGCGGCTGCGGCCGAACAGATAGTCCTGCTTGGCGCGCGCCTTGCCCATCACAACCGGATCGACGATTTCCAGATGCGAAGGATTGGCGGTCAGCGACAGATGCACCTTGTTGCCGTCGAATTCGCGGTCCGACGAGGCGCCGAGATGGTACTTGACGTCGCCCGAGCCCTCGACCTCGTCAGGAGCGGCCGAGCCGCCCTTGAATTCGTGGAAGATGGCGCGATGCGGTTTGGCCATCACCTGGGACAGCACGTTCAGCCGGCCGCGATGCGCCATGCCGAGCACGATCTCCTTCATGCCGAGCTGGCCGCCGCGCTTGATGATCTGCTCCAGCGCCGGGATCAGGCCTTCGCTGCCATCGAGGCCGAAGCGCTTGGTACCCTTGTACTTGACATCGATGAACTGCTCGAAGCCTTCGGCCTCGACCAGCTTCTGCAGGATCGCTTTTTTTCCCGTAGCGGTGAAGGAAATCTCCTTGTCGGCACCCTCGATGCGCGCCTGGATCCAGGCCTTCTCCTCGGGGTCGGAAATGTGCATGAACTCGACACCGAGCGTCGAGCAATAGGTGCGGGTCAGGATCTCCAGCATCTGCCGGATGGTGCCGAATTCGAGGCCGAGCACATTGTCGAGGAAGATCGGCCGGTCGTAGTCGGCTGCGGTGAAACCGTAATTCTCCGGGGACAGCTCGTTATAGTCCTCAAGCGGCTTGGCGATGCCGAGCGGGTCGAGATTGGCATGCAGATGGCCGCGCATGCGGAAGGCGCGGATCATCATGATGGCGCGCACCGAATCGCGCGTCGCCTGATGCACGTCGGCATCCGACAGCACGACGCCATTGGTGACCGCCTTGTCCTTGACCTTCTTTTCCAGATGCTTCTCGACGATGCCCCAATTGCCGTCGAGCGCCGACACCAGTTCGCCATTGGCCTGCAGCGGCCAGGAGGGCTTTGCCCAGGAAGCGCCCTTGGCGTTCTTGCGCACATCGCCGGCGTCGTCCTTCAGCCCGGCGAAAAAATCCTGCCATTCGGGGTTTACCGACTCTGGATCATCCTCATAGGACGCGTACAGCGCGTCGATATAGTCGGCATTGCCGCCATAGAGGAAAGAGGTGAGCGAAAATTGGTCGTTGGCCTGATCTTGTCTTGCCATTTTTGTCCGCGGAGCCTGGCTCCGTCTCCTTTTCAAAAGCGAATAGTGAGTAGCGAATAGCGAGTAGGGATTTTTCCCGGGTCGCGCCGTTACTCTCTTTTCCCTATTCGCTATTCACTACTCGCTACTCACTTGGCCTTGATCGCCTCGACCAGCGTCGTGCCCAGACGCGCCGGCGATGGCGATACTTTAATGCCGGCCGATTCCATCGCCGCGATCTTGTCTTCCGCGCCGCCCTTGCCGCCGGAGATGACCGCGCCCGCATGGCCCATGGTGCGACCGGCCGGCGCGGTGCGCCCGGCGATGAAGCCCGCCATCGGCTTTTTGCGGCCGCGTTTGGCCTCGTCCTTGAGGAACTGCGCGGCGTCTTCCTCGGCCGAACCGCCGATCTCGCCGATCATGATGATCGACTTGGTCTCGTCGTCGGCGAGGAACATCTCGAGCACGTCGATGAACTCGGTGCCTTTGACGGGGTCGCCGCCGATACCGACGGCGGTCGTCTGGCCGAGGCCGACATTTGTGGTCTGGAACACTGCCTCATAGGTAAGCGTTCCCGAGCGCGAAACAACGCCGACCGAGCCTTTGCGGAAGATGTTGCCGGGCATGATGCCGATCTTGCATTCGTCGGGGGTGAGCACACCAGGGCAGTTCGGGCCGATCAGCCGCGAGGTCGAGCGGTCGAGCCGCGCCTTGACCCTGACCATGTCCATCACCGGAATGCCTTCGGTGATGCAGACGATCAGCGGGATCTCGGCTTCGATGGCTTCGAGGATGGCTTCGGCGGCGCCCGCCGGCGGCACATAGACGACCGAGGCGTTGGCGCCGGTCTTTTCCTTGCCCTCGGCGACCGAGGCGAAGATCGGCAGGTTTTCGCCCTTGGCGCCGGTCCAGGTCTCGCCACCCTTCTTTGGATGGATACCGCCCACCATCCTGGTGCCGTGATAGGCCAGCGCCTGTTCGGTGTGGAACGTGCCGGTCTTGCCGGTCAGGCCCTGCACCAGCACCTTGGTGTTCTTGTCGATGAGAATGGACATCGGAGCCCTTTTCTAAAAACCGTTGATCGAGGAAGGCGAGACGCGCCGGTAGACGCCGCTCACCATGTCTTGCCAGCTGTCGCTGCCGGCAGGTTTGAAATGCAATCGCATGCGGTAGGCATCGGCATTGTCGAAAATATATGTGACCCGCGCGGAACCGCGCGGCGACGACCGATCAAGAGTGAGCTCGCTGCCGTTCCATGCGCCTGTGGCCGGCGAGGCCGGCACAAAGCCCATGGAATCGAACTGGTGCATGGTGACGAGGCTGTTTTGCTGATCGAATCCGAACACTGAGTGCGAGCCGAACGAGACCGTGCCGTCGCGGCGCTGGCGATAGCGCTGCACCACGAACAGGCCGCCGAACTGTGCCTCCCCCAGCACCTCCGACGTCGCCGGTCCACCATCGGCCCATTGTGTTTCCGCCACCTCTTCCTCGCCGCGCCACGCGCCGACCAGCGCCTGCAGGCGCTGGTGATCGGCCGAGAGCAAGGAGAACGCGTTCATGGGTCAGAGCCGCTTCAGGTCGGAGACGGTGAGGTCGCTCTTGGCGTTGCCGGTGTTGAGCGTCGTTGCCGGCTCGAACATCAGCACCACCGGCTCGGCGGTCAGCGACCGCGGCCGGTGCTCGACGCCCTTCGGCACGACAATGAAATCGCCCTCGCCGAGCTCGACCGGGCCGTCGCGAAAATCGATGGCGATCTTGCCCCGCAGCACGAGAAAAGCCTCGTCCTCATGCTCGTGCGCATGCCAGTCGAAGGTCTCGCCGAACTTGGCGACCTTGGCCTGGCTGTCATTGACGTCGCCGGCAATATGCGGATCGAAGACCTTGGTGATCGTTCGATCCGCCGCCTCGACCAGGTTTATCTTGCGCGGAGGCATTCGCCTTCAGCCCTTCACCGCCGCCACGATCTTCTTGGCTGCGTCGTCGAGATCGTCGGCCGACACGACGTTGAGGCCGCTGTCGTTGATGATCTTCTTGCCGAGCTCGGCATTGGTGCCTTCAAGACGCACCACCAGCGGCACTTCCAGGCCGACTTCCTTGACTGCGGCAATGACGCCCTCGGCGATGATGTCGCACTTCATGATGCCGCCGAAGATGTTGATCAGTATGCCTTTGACGGCCGGATCCTTGGTGATGATCTTGAACGCCGCCGTCACCTTCTCCTTCGACGCGCCGCCGCCGACATCGAGGAAGTTGGCGGGCTCGGCGCCGTAGAGCTTGATGATGTCCATAGTCGCCATGGCGAGGCCGGCGCCATTGACCATGCAGCCGATATTGCCGTCGAGCGCGACATAGGCGAGGTCGTATTTCGACGCCTCGATCTCCTTCTCGTCCTCTTCGGTGGTGTCGCGCAATTCCATCAGTTCGGGGTGGCGAAACAGCGCGTTGTTGTCGAACGACACCTTGGCGTCCAGCACGCGCAGGCGGCCATTTTTCATCACGATCAGCGGGTTGACCTCGAGCAGGCTCATGTCCTTCTCGACAAAGGCCTTGTAGAGGATCGGGAACAGCGTGCCGGCATCCTTGGCGGCATCGCCGGTGAGGCCCAGCGCTTCCACCAATATGTCGACGTCGATGGTCGTCACGCCGGCCAGCGGATCGATGGCGCGGGTGATGATCTTTTCCGGTGTGTCGTGGGCGACGCCTTCAATGTCCATGCCGCCCTCGGTCGAGACGACGAAAGCGATGCGGCCGACCGAGCGGTCGACCAGGATCGACAGATAAAGCTCGCGATCGATGTCGGCGCCGTCCTCGATATAGAGGCGGTTGACCTGCTTGCCGGCGGGGCCGGTCTGCTTGGTCACCAGCGTGTGGCCGAGCATCTCATTGGCGTTGGCAACGACTTCGGCAACCGACTTAGCCAGCCGCACGCCGCCCTTTGCGTCGGGCGACAGTTCCTTGAACTTCCCCTTGCCGCGGCCGCCGGCATGGATTTGGCTCTTCACCACATAGAGCGGACCGGGAAGCGCTTGTGCCGCGGCTTCCGCTTCGCTTGCCTTGAACACCGGCACGCCTTCGGCCACCGGCGCGCCAAAGCTCTTCAGCAGCGCCTTGCCTTGATATTCATGGATGTTCATCTGGATGGTCTCCGGAGGATTATTTCGAGGCGAGATGCGGGGCGATCTTGACGCAGGCCTCGGTCAGGCCCTGCACCGTCGCCACCGAAGCGTCGAACATCTTCTGCTCGGCCTTGTTGAGGTCGATCTCGATGATGCGCTCGACGCCGCCGGCGCCGATGACCACGGGAACGCCTACATAGGTGCCCTTGACGCCATACTGACCCGAGAGATGCGCCGCACAAGGCAGCACACGCTTCTTGTCCTTGAGATAGGATTCCGCCATCGCGATGGCGGAGGCGGCCGGCGCATAGTAGGCCGAGCCGGTCTTCAAGAGGCCGACGATCTCGGCGCCGCCATCGCGGGTACGCTGCACGATCTGGTCGAGCTTTTCCTTCGAGGTCCAACCCATCTTGATCAGGTCGGGCAGCGGAATGCCCGACACCGTGGAATAGCGGATCATCGGCACCATGGTATCGCCGTGGCCGCCAAGCACGAAGGCGGTAACGTCCTCGACCGAGACCTTGAATTCCTCGGCTAGGAAATAGCGGAAGCGCGCGCTGTCGAGCACGCCGGCCATGCCGACGACATGGGTCTTGGGCAGGCCCGAAAACTTCTGCAGCGCCCAGACCATGGCGTCGAGCGGGTTGGTGATGCAGATGACGAAGGCCTTGGGTGCATATTTCTTCAGCCCGGCGCCGACCTGTTCCATGACCTTGAGGTTGATGCCGAGCAGATCGTCGCGGCTCATACCCGGCTTGCGCGGCACGCCGGCAGTGACGATGCAGACATCGGCGCCCTCGATCCCGGCATAATCATTGACGCCGGTCAGCCGGGAGTCAAAACCATCGACCGGCGAAGACTGCGCGATATCGAGCCCCTTGCCTTGCGGGATGCCCTCGGCAATATCGAACAGCACCACGTCGCCGAGGTCCTTGAGGCCGATCATGTGAGCGAGCGTGCCGCCGATCATGCCGGAGCCGATGAGCGCTATCTTGTTGCGTGCCATGTGAGGAAATTTTCCCTTTGTCTGTGACGACGCCCAAAATCCCTGGCGATCTGTTGACGGCGTCGAGGAAGAGGCCGGAATGCTATGGTCTCAGCTAGATTTCGCCGCATCCAGTAGCCCCGGTGGAAAATATATTCAATGGATTATTTTCGAGTGAATGATTTCAATCGGTTAGAAACATTGGGACTTACGTAAACGTCAAAGTTTGTAGGCCAGCTTGGGAGATTTTACACAATGAGCGTGGAAATCAGAAGACTATATCCAGGCGATGACGCCCTTGTGAAGCGCATCGCCGAGGACGTGTTCGACGAGCCGGTCCGGGCAGACAGGCTTGCTGCCTACCTCGCCTCATCATCAGGTCATCTCATGATCGTGGCATTGGCCGACGGCGTCGTCGACCAATGCCTCACAATCATCCACCGCCATCCCGACAAGGTCAACGGACTCTACATCGACGAAGTCGGCGTCTCACCCGCCTACCAGCGCCAAGGCATCGCGCGAAAAATGCTCGACGCGATGTTCGCGCTCGGCCGCGAGCAAAGGTTGCGGCGAAGCCTGTGTTGGAACCGAGCCGGACAATGTTCCATCGCGCGGGCTTTATGAAAACGCAAGGAGGAGCATGGGCAGGCGGAGTCGTTTGTGATGTATGTGTACGAGCTTTAGGCGTCGGCGGGACAGCGCCCCCTCTGCCTTGCCAGGCATCTCCCCCACGAGGGGGGAGATCGGACGTCACGCGACCTTTCGCCAATCTCCAATGGCCGCAGGAATGAGCGGAGCGCCGAAACCGCCAATCTCCCCCCGTGTGGGGGAGATGTCCGGCAGGACAGAGGGGGGCGCGAAGGATCACTACATATTACCTCTTCGAACCCTCAGACCTGCACTTCCGCCTTCGCCTTTTGCCGTTCCGCCCAGTCCTCCAGCCAATCCCGGCTCTGCATTTCGATCAGCCGCGAGGCCGTGCGCTCGAATTCGAACACCTCGTTGCCGCGCCTGGCCGTATAGAGCTCAGGGGGCGAGGCATCGGCGCTTACCACCAGCCGCGTGTGATGATCGTAGAGCGTGTCTATCAGGAGGATGAAGCGCTTGGCCTCGTTGCGCTTGCCTTCGCCCAGCACCGGCACGTGATCGATGAAGACGGTCGAGAAGCGGCCGGCAATCGCCAGAAAATCGCGCGCGCCGAGCGGCTTTTCGCAGAGATCGGCGAAGGAAAACCGCGCCGCATTGCCGGAAGCAGCCGGTATTCTCACCTGCCGCCCCTTGAGCGTCAGCGCGGTCTCGGCCGTTGCCGCCCCGTGCGTCATCGCCTGCCAGGCTTCGTCGAGCATACGATCGGCTTCGGCATCCGCCGGCGTGACATAGACAGGCGTGCGGGCGAGCTTTTCCAGCCTGTAGTCCTTGTCGGCATCAAGCGTCAGCACATGGGCGTGGCGCTCGAGAATGCTGATGAAGGGCAGGAAGAGCTGGCGGTTCAGCCCGTCGCGATAAAGGTCCTGCGGCGCGACATTCGAGGTGGCGACCAGAACCACGCCATTGGCGAACAGCGCCGAAAACAGCCGCGACAGGACCATCGCATCGGCAATGTCGGTGACCGAAAACTCATCGAAGCACAGCACCCAGGCCTGTTCGGCAAGCTGAAGCGCGACCGGCGGGATCGGGTCGTCCTCCTTGACGTCGCCGTTCTTGCGCGCCTGCCGGTGCTTCTGGATGCGGTCCTGCACATCGGCCATGAAGTCGTTGAAATGAACGCGGCGCTTGCGCCTGACCGGCAACAGCTCGAAGAACATATCCATCAGCATGGTCTTGCCGCGACCGACGCCGCCATGAATGTAGAGGCCCTTGACGACCTCGCGCGTCTCGCGCTTGCGGGCAAACAGCCAGCCGAGCGCGCTCGACTTGTGCGCCAGCCGCTTGACCGAGATCTCGTCGGTCAGCCGGTCGAGCGCGGCGGCGATGCGCTCCTGCGCAGGATCGCGCTCGATGGCGCCGGTTGCGACCAGATGGTCGTAGCGCTGCCTGACGGTCGCATGGGTCTGGAGGCCGTCACGCAGATGCATCGGTCACGTCACTTACTTTGAGCGGATTGCTCCAGGAAAGATCAGGGTGTGTTGCGGTTCAGGTCAGGCCGAGCCGAGAATGGTGGCTCCTGAGAACCGGAGCGGAGCGTACTTAAGTACGCACCGGAAGCGCAGGAAGCCGCCGTTCGCAGGCCGGCCTCACCTGAATATCAGCATACCCTGCCTACCTTGTAAGCGATATCGGCAAGCCGTTGGTAGTCTGGCCGTCGAATTTCGAACCGCCCGAGGAATAGAGCCGCGCCAGCGTGCCGCCATTCTCGTCATAGAGCGTCAGCTGCTTGCCGGCGACGTTCCACGATTTGATGCCGTCGATGGGCGGCGGGCAATGCAGCGGCCCGGCGCGGAAGCCGGCGCCGAATTTGGTCTGCGGCGTCGCCACCTTGCAGCTCTGTCCGGACACGCTGGCGTTCCAGACGCCGGCAACGCTCGCAGCGGTAAGGTCGGAGGCTCCGGCCGGCGCCGATCCGTCCGGCGGCAGCGAGGCGACCTGCGCGCCTGCCGGCGCGGTCGGGAATTGCGATGGGTCGGTGGTGCCCGGCGCTGCCGGGGGCGGCAGTTGGCTTCCGCTCACCGTGCCGGCGGGCGCGGGCTGCAGCGGGGCGGGCTGCTGGTCATCCATCGATGAAAAACGCGAGGTCGAACAGCCGCTCGCAACGAGCGCTGCCAGCGATACGGCCATCAGCCCGCTTCTCGAAAAAATCATTCAAACCTCCGTCGGATCCGGCTGGGGGGGGAAGCCGTCCGCACAATCTCACCCCTCACCAAGATGGAGAAGGTGGCGAAATTTCAACCCGATATGGTTAAAATAGGGTTTGCACCACGAATTGTTGTAAATTTGTCGCAAAATGGCTGGCGGACAAAAGGCATGTCTTCGCTCTAGCGCGGTTCCAACCGGTACATTGGTTGCGAAAGCGGCACCGGAGCCCGCAGCAGGTCGGCGCATCGGCGGTCGAGCGCAACTGCCGGCGCAAAACTGACTGAAGCGCTTGAGGCGCAAGGCCTGGCGCGTGAGCGGTTTCGCGCCTTGCGTCCGGGCGAGGTTTGGGACGTTCCCGAGATCGAGCGCGGCTGGAGTCTGCATTTGGCCGTTTACGGCACTGCCGTTTTAGCCGATGGTCTATCGCAACAGGGGGAACAGATGAAATCAATCTTGGCAGTTTTGATCGCGCTGGTAATTTCGACGCCGGCCGCTTTCGCGGGTGAAATCACCGATCGCGCCGCTGAAGCCGAAAAGGCACTGCAGGCGGGTGATGGCGCCGGCGCGCTGGACAAATTCCGCAGCGCCGAGGACGCTCTGTGGCAAGCGATGCCGCTTGGCGTGCAAAATGTGAAGCATATCATGTCGGCCAGCGGGTTCGGCGCCTACGCCGAGCGCCCGAACCATGTCTACAAGCCGGGCGAAGAGATTGTGCTTTATATGGAGCCGGTCGGTTACGGCTACGGCTCGGATGGGCTCGGCAACAACCAGATCGCGCTTTACGTTGACCTTACCGTGCTTTCCCAGTCGGGCGAGAAGCTGGGAACCGTCGAAAAGCTTGGTCGGGTCCAGCTCGCCTCGCGCTCGCATAACCGAGAGATGTTCTTCAAATTAAACGTCTCCCTGGATGGCGTTCCCCCGGGCAAATACCGCGCGGATTTCCTAATGCACGACGAGAACTCGCCAAAGACGGCGCCTTTCACGACCGACTTCGAGATTGCCGAATAGCGCGCCCAGTCGGAAAGAGCCTCGCGGCAACGGAACCAGAGCGCCGCAGATGCGTTCTTAAGCCGGCTGCAGGCCAGTCAATTTGCGAGGCATTGTCCATGATCAAATGGATCATCATTCTTCTGATCGTTGCTGCCGCCGCCAGCCTGCTCGGCATGCCGGCGCTGGCCGGTGCCGCCGCCACCGGCGCGCGCCTGCTGATCGGCATCGTTCTCGTCATCTTCCTGCTGATCGTACTCGGCGTTTTCGCGGTAACCTAGACGCAGCCCACACTGGTAATTCCCGCCCGTTTCCGCCATATAGCGGCGAAACGTACAGGAATTACCTCAGATCATGGCAGGCACTGCCCCCTTCGCCAAGATGAACGGCATCGGCAACGAAATCATCGTCGCCGACATGCGTGGCCGTGCCGATAGGGTCACGGCGGCGTCGGCTGTCGCGCTGAACGCCGATGCGGCGACCAGGTTCGACCAGATCATGGCGATCCACGATTCGCGCACGCCGGGCACCGCCTTTTACATCGACATCTTGAATTCCGACGGCTCGGGCGCGCAGGCCTGCGGCAACGGCATGCGCTGTGTCGTCCAGGCGCTGGCCGCCGAAACCGGCCAGAAGACTTTCACCTTCGAGACCCGCGCCGGCATCCTCAACGCCGTCGAACATGCCGACGGCACCATCTCGGTCGACATGGGCACTCCGCGCTTTGGCTGGCAGGACATTCCGCTGGCCGAGGAATTCCGCGACACCCGCATGATCGAGTTGCAGATCGGCCCCATCGACGCGCCGGTGCTGCATTCGCCTTCGGCTCTCTCGATGGGCAACCCTCACGCTATCTTCTGGGTCGACAACGATGTCTGGTCCTACGAACTCGAGCGTTTCGGCCCGCTGCTCGAAAACCATCCGATCTTCCCCGAGCGCGCCAACATCACCATCGCCCAGGTAACGTCGCCGGAGACGATGATCATCCGCACCTGGGAGCGCGGCGCCGGCCTGACCAAGGCTTGCGGCTCGGCCGCTTGCGCTTCCGTCGTCGCCGCTGCCCGCACCCGGCGCACCGGCCGCAGCGTTACGCTGATGACGCCCGGCGGCGGCTCGCTGCATGTGGAATGGCGCGACGACGACCACGTCATCCTGACCGGCGCTGCCGAATGGGAGTTTTCCGGCAATTTCGATCCGTCGACCGGCACCTGGGCCCGCGACACCGAAAGCGCGGCCTGATGTCTGCACTTGCCGATACCAAGGGCCCCAACTCCCAAGGCATAGACGTCGTCACCTTTGGCTGCCGTCTCAACACCTATGAATCCCAAGTGATGCGCCGCGAGGCCGAAAGTGCCGGCCTCGGCGCGCTCAAAGGCGGCGCCATTATCTTCAACACCTGCGCCGTCACCGCCGAAGCGGTGCGCCAGGCCAGGCAGTCGATCAGAAAGGCCCGCCGCGAAAATCCGGCGGCGCGCATCATCGTCACCGGCTGCGCCGCGCAAACCGAACCGCAGAATTTTGCCGCCATGGACGAGGTCGACCTCGTGCTTGGCAACGAAGAGAAGCTGAAGGCCAACTCCTACCGCGCGCTGCCGGATTTCGGCGTCAACGACAGCGAGAAGGCGCGCGTCAACGACATTTTCTCGGTGCGCGAGACCGCCGGCCATATGGTCGACGCCATCGAGGGCCGGGCGCGCGCTTTCGTGCAGGTGCAGAACGGCTGCGACCACCGCTGCACCTTCTGCATCATCCCATATGGGCGCGGCAATTCACGGTCGGTGCCGATGGGCGCCGTGGTCGAGCAGGTCAAGCGTCTGGCCGGCAACGGCTATGCCGAGATCGTGCTGACCGGCGTCGACATGACCAGCTTCGGCGCCGACCTGTCGGGTGCGCCCAAGCTGGGAAAGCTGGTGAAGACCATCCTGAAGCAGGTGCCCGACGTGAAGCGGCTGCGGCTGTCCTCAATCGATTCGATTGAGGCGGATGATGATCTGCTCGACGCCATCGCCACCGAACCCAGGCTGATGCCGCATCTGCATCTGTCGCTGCAATCGGGTGACGACATGATCCTGAAGCGCATGAAGCGCAGGCATTTGCGCGACCAGTCGATCCGCTTCTGCGAGGATGTGCGCAAGCTGCGCCCCGAAATCGTCTTCGGCGCCGACATCATCGCCGGCTTCCCGACCGAGACCGAGGAAATGTTTCAGAATTCGATAAAGATCGTCGAGGAATGTGGGCTGACGCACCTGCATGTCTTCCCGTTTTCGCCGCGCGAAGGCACGCCCGCCGCGCGCATGCCGCAGGTCCGCCGCGAACTGGTCAAGCAGCGCGCGGCCCAGCTGCGCGCCGCTGGTGAGACTGCGTATCGCCGCCATTTGTCGTCACTCCCGGGAACGCGCCAGTCGATCCTGGTCGAGCGGGACGGCCTTGGCCGCACCGAAGGGTTCACGCTTGCCGCGCTAGGCACCGGCGCGCCGGGCGAGATCGTCGAGGCAGATATCACCGGCCATGACGGCGCGCGCCTGATAGCCTCGCCCCTCACTGCCCGCGCCGCCTGAGACGATTGAAGCATGGCCGGTTTTTTCAAGAACATATTTTCGTTCGGCAAGAAGGAAGTCGTCGAGGAGCGCATCGACGAAACCGCTCCCCTGCCGCCGATCAAATGGGATGCGCTTGAGGCGCTGAAGCCGGCGGCCGAGCAGGTCGTTCCGGAGTTCTTGAAGCGCGAGGAGCCCGAGCCGCCGACGCCCCACCCTCCCCTCGATGGGGAGGGTCGCCACGAAGTGGCGGGGAGGGGTGAGAGCGCCGACGCCGGCGCCACTCACCCCCACCCCCAAGCTTCGCTTGGGACCTCCCCCATCGAGGGGGAGGTAAAGCCTGCGCCGCAGTCGGCGCCAGAAGAACCGAAGCCCGAACCCGCGCCGACCATCCCGCCCGCGCCGGAACCGGTCGTCCCATCCGAGCCGGAACCGTTGCCGGAGCCCGCGCCGGTAGAAGAACCGCAGCCTGAGCCGGAGATACCCGAGCCGCCTGCACCGGAAGAAGTTCCTGCGCCGCCAGCCGTTCCGGAGCCGGCTCCCGAGCCGCAGCCCCAAGAAGTGCCGCCAGCGCCGGCCGAGCCGGAGATCGAACCATCGCGTCCGGAACCGCAGCTGGAGCCGGCTCCCGTCGAAGTGCCGACGCCTGCCGATACTCCAGCAGAACCGGCCGCCCCGATCGAAGTGCCGCAACCGTCCGCGCCGCCCGCACAGCCTACCTCAGAGGTCAGCGCCGCCCCTCATCCGCCTGCCGGCACCTTCTCCCCGTATAGCCACGGGGAGAAGGACGAGGCGACCCACCCTCCCCTCGATGGGGAGGGTCGACGCGAAGCGGCGCGGTGGGGTGACAGCGCTGACGCCAGCGCAAATCACCCCCACCCCCAAGCTTCGCTTGGGACCTCCCCCATCGAGGGGGAGGTAAAGCGCACTCCGGTCGAAGCCACACCCGCGCCGGTCGAAGTCCGGGCTGCCACGGCGGGGGTTGCGCCCATGCCTGAACCGGGTTTTCCGCCGACACCACAGCCGACACCGTCAGTCGGCAAAGTCACCGTCACCAAAAAGGTCGAGCAGAAAGCCGAGCCGCAAAAGGCGCCCGAACCGGCGCCGCGACGCTCCTGGTTCCAGCGCATGCGCGACGGGCTTGCCCGCTCCTCGAAAGAACTCACCGGCAACATCGCCGGCGTCTTCACCAAGCGCAAGCTCGACGAGGAGACGCTGCAGGATCTGGAGGACGTGCTGATCCGTGCCGATCTGGGCATGGAAACAGCCTTGCGCGTCACCGATGCCCTCGCTGCCAGCCGCTACGGCAAGGATGTCTCCGACGCGGATGTCCGCACCATCATGGCGGCCGAGGTGGAGAAGGTGCTGGCCCATGTCGCCATGCCGCTGGAGCTCGACCTGTCGCACAAGCCGCATGTCATTCTGGTGGTCGGCGTCAACGGCACCGGCAAGACCACGACCATCGGCAAGCTCGCCGCCAAACTGACCGATGGTGGCCTGTCGGTGATGCTGGCCGCCGGCGATACCTTTCGCGCTGCAGCCATCGAGCAGCTGAAGATCTGGGGCGAGAGGACGAAGTCTCCGGTCATCGCCTCGAAGATCGGCGCGGATGCCGCCGGCCTTGCCTACGACGCTTTCGAACGCGCCAAGGAGGCCGGCTCCGACGTACTGATCATCGACACCGCCGGCCGGCTGCAAAACAAGACCGAACTGATGGCGGAGCTGGAAAAGATCGTGCGCGTGCTGGGCAAGCTCGATCCGGAAGCGCCGCATACCGTGCTGCAGACGGTCGACGCCACCACCGGCCAGAATGCGCTCAATCAGGTCGAGATCTTCCGCAATGTCGCCGGCGTCAACGGCCTGGTGATGACCAAGCTGGACGGCACGGCGCGCGGCGGTATTCTGGTCGCGATCGCGGCAAAGCACAAACTGCCGGTCTACTTCATCGGCGTCGGCGAACAGGTCGACGACCTCGAACCATTCTCGGCCGGCGAATTCGCCAGGGCGATCGCCGGCGTAGCGTAACAGGCAATGATCCCGAAGAGCTGACGGCTTTTTGGACAAGATCATGCGTCAGAAGGAAGTCATGAACCCACCCATCCTCGAACGCGACCCGTCCGACCCGCGAAAGAAGAAAGAAAGCGTCAATCCGCTGCTCAAGCTGGTGCTGGAACTCGGGCCGCTGATGGTGTTCTTCTTCGCCAATGCACGCGGCGCCTGGCTGGTGCAGAAATTTCCTGTCCTGGCCGAATTCGGCGGGCCGATCTTCGTCGCCACCGGCCTTTTCATGGCGGCGACGGCGATCGCGCTGATCGCCTCCTGGCTGCTGCTGCGCACCTTGCCGATCATGCCGATGGTCTCGGGCGTCGTCGTCTTCATCTTCGGCGCGCTGACGCTCTATCTGCAGGACGACGTGTTCATCAAGATGAAGCCGACCATCGTCAACACCCTGTTCGGCGGCGTGCTGCTCGGCGGTCTGTATTTCGGCCGATCGCTGCTCGGCTATGTCTTCGATTCGGCCTTTCGCCTCGATGCCGAAGGCTGGCGCAAGCTGACTTTCCGCTGGGGCCTGTTCTTCCTGTTCCTGGCTCTTGCCAATGAAGTGGTGTGGCGGAATTTTTCCACCGACTTCTGGGTTACCTTCAAGGTCTGGGGCATCATGCCGATCACCCTGTTGTTCACCTTCAGCCAGATGCCGCTGATCCTGCACCATTCGATCGAGGATAAGGCCGAGAAGGTGGAAGAAGCCGGCAAGTAGAGCAATTCCAGGAAAAGTGTGAAGCCGTCCGGAATTGCGTCAGAATAAACGGAGACGGCCATGGAATTCGTCACCACGCGCGATGAACTGAGGACGATCTACAAGACCCCGCGGCCGACCGACACCTCGATGCGCAAGGAACTCAGGGCGCTCGACGGCCACTGCCGCTCTTTCATCGGCAAGAGCCCTTTCGTGCTGATCGGTTCTTCCGACGGCGCCGGCAATGCCGACGTGACGCCGAAAGGCGACAGACCGGGCTTTGCCCTTGTCCTCGACGACAGGACCATCGCCATTCCCGACCGGCCCGGCAACAACCGGCTGGACACGCTGGAAAACATCCTGCTCAACCCTTCGGTCGGGCTGCTTTTTCTCATCCCCGGCATGAACGAGACGCTGCGCATCAATGGCGACGCCCGCATAACCGTCGATGCCGGTTTGCGCGAGCGCCTCACCGTCGACGGCAAGCAACCGCAAAGCGTCGTCGTGGTGAGCGTCAAGGCCGCTTACATGCACTGCGCCAAGGCCTTCATGCGCTCCGAATTGTGGAAGCCGGACAGCTGGCACGACCGCGCGACGTTGCCGACGCTCGGTCAGATCCTGTCCGATCAGATGGCGCATGCCGAAACTGCCGACGATTTCGACCGCTCGCTGGACGAAGCCTACAGCAAGACCCTGTGGTAGATTTCGGGTACGATTCGCCATTGCGGTCCTTTGCCGGTTTTCCCTAGCCCTGTTTCCCCGTGATCGAACTCCTCGCCATCTCCGGCAGCCTGCGCGCCGCCTCGACCAATTCGGCGCTGCTGGCGGCGCTGTCCGCGAACGCGCCTTCGGATTGCCGCGTAACTGTCTATGACGGGCTCGGCCTGCTGCCGATCTTCAACCCGGATGACGAAGGCGAGCGCACACCGGCCGAGGCCATGCGGCTGATCGGGGCCGTCACCAGCGCCGATGGCATCATCGTCTCCTGCCCCGAATATGCCCATGGCGTGCCCGGCGGCATGAAAAACGCTCTCGACTGGCTGGTCTCGCGCGACGCCGCAGTCGGCAAGCCCGCCATGCTGGCCCACGCCTCCGCGCGCTCGCTCTATGCCCGCGCCGCGCTGGCCGAGATCATGCGCACCATGTCGTTCGCGCTTTGTGAGAATGCGGTTCTGGAGATTGCCTTGCTCGGCAAGAAACCGCCGGAGATAGAAGCGATCCTGGGAGAGGACGAGAACCTGCGGGCCATGCGCGAAGCGGTGCAGGTTTTCGCGAGTTTTATACGCGCAAACGTTGCCTCGTCATCCTAGGGCGGAGCAAGGAGCGAAGCGACGCGGCGCAGACCCTAGGATGACGAACGAAAGGGTGCGGCGCACCCCAACGTGCCGCTGTGCTACCCCTTCCGCAACGTCTCGACATCGGTCACACCGACATACCAGTCGCGCGCGTTGACCTCTTCGAACACCACCCAGACGTCGTCATTGCTAAGCCCGGTGGCGTCCATGATCGCCGCCGTGACCTTTTTGGCAATGTCGGCCTTCTTGCCAGCGGGATCAGCGGCGATCACTTCCTTGACGATGCGGATGTTGACGAATGGCATGACGTCCTCCCCTTGAATTGTGTCTGATACCGCCGCCGCTGGGCGGCTTCGAAATCCGCTCCGGCGAACCGCTTGGCGGTGGTTCCGCGGCCGCAGCGCTACAGGCGCCGCCGGCAGGCGCAGAAACGCCATCAAGGGCCGCCAGAGAAGCGTTTCCAGCAGCCTCAATACGTCTTCGCCCCGTTCACCATCAGCCGCACCATGTAGAGCGACGTGGTGCCGGCGATGTAGAGGCAGTTCAGCTTGTTGCCGCCGAACACGCAATTGGCGGTCACTTCCGGCACCTTGACCTTGCCGATCAGCGTGCCGTCGGGATCGTAGCAATGGATGCCGTCGGCGGCACTGGTCCAGATGCGGCCGGCCTCGTCGAGCCGGAAGCCGTCGAATAGACCGGCCGTGCAGTCAGCGAACACCTTCCCGCCCGAGACCTTCTTGCCGTGCTTGCCGACGTTGAAGACCCGCATATGCGCGGGGTTCTGCGCGCCATGGGTGCGGCCGGTGTCGACGACATAGAGCTGGCTTTCATCCAGTGAAAAGGCAAGCCCGTTCGGCCGGACCATGTCGGTGATGACGGCCTCGACCTCGCCCGTATCCGGATCGACCCGGTAGACATTGCAAGCGCCGATCTCGCTTTCGGCCTTGTCGCCCTCATAGTCGGTGTCGATGCCGTAGCTCGGATCGGTGAACCAGATCGAGCCGTCGGATTTCACGACCGCGTCATTGGGCGAATTCAGCCGCTTGCCTTTCCATTCGGCCGCGATGGTGGTGACGGAACCGTCATGCTCGGTGCGGCTGACGCGGCGGCCGGAATGCTCGCACGTCACCAGTCGGCCCTGGCGGTCGACGGTGTTGCCGTTGGAATTGCCGGAGGGCTGACGGAAGACGCTGACATTGCCGTCGGTCTCGTCATAGCGCAGCATGCGGTTGTTGGGGATGTCGGACCAGACGACATAGCGGCCGGCGGCGAACCAGGCCGGCCCTTCCGCCCACTGACATCCGGTAAACAGCTTTTCCACCTGGGCGTTGCCGTTGAACAGCCGCGCGAAACGCGGATCCAGAATTTCGTAATAGTCTGCGGTCGCCATGCATTTCCTCCGGGCATCACGTGACGCGCGGATCAAGCCAGCCTGCGGGCGCGATGGCAAGGTGGCGCAGGCGCAATTTGTAAGACAAAAGGTGCCCGGCCGGCATGGCCCGCCAGCCTGTCCGGCCGTTTATGGTGCTGGAGCGCTGTATTAACCCGCTATGCGCCCTGTGCAATGGTGCATTGCAACATCTTCTTTTTGCATCGCACCATTCCTATGTCATGGTGCGAACGACCAAGGGAGGAACAAATTCACCGCTGATATGCGGCACGAAAGGACCCTTGCTATGGCTTTTGACAACCTCTTCTCCCGCGCGCGCACCTCGATGGCCAAGCGCCGCCACTATAACCGCCTCGTCGCGGAAATCGAAAACCTGACGAGCCGCGATCTGGCCGACCTGCGCGCCGACCGCTCGGAAATGCTCTACCAGGTCCACAGGCAGATCTACGGCTGAGCATTTCAGACCTCAGCGGGGCACCGCCCCCTCACCCGGATTGCCAAACCGAATTGCATGAGCAATTCGGGCAATCCGACCTCTCCCCCCGGGGAGAGGAGCTAGCCTGTGCCGATGCTTCCCTCTTCTCCCCCACGGGGAGGAGGGGGCGCGTAGCGGCCCGATGAGGGGGCATGGCGCCAACGTCAGCTCGGTGCCGCGAGCGCCTTTTCAATCTGCGGCAACAGAACATCCCTCGCCGACTCCCCTGTCAGCGGCCCGACATGCTTGTAGGCAATCTTGCCGTCCTTGCCGATGACGAAGGTTTCCGGCACGCCGTAGACGCCCCAGTCGATGGCCGTGCGGCCGGCCTCGTCGACACCTATCGCCTGGAACGGATTGCCGAGATCACCAAGGAACCGGCGCGCGTTTTGCGCTTGGTCCTTGTAGTTTAGCGCGGCCATGACGAAGCGCTTGTCCTGCGACAGCTGCAAGAGCACCGGATGCTCTTCCCGGCACGGCGCGCACCACGATGCAAAGACGTTGACCAGCGTTACCTTGCCGGCGAAGGCTTTCGAATCCAGCCCGGGCAGGTTTGAACCTTCCAGCGCCGGCAGGTTGGTCTGCGGCGCCGGCAGGCCGATCAGCGCCGACGGCACTGCCGCCTCATCGCGTCCCGACAAAAGCTGCGACAGGAACAATCCGGCGAGGCCGAGAAAAACCAGCAGCGGCAACAGCACGATCAGGCGGCGGCGCGGCGACGCCGTCGTTTCGCTTTCCGTGCTCATGGCTTGCTGGCCCCAGTGCTGGCCCCAGTACCGGCTTTGTCCGAGCGACGCCGCACGCCGGCCGCTTCGAGGTCTGCCAGTTCGCGCTTGCGGGTCCGCTGGTCGAGCAGGATCCAGCCGATCAGCCCGGCCAGCACGATCACCGTGATGCCATAGGCGGCCGCGACATAGAGTGCGTGTGCACTCATGCGCTTCGCTCCCCTTCCACCGTCACTTCGTCGTGCTCGATCATGGCCTTCCCATGGCTTTGCGGCTTTCTTAGCTTTGCGGCTGGGGATTCGCAATTGATCGTCGCGCCGCAGCGGTCATATCAATCCGTTCCATGCCGCAGCGCCAGTGCTGCCGCCACCGGACCCAGCACGGCAAGAAACAGCGTCAGCGCGGCAAGAATGAGGAAGGGCTGCAGGAACGGATCAGGATCGGCCACCGCGCCGTAGCTCGCCGACACCCCGAAGATCAGCACCGGGATGGTCAGCGGCAGCACCAGCACCGAGATCAGCAGACCGCCACGCGGCAGCGCCACCGCCACCGCCGCCCCGACCGCGCCGATGAAAGTGATCGCCGGCGTGCCGACCAGCAGCGTGAGCGCGGTGGCGCCGATGCTGAGCGGCTCCATGTTCATGAACAGGCTCAGCAGAGGTGCCGCAACCACCAGCGGCAGAACGCTGCCCGCCCAATGCGCCAGGCACTTCACCAGCACCGTCAACGCCAGCATGTGGCGGTCATTGCCCAGCACCAGAAGATCGAGCGACCCGTCTTCGCGATCGGCCTGAAACAGCCGGTCGAGGCCGAGCAGGCAGGCGAGCAGAGCGCCGATCCAAAGGATCGCCGGACCGATGCGGGCGAGCAGCTTCAGGTCCGGTCCGACACCGAAGGGGATGGTGGCGATGACGGCGAGGAAGAAGATGACGCTGGTGAGCGCTCCGCCGCCGGCCCGGATGGAGAGGCGGATGTCGCGCAGGAAGAGGGCTAGCATTGCCAAGCCGCGCCTGCCGTTTGATCGCCATCTTGCCGAAGGTGGCGTTCCTTCACACCCCCCTCTGTCCTCCCGGACATCTCCCCCGCAAGGGGGGAGATTGGCAGCTCCGTTGCTGACGCCTCTTTTTCAATGCCGGTGATTGGCGAAAGCCGGCATGACATCTGATCTCCCCCCCTGCGGGGGAGATGCCCGGCAGGGCAGAGGGGGGTGGGCGGGAATGCCGACATCACCCTGTTGCTCCCATCCTCAATTCCTTCGCCCCATCCAATCCCAGCGGCAAGTGCGTCGCCGCGACAATAATCCCGCCCTCCGCGCAATGCCTCGTCATCAGCCCCGCAAACCGCGCCTCCGAAGCCTTGTCCAGCCCAGCCGTCGGCTCATCCAGCAGCCACAGCGGCTTATGACTGACCAGCAATTTCGCAATCGCCGCGCGCCGCCTTTGCCCGGTCGACAGATAGCCGAAAGGCAGATGGCCGATGCCGCCGAGACCAACCGTCTCCAGCGCCTCTCCGACACCCAACTGCCCATCGCCGTTGAAATCGCGCCAGAAGCGCAGATCCTCCGCCACGCTGAGCGCCGTCTTCATTGCATTGAGGTGGCCGAGATAGTGGACCGCCGAAGCGATCGTCGGAAACCTCTCGCCGCCCTCGATGCGCACATCGCCTTGCGCCTTCGGCAGCAGCCCGGCGATGACCCTGAGCAGCGTCGATTTGCCCGAGCCGTTCGGCCCGGTGACGACCAGCACCTGGCCCTTGTCGAGCGCAAAACCGATGCCGGAAAAGACCGTCTCGCCGCCGCGTTCGCCGCCCAGATTTTCGGCAATCAGCCGCATGCCTGCCCGTCCCGAAAACTTTACCGCGCGATAGCTGCCGCATCGCACAAATTTGCTCCGCAACTGTCTAGAACTATTCCAGAAAATTCTCTATATGCGGGACATCCGTGCCAGCGGTCGGCACGGGAACAGAATTTGCGCCGAACCAGCGCACGCGCCGCCTTGAACGGCTCGGGTTGGCTGGGAACGGACAGCGGAAATGGCCGTACCCGCACCTTTGCGCGTGATTGCATGCCCATCGGCGTCCGTTCCCTTTCAGGCTGAACAGACAAGGACGGACCGCACGTGTCAAAATCCCTCGACAGTTTCAATTGCCGCCGCACCCTCACCGTGGGTGGCGCGGACTATGTCTATTACAATCTGGTCGAGGCCGAGAGGAACGGCCTCACCGGCATTGCCCAGCTGCCTTATTCGATGAAGGTGCTGCTGGAAAACCTTTTGCGCAATGAAGACGGCCGCTCCGTCACCAAGGACTCTATCCAGGCTGTTGCCGGCTGGCTGACCGACAAGGGCACCGCCGGCGTCGAGATCGCCTATCGCCCCGCGCGTGTCCTGATGCAGGATTTCACCGGCGTCCCGGCGGTGGTCGACTTGGCCGCCATGCGCGACGGCCTCAAGGCGCTCGGCGGCGATCCGCAGAAGATCAATCCGCTGGTGCCGGTCGACCTCGTCATCGACCACTCCGTCATCGTCGACGAATTCGGCACGCCACTGGCCTTTGCCAGGAATGTCGAGCTCGAATATGAGCGCAACGAAGAGCGCTATAAATTCCTGAAATGGGGCCAGCAGGCGTTCCGCAATTTTCGCGTCGTGCCGCCCGGCACCGGCATCTGCCATCAGGTCAACCTCGAATATCTCGGTCAGGTCGTCTGGACCAACACGGAAGACGGCGGAACGACCGCCTATCCCGACACCTGCGTCGGCACCGATTCGCACACCACTATGATCAACGGCCTTGGCGTGCTCGGCTGGGGCGTCGGCGGTATCGAGGCCGAGGCGGCGATGCTCGGCCAGCCGGTTTCCATGCTGTTGCCCGAAGTCATCGGCTTCCGCCTTACCGGCAAGCTCAGGGAGGGCATCACCGCCACCGACCTCGTACTGACCGTCACCCAGATGCTGCGCAAGAAGGGCGTCGTCGGCAAGTTCGTCGAGTTCTTCGGCCCGGGCCTGTCCAACATGACGCTGGCCGACCGCGCCACCATCGGCAATATGGCGCCCGAGTATGGCGCCACCTGCGGCTTCTTCCCGGTCGACGGCGAGACCATCCGCTACCTCACAATGTCGGGCCGCGAGGAAAGCCGCATCGCCCTGGTCGAGGCCTATTCCAAGGCGCAAGGCATGTGGCGTGACGCCGGCTCGGCCGACCCTGTCTTCACTGACCTGCTCGAACTCGAGCTCGACAGCGTCGTGCCGTCGATGGCAGGTCCCAAGCGCCCCGAAGGCCGCGTTCCGCTCGAAGGCATTCCGGCCGGCTTCGCAAAGGCGATGGAAACCGAGTACAAGAAGGCTGCCGAAATCCACAAGCGCTATGCCGTCGAAGGCACCGACCATGATCTCGGTCATGGCGATGTCGTCATTGCCGCCATCACGTCCTGCACCAACACCTCGAATCCGAGTGTGCTGATCGGCGCCGGCCTTTTGGCGCGCAACGCCAACCGGCTCGGCCTCAAGCAGAAGCCGTGGGTGAAGACCTCGCTGGCGCCGGGCAGCCAGGTGGTCGCCGAATATCTGGAAAAGTCCGGCCTGCAGAAGGAGCTCGACCAGATCGGCTTCAACCTGGTTGGTTTCGGCTGCACCACCTGCATCGGCAATTCCGGCCCGCTGCCGGCGCCGATCTCCAAGACCATCAACGATAAGGGCCTGATCGCCGCCGCAGTGCTCTCCGGCAACCGCAACTTCGAAGGCCGTGTTTCACCTGACGTGCAGGCGAACTATCTGGCGTCGCCGCCGCTGGTGGTAGCCCATGCTTTGGCCGGCACCGTCACCAAGGACCTGACCACCGAGCCACTCGGCGAAGGCCGCGACGGCAAGCCGGTCTATCTCAGGGATATCTGGCCGAGTTCGGCCGAGATCCAGGAGTTCATCGAGAAGAACGTCACACGTGAGCTATTCGCCCGCAAATATGCCGACGTCTTCAAGGGCGACGAATACTGGCAGAACGTCAAGGCGCCGGAAGGCCAGACCTATGCCTGGGACGACAACTCGACCTATGTGCAGAACCCGCCTTATTTCGCCGGCATGACCTCCGGTTTCGGCAAGATCGGCGACATCAAGGGCGCGCGCGTGCTCGGCCTGTTCGGCGACAAGATCACCACCGATCACATCTCACCGGCGGGTTCGATCAAGGCCGCTTCCCCGGCCGGCAAATACCTCACCGACCATGGCGTCGGCGTTGCCGACTTCAACCAGTACGGCACAAGGCGCGGCAACCATGAGGTGATGATGCGCGGCACCTTCGCCAACATCCGCATCCGCAACCACATGCTGGGCGAGAACGGCCGCGAGGGCGGCTACACCATCCACTACCCGTCGAAGGAAGAGGAATCGATCTACGACGCGGCGATGAGATACAAAAAGGAAGGCGTGCCGCTGGTCATCTTCGCCGGCGTCGAATACGGCAACGGCTCCTCGCGCGACTGGGCAGCTAAAGGAACGTATCTCCTCGGTGTCCGTGCCGTCATCGCCCAGTCCTTCGAGCGCATCCATCGCTCCAACCTAGTCGGCATGGGCGTCATCCCCTTCGTCTTCGAGGAAGGCACCTCATGGGCCTCGCTCAACCTCAAGGGTGACGAGCTGGTCGAGATCGACGGCATAAGCACCATCAAGCCACGCCAGACGATGATCGCCAAGGTGACCTATGGCGACGGCACCGTGAAGAACGTGCCGATCATCTGCCGCATCGATACGCTGGACGAACTCGACTACTTCAAGAATGGCGGCATTTTGCAATACGTGCTGCGCGATCTGGCCGCGTAGCGGCCAGGGCTTAGGCAGTAGGGATTGGGCGGTAGCGGGGAACGACATCCCCTACTCCCTACTCCCTACTCCCTACTCCCTACTCCCTACTCCCTACTCCCTACTCCCAGTCTTCCAAAGCATTGCCCGACCCGATCGAAGCCCCGCCCTGTACGACAGGAGTAAAAACCGGCTGGGCTCAGCAAGATCTGCCCCACGCTCCTGATGCCATGCTCCCGATCGAACCGGGCGGTGAAGTGCTCCCCCTGTGATGCCATACCCATGGTTGCGGCAGCAAAAATTTCACCGCAACGTGACTTCCCGTTGACTGTCGCTTCTGCCACAAATCTGGGCAACCAGAACAAGGCCGGCGTCACCGGCGGGAATCGGAACGATCATGGCACCTCGACAACCTCTGCGGCTTGCGGCTTTTGCGCTGGCCTTCTCGGCGCTTGCCGGGACCGGGTTCGCCGAGGAATCGGGAACGACCCAGACCGACAAACCGCAGATTGACAGGCCCTTGGGCGTGGTCGAGCTGTTCACCAGCCAGGGCTGCAATTCCTGCCCGCCGGCGGACGCTTTCTTTGCCGAGCTGGCGGCCAAGGACAACGTCGTCGCGCTCGCCTACCACGTCAATTACTGGGACTATCTCGGCTGGCAGGACACGCTGAGCAGCAAGGACAATACCGACCGGCAATATGACTATATGCGCGCCTTCGGCACCCGCTCCGTCTACACGCCGCAAGCCGTCATCAATGGTCGCAGCCATGTCAACGGCGCCAGCCGCAAGGAGGTCGACGGCGCGCTTGCCCGCATGGAGAAATCCGGTGAAGGCATGCGGGTCAGCGTCAAGGTCAGCCGCACCAGCGATCGCGTCATGATCGATGCCGGCGACGCCGGTAGCGGCCCGAGCGACGCCCATGTCGTCATCGTCTATTTCGAACCACCGCAGACGGTGACCATCGCCAAGGGCGAGAACACCGGCCGCAGCATGACCTACTGGAACGCCGTCACCGGCATCCAGACCGCCGGCATGTGGCACGGCAAGGCGCAGCGCTACGAATTGCCGATGACCGAGATCGCCAAGAAAGGCGGCTGCGCCGTGCTGCTGCAGTCGGTCGGCAAGGACGGCCTGCCGGGGCCTATTCTGGGCGCTGCGTTTATTCACAAGCCTTAAGAGGCCCCCTCATCCGGCCGCTCTCGGCCACCTTCTCCCCGAGGGGAGAAGAGGCTGAATCAGCGCTGGCGCGAACTCCTCTCCGATCGGGGGAGGTCGGATTGGCCCGAATTGCTGTTCGCAATTCGGCTGGCAATCCGGGTGAGGGGATGCGCCCGCAAACTGGGCACCGCAGCCTCCGGCAAATTCTCAAGCAGCCAAAAACAAAAAAAACCGACGTCAGCTTGCTTCTGACGTCGGTCATTTAGGTTTTGGGATCGTCGCACCCGGTCTCTCCCTGAGGAAAGTCCGAGGTTGGTTCGATCCGACGCAGACCCGTGGGCGGGGGGCTTGGGGTTTACGAGCCGGTGCCGGACCGAACCGTCTCAGGCAACGCCGGTAAATTCGTCGGACATTGGGGCATGAGCGCGGATAAAAAAAGGCGGAAATGTGGCGAGGCATCACCAATTCAAACACCGCGTTTTATAAAAGTGACTGGACGTTGCGAAAACAGCGCGGTCCCGGGATGGTTAGCCGGGCCTTGCAATTCCACGGCGAACACGCCAACTTCTGCAAGCGAGATTCATTTTCAAAGGGATCGCGGGATGACCGATCGCAGCGGTGGGACGGAGGATGGGGACGCATCCGCAATATTGATCCCGCTGCACGAGGCGCGACGCGAACGCCTCGACCAGCCGGTCCGTTTCGACCGGCGTGAACTCGACGAGATCCTGAGGCTGTACGGACGCATGGTCGCCGCCAACGAATGGCGCGACTATGCCATCGATCATCTGTCTGATCGGGCTGTGTTTTCAGTCTTCCGCCGGGCCAGCGAAGTGCCGCTGTTCCAGATCGTCAAGGATCCGAAACTGGCACGCCGGCAAGGCGCCTTCGCCGTCATCGCCGCCGGCGGCCGAATCCTCAAGCGCGGCCAGGAACTCGGTCGCGTGCTCAACGTCTTCGATGCTAAGCTGAAGATTGTCCAGGCCTAATTGAAAATTGGGGAATTGAAGAGCTGAAGAATTGAAAAAAGAGGATGTAACGGTCGAAATACCGCCGGGTTTGTTCTCAGCTATTCGGATCCTCAATTCTTCAGTTCTCTTCAGTTCTCCTCAATTCCCCTCCTCAGGCTCTCACGAAACTTCCGCTCGGGCAGCGAATGCGGATCGGGCGGAACCGCTACGCCGCCATTCAGCGACAGCTGCATGAACACCGTGTCAAGCCAGCGCCCATGCTTGTAGCCGGAGCCTTCCAGGCGACCGGAATGGCGAAAGCCGAGCTTTTCATGCAGCCGCACCGAGGCGCTGTCTGCATGGCCGTCGCCGATCACCGCGACGATCTGGCGAAAGCCCGCCATACGGCAGGCTTCAATCAGCGCCTGCATCAGCAGCAGCCCGACGCCCTGGCCCTTCGCATCAGGCGCGACATAGACGGAATCCTCTACGATGAAGCGGTAGGCCGGGCGCGGCCGGAACGCGCCGGCATAGGCGTAGCCGAGCAGCGCGCCATCTCGTTCCGCCACCAGATAGGGAAAGCCCCCCGCCGTCAGGCTGTCGAAGCGCCCACCCATCTCAGTGCGGCTGGGCGGCTCCAGCTCATAGCTCGCGGTGCCATGCGTCACGGCATCGCCGTAGATCTCGGTGATTCGGCCGAGGTCGCCTTCCAAGGCCGCGCGGATGGAAATAGTGCTCATGATTTATGCAGACGATTCATCTGCCTCCATGACAGCAAAGGCCGGCACAAAAGAAAAGGGCGGCCGTTGGCCGCCCTCTTGATATCAGCTGGTCCAGTTGCCTGATGGGAAGACCGCCTAGCGGCGATCGCCCATGAACTGCAGCAGGAACATGAACAGGTTGATGAAGTCGAGATATAGCCTCAACGCGCCCATGATCGCCTTGCGGCCGGCAACGTCGGCCTGATCGCCTTCGTAGTACATTTCCTTGATGGTCTGCGTGTCATAGGCGGTGAGCCCGGCGAAGATCAGCACGCCGAGCGCCGAGATGGCGAAGCCGAGCGCCGACGACTGCAGGAAGATGTTGATCAGCATGGCGATCACCAGGCCGACCACGCCCATGACCAGGAACGAGCCGAACGCCGAAAGGTCGCGCTTGGTCGTGTAGCCGTAGAGCGACAGCGCGCCGAAGGCGGCCGCCGTGGCAAAGAAGGTCTGAGTGATCGAGGCGCCGGTGTAGACCAGGAAGATGGTCGACAGCGACAGGCCGACCAGGCCCGAATAGACCCAGAAGGTGGTTTGCGCCGCGGCCACGCTCATCGACTGGATCCTGAACGACAGGAAGAAGACGGCGGCGAGCGGAGCCAGGATGACCACCCAGCGGAAGGCGCTGGCATAGATCAGCGTGCCGAAAGCGGTCAGCTGTCCGTCGCCGGTGACGGCGAGCTGGAAAGCGCCCCAGGCGGCGACGCCGGTGATGAGGAGGCCAAGCCCCATCAAATTGTAGACCTTGAGCATGTAAGTGCGCAGGCCTTGGTCGATGTCGGCGCGCGCGCCCGGCACGGCCGAAGTCTGGTAGTTGCGAATGGGCTCAGCCATTGGAATCCTCTGTTGCTTCTGCCCCGTACGGTGTCAGGCCCTTTCGGACCTGGGCGCCGCTGGCGGGGCTCCAGCATGCCTGTGGCGAAATATGATGGTTCTTGACGTCAAGAACAAGACCGTAACGGGCTGCAACGCTTGGTGAATCTCCGGAAGCCGGTTTTCTTGGGCTTCCATGACTGCACATTACCAAGATTTAATCGGAAACGGCAGATTCGGCCAACCTTGCCGTTTGGGGCCTAGAGGTTGCGCAGCACCGGCGCCGCCTTGTGCCCGAGCACCCGCCAGGTGCCGGCAAGGCCGATGCCGACCGTGATCACCAGCGCAAACACCAAGGTCGCCACTGCCACCTCCGGCATGAAATGCGACGGCAACGTCATGATGCGGGCAACGATGTACCAGGCGGCGATGCCGCCGGCAGCCAACGCAAACACCGCGGTGGCCAGGCCGATCAGCATGTATTCCAGCGAAAACGCCGCGATCAGCGTGCGCCTCGTGGCGCCCAGCGTCTTCAGCACCACGGCATCGTGGATGCGGGCGCGATTTCCCGCGGCGAGCGCGCCGGCCAGCACCAGCACCGAAGCGATCAGCGCCACGCCGGCCGCCGCCCGGATCGCCGTGCCGAGCTGGCCGACCAGCCGGTTGACGACATCGAGCGCGTCCTTGACCCGAACTGTCGTCACCGCCGGGAGGGCGCGGGTGACGGCGTTAAGCAGGCGGGCATCCTCTGCTGCCGTGGCATCCTTTTCGGTCAGCGTCGCCAGCCAGCCATGGGGCGCGCCTGCAAAAGTATTAGGCGAGAACACCATGACGAAGTTGATGCCCATCGTCTCCCATTGCACCTCTCGGAAATTGGCGATCCTGGCCGTCACATTGCGTCCGAGCACATTGACGGTGACGGTATCGCCGAGCTTCAGGCCGAGCGCCTTGCCTTCATCGTTGGAGAACGAGACCAGCGGTTCGCCGCTGTAGTTCTCCGGCCACCAGCTGCCCTCTGTCAATGTCGCATTGGCCGGCTGTTTGGCGTGGTAGGTCAGGCCGCGATCGCCGCGCAGCACCCAGGCGCCTTCCCATGGCACATTGGCCTTGTCGACACTAACGCCGTTCAGCGCCATCACCCGGCCGCGCAGCATCGGCACCTTGACCAGCGTTCCCTTCGGCGCCTCTTTGCCGATCAGTGTCGAGAAGGCATCGACCTCGCTATTCTGGATGTCGACGAAGAAGAAATTCGGTGCCCGTTCCGGCAGACTGCCGGAGATCTGCTGCCTGAGATTGCCGTCGATCAGCGCCAGCGTCACCAAAAGCGTCAGCCCGAGGCCCAGCGACAGCACGACGGACGGCGTCAGCGCGCCGGGCCGGTGGATGTTGCCGATGGCGAGCCTGAGCGCGACCGAGCGCACACGCGGGCTTTTGCGCGCCACCCACTGCACCAACGCACCGACCAGGCGCAACACCAGAAAGGCAAAGACCGTCGCGCCGACGAAGATCAAGGCGATGCGCCGGTCGCCGGAAAACAGGATGGCGAGCGCCGCCAAAGCGAGCGCGATGCCGACCGCCGTGGCAAGATAGGGCAGGCGTGGAAAGCCGCGGCCCTCAAAACCCATTTCGCGAAACAGCGCGGTCGCCGGCACATCGCGGGCGCGGCCGAGCGGCAACAGCGCGAAGGCAAGCGTCACCAGCAGCCCGAACAGCGCGGCAAGAGCCAGCGCACCGGGATAGAAGCCGCCTTTAGCCGGCACCGGAATGACCGACTGAAGCGCCGCACTCGCCGCAAACGGCATGGCGGCGCCGAGGATGAGGCCAAGCGCGATGCCGAGGCCGGCGATCATCAGGATTTGCACGAGATAGACGGTGAAGACGAAGCCGCCCGAGGCGCCAAGGCTCTTGAAGGTGGCGATGACGCCGCGCTTGCCGTCGAGATAGGCGCGCACCGCATTGGCAACGCCGACGCCACCGACGACCAGCGCCGTCAGCCCGACCAGCGTCAGGAATTGCGAGAAGCGCTCGATGTTGGAGGACAGCGCCGGCGCGGCGTTCGAGCGGGTGCGGATCGACCAGCCGGCTTCGGGGAAATCGCTCGCCGCCCGATCCTGGATGGCCTTGAGATCGGCCTCGCTGGCGCCGGCCGGCAGCCGAACCTTGTAGGCATTCTCGACCAGGCTGCCTGGCTGGATCAGACCAGAGGCGGCGAGCCCTTGCATCGAAACCATCAGCCGCGGCGCGAAGCCGAAACCGTCCGACACCGCATCCGGTTCGCTCACCAGCCTGGCCCGCAATTCGAATGTCGCGCTGCCGACCTTCAGCCGGTCACCGATCTCCACATTCAGCCGGTCGAACAACAGGTCGGGCGCGGCGGCGCCAAAGACGCCTGATTTCTCGCCGAACAAATCCTCTCTGCCAAGCTGCGGCGCGGTCTCGAGCGCGCCATAGAGCGGATAGGCGTCGTCGACGGCCTTGGCCTCAACCAACGCCTGGTCGGAGCCGTCATCCAGCCGCGCCATCGAGCGCATATTGGCGCTATGCGACACAGTGCCGAGGCGGTCGAGGAAGGTGCTTTCGGCTGGCGTCGCATCGCGCTGGTTGAGCTGGAAGCGCAAGTCGCCGCCAAGCAGCGTCTGGCCCTGGTCTGCAACGCCTGCGGTGATCGCCTGCGCCACCGAATTGACCCCGCCGATTGCAGCGACGCCGAGCGCAATGCAGGCAAGGAAGATCAGGAAACCCGACAACCCGCCGCGCATCTCGCGCAGCGAGAAGCGGAACGCGAGCTTCAGCGTCTGCGACAGTGGCATCAGGCCGGCACCTTGACCTGCGCTACCGGCGCATCCTCGATCCGGCCCGAGCGCATCGACACCTGGCGCGAGCAGCGCGCCGCAAGGGCCGGATCGTGCGTGACCAGCACCAAGGTCATGCCGCGCTCGGCCGCCTTGGCGAACAAAAGGTCGGCAACCTGCCGCCCCGTCGCCTGGTCGAGATTGCCGGTCGGCTCGTCGGCGATGAGAATGCGCGGCGACGGCGCCAGCGCGCGGGCGATCGCCACGCGCTGCTGTTCGCCGCCGGACAGCTCGCCCGGATAGTGGATGACGCGGTCGCTCAAGCCCACCGCTGCCAGCTCGCGCGCCGCGACACCGAACGGATCGGCATGGCCGGCCAGTTCCAGCGGCACCGCGACATTTTCGAGCGCCGTCATGTTGGGAATGAGATGGAACGACTGGAAGACGATGCCGATGTTTCGGCCCCGAAACGATGCGATCTCGTCCTCGCTTTTGCCGTTCAGCAATTCGCCGGCGATCCGCACCGTCCCCGAATCGACCTGCTCCAGCCCGGCAAGCACCATCAGCAAGGTCGACTTGCCGGACCCCGAAGGGCCGACAATGCCGGTCGCCTCGCCGCGCGTCACGTCAAGGCTGACGCCTTTCAGCACATGCACGGACGAAGCCCCTTGGCCCAGGGTCAGGGATATGTCTTTCAGCGCGATGACGGCTTCTGTCACAATTAAAGCGTCCTATATCAGGATGAAGGCTCTGCTTGCCGGAAGCCGTCGCCGGAAGAATTCCTCGGGTATATGGGGCCTGCCACATGTCTTTCAAACGCAAGATATCTTTCAAACGCTTGAATGCCGCAGGGCTCGTCCTTTTCGTCACCCTTTGCGGCGCCATTTCGTCCGTGCGCGCCGAGACGTTCACCATCGTCGGCTTCGGCGACAGCCTGATGGCCGGTTTCGGCCTCGGGCCTGGCGATGGCTTTACCGACAAATTGCAAGCTGCGCTGCGCGCCAAAGGCCATGACGTCACAGTAGCCAACGCCGGCGTTTCAGGCGACACCTCGAGCGGCGGCTTGGCGCGGCTTGACTGGTCGGTGCCGGATGGGACAAGGCTGGTTATCCTCGAACTCGGCGCCAACGACATGCTGCGCGGCGTCTCGCCTAGCATTACGGAAAAGAACCTGGACGACATGCTGGCGAAGCTGAAAGCGCGCAAGATCGCGGTGCTTTTGGCCGGCATGCGCGCCGCTCCCAATCTCGGCGCCGACTACCAGAACGCCTTCGATGCGATCTATCCAAAGCTGGCCGCGAAATACGATGTGCCGCTCTATCCGTTTTTTCTCGATGGCGTCGCCGGACAGTCCGGCCTGCAGTTGGAGGACGGCCTGCATCCCAATCCGAAGGGCGTCGCAGTGATGGTCGAGCGCATCCTGCCCGCCGTGGAGAAGGCTGTTGCGGCAGTTCAGGGTGGCGGTTGAACGCCGGCCAGACGAGAATAGCGCGGCGTTCGCCTCGCGCGAACTTTGAAACAAAAGACCGGGCTGCCGATGACCCGAGTCATTCATGCTGCGCTCCAAGAGCATATGCAGCATCTGGGTAATGCAAGCGCCGAAGCGGCACGGCAATAGTGCTTATTCATCGCTTGGAGGCGCCTGTTCGTAAAAATGCCTGCAACCAACAAACCACTTGCCCCGTTTGACTATCGATGATTCGCTAGGGGCACAGTTCGATTCGAGGAAGGGAGGCTCACCATGCCGCGTCTTTTCACCGCCCTCGAAATACCCCGTGACGCCGCTCTTTCGCTGTCCCTGCTCAGGGGCGGCCTGCCCGGAGCCCGCTGGATCGATGTCGAAAACTACCATCTGACGCTGCGCTTCATCGGCGACGTCGAAGGCCATATCGCCGACGAAATCGCCAACGCGCTCGACCGGGTGCACCGCCCATCCTTCTCGCTCACCCTGTCCGGAGTTGGCGCTTTCGGCCAGAAGAAGCCGCACGCCGTCTGGGCCGGCGTCTTCGCCTCGCCCGACCTTTCGGCGCTGCAGAGCGAAATCGACCGCATCTGCCAGCGGCTCGGCCTGCCCGCCGACCCGCGCAAGTTCACCCCGCATGTTACGCTGGCACGCTTGCGCAATTCGAGCCCGCTCGACGTCGCCCAGTACCTGTCGGCGCGCGGCAATTTTGCGACGCTACCGTTTCGCGTCGGCCGCTTCGTGCTGATGTCGTCGCGCGATTCGGTCGGCGGCGGTCCCTACATTGTCGAGGAGGCGTGGCCGCTCTCCGGCGTCGACGCCCGCGCCACCAATCTCGTCGCCAGCGCCTCCGACGCTTCGCGGATCATGCGGTAGACCGAAGCGAACGCTTCGGCCCCGTCATAATAGGGATCCGGCACGTCGCGGGTTTTGCCCTGCGCAAACTCTGCCAAGAGATGAATACGTTCGCGCGCACCGGCCGGCGCCAACGCCTTGAGGTCGCGGACATTCTGCCGATCCATGCCGAGGATCAGGTCGAAGCGCGAAAAATCCCCCGGCCTGACCTTGCGTGCCCGCTGCCCTGATATGTCGATGCCGTGGCGGGCCGCAATCGCGATCGAGCGCGGGTCGGGCGCTTCGCCGAGGTTCCAGCCGCCGGTCGCCGCAGAGTCCAGCACGATATCGTCCAGCACCATGTCGCGGCCGCGCTCCGCCAGCACGGCGCGAAACACGCCTTCGGCCAGGGGTGAACGGCAGATGTTGCCGAGGCAGACGAAGAGTATGGAATTTATCGGCTTTACGCTCATTCGATATGCGCCGTTCGTGCATTTGGAAGCCCAAAACGCAAAGGACTTTTGGGGGACTTGCATTATGGTGAGGGTCGATATCTGGGATAGCACGGGAAATCATCATGAAGAGAGAGAAACTCAGCAAGGACGCCATCGCCGCCGCACTGGCCGAACTGCCTGGCTGGTCGCAGGCAGCCGATGGCGCCTCCATCAAGCGCAGCTTTGTCTTTAAGAATTTTTCCGAAGCCTTCGCCTTCATGACCCGCGTCGCGCTGGCCGCCGAGAAGATGGACCATCATCCCGACTGGTCGAACGTCTACAAGACTGTCGACGTGACGCTCAACACCCATGATGCCGGCGGTGTCACCGCGCTCGACATCGCGCTGGCCAAGAAGATGAATGGGTATGCAGGCGGCTGAACGCTGGGGCGGCAACGCCAAATCGGCGCCATCCTCTTGCAGTGGACCGGGACTTTCACCACATTTTCCGTGGCGGCCGCGCGCAACGCGTAGCGCGACGGCCGGCAAGGAGAGGATTGATGGCGCAGCAGCCCGGTTTTGATTTCTTCGGCTTCGGCAGCAAGCTCGGCGACGAGAGTGAAGTGCGCGCCAAATTCTGGCGCACGGCCAAGAAGGCCGCCCGGCAGATTCCGTTCATGGAAGAGGTCGTCGCCGGCTATTATTGCGCGCTCGACAGGAAGACGCCTTTGCGTGCCAAGGGCATATTGCTGGCAGCGCTTGGCTATTTCGTGCTGCCGGTCGATGTCATACCCGATTTCGTCTTCGGCCTCGGCTTCA
This sequence comes from Mesorhizobium sp. M0478, assembly GCF_040321305.1. Taxonomy (NCBI): domain Bacteria; kingdom Pseudomonadati; phylum Pseudomonadota; class Alphaproteobacteria; order Hyphomicrobiales; family Phyllobacteriaceae; genus Mesorhizobium; species Mesorhizobium sp. M0478. The sequence goes on from NZ_JAMYRH010000001.1 coordinate 856,000, forward strand.
CCGACGACATCGCCGTGCTGACCGCCGCGATCTCCGCGGTAAGCGCCCATATCACCCCTGCGCACCGCAAGGCCGCCAAGGAGGCGATCGCCGACAAGAGCTGAATCGGCGTCGCGTTGGCAACTGGGTTCAGAAGAAATCCTCCGCTCAAACAGGACGATAGCGGCTTGGCTTCGGGTTCCGCTGCGGCCGTTCGAAAAGTCAAACTCTTGCCGCTTTCGTGGCCTCCAAGTCGCCGCAGGGACATTGCGAAAGCCGTTTTTTCAAGAAGCGGCGCGGAAATGGCGGTGGTTTCCATGGGTGAATGTCCTTTTCCAAGGGAAATTCACCGTTTGGTAACCCAGATTAAATCAAAATGAAGCGACGGGCAGGACGCCAAGCCGGCCTGCCCCGCACCATTTGGAATACGGGAAAAGCGATGCGCGGATTGATTGCACTAGTCTCGAGCCTGGTCCTGGTGGCCTTTGCCGCGCCGGCGCTGGCGCAGCAGGCGACCAAGATCGGCCAGCACAATGCCTGGGGCACCTACAGCTACCAGGCGCAGGGCGGCAAGGTCTGCTATGTGCTCACCGTGCCGACCGACAAGCAGCCGCCGACGCTCGATCACGGCGACATGTTCTTCTTCGTCAGCCAGCGCCCGGGCCAGCAAGTGTCCTATGAGCCGCAATTCATCGCCGGCTACACATTCCAGGAAGGCTCCAAGGCCACCGTCACCATCGACAAGAAGACGTTCTCGATGTTCACCCGCGGCAAGTCGGCCTGGGTCGAGAACGCCGCCGAAGAGCCTGTGCTGATCGCCGCCATGAAGACTGGCACCGACATGAAGGTCTCGGCGAAGTCTGGCCGCGGCAATCCGACGACCTATGTGTTTTCGCTGAAAGGCATCTCGGCCGCGCTGACGTCGATCGCCAAGTGCAAGTAGGCTAGCGCGGTTCCCGCCGCATGACTCTCGCCGCAACCTGTGCTATGCGCCGCGCTTCTTTCGGCACGATGGATGAAATCGGCCGCAATTCGCTTATATTGGCGCTGATATGACCCTTTCCTTCGATCTCACCAATGAGGGCGCACGCGACGCGTTGCGCACTCGCGCCACGCCCGAGAAGCCGTCGCTGATCGGCCTGACCCGGACCGAGCTCGGCGAGGCCCTCATCAGTGCCGGCATCGTGCCCGAGCGCCAGGCGAAAATGCGCGCCCAACAGCTCTGGCACTGGATGTATGTGCGCGGCGTCTCCGATTTTGCCGGCATGTTCAACATCTCCAAGGATCTGCGCGCCGAACTCGACAAGCATTTTACCGTCGCCCGGCCCGAAATCGTCGAGGAGCAGATTTCCTCCGACGGCACGCGCAAATGGCTGTTCCGCTTTCCGCCGCGCGGCGCCGGCCGTCCCGTCGAGATCGAGACCGTCTACATCCCCGAGGAAGGCCGCGGCACGCTATGCATCTCATCGCAGGTCGGCTGCACGCTGACCTGCTCGTTCTGCCACACCGGCACGCAGAAGCTGGTGCGCAATTTGACGGCGGAAGAGATCCTGGCGCAATTGCTCACCGCCCGCGACCGGCTCGGCGATTTCCCCGACCGCGACACACCCGACGGCGCCATCGTCCCTGCCGAGGGCAGAAAAGTCTCCAACGTCGTCATGATGGGCATGGGCGAGCCGCTCTACAATTTCGAGGCGGTGAAGAAGGCGCTGCTGATTGCCTCCGACGGTGACGGACTGTCGCTGTCGAAGCGCCGCATCACGCTCTCTACCTCCGGCGTGGTCCCCGAGATCTTCCGCACCGGCGAGGAGATCGGGGTCATGCTGGCGATTTCGCTGCACGCCACCAATGACGATTTGCGCGACCTGCTTGTGCCGATCAACAAGAAGTATCCGCTGAAGGAACTGATCGAGGCCTGCCGCGCCTATCCCGGCCTGTCCAACGCCAAGCGCATCACCTTCGAATATGTGATGCTGAAGGACGTCAACGATTCCATCGAGGACGCCAAGGGGCTGATCAAGCTGCTCAAAGGCATTCCAGCCAAGATCAATCTGATCCCGTTCAACCCGTGGCCGGGCACCAACTATCAGTGCTCGGACTGGGAGACGATCGAGAAGTTTGCCGACTACATCAACAATGCCGGCTATGCCTCGCCGATCCGCACGCCGCGCGGCCGCGACATCCTGGCCGCCTGCGGCCAGCTCAAATCCGACTCCGAACGCATGCGCAAGGTCGACCGCCTGGCGCTGGAAGCCATGATGATTGCAGGGCACGGCGAGGCGTGAGCCGCCTCTTCGCCTATATCCTCCGTTTCGCTGTCATCCTGTTCGGCTATGTCGTCGCCTCATTGGCGGCGAGCGCCTTTCTCAACGTGCTGTTCCTGGCTTCCGTCGGTTATAAGCCGGACGATGCGCACCCGATGATGGCCACGGCGCTCCATTTTTCGATTCCGTTCGTGGCGCTGTTTGTCGCCTATTTCGCTTTCATACCGGCGGTGGTCGCAATCCTGATCTCCGAGGTCCTCAGCCGCCGCGACTGGCTGTTCTATGCACTCGCGGGCGGCGTCGTGGCCGCGGCCTTCCTCGGCTTCGTTCATCAGAACGTGGATTTCGACGTCACCGAACCGCGCGCCATCGCCGCGGTGATCGGCTGCGGCATGGTCGGCGGCATCTTCTACTGGCTAAGCGCCGGCCGCTGGGCCGGAAGCTGGTGGCAGGCCGCTACTTCGCCTGAGCGGTCAGGATCTTGAGCGCGAAGGCCGAAAACACACCGGCAAAGAGATAGTCTACCACCCGCGTCACCCGCGGGCTGGCCTTCATCGCCGCCGAAAACTTTTCCGCCGCAAACACCATCGGCGCCGTCACCGGGATCGACAGCACGATGAACATGACGCCGAGGAAGAACAATTTTCCCGGCGCGTTGGGGTCATGCGCGGAGACGAACTGCGGCAGGAAGGTCATGAAGAACAGGATGATCTTCGGGTTGAGCAGGTTGACACCGAGCCCGGCCAGCCAGCTGCGAAACAGCGAAATCTGCGGGCCGCTCTTCTTCTCCGGCGAGAACGCCGAGCCTTTGACGATCGCTTGCCAGGCGAGGAAGACGAGATAGGCGGCGCCAAGGACCTTCAGCACGAAGAAGGCCATCGGCGAGGCGACGATCAGCGCCGAGACGCCGACCACCACCAAAGTGGTGTGGACCAGCGTTCCGCACAGAGCACCCGCCATCGAGGCAAAGCCGGTGGCGCGGCCCTGGCTCAGCGTGCGCGAGACGAACAGCGTCATATCCGGCCCCGGCGTGATCGCCAGGATCATGGTGGCGATGGCGAACTGGATCAGCGTCGTGGTGTCGGGAATGAAGGACATGGGTGGCCCCTGGCGAATGATCGTCGGTCTATAACGCAGCCTCCCCGCTCACGCCAGCAACTGACTGGCGTGGCATCTGGTCCAGTGGCTGCGGCAGCCGGAGCCCGTTCATCCCTTGCGCTGGCCGGAAATGCCGTGATACCTCGCCCGCGAAACTCATCGCGCGGAACCGCCAAAATGTCCCCAGCAATGCCCAAGACAAAAGACGTCAAGAAGGTCGTGCTCGCCTATTCCGGCGGTCTCGACACCTCCATCATCCTGAAATGGCTGCAGACCGAGCTCGGCGCCGAAGTCGTCACCTTCACCGCCGATCTCGGCCAGGGCGGCGAGCTGGAGCCCGCGCGCAAGAAGGCCGAGATGATGGGCATCAAGGATATCCGCGTCGTCGATGTCCGCGAGGAATTCGTCGCCGACTTCGTCTTCCCGATGTTTCGCGCCAACGCCGTCTATGAAGGCACCTACCTGCTCGGCACCTCGATCGCCCGCCCGTTGATTTCCAAGCACCTGGTCGAGATCGCCCAGGAGGTCGGCGCCGATGCCATTGCGCACGGCGCCACCGGCAAGGGCAACGACCAGGTGCGTTTCGAGCTGTCGGCCTATGCGCTGAATCCCGACATCAAGGTCATCGCGCCGTGGCGCGACTGGTCGTTCAAGTCGCGCACCGACCTGATCAACTTCGCCGAGCAGCACCAGATCCCGGTGGCCAAGGACAAGCGGGGGGAGGCGCCGTTCTCGGTCGACGCCAACCTTCTGCACTCCTCTTCCGAGGGCAAGGTGCTGGAAGACCCGTGGAGCGAGCCGCCGGAATTCGTCCATCAGCGCACCGTCTCGCCGATGGAGGCGCCGGACAAGGTCACCGAGATCGAGATCGAATTTTTGAAGGGCGATCCGATTGCACTGAACGGCAAGAAGCTGTCGCCGGCCGCCATGCTGACGGCGCTTAACGATCTTGGCCGCGACAATGGCATCGGCCGGTTAGACCTGGTCGAGAACCGCTTCGTCGGCATGAAATCGCGCGGCGTCTACGAGACCCCCGGCGGCACCATCCTGATCGTCGCCCACCGCGCCATCGAATCGATCACGCTCGACCGCGGCGCCGGCCACCTCAAGGACGAGTTCATGCCGCGCTACGCCGAGCTGATCTACAACGGCTTCTGGTTCTCGCCCGAGCGGCTGATGCTCCAGGCGATGATCGACAAGAGCCAGGAAGACGTCGAAGGCACGGTGCGCCTGAAACTCTACAAGGGCAATGTCATGGTCACCGGCCGCAAATCCAAGAAGACGCTCTATTCCGACGCGCTGGTCACCTTCGAGGATGACCGCGGCGCCTACGACCAGAAGGACGCCGCCGGCTTCATCCGCCTCAATGCGCTGCGGCTGAGGACGCTGGCGGCAAGGAGCCGCAAGGGTGAACCAAACTAGTATTCCAGGAAAACCCGGCGGTCACGCAGGGTTTTTATTTGGTACCTCTAATATAAGAGACCAAGCTGGCTGACATGGTTTCCGTTTGACCTTTTAAAAGCCTCATCTAAATTCCTTCTCGGGACGGAGGGATTCTGATCGTGAAAAACGCCATTTTTCTCATGCTTGCGGCGGCCATCGTCTTTACCGGATGCCAGTCCTCGCAGGCGGCCGCAAAACGCGAGCAGGACGGGTGCATCTCCGCCGTCCATCTATGGAGCATCACGTTCAAGCACGAAATCGCCTCTTTCATGGGCGTCTCGCAGGAGCGCATGCCGGCCCTGTTCTGCCAGCGCATCACCGAAGGAGTACGCAGCGGGCGGATCAGCTACTCCGATTTGAACAGAGTGCAGCTAGACCTGCCGACCGAGATATGGCTGGTCATCAAGGGCAAGTCAAAGGCGGCTGCCAGGGCCGCGCCGGTGCTGCGCAACTCCAAATTCCGGAGCTGCAAAGGTACTGAAGGCGCCTTCGAGGTTCCTATTTCCCAGAAGTGCCCGTTGAGCGGCTACGCACATTATTGAGAGCCCAGGCGCTCAGCCGGCATTTGCGCCAACGATCGAGCAATTCGAGAAAGAGCATGCCCGACTTTGTCCGTAACTGCGTAAAAACAAAGAAATAGAGCGGCGGCAAAGAACTCAGTGCTTTTCCTGCTTGATCTTTTCGGGCCCTTATCTAGCCTCCTCACAATCGATGGGGGCAGCTGACAATGAAGCCGTGGTTTGTGGCCCTGCCTGCAATGGTCGTCATGCTGGCCGGTTGCCAGACTGGGCAGGAGCAAGTGAGTCAGGATCCCGAGGCGGCATTCGATCGCTGCGTCAGCAAGGTGGCCATATCGAATATATCGGCCAAACACGAGATCGCCGCTTTTATGGACGTTTCCCTGGAGCGCATGCCGCCACTGCTGTGCCGCCGCCTTGTCGATGCCATGAAGACCGGCCGGCTGACCTTCTCCGACATAAACCGCCTCCAGTTCGACCAGTCCACGGACATCTGGAAGGTCATAAAAGGCGGGTAGCCGCTTGGCTGCTGAACGGTTTGACCGCCAAAAGCTCCAGTCCTTGCAGAAAAGCCCGGCGCATGGCCGGGCTTTCCGTTCTTCGATCTGGATATTTCTGTCAGCCGCCGTCGATCGCGTCGGCGATCTGGGCGATGGCCTGCTGGTAGACGCTGGCGGAATTCCAGCCGGCGATGGCCCCCATATTCGCACTCGCGCTCGCACCCGCCCGCCAGCCATGAGCCTTGAGGAAGTTGGCGGTCGAAGCCAAGGCCGTCGCCTTGTCGCGCAGATTTCCGTTGCCGACGCCATACTTCAGGACATTGCCGGGCAGGAACTGCGTATGGCCGATCTCGCCATGCGCAGCCCCAACCGACGAGGCGCTCAGCGCGCCGCGATCGACCAGCTTCAGCGCCGCAATGGCATGCGGGTAAAAGAACCCCGGGCGACGGCAATCATAGGCAAGCGTCAGAATGGCGGAGACCGTGTTCTGGTTGCCCAGGGAGGCTCCGAAGCCGGTTTCCATGCCCCAGATGGCCAGCAACACGCCCGGCGACACGCCGTAATTGCTCTCGATCCTGTCGAACATCGCCGCATTCGACTTCTTCAGCGCACGGCCCCTGGAAATGATCGCAGCTCCGCCACGGCGCTTCATGAAGGCGTCCACCGAACCGCTGAACGCCTTGTGGATGGCGCGGTCGACGGAGATTGTCTTTGTCGCGTAGCTGGCACCGGCCAGAGCAGCCAGACCCTTCCCGCCGACACCTTCGGACCTGGCCTGCGCGGCAAAGTCCTGCTTCCACGCTTCGAAGCCCGCGCCGGTCTTGCCGCAGCTGGCCGCCGCCTGCGCGCCCGTCGCCAGCGCAAGTACCGCGACCACCGCGGCAGCAATAATCTTTCCCTTGGCAAGCAATGCCATGCTTTTTCTCCTGATTGCCTGAATCACGTCCCGGTTGCGAACTTGCCAGCGAAACGCGCCATTGTCACCGTACCCCCGGCGCTACCCTGGCCAATGCAGCGGAATTTGCTTACGATCAAGTGCTTATTGTGGCCGAAAAGCCCGGGCGCCGGGCAGGCGAATTCGCTGCTCGGGTAAAAAGAGGTGACGGGGGCATGGAACGGCGGCCCGTGGCGGGCGTTTGGGCGAGGCGCCGCTCCGCACCATATTCCTCCTCTGACGCCATACGCCAACGCCTGACGCATCGAGATCGACATGAAACTGTTCGACTGCCCGCATTGCGGCCACCGCCTCTACTTCGAGAATGCGCAGTGCCTGAATTGCGGGAGTCTCGTGCTTTACGATCCCGAGCATGCGCGCTTTGCCTTGTCTGACGTCGACGGCATCTTCCACTGCACCAATGCGGATGAATGCGCCTGCAACTGGATGGCCGAACCGGGCCATACCTACTGCCGCGCCTGCTTGCTGAACCAGCTGATCCCCGACCTCTCCGTCGACGGCAACCGCCGCCGCTGGATTCGCGTCGAGGCGGCCAAGAAGCGCGCCGTCTATTCGCTGCTCGCCTTCGGCCTTCCGGTCGCGCCCAAGCACAGGCACGGCGACGAAATCGGCCTCGCCTTCGACTTCATTGCCGATCCGATCGGCGGCGGTCCCGGCGGCGAACGCATCCTTACCGGCCACGACAACGGCCTGATCACGCTCAACGTCGCCGAGGCGGACTCGGCCGAGCGCGAGCGGCGTCGCGTCGAGATGGGCGAAAATTACCGCACGCTGCTCGGTCATTTCCGTCATGAGCTTGGCCATTACTACTGGGACCGGCTGATCCGCGACGAGCCGCAACGGCTCGATGCCTTCCGGGCGCTGTTCGGCGACGAACGCCCCGACTACGAGCAGGCGCTGAAGGCCTATTACGCCAATGGCGCTGCGCCCGACTGGCAGCAGAACCATATCTCCGCCTATGCGACGTCGCATCCATGGGAAGACTGGGCCGAGACCTGGGCGCACCATCTCCACATCACCGACACGCTGGAGATGGTGCACGCGCTGAATTTTCCACTCGGCCAGCTTGAGACGATGGAGACCAATGTGCTGCCGCAAGGCGACACCGGCGGCCGGTTGCAGGCGGCGCCCGCGGAACCTGACGCCGTGCCCGAGCCGTTCGAAAAGATTCTCGCCCGCTGGCTGGTACTCTCGGAAGCCTCCAACTCGATCAACCGCTGCATGGGCCTGCCCGACCTTTATCCCTTCGTCATTTCGGACGTGACGGCGCAGAAACTCAGCTTCGTGCATGAGCTTTTGACCGGTTTGCCGAAAGAAACCGGAACAAATCGTGAGCTGGCGTCGGTATTTTAGCCGGAACGCATGCGTTCTGGTTTCGTTTGGTGTCGCGAGGGACCATGAAAGGGAGAGAAACCATGAGACGCATATTGTTTCCGGCCGTCGCCGGGGCGCTTGTCGCGATGTCGGGTGTGGCACTCGCCGATACCGCCGTCTCGGCCGTCACCGATCTTAATGTGCGCGCCGGCCCCGGCCCGCAATATCCTGTGATCGGCGTGCTCGCCGCCGGCCAGTCGGCGACGCTCAATGGCTGCATCGAAAACAGCAAATGGTGCACCATTGCCGAAGCCGGAGGCCAGGGCTGGGTCTATTCCGACTATGTCACGGCCGATTTCGGCGGCAACCGGGTCGTTCTGACACGCCGCCCCGCCGACGCCGCCATCACCGTGGTTACACCGCCGCAGGATGATTATCCCGATGCCTATACCGGTGCGATTCTGTCCGACGACGGCCCCGTCGACGCCATCGACAGGCCACCGGCGGAAGTCGGCACCTATGTCAGCACGCACCGGCTCGATCCTGTCTATCTCGAGGGCGAGGTGGTGACCGGTGCCACCTTGCCCGACACGGTCGAACTGCGCGAAATCCCCGACTACCGCTACCGCTACGTCTATGTGAATGGCCAGCAGGCGCTGGTCGACCCGCAGACACGGCGCATCATGTACGTCGTGCGCTGATTTTGCCTGGAAAGAATGACAAGTGAACTCGTGCCGCCCTCCTGCGGAGGCTGAGGGCGGCAAAAGGGTCGCTGAACAGCAGCAATTGCGCGAGAGCCGGCGATCCCCTAGATCATGCGACCCGATGCGTTCGGCAGAGGAACTCGCGTGATATCAGATCCAGCCGCCTTCGAGCGCTATAGCAACACGGCCACCGAAAAGACGAACCTGCCGCGGCTGATAATTGGAACGGCGGTCGTCGTCCTGTTCTGGGTGGCGATCACCCTGGTTGTGGTGCTTGGCGGCACCTATGTCGCGATCGTCTGGCATGTATTGCCGGACGATCCGCGCGGGCCGCTTCAGGGCTTTCTGGCCTCGCCCATCGGCATACTCACCGCACTCACCTCGTTTACCGGCATCTGGCTCGGCCTCTGGCTTGCCATGCGTTTCGTCCATGGCGAGCCGCTCTCGGCGCTTTTCGGCGCCAGTCGCCGCGTGTCCTTGTCGGGCTTCCTCAAGGGCCTAGTTGCGGTGCTGATCACATCGGCGCTTTCCGAAATCCTGCTCTACTGGCTACAGCCCGAAATCGCCCGCGGCACGATCAACCTGTCGACCTGGCTGCTGTTCCTGCTCCCGATCGTGGCGCTGACCCTGCTGCAGACCTCGTCCGAGGAGATGCTGTTTCGCGGCTATCTGCTGCGCGGCCTGGCCAAGCGCTTCGAGAGCCCTTACGTGTGGGCGCTATTGCCCGCTTTGCTGTTCACCTCCTTGCATTGGAGCCCGGGCTCGAGCCCCGCCATCAACGCCTGCGTGCTGGCCTCGATCGCCGCCTTCGCCTTGCTGTTGACGCTGGTGGTTTATGTCACCGGCAATCTCGGCGCCGCCTTCGGCGCCCATCTCGGCAACAATCTCACCGGCTTCCTGCTGATCTCGCATCAGGAGAACTACAATTCCTTCGCCCTGTTCAACGCCAAGCCGCTGGAAGGTCCGGACTGGACGACGACGGATGCCGTCATCATCGCCGCCATCGGTATCGTCTGCACCTTGCTGACGATCCTGCTGCTTCTGCACCCGCGCTCGCCGCTGAAGGTTACGGCCGACCCTCGGGATGCAGGGTGAACTAAACAGGGACCGATCCAGAGACCGGGAAGCCGCCCTTGTCTTGACTCTTCGGCCGATTTCCTGTCTACAGCCCCGAAATCCGCGACGAGTATCCCTCCGAGCAAGCCGACCAGGACGCCAAAACCTTTTGAGGTGGGTGCTGTAAACAGATCCTGGAGGCCAACACCCGGCAGCGCTGAGCGCCCCCGGGTGCTTTTTGGTTTTGAGCTTTGCTTGGATGAGCGGCGCGAACGCACTACCTCTCGGGCACCATCGGGGTGCCTGAGAAAAAGGAAACGGAATGTTTGAATCGCTGCAGGAGCGCACAAGAGGCGTGGAGGGCCATCGGCCCGACAGGGATCACCATGAATCCAAGGCGCTCTCGCGCGGCGGGTTGACCAATGTTTGAATCACTTCAGGAGCGCCTTGGCTCCATCCTGAACGGCCTGACAGGCCGCGGCGCGCTGTCGGAGGCTGATGTCTCGGCGGCGTTGCGCGAGGTGCGCCGTGCGCTGCTCGAAGCCGACGTTGCGCTGGAAGTGGTGCGTTCCTTCACCGACAAGGTGCGCGAGAAGGCCGTCGGCGCGGCTGTCGTCAAGTCGATCAAGCCCGGACAGATGGTCGTCAAGATCGTCCATGACGAGTTGGTCGACATGCTCGGCGCCGAGGGCGTCGCCATCGACCTCAATGCGCCGGCGCCGGTCGTCATCATGATGGTCGGCCTGCAGGGCTCCGGCAAGACGACGACCTCCGCCAAGATCGCCAAGCGCCTGACCGAGCGCCAGAACAAGAAGGTTCTGATGGCCTCGCTCGACACGCGGCGGCCCGCGGCACAAGAGCAGCTGCGCCAGCTCGGCGAGCAGGTCAAAGTCGCGACGCTGCCTGTCATTGCCGGCCAGAACCCGGTCGACATCGCCAGGCGCGCCGTCCAGGCAGCCAAGCTCGGCGGTCATGACGTCGTCATCCTCGACACCGCCGGCCGCACCCATATCGATGAGCCGCTGATGGTGGAGATGGCCGACATCAAGAAGATGTCGAGCCCGCACGAAATCCTGCTGGTCGCGGATTCGCTGACCGGCCAGGACGCCGTCAACCTTGCCAAAAGCTTCGATGAGCGCGTCGGCATCACCGGCCTGGTGCTGACTCGCATGGACGGCGACGGCCGTGGCGGTGCCGCGCTTTCGATGCGCGCCGTCACCGGCAAGCCGATCAAGCTGATCGGCACCGGCGAAAAGATGGACGGGCTGGAGGAATTCCACCCCAAGCGTATTGCAGACCGCATCCTCGGCATGGGCGACATCGTCTCGCTGGTCGAAAAGGCCGCCGAACACATCGACGCCGAGCAGGCGGCGGCGATGGCCAAGAAGATGCAGTCGGGCAAGTTCGACCTGAACGACCTTGCCGGCCAGCTTCAGCAAATGTCGAAAATGGGCGGCATGGGCGGCATCATGGGCATGATGCCCGGCATGGGCAAAATGAAGGACCAGATGGCCGCCGCCGGCCTCGACGACAAGATGTTCGGCCGCCAGCTCGCCATCATCTCGTCGATGACCAAGGCCGAGCGCGCCAATCCGGACATGCTGAAACATTCGCGCAAGAAGCGCATCGCCGCCGGCTCAGGCACGGATGCGGCCGAGATCAACAAGCTCTTGAAAATGCATCGCGGCATGGCCGACATGATGAAGGCGATGGGCGGCAAGGGCAAAGGCGGCGGCCTGATGCGCGGCATGATGGGCGGCCTTGCCTCCAAGATGGGCCTCGGCGGCATGATGCCGGGTGGCCCCGGCGGCATGATGGGTGGCGGCATGCCCGACCTATCCAAGATGGATCCCAAGCAGCTCGAAGCCTTGCAGAAGCAGATGCCCGGCCTTGGCGGCATGAAGGGCCTGCCCGCCCCGAGCGGCGGTGGCCTGCCCGGTCTGCCCGGCGGCATGAAGCTTCCCGGCCTTGGCGGCGGTGGTCTGCCCGGCCTCAGCAAGAAGAAGTGAGGACGCTATGAACGAAGAAAAAGACATGGCCGACGCACGCACCATCCTGGCCGGCTATCGCGCCTCGATCGACAACATCGACGCCGCCCTCATTCATATGCTGGCCGAGCGCTTCCGCTGCACCAAGGCGGTCGGCGTGCTCAAGGCCGAGCATGGCCTGCCGCCCGCCGACCCGGCGCGCGAGCAGGAGCAGATCACCCGCCTTCGCCAGCTGGCGAAGGACGCTCATCTCGACCCCGATTTCGCGGAAAAATTCCTCAACTTCGTCGTCCGCGAAGTGATCCGCCATCACGAGCAGATCGCCGCGTCCAACGGCGCAAGCAAAACCGGCTAACAAAGTGCATGTCGCCCAAAAGTGCGCAGCGGTTTTGGGACAACGACCTGCACCAGACAAAGCCATTAACCCAACACTGAAATCAGAAATTTAGGAGAAATGAAATGCCCTTGAAGATCAGACTGGCCCGTGCGGGCTCGAAGAAGCGCCCTTACTACCACGTCGTCATTGCCGACGCCCGTTCGCCGCGCGACGGCCGGTTCATCGAGTCGATCGGCTCGTGGAACCCGCTGCTGCCCAAGGACGGCGAGCGCGTCAAGGTCGACGCCGACCGCGTCAAGCATTGGCTGTCGCACGGCGCTCAGCCGACCGACCGCGTGCTGCGCTTCCTCGATGAGGCCGGCCTCCTCAAGCGCGAAGCCCGCTCCAACCCGAAGAAGGCCGAGCCCGGCAAGAAGGCGCAGGAACGCGCCTCTCTGCTGAAGAAGGCCCAGGAAGACGCTGCCGCCGCCGTTGCCGCCGCTGCTGCAGCCCCGGCCGAAGCGGAAGCCGCCACCGCCGAATAAGCATCGCGTCATCGCATCGACAAAACGGCGGGCCTGTGCCCGCCGTTTTGCTAATGTGCGGCGATGTCATATGCGTTCGAACGAAAGATGACTGAGCGGACCGTCACGGAAGAGACCCTTTTCGGCGGCGTAGCCGGAACGCTGTTGCGATGCGCCGGCGCCACGACAGGCGTCGTCGTGCTCAGCGGATCGAGCGGCCGCATCGACGTCACCCGCGCCCGGCTCTTTGCCAAGGAAGGAGCATCCGCTCTCGCGCTGCAATGGTTTGACGGCGAAGGTCAGGTGCCCGGCATTTGCGAGATCCCGCTCGAAACGTTTTTCGCGGCGACCGACTATCTTGTCCAGATGGGATGCCGGCGCATCGTCTATGTCGGGACCTCGAAAGGCGCCGAGGCCTCCCTGCTTGCGGCGGCTCACGATCCACGCATCGGCCTCGTGGTTGCGATCAGCCCGACATCGGTGGTCTGGGGCAATATCGGGCCGGGCCGCGACGGCGTCAGCTGGCCGGAACGATCGTCGTGGACGCTCGAGGGGATTCCGTTGCCGTTTGTCCCAAGCAATCCCGCTTGGAACGCTGAGTATGTCGATGGTCTGGTGTCCTACCGGGGGCTCTTCCTGCGTGCCTTGCAAACCTTCAAGGACGCAGCGGCCAAGGCTGCCATTCCCGTCGAAGCTATTTCAGGCGACATTGTTCTGGTTGCGGGCGGCGACGACGCGCTATGGCCATCGCTGGATTTTGCCCAGTCGATCGTTCGGCGTCGCCAGGACACCGCAATGACCACCTGCCTCGTCTCAGTGCCCGACGCCGGCCACCGCATTCTGCTGCCGGGCGAAATCACGCCGCGCTCGAGGCTGCATGCCCATGGCGGGAATGACGACGCCGACACGCGCCTGGGCCGCCTGGCTTGGGAGCATATCCGGGGATTGCTGTAGCGCAGGCAGCCATGGTCCAGCTGCCTTGGGCAACAGCGAAACCGGCGATCTATAGCCGCCGGTTTCCGATGTTGGACCTGGCTGTGTTCAATAACCGTCGGGGCAGCTGGCGATATAGGTGCGCCCGTTCCGGCCGCGGTAGCGACATTGACCGCTTTCGCTGGCACGGCCGATCAGCGCGCCGGCCACGGCTCCGACGGCGCCGCCGACGACGGCGCCCTGAACCGGATCATTTGCCACAGCTGCGCCAACCGCCGCGCCGCCGAGGCCGCCGACCGCGGCACCCTTTTCGGTTTGCGAGCACGCGCCCAGCGCGGTCGCCAGTACCAGAATGATCATCGCTCTTTTCATTATCGTTCCTCTCTCACGCGGATCGCCGTCCTCGCCGCCACGGCTCTAACTCCCAGACGGCTGATTTGATCCCGATGACGTGAGAGATCGCGGTGTCCGCGCCGGTCACATTCGTGCCGACCGCCGCCGAGCTTGTTGAAAATCCAGGCTTTTCTACCTTTCGGCTGCCTTTTTCAGATTGGCGAGGCCAGCCTCGAAATCCTTGCCGATCAGCGTATCGAAACTCATGAACAGGCCCATCAGCTTGGCAATGAAGGGCCGGCTGCCGCGCATTGCCCAGGTGACTGCGGTGGTGTCGCCCGAGGGCTTCAGGGTGAAGTCGACGCTGTTGCTGGCCCGGAACGGCTTCTCGAAGTCGAGCTTCAGCGACACCAGCGAGGATGGCACGGAATTGACGATCTCCATGCGTCCCTTGCCGGCCTTGGCATTGCCTTCCCAGGCGTAGGCGGCGCCCTTGCCGGCATCAGCGCCCGACAGCGTGCGCTTCATCAGCGGGTCGAGCTTTTCGTAGGGTGACCATTCCGGCCACTGCTTGAAATTGTTGATCAGCGGAAAGATCGCTTCCGGCGCGGCCTTGATGCTGGCGGTGCGGGCGGTGACGAAATCATTCGACCTCGTCGCCGCATAGATGAGCACGGCGGCGATGATGACGACCAGGAGGATGAGAATGGTGCTGAGCATGTTTTTCTCCTCGCTTAACGGCTGAACGGGATCAGGGCGCGCACGCTTGGGTCGCGCAGATAGAGACCGCCCCACAGGATGATGCCGAGATAGACGCTAAACAGCGTGTGCGAAAACAACGGGCTGCCGACGCGCATGTTTGTGGCGATGGCGCCGCCGAGATAGCCGGTGAGCAGGATGGCGCCGAGCACCGAGGTGCGGGGCAGCGCATAGAGCGCGGTCGAGATCAGCCCGATAATGCCGAGCGTGCGCGCGACATTGACATCGGCCGGCCAGCCGAGCGGCACCATGGTCTGGGTGACGACATCGAGCGGCGGCAGCTTGATGACGCCGTCGAAGATCATGAACAGGATGATGAGGCCGCTGAGCACGCGGCCGGTCCACAGGGCGCCCGATGAGACGGGCATGGTTTGAGAAATACTCACGGGTGTTCCCTCCTAAGCGGTTCGAGCCGTTTGCTGGCTTCGGACCAAGGACGAGCGATGGGGCGGCGATCCTACAGGGTGCGGATTCTTTTTGGGTAGCAGCAAGCAAAAGCCGCTGCGTGGCGATCCTTCACACCCCCCTCTGGCCCGCCGGCCATCTCCCCCGCAAGGGGGGAGATTACACGCTCGACCGCTTCGGCAATGTTCCATGAATGAGCGGAGCATCGAAACCGCCGATCTCCCTCGTTGCGGGGGAGATGCCCGGCAGGGCAGAGGGGGGTGCTGTCCCTCGACCTTGACGGACTATCGACATCCACCAGTCACGGCTATTGATAGGGCTGGGCGAGAGACGAGCGAATGGCCGGCGAGACTGATCTGAAAAAGCTGCTGGCGGCGATGACGCCGGAACTGCTTCCCGGCGTCCATGTCTTCGCCACCCTGGTCCCCGGTGCACCGGTTCCCGAGACGCTCAATCCGGTGATGCTGTTTCGCGAGAAGGAGGGCACGACGCTGATCTTGCCCGAAGACCAGGCCGCCGGGCTGCAGTCCGCCTTCCGCTGCCGCATGATCACCCTGAACGTCCACTCCTCGCTGGAAGCCGTCGGCTTCCTCGCCGCCATCACCGCCCGGCTGGCCGCCGCCGGCATGGGCGTCAATCCGGTCTCTGCTTTCTATCATGACCATCTGTTCGTGCCCGCTGAGCGGGCCGAGGAAGCGATGGAGTTATTGCGCCAACTGGCCAAGGATAACGCCGGCTGAATATCAAGCTCGACGCACGTAGAGAATATCCGGCAGGCCTTCTTCGTTGGTGGTGCCCGCGCCGAACGCCTCGGGGCGAAAGCCATGGCGCTCGTAGAAGCGACGCGCGTCGGTGTTGGCCTGGAAACAATGCAGTTTAACGATCCGTAGCGCGGCGGTCGCTTGCACCAGCAGCCGGCTGCCGATGCCTTGCCCCATCCAGGCGGGGTCGAGATAGAGCTGTTCCACCCAATCGCCGCTCAGGGCAATGAAGCCGACAATGCCGTGCCGGCCTCGGCGACCGTCACCTGCTGCCGGGACAGCACGATCTCGCGGATGAAGGCAAGATCCTCATCCGGCGTGTGGATGACCGGCATCCAGGAGAACGAGCCAAGTGCGGCCCGCATGACAATGGCGATGGTCGCGGCATCCAAAGCCGTGGCGGGGCGCAGCACGATTTTGGTGGGATCGTTCAAAGGCGTTTCTCAACAGAGGTCAGCGCTGCCCTCATCCCCCTGCCGGGACCTTCTCCCCGTGAACGGGGAGAAGGAAGGCTTCGGCCGAAGGCCGAGCCCGCGACTGCGGGCCGCCGGCTTTCCGGCGCCCCCGCGGAGGGCCCGCCGCGGCAGCGGCGATACGGCCCGTGAGCGAATAAACGGAATCGGCCGAAGGCCGAACCCCGTGAGCGAAAACAAACCAGCCGTCAGGCCGCCTTCTTCTTCGGCTGGATCAGGCCGCGCTCGACCAGAAGCTCGGCGATCTGCACCGCGTTGAGCGCCGCGCCCTTGCGCAGATTGTCGGAGACGATCCACATCGACAGGCCGTTGTCGATGGTCGAATCCTCGCGGATGCGCGAGATGAAGGTGGCGTCCTCGCCGGCCGATTCAAGCGGCGTGATGTAGCCGCCATCCTCGCGCTTGTCCAAGACCTGGCAGCCCGGCGCTTCGCGCAGGATATCGCGCGCCTCGTCGGCGGTGATCGGCTTTTCGAACTCGATGTTGACGGCTTCGGAATGGCCGATGAACACCGGCACGCGCACACAGGTCGCCGTCAGCTTGATCTTGGGGTCGAGCATCTTCTTGGTCTCCGCGACCATCTTCCACTCTTCCTTGGTCGAGCCGTCGTCGAGGAAGACGTCGATATGCGGAATGACGTTGAAGGCGATGCGCTTGGTGAACTTCTTGACCTCGACGCCATCGGCGACGAACACCGCGCGGGTCTGTGTAAAGAGTTCGTCCATGCCCTCCTTGCCGGCGCCGGATACCGATTGATAGGTGGCGACGACGACGCGCTTGATGGTGGCGACATCGTGCAGCGGCTTCAGCGCCACGACCAGCTGCGCCGTCGAGCAGTTCGGATTGGCGATGATGTTCTTGCGGGTGAACAGCGAGATCGCATCCGGGTTCACTTCCGGCACGATCAGCGGCACGTCCTGGTCGTAGCGGAAGGCCGACGAGTTATCGATGACGACGCAGCCCTGCTTGCCGATCTTCGGCGACCACTCCTTCGAGACGTTGCCGCCGGCCGACATGATGCAGATGTCGGTGTCGGAAAAATCATACTGGTCGAGCGTCTTGACCTTCAGCGAACGGTCGCCGAACGACACTTCGGTGCCCTGGCTGCGCCGCGAGGCCAGCGCCACGACTTCGCTTACCGGAAAGCCGCGCTCTTCCAGTATGTTGAGCATTTCGCGACCCACATTGCCCGTGGCGCCGACTACCGCAACCTTGAAACTCATCAGAAATCTCCTGTCCCTCTCCGCTTGGTTTTTGGAGAAAACCCGCCGGCCAATGCGGGTTTCGTCCCCCGGGCCGGACCCGGGAGAGGGTGGTTAGGCCAAGGGAATCACACCGTTTTGGTGGTGGTTTTGGCCATAGTTTTGCTGGAACGGTAAGACGCGCCAACGCGCCCGGCCCCATGATTGTGGCCGGGGAAGTCGAATGCAAGAAGAGCCATCAGAAGGCCGCGCATCGAAAATGATCCCGTTCGATGCCGGCTTTTACGCGGTTTGCGTCAGGAGTCAATTGCGGCCAGGCACACGCCTGCCCTGTACAATAGCGGCCGCAAGAAGTACGAACGCCCAAATAGTGTTTGGCTGGCGTGCGTCAGCCCCGGCATGTGCTCCATGATGAGCCCAGACCCTGAATTCCGAAAGAGTGAGATGTCCAATTTCGAAGCTATTGTTCCTGCGCTGGCAGAAGCGCTGGAAAAACGCGGCTATACCGAGCTGACGCCAGTGCAGAAGGCCGTGCTGGAGCTCGGCGAGTCCGACGCGTTGGTGTCGGCGCAGACCGGCTCAGGCAAGACCGTCGCCTTCGGCCTCGCTTTGGCGCCGACCCTTCTTGGAAGCGCCGAACGTTTTGACCAGGCTGGCGCACCGCTGGCGCTGGCCGTGGCGCCGACGCGCGAGCTCGCTCTGCAGGTGATGCGCGAATTGCAATGGCTCTACGCGCCGACCGGCGCCACCGTCGCGTCCTGCGTCGGCGGCATGGACATGCGCTCCGAACGGCGCGTGCTGGAGCGCGGCGCCCACATCGTCGTCGGCACGCCCGGCCGCCTGCGCGACCACATCACCCGCAACTCCCTCGACATGTCGGCGCTGAAAGCCGTGGTGCTGGACGAGGCCGACGAGATGCTCGACCTCGGCTTTCGCGAGGACCTCGAATTCATCCTCGATGCCGCACCGGCTCAGCGCCGCACGCTGATGTTTTCGGCCACCGTGCCGCGCTCGATCGCCACGCTGGCGCAAGGCTATCAGCGCGACGCCTTACGCATCTCGGCCGGCGGCGAGGAAAAGCAGCATCTCGATATCGAATACCGGGCGCTGAATGTCGCCTATCCCGACCGCGAGAACGCCATCATCAACGTGCTGCGCTTTTACGAGGCGAAGAACGCGCTGGTGTTCTGCAACACCCGCGCCGCCGTCAATCATCTGACGGCACGCTTCAACAACCGTAATTTTTCCGTCGTCGCACTGTCGGGCGAGCTCAGCCAGAACGAACGCACCCACGCGCTGCAGGCGATGCGCGACGGACGCGCCAAAGTCTGCATCGCCACGGATGTCGCCGCGCGCGGCATCGACCTGCCCAATCTCGAACTGGTCATCCATGCCGATCTGCCGACCAATCCCGAAACGCTGCTGCATCGCAGCGGCCGTACCGGCCGCGCCGGCCGCAAGGGTGTCAGCGCGCTGATCGTGCCCAACGGCGCCCGCAAGCGCACCGAGCGCCTGCTGCAGAATGCAGGGCTGAAGGCGACATGGGCGAGCCCGCCCTCGGCCGACGACGTGATCAAGCGCGACGACGAGCGCATCCTTGCCGATCCAGCCTTCGACGAGCCGGTGGCCGAGGACGAGCGCGGCTTCATCGACGCGCTTCTGGCCAGGCATGGCGCCGAACAGATTGCGGCCGCCTTCGTGCGCCAATGCCGCGCCAGCCGCTCGGCGCCCGAGGAACTGACGGAGGTCGCGGCCTTCACGCCGTCGCGAGACAGACCGGCGGGCGAAAAATTCGAACGCCGCGACGAAGCGCCCAGCCGCCGCGACGATTTCGGCGACAGCGTCTGGTTCTCGCTGTCGATCGGGCGCAAGCAGAATGCCGAGCCGCGCTGGCTGATCCCGATGCTGTGCCGCACCGGCAACATCTCCAAGCGCGAGATCGGCTCCATCAAGATGCAGCAGGATGAGACCTACGTGCAGATCGCGGCCGACTGGGCCGATCGCTTCCTCGCCGCCATCGGCCCCGACAAGAAGCTGCAGGGCAACATCGTGGTGAAGCGCCTGGACGGCACGCCCGACCTGTCGCGGGCCGGCTACCAGGCGCCGAAGCCGGACAAGAAACCGCATCGCGGCAAGCGACCGTTCGAGGCGCCGCAAAGCGCACACAAGCCGAAATTCGAGAAGCGGGAACGGCCCGCCGGCGATGCAAAGCCTTGGGCCGGGAAACCGAAATTCGACAAGGCTGCACCGCCGAAGAACAAGAAACCGAAGAAGCGGCCGGTTTGAGGCTCTTATCGGCCAATTACAGATGCAGGCGCTGCCCCTCATTGCCCTGCCTGGCGTTTCTCCCCGTATAGTGACGGGGAGAAACGGCTGACCGCAGCCTTGGCGCTCTTCTTGCAACGTTGGCGATTGGCGGAATCGTCAATAACAGCGACCCCTCTCCCCGCCATTATACGGGGAGAGGATGCCGGCAGGCAGGTGAGGGGCAGCGCCAACGGACGGGAAAATGAAGCAACTCATGCCTGAACCGTTTGCCCTCCATTTCGTCCAACCCCTTGCAGTCCGCCGCAACTTTGAACAGTCTGTGCCTACACGGGGGCGAGGCTAAATGCGCGGCGAAGTTCTTCACTATGACGAGGCCCAGGGTTTCGGCTTCATCACCGGGGCGGACGGCAACCGCTACACCTTCGCGCGCGAGGATCTGCGCCGTGATACCGTGATCGCGAACGGCGCAGTGGTCGAGTTTCTGCCGGCAAGCGGTCAGGCGCGCGACGTTTTTTCAATCTGCGCCCAGCCCGCCAGTCCTGCCACCGCTGCGCCAGCGGCAAGCGCCGCGCCGCCCAAGGCGGCTGCCGCTTCAGCCGCGCCACAGCATTTCGGCCGCCTGGCGGAAGACGGCGCGGTTCGCGATAGCGGACTGCCGGGTTATTTCTGGCGAGGCGTGACGCGCAACTACATCAACTTCGCCGAACGCGCCCGCCGCAAGGAATTCTGGGGCTATTGCCTGTTCTGGACCGTCAGCTTCATCCTGGTCGGAATTGCCGGCGGCCTCGCCGACCAGGCCGTCGGCAATTTCGATGCCGGCAACTGGCCGATTGTGATGATCGGCGTCTGGGGGCTGTTTTGGCTAGCGACGTTCCTGCCCTGGGTCGGGCTCGTCGTGCGCCGCTTGCACGACATCGGCCTGACCGGCTGGCTGGCAATACCTTACTTCGCAATCACCTTCATGTTCGCTCCGGCTACGCTGATCCTCGCGCTGATACTCGGATTGATCCCGACCCAGGCCCACGAAAACCAGTGGGGGCCGGTGCCTGGAGGAGGCGGAGCCTAGACCGCACCAGAAATGAACTGCCGGCTGTTTGCGGACAGCCGTGATTTAACAATGGCTTAGGTCGCAGCCAGGAAGGCAGCTGCTGTTTTGACCGGACGAACAAAATATTTCTCTTGCCGTTTAGTCTCCGCACAGATAATCTGTGCACTCATCAAATCGACGATCGAAAACGGATGATGGAGCCAAGACAAATGTGGACCAACGAGTACACCGCAATTTCCCCCCTTTCGGCGCAGGCCATCTGGAACGCGCTCAAGGCGCTGCACGAAGGCCGCCTCACCTACGAAGGGTCCGATACGTTCGTGCTGCACGGCCCGTTCGCCAAGGGCACCCGCCTCTCTGTAACGCCCGTCGGGCAGGACACCTTCGAATCGACGATCGTCGATCTTGTCGACACTGTGACGTATGCCGACGAGACCTCGTTCGGCGACACGAAACTGCTGTTCAGGCATACGCTGACGCCGGTCGAGGGTGGCACTCAAGTGACGCATCGCCTCGAGATTTCCGGCCCATCGGCCGCCGAGGTCGGACCAGAGCTCGGGCCGCAGATCAGCGGCGATTTCGACACTTCGATGGCCAAACTGTTCGAGCAGGCAAGGGAGTTGGCGAACGGTGGCTGATCGGGGGGATCTGCAAACGCGCTTCAGCGGACCATCCGAGAGCCCCGGCTTGTTGCTCTGGCGAACCACCATGCGCTGGCAGCGCGTCATGACGGCGGCGCTGGCCCCGCTTGACCTTACGCATGTCCAGTTCGTGCTGCTGGCTTCGGCGATGTGGCTCGGCCGCTATGGCGAGCCGCCTAACCAGGTGCAGCTCGCCGCCCAGGCCGGCACCGAGGTGAAGATGACATCGGACGTCGTCGCCCGGCTCGAGGCAAAGGGACTGATTGTGCGGGACACCAACCCGCGGGATTCCCGCGCCAAGGTGATCCGCGTCTCCACGACGGGGACGGCCGCAGTCCAGCGCGCTATCGTCGCCGTCGAAGCCGCCGACGCTGCTTTTTTTTCAACCGTGGACGAGGCGCAACTCGTCGGCCTGCTGAGACGGCTAGCCGGCGAGATCCGCTGAGTTTGGCCGATCAGCCAAGGAACTTGGCGATGATGGCATCGCCCATTGCGACAGTGCCGACTTCGGTCATGCCCTCGGACAAAATATCCTTCGTCCGCAGCCCGTCGTCGAGCACGGCGGCTATTGCGCCTTCGAGCTTGTCGGCCTCATCGACCATGCCGAAGGAATATCGCAGGCACATGGCAAACGACGCGATCATGGCGATCGGGTTGGCGATGCCCTGGCCGGCAATGTCGGGCGCCGAGCCATGCACCGGCTCGTATAGCGCCTTGCGCTTCTTGGTCTTCACATCGGGCGCGCCGAGCGAGGCCGACGGCAGCATGCCGATCGATCCGGTCAGCATGGCGGCGATGTCGGACAGCATGTCGCCGAACAGATTGTCGGTGACGATGACGTCGAACTGCTTTGGCCAGCGCACCAGCTGCATGCCGCCGGCATCGGCGAGCATGTGGTCGAGTTTGACGTCGGCATATCTGGCTGTGTGGGTCTGGGTGACGACCTCGTTCCACAGCACCCCGGATTTCATGACGTTGCGCTTTTCCATCGATGTAACGTGGTTCTTGCGCGTGCGCGCCAGCTCGAAGGCGACGCCTGAAATCCGCTCGATCTCGAACGTGTCGTAGACCTGCGTGTCGATGCCGCGCTTCTGGCCGTTGCCGAGATCGATGATCTGCTTCGGCTCGCCGAAATAGACGCCGCCGGTAAGCTCGCGCACGATCAATATGTCGAGGCCCTCGACGACTTCCTGCTTCAGCGAGGACGACGCGGCCAGCGCCGGATAGCAGATGGCGGGGCGCAGATTGGCGAACAGCTCCATGTCCTTGCGCAGCCGTAGCAACCCGGCCTCGGGACGCACCTCGTAAGGCACCTTGTCCCATTTCGGCCCGCCAACGGCGCCGAACAGAACCGCATCCGCAGCCATCGCCTTTGCCATGTCGGCATCCGAAATCGCCGCGCCATGCGCATCGTAGGCGCAGCCGCCGACCAGACCCTCATCGGTGACGAAATCACTGCCGAGCTTGACGTTCATGGCCGCGATCAGCTTCTTCACCTCGGCCATCGCCTCGGGGCCGATGCCATCGCCGGCGAGCAGGAGAAGATTTTTCGAAGCCATGGAGAACCGTCCCAACACTGTTTGGAGAAACCGCGGCCTTGCTAAACGCCAAGAGCTTGCGGCGCAAGGGGATGAAGAACGCTACGACGGCGCCCGCCTCTCAGAACCTGGGTTCCTCGCCCTCGACAGAGGCGGGGGAGAGGAACAAATCACTTATGGGACAAAATATTCACCAACCGGCCGAACGGATCGCGCACATAAAACCGCCGTACGCCCCACGGCTCGTCGGCCGGACCGTATTCGACGGCAAAGCCGGCGGCCTTCATGCCTTGCAGCGCCGCATCGACATCGTCGACCTCGATGGAGAGGTCCGGCACCGGCGTGCCGGAGCCGCCCTGGGCCATGAAGCTGATCTGCACCTGCATCCGTTCGTCGGACCCGTAGGTGACGATCCAGCCCTGATCCATCAGCACATCGAGGCCAAGCACGTCCTGATAGAAGCGTTTCGCCGCCGCCGCGTCCTGCGTCCCGATATTGGCTACGATGCGCCGGACCGTCATGGCTTTGGCCTCTTCAAGCCGTGCGCCGCAGCGCCGTGACTTCCATCTCGATCTTCATTTCCGGCTTGTTGAGCTGGCACACGATCATCGTCGCCGCCGGCCTGATCTCGCCGAAAGCCTCGCCGAGGATGGGGAAGACGACGTCCACGATGGCCCGGTCTGTGATGTAGTAATGCGCCCGCACCACATCGGCCATGTCGAAGCCGCCATCCCTCAGCGCCTCCGCGATGGTCGCCAGGCAATTGCGCGTCTGCGCCTCCACCGTTTCCGGCATGGTCATGGTCGTGTAATCGTAGCCGGTCGTTCCCGACACGAAACACCAGTCACCCTGCACCACCGCACGCGAATAGCCGGCGGTTTTCTCGAAGGGGGAGCCGGTGGAGATGAGTGTGCGCATCAGCGTCTCCTCGTAATCGTAGGTGCTCGTCTAGCAGAGGAAAGCTGGGCCGGTCGTGGGCCAAACCGAGTGAATCGTTGTCACGAAGGCAAAGCACAAACCTCGGGGATTAGCCGAGGCATCCCTCCCGTCGTCATCCTATGGCGAAGCAAGGAGCGAAGCGACGCGGCGCAGACCATAGGATCCATGCCGGGACGTCGGTGCGTCGCCACGGTGAAGAACTCTGATCCGCCGCGCCCTCCGGCAACAGTCGCGGCATGGATCCTCGGGTCTGCGCTCCGCTACGCGTCGCTTCGCCCGTGGATGACGAAACCACGCAGGCGCAGCTGTGTCAGACCTAGTTCCCCTGCGCCTTGTCCATTGCTTCCCTGATATCCGCCGGCCAGGTCTTCACGTCAGGCCAGGCCTGCGGCTCACCATCGTCGCCGCGGCGGGCGAAATACAGCGTGTGCTTGACCGGGTCGACCGCCATGAAACCGTCGCTGCTGCCGCACGCATGCGGGACGCAGCCGGTGGCATAGAAGGCGCCGGAGGCCGTCTTTTCGGTGCCGCCGCCGACCAGCAGGCTGGTCGCCATGTCGGGCATGGTGTCGCCGAGCAGCGTCTTCGCCGCCTTGTAGACGGCTTCGTTGTGGAAGGCGTCGATGATGTTCTGGTACTTGGCCGGATCGACGTCCTTCCAGTCGGTGCCGGGCTCCGGCGCGTAGGTCAGGTCGCCCGAGATCGTCAGCCCTTCGGTGGGCGACCATTGCAGCGCCTGCTTCGTATCGCCCGGCAACAGATAGGGCACGAAATAGATGGCGTTGTCGGCGACCGCCGCCGGCGGCGCGCCGCATTCGTCCTGTTCGACCGTGAGGCTCTGTATCTCGCCGCCTTCCGGCTTCCAGACGATGACCTTGGCCGGGCCGCACTGGTTGCCGCCGTCGCCGACATCGACCAGCGCCACGTTGACGCCGCCGACCTTGACCACCTTGTCGAAGAAGACGTCGTAATTGCTGGCCAGCTGCTTGCCGTCATAGGCCAGCACCTTTTCGCCATCCTGCTCCGGCTGGGTGATGGTCAGCTGGCCGCCCTCGAACGGGACCGGCCCCTGGCTGTCATCGCCAGCCATGGCCGCATTGCTCGACGCGCCCGGGTCGGCGGTGGACGGATCTTCTGCCGGCACGAGGACCGTGTCGGTCTGTGCTTGCGCGCCGGCCACCGGCATCAGCATCCACGCCAGCGCGCAGGCGCCGGCAAGAAGAAAACGTGTCATGACTGTCCCCTCCGTTCAGCCGCCACGAACCCGGCTTTGTGGCGGCCGGGCCATCTCGTACCACTCAGGCCCAAGGACGCTCGGCAGCGTTCTTCTTCTCGAACGAGGCGATGGCGCCGGCCTTCTCCATGGTCAGGCCGATATCGTCGAGACCGTTCAGCAGGCAGTGGCGCTTGAAGTCGTCGAGGTCGAAGGTGACCACGCCGCCGTCGGGGCCGCGGATTTCCTTGGCCTCGAGGTCGACCGAAACCGTCGCATTGGAGCCGCGCGAGGCGTCGTCCATCAGCTTCTCCAGATCTTCCGGACTGACGGTGATCGGCAGGATGCCGTTCTTGAAGCAGTTGTTGTAGAAAATGTCGGCGAACGACGTCGAGATGACACAGCGAATGCCGAAATCGAGCAGCGCCCACGGCGCGTGTTCGCGGCTCGAACCGCAGCCGAAATTGTCGCCGGCGACCAGGATCTGCGCCTTGCGGTAGGCTGGCTTGTTGAGCACGAAGTCGGGGTTTTCCGAGCCATCGTCCTTGTAGCGCATTTCGGCGAACAGGCCGCTGCCGAGCCCGGTGCGCTTGATCGTCTTGAGATAATCCTTGGGGATGATCATGTCGGTGTCGACATTGACGATCGGCATCGGTGCGGCGACGCCGGTGAGCTTGGTGAATTTTTCCATGGCTTTTGCCCGTTCTTGATCGAATTCGTTGCGTCAGGGTTGCTGCGCCCGGTTTACACAAAGCCGCCGGCAAATAAAAGGCAACTGTTGGTGCGCGGCCCGATCGAAAGATCGGCGGCAAACGTCTTTAAAACCGGCCGCCGCTGGTGCACCTTGCGCCCATGACCACACAATCGAATATTATCTATGCCAGTGAGCCTGAGCTCGACGTCGCTGAATTCCGCCGCGTGCTGGTCGAATCCACGCTCGGCGAAACACGCCCCGTCGATGACGACGCCCGGCTGCAGGCGATGCTTTCGGGCGCGAACCTGGTGCTGACGGCGCGGCTCGACATCGAAGGCAGGCCGCTGATAGGCGTTATCAGGGCCATCACCGACTTTTCCTGGGTGCGCTATGTCTCAGAGCTCGCCGTATCCCAATCTGCGCAAGGCCTCGGTATCGGCAAGGGCCTGATGGACGCGGCCCGCCGGCAGCTTGGGCCTTCGGTCGCCATCAGCCTGATCTCGATGCCCGACGCAGTCGGCTTCTATGAGCGTATCGGCATGACGCGAATGGCCGACGCGTTCTGGTTCTCCCGCGAGGGCTGACGAGCGTCGAGCGCAATTGCCGATCGGGTTGGGCAGTCAAGGCGGGCAAGGTTCTCGGCAATGCGGAACGGTGTTCAGGACCCCGCGGAGCAACGCCTCCTTGTCGCCCTTGACCCGCGCTTCATCCGGTCCACATCCCCAGCATGGGAAATCGCCGATCTCTCATAGGCACCGCCGGCTGGGGAATTCCGTCTCGATACAAGGCTGACTTTCCGCAGCCCGGGTCGCATCTCGAACGTTACGGAAAACGCTTTCCGGTCGTCGAGATCGACACCTCGTTCTACAAGCCGCACCGCCGCGAGACCTATGAGCGCTGGACGCACGCCGTGCCGGAGCACTTCCGCTTCGCGGTCAAGGCACCGAAGAGCATGACCCATGAGCATCGCCTCGCCGATTGCGAGGGGCTGACGGAGGACTTTCTCGGGCAGGTCGAAGGTCTCGGCGAAAAGCTGAGCGTGCTTCTGGCGCAGCTGCCGCCAAGCCTGCCCTTCGAGCCGGAGGTCGCCGGCGGTTTCTTCGACATGTTGAGCAAGCGTGTCCGGGCAAGGCTGGCATGCGAGCCGCGCCATCCCACCTGGTTCGGTGCCGAGGCGGACGCACTGCTCGCCGGTCACCAGGTCGCACGGGTCGCCGCCGACCCGGCTTCGGTTCCGGAGGCAGCAGGGCCGGGTGGCTCGCCCGGCCTTGCCTATTTCCGCTGGCACGGCGCGCCGCGCATCTACTATTCGGGTTACGATGCCGAAACGCTCGACCGGTTTGCGCGGCAAGTGGAAGCAGCGGCCGCTTCCGGCGCCGAGGTCTGGGGCATTTTCGACAACACGGCCGCCGGGCATGCACTGGGCAACGCGATGGCTGTCAGTGCGATGGTTGCTTAGACGCTCGCGGGACAGCACCCCCCTCTGGCCTGCCGGCCATCTCCCCCGCAAGGGGGGAGATCAGATGCCGCGACCGCTTTCGCCAATCGCCGACGTTGCAAGAATGGCGCCTTCGCCGAAGCTGCCATCTCCCCCCTTGCGGGGGAGATGCCCGGCAGGGCAGAGGGGGGTGGGCGGGAACTCGACAGTGAGCTTTTGCCGCCTCAAATCACATTCAATTCCCGGAACGCCCTTCCTTCGGCCACTCTGGCGTACCCAAACGCCGAGCAATCCACCGTCCGATACCCGCCATGCACCAACAACTCCGCCAGCGCCTTGCCGACCGCCGGCGCCTGCTGCAGGCCGTGGCCGGAAAATCCGTTGGCAAAGATGAAATTGCCGACCTCGGGATGCGGCCCGATCACCGCGTTCTGGTCGAGCGTGTTGTAGTCGTAGTGGCCGGCCCAGGCGCGTGTCGGCTTGATCGCCTCGAAGGCGGGGATGCGGGTGGCCAGCACCGGCCAGATCACCTCTTCGAACAGCGGCCAGTCGACCTCGAAATCGGCTGGATCGGCGGGACCGTCGCCCTCTTCCGGCTCGGCGCCGCCGGTGAGATAGACCGAGCCTTCCGGCCTGACATAGATGCCGGAGGGATCGACCAGCAGCGGCATGTCGGCGTATTTTTCCCGCGCCTCGAAGACGAAGACATTGCGCTTGCGCGGCTCGACCGGCAGCGCGAGCCCGGCAAGAGCGGCGATCTTGCCGGCGTTTGGACCAGCGGCGTTGACGACGATGCCGGCTTCCAGCTTTTCGCCATTGTCGAGGCGCACGCCGGTAACGCGGTTGGCCTGGCGCTCGATGCAGGTGACATCGGCGGCGATGAAATCGACTTGTCTGTCACGCAATGCCTTGCGAAACAGCGTCAGCATGGCATGCGCGTCGAACCAGCCCTCGCCGGTGCGGCCGAAGGCGCCGGCGCTGATGCCTTCCGTCGACAGCCAGGAAAAACGCTTTGCCAGCTGGTCGGCATCCTCGAGCAGAATGTCGGCGCCCTCTGCGACCTGCGCTTCGTGATTGGCTTTCAGGATCGGCAGCCCGGCCTCGCCGGCCAGGATCAGATAGCCGCCCTCGCGAAAGCCGATATCGGCATCGGCGCCGAAGGTCTCCTTCAGCCGCCGGAACAGGTTTAGCGTGAACTGCGACAGCCGGATGTTTTCCGGGATCGAGAATTGCTGACGGATCGAGGCCATGGACAGCGTCGTTGCCGCATGGGCGAATTGCGGGTCGCGTTCGATCAGCGCGATGGAGCCGGAAAAGCCTTCCTCGCGAAGGTAGTAGGCGACCGAGGAGCCGACGATGGCTCCGCCGATGATGACGATGTCGTAGCGCACTTTGTTCTCCGATCCACCAGCCCTCACGCGGCTGGCAAGGAAATCTCGAAGCGCGTGCCGCGCCCGGAGTCAACCAGCGCGATCGTGCCATCATGCGCTTTCAGGAGGGCCAGCACGATGCCGAGGCCCATGCCGGTGCCGCCGGACTCGCGCCGCGTGGTGAAAAACGGCTCGAAAATGCGCGCCCTGTTGCTCGGCGAAATGCCGGCGCCATCATCGCTGATCGCAATCGTCACTTTGCCGTCGGCGCTGGCAGCCGCCAGCAAAACCTGGGTCGCGCCGTGCCTGGCGGAATTGTCGATCAGGTTGGCAAGCACGATCGCCGCATTCTCGGCCGAGATGCGCAGACCGGTTTCGCCGCCCGTCTCGATGGTCACAGCCAGCCTGCCGTCCACCGGCAGCAATGCCAGCGCCGCATCGAGCGATGTGCTTTCGCCGCTCGGCGCCAGGTTTTCCGCGCGCGCCAGATCGAGCAGGCGCCGTACCAGCAGATTGAGCCTTCCGGCATCGTTGACGATGTTGCCGGAAAACCGCTTGCGCTCTGCCGCGTCCATCGCCTCGCCGGAATCGCGCAAGAGTTCGGCCGCGCCCTGGATCGCCGTCAGCGGCGATTTGAGCTCGTGCGAGACATGGGTGGCAAAGGTCTGGATCGAGTCGGAGCGCGCCTGCAGCTTTTCCGCCATGTCGAGGAAGGCGGCGGACAGCTCGGCCATTTCGCGCGTGCCGTGATGGTCGAGCGGCCGGATCGCGTCGCGGTCGCCGGCGGCGATGCGCCTCGTGCGCTCCATCAGCGCGTAGATCGGCCGGCTCACGGTGCGCAGGAACACCAGCGCGATCAGCAGCGTGCCAGAGAGCATGGCGATGGCCGCCAGCGTCACCTTGCCGCGTTCGCCATAGAGATGCTTGACGATGTTGTTCGGCGTTCGAGACAGGTAGATGACGCCGGCGACATGGCCGTCGACCACGATCGGCATGGCGACAAAGACGCGAACTTTCGTGCCGCGGCTGACCGAATAGAGGGGCGGTGGCGGCTGGTCGGGAATTCTTTGTCTCAACACGCTGGCGTAGTGGCCGGCAAGGGCGGTGCGCACCTCTTCGACATTGGCCAGCGATAGTCCGACCTCGTCGCGCCCTGCAATGACAACGCCGCGCGGATCGAGCAGCCGGAAGCCGGCCAGCGTGGTTTTTTGCGTCGTGTCGAGAATGCCGGACAGGCTGGCGCCGATCGCCGCGAAGGCTGGATCGATGGCCGCGGCGATGCCGGCTGGTCGGGTCGGCAGCAGGTAGTCGGAAGCGAGATCGAGGCTCGGCTCGATCGGCTGGTAAGGCGAGTCGTCGCCGCGGCTGGCATCGCCGCTGTCAGCCTGCATCGGCACCCCTAGCTTCTCCGGGGCAATGGCGGCGTCACTGATATTCTGTGCATAGATGGCGGCGATGACGGCGCCTTGCGCGATCAACTCGCCCTCGGTCTGGCGGATCAGCTGGTTTTCATAAAGCCGGAAGAAGAACAGGCCGACCAGCGGCAGCGCCAGCACCATGATGAGGATGGCGAGAACCACCGTGGCCAGCCTTGGCCGCCATTTGGTGCCGATCCATTTGGCGTCGCTCAGGCGCCGCATCGGCCGAGCCGGAAACCGACACCATGCACGGTTTCAATGGCGTCGAGACAGCCCGCCGCCGCCAGCTTGGCGCGGATGTTGCGGATGTGGCTATCGACGGTACGGTCGGCGACGTGGATGTTGGCGGCATAGGCGCTGGCGACCACCAGGTCGCGGCCCAGCACATGCGCCGGCCGCGCCAGAAATCCCCTGAGGATCGAGAATTCGATCGCCGTCAGCGCCAGCGCCTTGCCGTCGAAACTGGCGCCGTGGCTGGCCGGCGCCAGGCTGAGCTTGCCATGCGCGAAGTTCTTGTCGTCGGCGGGGTCGGGCGCCACGGGGCGGGCGCGGCGCAGGATGACGTTGACGCGCGCCACCAGTTCGCGCGGGCTGAACGGTTTCGTCACGTAGTCGTCGCCGCCCATTTCGAGCCCGAGGATGCGGTCGATCTCCTCGTCGCGCGCGGACAGGAACAGAACCGGCACGTCGGAGCGCTGCCTCAGCCGCCGGCAGACTTCCAGCCCGTCCATCTCCGGCATGCCGATGTCGAGCACGACGAGATCGGGCACGCGGCGCTCGATCGCCTGCAGGGCCGCGGCGCCGTCGGACACGGCCTGCGTATTCATCCCGGCCTTTTCCAGCGCAAAGCAGATGATCTCGCGTATGTGCGGATCGTCGTCGGCGACCAGGATCTGATGCGGCATGGATCTAACGGTCCGGCACTGAAGGTTGCGAGGGCTGGGTAGGTGGAGGAAGCACGAGCGGACCTCTCTTGTCGAGAACCTGCACGAGCCTCCAGCCGCGAAAGCTCCAGGCGCGCCACTGCTTCTGCTCGGCGATAGTGTCGTCGATCATCATTTGGTGGGCCAGATAGGTCGTTTGGTTTCCGAATTGGTGCATGTAGAGGCGGTCCAGCGCCGGCATGGCGGCAGCGCCGAGCGAGCGCAGATATTCGGTATCGATAGGCGTGCCGTCGCCGGTCATTTCAAGGGAATGGTCGACATTGAAATTGGCG
Source organism: Mesorhizobium sp. M0478 (assembly GCF_040321305.1). Classification (NCBI taxonomy): domain Bacteria; kingdom Pseudomonadati; phylum Pseudomonadota; class Alphaproteobacteria; order Hyphomicrobiales; family Phyllobacteriaceae; genus Mesorhizobium; species Mesorhizobium sp. M0478. Next base: position 887,308 of record NZ_JAMYRH010000001.1, read on the forward strand.
ATCATTGCGGCGAAGTTGATGAAGCAGCAGGCATAAAGCGTCGCCGATAGCGTCGCAAGATTGGCGGAGAGCAGCCATTCGTTGGATTTTCCAACCGCGATGCGGGCAATGATCAGTGCAAGCCCTGACGCCACCAACCCCATCCAGACGAAGGCGGCGATGCGCCAGTAGGTCAGTGCATAGACGCCGATATAGAGATCGAGCCTGAGAATCGACGAGATGACCAGCACGATGTTCTGCGCCACCCAGGCATAGACCAGCCGGCGGATCAGCGGATCGCCTGAGGTTTCGCTGCCCGGCCGCAGCGCCGCCAGCACGAAGCCGGCGGCCAGCAGCGCGGTGGCGATCAGTGGATAGGCGCCGCGATGCGCATAGGCGGCATAGCTCAACCCGTCCGGCAGGGCGACCCCACCCCAGAGATAGGCTGCGTCGAGCCCGGTCTGCAGCGCAAACAAGGCGTTGAAGACGATCAGCGCGCGCAGGATCGCGGCCTTGCCGAAGACGACGGCCTCGATCGTTGTCGCTGGTTTAGTCGCGGCCGGTGCGGCCACGGCTGCAGGCGGCGTCAAAGGTGGAAGGCGGCGCGGGAAACGCGGCAGGCGAGGCCGCAGGAAAGCCCAGACGCCGGCGATCACGAACAGCCAGAAGACGATCCGCGCCAGTTGGATGAGATCGAGCAGCTTCATCAGGTCGATCAGCGACAGCCAGTATTCGATGACCGGATTGGCGGCGCCGAACAAGAACAGGAACACCGCGCCCAGCGTCACCGGCATGACCCAGACGATGATGGACGCCAGGCGGATGCGGCGGCCGCCAAGCCGGCGCACCGTGCGGCGCCATTGGAAAAAGTCACGGATAAGGCGCAGCGGCGCCGCCAGCAGGAACAGCGCCACCTGGCCGGCAATGCGGGCGATGCCGTGCCGTAGCCGCCCGGACAGGGACAGCGCAAACACCACCAGCGCCACGACAGCTATCGCCACCGACAGCGGGCTGACGTTCTCGGTCAGCGGCAGCAGCGCGACGAACAAAGCGGCCGGCTTGAGCCAGGGTCGGGTGGATTTCAGCGCGGCAGGATGCACAGCGACCACCGCGCCGGCGATCAGGATGGCAAACAGCAGCACCGTGATCCCGGCGGGCTGGCCGTAAAAGAAAAAATCCGCCAGCGCCACGAGCAGGACGGCGATGCCGAAGCGGCTGGAAAAGCTTGCAAACGATGTCATGCGCGGATTTTCCTGATGGGCTGGGTCCGCTCGGCCGGTGGGCGGATAAAAGGGAGCAGGCTCGCTTCCAGGTAAGGGCGGGCCGCCGCCCGGGGCGGATCGACCAACCACCAGCTTTCGCTGCGCAGGCGATAGGGCAAGGACCAAAGGTGAGCGTTTCGCTGTTGCATGCCGCTGTTGTCGCGGGCTCGCATGGAAACGGCGGGGCGGAGCGGAGGAGGTTTTCCGCAGGGATGTGCAGTTTTCGTGCAGGACCTGCGCTTACGGCCGGGCTCCTTTTTCCTCTCCCTCCGGAGGGGGGAGAGGTGGCTCGGCGAAGCCGAGACGGAGTGGGGGAACCACCTGGCAATCGCCGCGAACGGACATCGGAAGGGCACTGAGCGCCTTGCTCGAGTTGCGCCCAAGGGTCAACCCCCCCCCACAACAACAGAGAGGCAAAAACAACAACACCAAGCACCGCGGGCGGGTGACCCCCAACACACCCCCAA